>CP016490.1:1825246-2433661 GCA_002966495.1 Halomonas sp. GFAJ-1
GTGATACCGCCGGGGTGGAGCCGGGCCGGAAGATTGAACCTAAGCGTTTTGAAGACAACGCGGGAGAGTTGGTTGAGCGCGCTGAAGAAGTCGAAGCTGAGGAGCAGCAAGCACAGGCTGAAGCAGCTGAAGAGATGGCCGAAGGTGCTGGGGATATGCCAGCAGACGAAGGGGAAGAGGGCGCGCAATAATGAATTTTTCCAACTTCTTTATCAGTCGTCCGATTTTCGCCACGGTGCTGGCGATTATCCTGACGCTGGTAGGCTCCCTGGCGATGCGAATACTGCCCATTGAGCAGTATCCCAGCGTTGTGCCGCCTACGGTCTCAGTGCAAGCCCAGTTCCCTGGGGCGGATGCTGAAACGGTGGCGCAAACAGTGGCAGCGCCCCTTGCTGAGGCCATTAACGGCGTTGAGGACATGCTCTACATGACCTCTAACAGCGCCGACAACGGCATTATGAGCTTGAGCGTGGCGTTTAATATCGGTACCGATGGTGATATCAACACCATCAACGTGAACAACCGGGTGCAGGGCGCGCTCTCACAGCTGCCCGAAGCCGTGCAGTCCCAGGGGGTAAGGGTTGAATTGCGCTCTGATTCGATTCTGATGCTGGTGGCGCTGACCTCGCCGAACGGTGATTACAACAATGTTTACATGCAGAACTACGCCACCCTTAATATTCTTGACGAACTGCGCCAAGTACCCGGTGTGGGTAACGCTGAGGTGTTGGGCGGCGGCGAGTTCGCCATGCGTATTTGGATGGACCCAGATAAGCTGGCCCAGTACGACTTAACCCCCAGCGAAGTAGCAACCGCCATACGGGCGCAAAACACCGAAATCCCTGCGGGTAACTTAGCGGCAACGCCACAAAGTGAACCGCGTGCTTATACTTATACGATTACTGCTGGTGGGCGTTTATCAGATACAGATGATTTTCGTAACATTTATCTGCGCACCAATCCAGATGGCTCTTCATTGCGCTTGGAAGACGTTGCGCGTATTGAGCTAGGGGCTTCGTTTTACGGGGTAAACGCGCGCTTAAATGGTGCGACGATGACACCTATCATCATCAACCAGCAGCCGGGGGCTAATGCCCTTTCAACGGCTGAAGCGGTGCGCGACACGATGGAAGAGCTGGCGGTTCGCTTTCCGCCGGGGCTTGAGTATGTGACACCCTACGATACAACGCTGTTCATCGATGCATCGGTGGAAACGGTACTCAAAACCTTTATCGAAGCTTTTCTGATCGTTATTGTCATCCTGTTTATTTTTCTACAGAACTGGCGCTTTACCGTTATCGCTATGTCGGTGGTGCCGGTATCGGTTATTGGTACCTTTGCGGGCTTCTACCTGTTTGATTTCTCGATCAACTTACTGACGCTATTTGCGTTAGTGCTGTCGATCGGGATAGTGGTGGATGATGCCATTCTTGTGGTAGAGAACGTTGAGCGGGTGCTTAGCGAAGAGGAAGACATTAGCGTTCGCGATGCCACTATTCGTGCCATGAAAGAAGTAGGCGGCCCCGTCATTGCCACCTCCCTGATTATGGCTGCCGTCTTTGTGCCGGTAGCTTTCATGGGTGGTTTTACCGGGCAAATTTATCAGCAGTTTGCGATTACCGTGACGATATCGGTGGCGCTCTCGGCATTAATGGCCTTGACCTTCACGCCAGCGCTTTCCGCCATTTTCATTAAGCACAACCTGCATAAAACCAAACAGACTGCATTTAGGCGCGCGATCACCACACCGCTACGCCTGTTCGATCGCCTGTTTGCAGGCATCACAGCCGTGTATATGTGGGGTGTGAAAAAGTTGGTGCGCTTCTGGGTGCTGGCGCTGGCCCTCACAGTGGCTACTAGCGTGGGTTCCTATTGGCTATATGCTAATACGCCCTCTACGCTGGTGCCCGAAACCGACCAGGGTATTGTGCTGGTAAGCGTGTCGCTACCGGATGCAGCGTCGCTTGACCGTACCCAAAACTATATGGCCAAGCTGAGCGCGGCCATTGAAGATATCCCCGGCGTGGAGTACTCCTCAGCGGTAGCGGGGTATGACATTCTCTCCAGTGCGGTGAATACAGCACGCGGCATTATGTTTATTAATATGCATCCCTGGGCGGAGCGCGATTTAACCGCTGATGAGTTGGTAGGCCGCATTATGCAGTTAGGCGCCAGTATCGATGGTGGCTCTGCGATGGCGTTTAACGTACCGCCGATTATGGGGCTTTCAACCACCGGTGGTTTTACCGGCTTTTTGCAATCGTTTGATGGCGCTTCGCCGCGAGAGTTGTATGAAGCCTCGCTGCAAATTATGGGGGCCGCGAATCAGCATCCGGCGTTGAACCGAGTATTCTCAACGTTCAACGTCAATGTGCCCTCCTTCCGGGCTGAAATTGATCAGCAGAAGGCGCTCAGCTATGGCGTAGCGTTAGAGAACATTTCCTCAGCGCTCTCAAATACCTTTGGCAACGGCTTTGTTAACTTCTTTAGCTACCAAAACCGTAACTTCCAGGTCTATCTACAGAACGAAGATGAGTTCCGTAAGACTCCTGAAGATATTAATAGCGTGTTTGTACGGGGCGGTAATGGCGAACGTATCCCGCTTTCCGAGTTTGTTACTCTTGAACGCCAGGTGGGCCCTTCTGTGGTTTCCCGGTTCGGCGTTTATACGGGTGCACAGTTCCAAGGTGGCCCTGCCGAAGGGTATAGCTCGGCACAGGCCATTGAGGCTATGGAAGCCTTGGTGTTAGACACCCTTGGCCCTAATTGGGGTATGGGTTGGACGGGCACGGCCTATCAGGAAGCAAACTTGGGTAATACCGCAACCCTAGCGATTGTGTTTGGTATCTTAATGGTCTTCTTGATTCTAGCGGCTCAGTACGAAAGCTGGTCGCTGCCTTTAGCGGTACTGACCGCCACCCCGTTTGCTTTCTTAGGCGGTATTGGGGGGATTGTGCTGCGAGGCTTGGATACCAGTGTCTACGTGCAGATCGGTATGCTGGTGGTCGTGGGGTTGGCGGCCAAGAACGCTATTTTGATTGTCGAGTTTGCCGAACTGCAGCGTAAAG
Source organism: Halomonas sp. GFAJ-1 (assembly GCA_002966495.1). Taxonomy (NCBI): domain Bacteria; kingdom Pseudomonadati; phylum Pseudomonadota; class Gammaproteobacteria; order Oceanospirillales; family Halomonadaceae; genus Halomonas; species Halomonas sp. GFAJ-1. The sequence goes on from CP016490.1 coordinate 1,828,315, forward strand.
AGCAGGGTAAGACGATCCGTGAAGCCGCTATTACGGCTGCTGAATTGCGCTTTCGGCCGATTGTCATGACATCACTGGCGTTTATCTTTGGTACGTTGCCCTTGGCATTAGCCTCAGGTGCTAGCGACGTGAGTAGCCACCATATCGGCACAACCGTGGCGATGGGGATGGCCTCGGTGGCAGTGCTGGGTAGCCTGTTCATTCCTAGCTTCTACGCGATGATTGCGACGGTATCTGACTGGCTCTACCGCAAACGACACCCTAATCAAACGGCCAGTTCCCCCGCACTAGAGCACGACCAGCACTAGCGTAACAGGGGGGTACTAAGCGGGCATCACGGACAACGTGATGCCCGCTTTTTTATGCCTGGCTGATACGCGTCAAGGCTATGCGCTACGCAGAAGCGTAATGTGGACTACGCTAATAGAGACCATCATTTTCAGCTTGTACTAATAAAGATAAAACCAAGCGAAAATATTACTAGCCTGTTGGTCTGGAGGAGGTCACGCTATGCAAACCTTGATTTCTGCCGCTGTGCAATTTCCGACCGCTGTTTTCACGTTCCTACTGGCCCTGATTGTGCTGTATTGGCTACTGGTGCTAGTCAGGGTAGCGCCTCTTGAGCTATTCGAACGAGATAGCCTGCGTGACGACCATACGGCCAGTACGCTTGTTTCACTGGGCTTTGCCGGTGTGCCTGCCACGCTTGCGCTAAGCATTCTAGTGCTCCTGGCGGGGGCTATCTCACTGGCTGTTGAGTTATTGGTGCTGCGTTGGCTACCGCTGGGTATGTTAAGAGTGCCTGTAGGTGTGCTTGTGCTATGGGGGTCGCTAGCCGTTGCCTCGCCCATTGCGGCGGCCATATGCCATGCCCTTCAGCGTGGGCTACATCGCTACCAACCGTTTAAACGGCGCTGCTTATTGGGGGCTACCGTTGTTGTGACAGAGCCTCAGCAGGATGGGTGCGCTACCTCACTGCTCGATGATGAGCCGAATAGTTTTATCAAGCTGCACTGCAAAGCTGGTGATACTCCCCGATTGGGTGAACGCCGGGTATTGGTGAAATACCTAGCCGAAGAGGGCGCGTATCGCAGCGTGCTGGAACAGCAGTATCTAGAGACGCGCGTTTGGTTAAGCAAGCTGCGGCTGCACCATAAACAGCAGCAGCGGTCGAACGGCTATTCCGCCTAGCCATCACTGCCTAGCGGTTAAATAACCGCCGCCACTGTTTGCTTAGCCAAAGGATCAGTGGCTGGGTAGTGGCCACCTCTGCGGGGGCGGTGTAAGTGGGGATAGCGGTGTCGAGAAACTGAAGGATGGGGGCGGCCTGCTCCGGCTGGTTAAGCATGGGGGCGTGGCCGCAATTAGCCACGGTTAACGTTTGCAGCGATGGCTGTGCCTTGGCCATACGTGGCAGCGTTTCGGCATCTAATAAAGTAGATTCGGCGCCGCGAATGACCATCACCGGGCAGCGAATATTTGCCCACTCCTTCCACATGTCCCGAGGGGTGTCGTGGACAAATTGTTCCCCGATGCGCGGGTCAAAATGGTAGGTCCAACTGCCGTCGGGTAAGCGCCGTGCACTATTGAGCGCTAACTCGCGCCACTCCTGTTCATGGGTAAGCCCAAAGCTTGCGTAATGCTGCTTTAACTCTGCGTGTAAGTCGGCAAAATTATTGAAGCGGTGAGCAACGCCAAAATAGCTAGAGAGTGAAATCAAACCCTGCGGGTTAAGCTCAGGACCCACGTCGTTTAGGATCAGCCGCTTTATGCGGTTACTGTGCTGTGGGTCGGCAGCCATTAGCATGCCTAGTAGCCCGCCCATAGAGGTGCCTAACCAGTCTACCTGTTGCAATTTAAAGTGGTCTAAAACGCCAAGTGCAACGGTTATATAGTGGCTATAGAGATAGTCATGGGCGGGGAACAGGGACCAACTGGAAAGTCCTCGACCGGGCGTGTCCGGTGCGATGATGCGCCACTCGCCGCCTAGTTGCTGGGCGAGTGCGGAAAAGTCACCGCCGTGGCGGGCAAGACCATGCCAAGCAATTAACGTGCGCGGGGCATTGGGGTTCCAAATGCGTACGGCGATATCGAGTTCTCGAACGCGTATAAATTCCAGTGCATCCATAAAGCACTCCTAAGCTGTGGGTCTCACCAGTATAGGAGTAGTGCTGCATTGCAGCAAAAGCCTTGTGTTAACGTTTAACTAGGAAAATGAATGTATCTATCATTTTGCCGCTGCGCTCATCAATGGAATAAACACTGGGATTGCGAAGCCAGTCATGGAATAGGCCACCCAACATAGACTGCATCATCTGTGTTGCAACCTCTGGGCTAAGGCCATCACGCAGTAGTTGCTGATGTTGTGCAAGCTTAAATACCGCTAGCATCTCATCAAAACATTCCTTAGCAATTTTATCCTGCATTTCTAAAGGATTAATGTCACTGAAGAATTCGCAGCGATGCATCAAGATAGACAATATCCTTTGATATGAAGGCTGCTCAAGCCTAGCCATACCGGTGTGGCAGGCTCGGCGAATTGATTCTAACGGCGAAATATCAGCGTCGGATATATCCACTTCGTCCATCAATGACTGAAAAGGCATGCGGACACGCTCAACTAACGCTTTAAAGAGGTCCGCCTTATCTTTGAAATGCCAGTAAACTGCTCCACGGGTAAGGCCAGCATGGCGGGCAATCTGCTCTAGTGATGTGCGAGCTACGCCTTTCGCGAAAAACACTTCTTCAGCAGCATCCAGCAGCGCTTCGCGAGTAGCTGCGGCTTCTGCTTTGGTCTTTCTGGCCATGAAAACGTAACCTCACTATCGATGCGGACGCGCGCATTTTATCTGAAAACGGGTGGTTTTACATTCAAAACTGTATGGTTGGTGGGTGAGCGCCTCAGCATGAGTGAGCAAAATCGTTCTTTATAATGAGTGAGCGTATAAGATGCGTGTATGAGCCGAGTGTTAAAGCACCGTTTTAAAACGTATGTCGTTACTCGTAGAGTACCCACTCTACGCCCGTTATAGGAAGAACAGCATGGCACGAGCCCCCATAGAATTAGCTGGACATACCATTCAGCCCGGCCAGCGCTTACAAATTGATATGCCAGTTGCACGTTTATATACCCATACGCCGCTGCATATTCCGCTTGAAGTGGTACATGGCCGCAAGGCGGGGCCGGTGATGCTGGTGTGCGGTGGCATTCACGGCGATGAAATTAATGGTGTCGAGATCGTGCGGCGATTACTGCGCTCAAAAGCAATTAATAGCCTGCGGGGTACGCTGATCGCGGTGCCGGTCGTTAATGTCTTCGGTTTTTTACAACAAACCCGCTACCTGCCTGACCGGCGCGATTTAAATCGCTGCTTTCCGGGCAGCGAAAAAGGCTCGCTCGGCGGCCGCATTGCGGCGCTATTTCGTGAGCAGATAGTCGACCAAGCAACGCATATTATCGACCTGCACACCGGGGCGATTCACCGCACAAATTTACCGCAAATTCGCGCCCAGCTAAGTGCGGGTAGCGAAACAGAGCGCATGGCAGATGCGTTTGGTGCGCCGGTAATTCTCAATGCGGAGCTGCGGGAAGGGAGCCTTCGGCATTACGCGCAGAACCGCGGGATACCGGTACTCACTTACGAAGCGGGTGAGGCGCTGCGCTTTGATGAGTGGGCCATTACGCCAGGTGTGCGGGGCGTTTTACGGGTAATGCGCCGGTTGGACATGCTAGCCGGCGCTCAGCGGCAGCGCTCCTCGGCACCTGCTGAACTGGCTAATGGATCCAGTTGGGCACGGGCACCTATCGACGGCATATTGCGCCCTAAAGTGCGCCTAGGCGCGCGGGTGGCCAAAGGCGAAGTGCTGGGCAAGGTCGCGGACCCTTTCGGTAATGATGAGGATGAGGTGCTCTCTATGGCTGACGGCATTGTGATTGGCATGAGCCGACTGCCGCTGGCCAACGAAGGTGAAGCGCTTTATCACATCGCTCGTTTTGATGAGATTGAGGAGGCAGAAACCGCGATTGAAAGCTTTCAATCTAGCCTTACACCGCCGCCTGATGCGATGTATTAACACTTTTATACACCGTCGAACCCATGCCACGGATGGCGCGATACCGGCTTATTAGCTATACCTATGTGGGTACCGTTTAAGCTTACGTTAACAACGCTGCAATGGGCGGTGCTTTCCAGTGGTACAGGCCGTGCCACGTCGAACGCGACATGGAGGAAGAGTAATGACGAGCAGTAAGTATACAACTAACGAAGCGGGCATCCCGGTTTCCAGCGACGAACACTCCCTTTCTGTGGGTGCCGATGGCCCCATTGTCATGCATGACCACTATCTCATGGAGCAAATGGCGGCGTTTAACCGAGAGATGATTCCCGACCGCCAGCCCCACGCAAAAGGTAGTGGCGCCTTTGGCCATTTTGAAGTTACCCAAGATGTCAGTAAGTACACCAAAGCAAAATTTCTTCAGCCGGGCACTAAGACGGATGTACTGATCCGTTTTTCGACGGTGGCCGGGGAGAGCGGAAGCCCAGATACATGGCGTGACCCACGCGGCTTCTCGATTAAGTTTTACACCGACGAAGGTAATTTCGACATGGTGGGTAACAATACCCCCGTGTTTTTCGTCCGTGACCCTATGAAGTTCCAGCACTTTATTCACTCGCAAAAACGCCGCGCTGACAACGGTTTGCGGGATCACGATATGCAGTGGGATTTTTGGACACTGGCACCAGAGTCAGCCCACCAAGTGGCATGGCTAATGGGAGACCGAGGTGTGCCCGCCACGTGGCGGCATATGAATGGCTACTCCAGCCACACCTATATGTGGGTGAATGATGAAGGTGAACGGTTTTGGGTGAAATACCACTTCAAAACCGATCAAGGCATTAAGTGCATGACCCAGGAGCAAGCCGACCAAATGGCAGGCAGCGATGCCGATTACCATCGCCGTGACTTGTTCGAGGCAATCAAACGGGGTGACTACCCGTCCTGGACGCTGCAAATGCAGATCATGCCGTTTGAAGATGCCAAGACCTACCGCATCAACCCCTTCGACTTAACCAAAGTATGGCCCCATGATGACTACCCGCTGATGGAAGTGGGCAAGTTAACCTTGAACCGTAACCCGACGGACTTTCATAGCGAGATTGAGCAAGCCGCCTTTGAGCCTAACAACTCGGTGCCGGGCACGGGCTTCTCGCCGGATAAAATGCTGCTGGCGCGGGTGATTTCCTATGCGGACGCACACCGTGCTCGCTTGGGGGTAAACTACAAGCATATCCCGGTAAACGCGCCTAAATGCCCGGTACATAGCTACAGCCAGGGTGGCGCGATGCGAATTAAGCACTCTACCGACCCGGTATATACCCCCAACAGTAAAGGCGGCGCCAAGGCAGACCCTGAGCGCTTTCCAGAGGATGCGGTGTGGTCGACCGATGGCCAGCTGGTACGCTCTGCCTACACGCTGCGCCCTGATGACGATGATTGGAGCCAAGCCCACGCGCTTGTTCGCCAAGTGATGGATGACGAGCAGCGTGACCGGTTAGTTTCTAACGTGGTGGGCCACTTGTCTGGCGGCGTCACCGAACCCGTGCTAGAGCGCGCTTTTGAATACTGGCGCAATATTGATCAAGAGGTCGGTGAGCGCATTGAGAAAGGCGTGCGGGGTAGCTAAGCCGATAAGCGATTAACGATTTTACCCCGCTCATAACAGCCCGCTATGTTACAACGTGGCGGGCTGTTCTACTTCTAGCGGCTCGGTGGAGGGCTCACGCACTAAGCTGAGCGCTTCATCGTAAACACGCAAACCCACGCCCTCTTTGTGGGCGTGTTCTGACAAATGACGCCGAAAACGCCTGCCGCCCGAGCAGCCCTGAAATAGCCCCAGCAGGTGGCGGGTGATGTGATTCAACTTGGCCCCCTCATCCAACCGCTGCTGAATATAGGGGCGAAACGCCATGGCCGCCTCTAGGCGTGTTTTTGCTGGCCCAGGTTCGCCAAACAGCTGCGCATCGACACCTGCTAACAGCCACGGGTTTTGATACGCCTCACGGCCCACCATCACGCTATCCACGTGCATGAGCTGCGCCTGGCATTCATCGAGGGTTTTGATACCGCCGTTAATGCCAATATGGAGTTCAGGGTGGTGTTGCTTCAGACGATGAACGCGGGGGTAGTTAAGCGGCGGCACATCACGGTTCTGCTTAGGCGACAAACCCTGTAGCCACGCCTTACGCGCGTGAACGGTAAACACCTCACAGCCTGCATCCGCGACAATATTAATAAAGCGCGCCAAATCCGCATCTTCATCCTGATCATCAATCCCAATACGGCATTTCACCGTGACCGGGATCGACACCGCCGCCTGCATGGCGCGTATAGCCTCCGCTACTTTTTCAGGGTGGCCCATCAAGCAGGCGCCAATCATGTTGTTCTGCACGCGGTCGCTTGGGCAGCCCACGTTCAGGTTAACTTCATCATAGCCCCACGCCTCGGCAATCGCCGCGCACTCCGCAAGCTCCCCCGCATCGCTACCGCCCAGCTGTAAGGCAATAGGGTGCTCAACCTCGCTAAACCCCAAAAAGCGCTCACGGGGCGAGCCATGCAAAATCGCACCGGTCGTCACCATCTCGGTATACAGCAGCGCCCGCTTGGTTAAGGTGCGTGCGAATGCTCTGTAATCGCGGGTTGTCCAATCCATCATCGGGGCCACAGAAAACAGGCGGGCGGCGTTGGCAGGGCTTTCTTTTTTCATATCAATCACTTGCATACTTGGTATGCGGTATAAGTACACAAATCTATTGCCCTCTGATCGCGGCTATTCGCTAAATGAACAGCAGCACCATGGCCTAGCATGGTGGCCTATCAGACGTGGTGGGCGCGTTGGCGGGCAATTGTACGCAAGAAAGGGTAGGCAGCACAAAGTTCGCATTCAGGTGTGGAGGTTATACGTCAAGTCAGTATCGAGAGAGATACTGGAGTAAGTGAGCGTATCGTTGTTGCACCTGTGCAGTTATGGCGACCCAGTGTTAGCGGTACTTGGGTGTGAGTGTGGCGGTTTACACGGTGGGGTGTGAGCAGGCGTAAAAAAGCCCGCCGAGGCGGGCTGGTTTACTTGAATAAAATTTACCTTATAGGAAAATCGGCAAGTAAGGCCATAGCGTAAGCGCAAGATCGATTAGTCTTAATGATAAATCAAAGAGATACAGCACTATTTCGATATGTTTCATAGTTCCCTCCCAGTGTTTGAGCTTTCTTCGCCGCAAACCGGGGAGCTAAGATTTTTCAATTTTGAGTTGAAGAATACACAGAGTGTGTTAATTTTCATGTCAGGTAATGACCTATAGGTTGAAGGCGCGGCAACGCCTAATGCCATGTGAGGGGGCTAGAGTCTATGACTCTGGCCCTTTTTCGCTTTAAGGGCTAATTAGCCCTTGAAACGCATACTATATATAGGCCACATCAAAATCAATTCAAGCATATATGGTATTTTTTATCCACAGGTTATTGACAGCCCACGCCCAAGCCATCGGCCAAAAACCATAAAAGCCACTTACTTGAATTTCCACCGCCTGTGGGTTGTAAGTTTTTGTTTTTATTTAAATAGGAGTGGTCTTGCCCACCTCTTTTCAACAACCTCAGCCTTTATTAAATGTGGTAAACACACAATGCCCTGGATGTGGGGTGAGAAAAGAGTGGTGGTTGCTACAGCTCTGCTAAGAAGGCTGAGGTATTCAACCAAAATTTAGCTACAAAAGTTTTTCGTTTCAAAACTCTATAGCGTTAACGTCTAAAAGAATGCCAGTTTAAAGCCAGCCATTTGACAGGCTTTTGGTTATTAGTTGCCTAGAATACCCACCATCGTTTCCTCAAGCGCCACCGCTATCTCTATTCCATATAACGCTTTGGTATTTGCCACGTCGATATGCTCACTTATCCTCCGCTCGGCTTTAAGGCAGTCCTGCAAATGCTGCTTCACCGCCTGAGCGATGAGTCACAGCTCGATCTTCTTTTGATATCGCCAATAGTGATCAATAGACATTTTCCTAATTTTAATTTGCTTTAGGTGTTTGAGTTTTTCAATCCCTTTTCATATTTGCCACCAGTGCCTCAGTATTTTCTTCCGTATCGTGCCGTTGCACCCACAGCGATGCTGATCACTTCTCCAGTAGCCAGCGCCCAAAATAAATTGACTAATGAATCGCCCCAGGTTTCGTAGACACCTCCAGGCCTTATACTAAAGGTATCTAGGAGGAACCATGAGCTATCCCCGCTACACTGAAGAATTCAAAATCGAAGCCGTCAAGCAGGTGGTAGAGCGCGGCCATCGCGTGGCCGAGGTCGCTGAGCGGCTAGGCGTGTCAGGTCACAGCCTGTACATCTGGATCAAGCGCTACGATAAGCCGGTAGAACAACGGCAAGAAGATGATGATCTCCAAGCTGAAAACCGTCGTTTGAAGGCCGAGCTCAAACGCGTATCAGAAGAGCGAGACATATTAAAAAAGGCCACCGCGTACTTCGCCAGGGAGTCCGACTGAGGTACGCGTTTATTCAAAATTATGCGAGCCAATATTCGGTACGTCGCTTGTGTCAGATGATGGCAGTGCACCCCAGCGGTTACTACGCATGGTGTAAAAAAGCGCTCTCTAATCGAGCGCGAGAAGATGAGCGCTTGCTGGGATTGATCAAGCACTCCTGGCTTGAAAGCGGCGGTGTATATGGCTATCGCAAGGTCTACCAGGACTTGCGTGAAGCTGGCGAAGCTTGCGGGAAGCACCGTGTGGCGCGTCTTATGAGTAGGGAAGGTTTACGTTCTCAGACAGGCTATCGACGACGCCCTGGCGGCTATGGCGGTGGAAAACCGGCTGTTGTATCCCCTAACCATTTAGACCGTCAGTTTGAAGTAACAGCGCCAAATGTTACTTGGGTGACGGACATCACGTACATCCGCACTTATGAAGGCTGGCTTTACTTAGCGGTAGTTATCGACCTGTTTTCTCGTCAAGTGGTTGGCTGGTCGATGAAGTCTCGCATGACTACGGAGTTGGTACTGGATGCTTTGTTATCAGCAGTCTGGCGACGCAAGCCACAAGGAACGGTGATGGTGCATTCGGATCAAGGAAGCCAGTTTAGCAGTGGAGACTGGCAAAGCTTTCTGAAAGCGAATCACTTGGTAGGCAGCATGAGCCGACGTGGTAACTGTCATGACAACGCCGTTGCTGAAAGCTTCTTTCAACTTCTAAAGCGAGAGCGAATCAAGCGACAGATTTATTCAACACGCGAAGCAGCTAGATGTGACGTGTTCAATTATATTGAAATGTTTTACAACCCAAAGCGCCGACACGGCACAAGTGATAACTTGTCACCGGTTGAGTATGAAAGGCGTTACTTTAAGAGCCTAACGGGTGTCTAGAATATCCGGGGCGATTCATAATAATAATTCGATAGTTAGGTTTGCCGTGCTTCATGAAAATTAAACTAAACACATAGACATAAGGGAACCGAATGAAATTGTTAAAAACACTAGGGGTATTAGCTGGATTAGCGCTGTTGCACGGCTGTGCGGCCGTACCTGAGTCTCATATGCTGGCTTATGAACCGCAACCAGGCGTTACTCCTGTTGAGGGAGCTTCACAGGTTGTGGTCAATGTTGTGGTTCAGGATGTGCGAGAAGACCAACGTCGTATTAGCAATAAGCGCCATAACTTTGGTTTTGGGATGGCTTCCATCTATAGCGAAGAGCCCGTAGAGGAGGCCGTGCATGCTGCTATTGAGCAGGAACTACTGACCAGGGGTTTTGTTGTGGAGAGTGATGCGCCCTTAACCATTAAAGGTGAAATCTTAGAGCTATACTCTAATTTGAACTTCGGCTTGTTTTCAGGCAAGGCGGTGGCCGATTCAACGATGCAAGTTGAGGTAGTGTCAGAGGTTGATGAAGTACTTTTCAGTAAAGAGATTTCAGTCAACCCTGAGCATACAGGGTTGCAGTACCAGTCGGCGTCTAATCTTGCCAGGCCTATCGAAATGGCCATAGAAGAAACGTTGGATGAGTTGTTTAATGATCCCCTGTTTATAGAGGCGTTGCTTAGTGCGCAACGATAAAGACGTATCAGCCCGCCAACCGGCGGGCTTTTTTGTGTCAGCTTTTAATACCTTTACAGCATTTTTATTTGAAAGGGTCTGCTCGCAGCGAGTTTCCACATTCTCCTCATCAATAATGTTGGCCGTCACCGCTAACCTCAGGCTAAGTGCCACGCCATTTTGAGTCGACTGGGCTGACTCCGGCTAACCTGCGGCGGCGTTTAGTAAAGGCGAAGCGGCGATGAGTGTGAGTGGGGGGAGTTACACTATGACTGCAGGTAGATGGTTATGGGTTGTTTTTAGCTGTTAGCTAAAAGTTTGTTCGCCCTTAGCTATAGTTGCCGTGGTGAAAGCGATTACTCACCGTAAAAGCGCGTTGAAGGGTAGCGAGTATATTCGCCTGCGGGTAGGTGACTGGAGGGTGACCATCGATGAGCGCGGCGATGTGCTGGATATCATCAACATCGGTGCTCGTGGCGGTGTTTGCCAATAAAGCGCCAATAACGCACCGATAACAGTTAATGAACAGGAGGCCACATGAGCGTCCCTCAAATTATTCAAACGCCTACCGGAGAGCGGTTGGTGGTATTGCCTGAGCAGGAGTACTACGCCTTGCTTGCGCGATTAGAAGATCAGGATGATATCGACGCAGCCAATGCGCTAGTGGCGCGCGGTGAAGAGTCGTTTCCGGAAGTGGTCGTGGATGCGCTACTGGAAGGCGTGTCCCCCGTGAAGGTGTACCGCGAATATCGTGGCCTTCGTGCTGGAGAGCTGGCGGAAAAAGCAGGCATTAGCCAGGGCTACCTTTCTGAAATAGAGTCAGGCAAAAAGAGTGGCTCATTGAGTGTGCTGAAACGCATTGCGGCTGCTTTAGATGTGGAATTGAGTGACTTAACCTAGCGGTTATTCTTTCTCGACGATAGATTAACAGTGCCCCATCTTTCATGGTGGGGCATTTTAGTGAGTATAAGGTAGGTAGCGCTCATGTGGGTTCGATGTCACCCCCCTTTTAACGGCGATAAAGCCTTTCTGCATTAATGGCGCTTCAATCGCTTTCTCACTCTCACTCTCACTCTCACTCTCACTCTCACTCTCACGCCGTACCGGTGCCTAAACGCCGTCATTGGAGGTAGTCTCGGGAATAGGACTGCCAGCCACCACAGAAATAACCCTTTCGTTAGAACCCCTGCAGCACTTTGCGTGTTTTGCGGTCTAAATCGCTGTGGTAAATGTTAGGCGGTGGTAAGCTTGGGTTTCGCTGTTGAGGAGTCTCTATGCATAAAACACTAGGTGGCATCAGTATCGTGCTAGTGAGTGCCTTGCTACTGGCAGGTTGCGGTGGCCAGGAAGAGGAGCAGACAGAGGTGCAGCCTGAGGCGGTGAGCGAAGAGGCCGCACCGCAGCAGCCTGAAGAGGTGGTTGAGGCCGTCGAGCCTTTAGAGGTGGCTATTTCCACTAAAGCTTCGCTGCGCACCGATCGCCGCTTGATGGTCGAGGGCGAGACAAATCTGCCGGACGGCGCTCAGGTTCAGGTAACCATTGAGCGTGAGATAAGTCGTGTACGTTGGCAGTCTCGCACAAGTGTTATGGATGGGCAGTTCGGTGCTGGGCCTTTTGGTTCTGGGAGCGGTTTGCCCGATGGCGGCTACATTGTTCGAGTTCAGCTTTCAGAAGCCAGCGTGCAGCCTAGGGAAGTTCAAGCGCGCATTGGCGCCCAAGGAGAGCACCTGACGGGAGAGCTTGTGAGCCAGTCCCGCCATGGCTTGGGGCAGGTGGCCACCTACTCACGCCGCTTCTTGGTGGGGAGTGAACCAAGACGCACGCGTGACCAGGTGATCATTGTTGAAGAAAATTAAGGATCTAGGGATAAGATGCTTTAGGCAGGGCACCAATGGGCTAACAGTACAGCGTGAATGGCCGTATCACTGGGCGCTTTTGAAAAGTGCTCAATGATAAAGCGTTCATCACGCTGAATAAGGTAATGTCCTGCTTTATGAAACACGTGTGTTGGGCCTAGCAGCAGTAAGTCACCGGCTGCAACCGGCGAAAAATCCGTATTGCTAGCGGGGGTTGCCATGACACACGGTGCTTTCCAGTCAATTTTCAACGGCAGGTGGCTGGGTACCGTAATCGTGGTTGCTTGCACTTGTTCCCAGGGGAGGGGGCCAGTGTGAGTCAACGTTAAAAGTTGCGGCGCGCTATCACCTTCCAAAAGGGTAGCCAAAGAGCAATCAAGAGCATCGGCAAGCGCCACTAAGCGCTCATGGCCAATCTGCTTGATCGCACCAGACTCCCAATAGGAAATAGTGACATCTGATACGCCAACTTTACGTGCAAGGGCAGCTTTGTTGAGCTTGGCCCTAAGCCGCAGTTGCTTGATACGTGAGCCTAGCGATTCCATTTCATCTTCCTATCGATGAGCTTAAAAAGCTCGTTGGATGTACTTCCACCGCTTACGGTGGCGCTCTGGACATGCTAAAAATGGTCTACTAAATAGTGTGTCTCATTTTCAAACATGAACACGAATCATAGGTACAGCGCCATACTAAGCGATTGTGCTTTAACGCGCATCTTGCAATCTATTACTCTTAAGCATTCGATCTGACGCTTTTAAGGGAAACTCGTTCCCTGAAGGATACTGTTGGTTAGCTAAAGGGTGCGTATAATGTCGCCACGCTTAATTGCAAAAGGATAATTTGATGACCGTACGTACGCGTATCGCACCTTCTCCTACGGGCGACCCCCATGTAGGCACTGCTTACATCGCGCTGTTTAATCTCTGTTTTGCGCGCCAACACGGCGGGCAGTTCATTTTGCGTATTGAAGATACGGATCGGGTGCGTTCTACGCCTGAGTCGGAGCAGATGATTTTGGATTCTCTGCGCTGGCTGGGCCTTGAGTGGGATGAAGGCCCGGATGTTGGCGGCCCCCACGGCCCGTACCGTCAAAGCGAGCGTGGGGATATTTACGCCCAGTATTCGCAGCAATTGCTAGATGCCGGTCATGCATTTAAATGTTATCGCACCAGTGAAGAGCTTGATGAACTGCGAGAGGCCCGTAAAGCGGCTGGGATGCAGTTGGCGCTAAAGCCCGTTGATCTAGCGCTAGATGCAGACGAGCAGGCGCGCCGCGAGCAAGAGAATTGGCCCTATGTGGTGCGCATGAACGTACCTAGCACTGGCGTGTGTGTTGTAAAGGATATGCTTCGCGGGGCTATTGAGGTTGAGTGGGCGCAAGTGGATGCGCAAATTCTACTTAAATCAGACGGTATGCCTACTTACCACCTTGCTAACGTGGTGGATGACCATTTGATGGGCATTACCCATGTGTTACGTGGGGAAGAGTGGATTAACTCAGCGCCGAAGCACCAGCTTTTATATGAGTACTTTGGCTGGGAAATGCCTGAGCTTTGCCATATGCCGCTGTTGCGTAACCCGGATAAATCCAAACTTTCCAAGCGTAAGAACCCAACGTCGATTAACTACTACCGACGCATGGGGTTCCTTCCCCAAGCGGTAACCAACTACCTGGGGCGCATGGGCTGGTCGATGCCGGATGAGCGGGAGAAGTTCAGCCTATCCGATATGATGGCGGAGTTTGATATTCAGCGAGTATCGCTGGGTGGGCCGGTGTTCGATTTGGAAAAGTTGACTTGGTTAAACGGCGTCTACATTCGTGAAGACCTGGACGACGATGCGCTGCTCCAAGCACTGCGCGAATGGGCGTTTAATGATGCCTATGTGAAGCAAATTCTACCCCAGGTACGCCCGCGAGTTGAAACGCTCTCGCAGGTGGTGCCGCTGGCAGGTCACTTCTTCTCAGGATTGCCCGCCTTAACAGAAGATGACTTTGACAGCGTTAAACTCGATAAAGAAACGCTGGTGAAGTTGCTGCAGTTCTTGGTATGGCGTTTTGAAACGGTGCCTGGCTGGGATAAAGAGGCATTGTTAGCTGAAGTGAAAGCGTTAGCAGAGCATTTTGAGCTAAAAATGAAGGCTTTCTTAGCGCCGGTCTTTATTGCCATTACGGGCAGCTCGTCAAGTACCTCTGTGATGGATGCTATGGCGATTTTGGGGTCGGATGTCACCCGTGCACGGCTTCGAAATGCGCTTGAAGTATTAGGTGGCGTATCCAAGAAGCAAGCTAAACGCTTCGAAAAGGAGTATCGCGAGCTGTAAGCCTGTTGGGAAGCGCCAAACTCCGCTGGTTGGGCGAGTTTGGCGCTTTCTGGTGAGCAATAGGGTTGACGAAGATCAGCTTAATCAGTATTATACGCTCCGTCTTAACGACATGTGGGGCCTTAGCTCAGCTGGGAGAGCGCAACACTGGCAGTGTTGAGGTCAGCGGTTCGATCCCGCTAGGCTCCACCAATAACGAGCATCGCGCGTCATTTCAAGGTTAGATACGTCCCATTCGTCTAGTGGTCTAGGACACCGCCCTTTCACGGCGGTAACAGGGGTTCGAACCCCCTATGGGACGCCACCTCCTACATTTCTTGCTCTGTTAATCTGCCAACGGGTCCTTACCTGTTAGTTGGCATTTTTTCTTGCCTGTCATTTGTGTTTCTACCCTATATCAGCCTCTTTTTGAGTGATTTTGTGCTTGACTTGTCCACTTTTGCGATTCTAGCGAAGGGGTTGTGCACAACCCCTTGTTGTTAGCCTAAAAAATCAGCGATTTAAATTAAAATCTATAAAATCAATGGCTTACGTTAGGTTAAAAAATGACCAATTTAAGGCTGGGTCACTGTTCATGGCGATTGTGGGACGTTTTCTAGTGGTTGTGAACAGGGTTATCCACAGATAGTGTGGAAAACCCTTTTCAAGACCGAGCCGCTAAAAAGTCAAGCGTTATTCTGGTTTTCGTAGCCGCTTTAAAAGTGACGACGTGTCCCACCGGCCGCCCTCCATGCGCTGCACATCCGCATAGAATTGATCGACCAGGGCGGTGACGGGAAGGGTGGCATCCAGGCGACGCGCTTGCTCTAGGCAAATGCCTAAATCCTTGCGCATCCAGTTCACTGCGAAGCCATGGTTATACTCATCGGCAATCATGGTTTTGTGGCGATTATCCATTTGCCAGGAACCCGCGGCACCTTTTGAGATAACGTCGATGACCTGTTGCTGATCAAGACCTGCCTGTTCAGCAAAATGCAGGCCTTCGGAAAGACCTTGTACTAAACCGGCAATGCAGATCTGGTTAACCATTTTGGTGAGCTGGCCACTGCTAGCAGGCCCCATCAATGTGACGGCCTTGGCATAGTGGTTGAGAACAGGCGCTACGGCATCAAAATGGTGCTGTTCACCGCCGCACATAACCGTCAGCGCGCCATTTTCAGCGCCTTGCTGGCCGCCTGAGACAGGCGCGTCTAGAAAGGCGACGCCTTTCTCGCGGCAAGCATTATCTAGCTCTAACGCCAAATCCGCAGAAGCGGTAGTGTGGTCAACTAGAATGCTGCCGCTGGCCATAGTGCTTAATACGCCGTCAACGCCGGTGGTGACTTGTCTTACGTCGTCGTCGTTACCCACGCATACCAGCACCAGGTCTGCGCCTTCAGCGGCTTCTTTAGGTGTAGCATGGGCAGTCCCGCCGTGTTCCTTGGCCCACGCTTCAGCTTTGCTATAAGTGCGGTTATACGCGCGAGTGGTTAAGCCCTGTTTCGCGAGGTGGCCTGCCATGGGGTAGCCCATAACGCCTAAGCCAATAAAGGCGACGGTTTTGATGGTCTTCATAGAGCACCTTTCTTGTGGATGTCGGTTTTGTCGATATCAATAAGTGGGTGGCGAAATATACGCAAAAGGCCACCCGAAGGTGGCCTTTCATCATCCTATAAATCCGCCTGACGGCTACAGATTTATTTTTTAGGATAGTCACGCTGGTCATGGCCAATATAGAGCTGGCGCGGGCGACCAATTTTGTAGCTTTCGCTGAGCATTTCGTGCCAATGAGAAATCCAGCCAATCGTCCGGGATACCGCAAAAATAACGGTGAACATATTGGTAGGAATGCCCATTGCCTTGAGGATGATGCCCGAATAGAAATCAACGTTCGGGTAAAGCTTGCGCTCAATGAAGTATTCATCTTCCAGGGCGATCTGCTCAAGCCGCTTGGCAATTTTAAGCTGCGGATCGTCAGCCATGCCTAGCTCTTCGAGTACTTCGTCGCAGGTCTCTTTCATTACCTTGGCACGCGGGTCGAAGTTGCGATAAACGCGGTGACCAAAGCCCATCAGCTTGAACGGGTCATCTTTATCTTTCGCTTTATCGACAAAGCGCTGAATGTTCTCTTCAGAGTCGTCGCCGATCTCATCTAGCATATTCAGTACAGCTTCGTTTGCTCCGCCGTGGGCTGGGCCCCACAGTGCGGCGATACCAGCGCTGATACAGGCAAACGGGTTAGCGCCGGTAGAGCCTGCTAAGCGAACGGTAGAAGTAGAGGCGTTTTGCTCGTGGTCCGCATGCAGCATAAAGATGCGGTCCATGGCTTTCGCGTATACCGGGTTGATTTTGTACTCTTCGCACGGGTTGCTGAACATCATGTAGAGGAAGTTCTCTGCATAGCTCAGGTCGTTGCGCGGATAGTTAAAGGGCTGACCAACATTATATTTGTGCGACATTGCAGCCAGAGTAGGCATTTTCGCAATGAGGCGAACGGCGCTAATGACGCGATCTTCTTCTTGGGTAATGTCCATATGGTCGTGGTAGAAAGCAGCTAAGCCACCCACCACGCCACACAAGATCGACATAGGGTGCGCGTCGCGGCGGAATCCCTTGAAGAAGTTGTTGATCTGGTCGTGGACCATGGTGTGATTGCGAATGCGCGATTCGAAATCAGCGTACTGCTCGTCGTCGGGTAGCTCACCGAAAAGTAGGGTGTAGCAAACTTCGACAAAGTTAGATTCTTTAGCCAGCTGGTCAATGGGGTAGCCGCGGTGAAGCAGTACGCCCTTGCCGCCATCAATATAGGTGATTGCGGACTGGCAGGAAGAAGTGGCCATGAAGCCGGGGTCGTAGGTAAACAGGCCTTCAGCACCTAAGCCGCGTACGTCGATGACGTCGGGGCCAAGTGTGCCGGAATACATGGGTAGATCGATCGGTTTTTCTAAACCGTCTACCGTCAATGTCGCTTTCCTGTCAGCCATGCTGGCCTCCTTTCGAATTCGGTTTGGGACGTAAAGTCGTTGTTTCGCTTACCGCGCCGGCGAAAAGGCCTGCCCACTATAGAAGCGTGCAACATTTTGTCAATTAGCCTATTCGCCAGTCATTGGTTGTACAAATGTTGTTGTTATGAATAATTTCTGTATATGATGTTTAGGCAGTTTATACTATAGAAGTGCCAGTGAGTTGACGATAAGTTAGGAGACTTATCAAACCGTCAAACTCCTGTCACTATAGCTATGCTGCAACGCAAAATCGACTCGGTTTGGTGGTAATCATCTTGCACCATGGTCGAGTCTAGCCTGAGTTCAGTTTGTCAGCGGGGGCTAAGGTTCTTATAATCCACGGCGCGCGACCGGCAGGCAGGTGGTCGTGCTCGACTTGGCGACGGCCGAGCCCCTTCCAGCAATCACTGCCCGCTCGGGCCATGCCCGAACAGTCGCAGAGCGGGCCAAGAGAGTGTGTACAACGCCGTGAATAGCAAACGACCCGTAAACTTAGATTTAAATACGATACATTTCCCACTTCCGGCGCTAACGTCGATTACACACCGTATCACGGGTGTCATCCTGTTCGTTGGCCTGATTTTCGCTTTTTGGGCGCTGGGTAAATCCCTATCATCTCCGGCTGGCTTCGATGCCGTCAGCAGTGCGCTGGCCAACAATTTTTTTGCCAAGTTCATCGCTTGGGGGTTGTTGTCCGCTTTAGCATTCCATTTTGTCGCAGGTATCAAACACCTGTTAATGGATGCTGATATTGGCGTAACCCTTGAAGGTGGTGTGAAAAAAGCACAGATCACTGTCGTGGTTAGTGCCGTTCTGATCATTTTGGCAGGAGTCTGGGTATGGTAACTAACATCACTAGCTTTGGCCGCAGCGGGCTTTCTGATTGGCTAATGCAGCGGGTTTCTGCGGTTATCCTGGCCCTTTATACGGTCTTTATAGTCGCTTATTTGTTGTTCAATCCGAACCTGGATTACTACGCCTGGAGCGGACTGTTCAGCCAAACGTGGATGCGTATCTTCTCGCTGCTGGCGTTTATCTCCATTGCAGCACACGCCTGGATCGGTTTGTGGACTGTCACCACCGATTATCTCAAGTCCACTCGCCTGCGCGTAGGTGTCCAGACGCTGATTATTCTGGCCATCTTCGTATACCTGGTGTGGGGCATTCAAATTCTGTGGGGAGCTTGATACATGTCTAACCTTCGTAGCCTGACGTTTGACGCCATCATTGTGGGTGGCGGTGGCTCTGGCCTGCGTGCTGCTTTAGAGCTGGCTAAGTCCGGTAAAAAGACAGCGGTTCTGTCCAAAGTGTTCCCGACGCGCTCTCACACCGTTTCTGCCCAGGGCGGTATTACCTGCGCGATTGCATCAGCTGACCCAAATGATGATTGGCGCTGGCACATGTACGACACCGTTAAAGGCGGCGACTACATCGCTGACCAGGACGCGGCTGAGTACATGTGTTCTGAAGGCCCAAAAGCGGTATTTGAGCTTGAGCACATGGGGCTGCCGTTCTCTCGCTTCGATAACGGCCGTATTTATCAACGCCCGTTTGGTGGTCAGTCAAAGAACTTTGGTGAAGGCGGCCAGGCGGCACGTACTTGTGCGGCAGCTGACCGTACCGGTCACGCGCTACTGCACACGCTTTACCAGAACAACCTTAAGAACAACACTACGTTCTTGAACGAGTGGTACGCGGTTGATCTGGTGAAAAATGCTAACGGTGATGTGGTGGGTTGTATCGCCATGTGCATCGAGACTGGCGAAGTTGTCCACGTTAAATCGAAAGCCACCGTACTGGCGACCGGCGGTGCAGGTCGTATTTATGCCTCTACTACTAACGCTCTGATCAATACAGGCGACGGTATCGGCATGGCGCTACGCGCTGGCTTCCCGATGCAGGATATGGAAATGTGGCAGTTCCACCCGACCGGCATTTACGGTGCGGGCACCTTGGTAACGGAAGGTTGCCGTGGTGAAGGTGGTTACTTAGTCAATAAAGATGGCGAGCGCTTCATGGAGCGTTACGCGCCGAATGCCAAAGATTTGGCAGGCCGTGACGTTGTAGCCCGCTCCATGGTGATGGAGATTTTGGAAGGCCGCGGCTGTGGCGATAAAGGCGATCACGTCTTCTTGAAGCTTGATCACTTGGGCGAAGACGTCCTAGGTAAGCGTTTGCCGGGTATCGTTGAGCTATCTAAAACCTTTGCTCACGTTGACCCTGCTAAAGATCCAATCCCGGTCGTGCCTACTTGCCACTACATGATGGGCGGCATTCCAACCAACGTTCATGGCCAGGCGATTACCCAAGACGAGAATGGCAAAGATCATATCGTTAACGGTCTGTTTGCGTGTGGTGAAGCGGCGTGTGTGTCGGTTCACGGTGCTAACCGTCTGGGCGGTAACTCCCTGCTTGATCTGGTCGTGTTCGGTCGTGCAGCGGGTATGTTTATCGAAGGCGCTCTGAACGAAGGTATTGAGTATCTGGATGCCTCTGAGTCTGACATCGAATCAGCCATGAAACGCATCACGCGCTGGAACGAATCAGAAGGCGGTGAAAGCATCCCCGAGCTCAAAGCTGAGCTACAAGACATCATGCAGAACTCTTTCGGTGTATTCCGTGAAGAGAAAAACATGCAAGACGGTGTCAAAAAGCTGGATGAGCTGCGCGCCCGTATTGCCAACGCGCACCTTCCAGACAAGTCCAATGCCTTTAACACCGCGCGTGTTGAAGCACTGGAGCTTGATAACTTGATGGAAGTGGCGGAAGCAACGGCGATTGCTGCCCTAGAGCGTAAAGAGAGCCGTGGTGCTCACTCGCGCTACGACTATCCTGACCGTGATGATGTCAACTGGCTGAAGCACTCGCTCTACTTCCCAGCAACGAAAGTGCTGAAGCAGCGCGACGTCAACTTTAAGCCGAAAACCGTTGATACCTTCGAGCCTAAGGTTCGTACCTACTAATCTCCGCATTGACGAGAGGGAGTCACCATGTCCAATCTTCAGGTATCCGTATACCGTTACAATCCGGAAACCGACTCCGCGCCTTACATGCAGGAGTTTCAGGTTGATACTAAGGGCCGCGATCTGATGGTGCTAGATGTTCTGCACCTGATGAAAGAGCAGGATAGCGGACTGGCGTTTCGTCGCAGCTGCCGTGAAGGCGTATGTGGTTCCGATGGCATGAATATGAACGGCAAAAACGGCTTGGCATGTATCACGCCGCTGTCAGACGTTGTGAAAAACAACAAGCTGACCCTGCGTCCGCTGCCTGGCCTGCCGGTTATTCGCGATATGGTTGTCGATATGGGGCTGTTCTATAAGCAGTACGAGCGCATTCAGCCGTACCTGCAGAACGATACCCCGGCACCGGCCATTGAGCGTCTGCAATCACCGGAAGAGCGCGATAAGCTAGACGGTCTGTACGAGTGTATTCTGTGTGCTTGCTGTTCGACGTCTTGCCCATCATTCTGGTGGAACCCGGAACGCTTTGTCGGCCCGGCGGGTTTGTTGCAGTCTTACCGCTTCCTGGCCGATACACGGGATACGGCAACACGCGAGCGCTTGACCAGTCTGGAAGACCCGTTCTCCGTTTTCCGCTGCCGCGGTATCATGAATTGCGTTGCGGTTTGTCCAAAAGGGCTGAATCCGACCCGCGCAATTGGTAAGATTCGCGAAATGTTGCTGGCAGACGCTACGTAAATGCCTAAAGTATGAGAAAAAAGCGAGTGCCACTTAAGTTCAGCTACAAAGCTACTTAAATCGTGGCGCTTCGCTTGTTATCATAGGGGCTATCATGTTGTGCGGCGACGCGTCGCACCCCATGATGAGTCAAGCTTAAAAGCCGGTGCTGGAAGTGCCGGCTTTTGAGCATGAACTGATAATAAAATAGCGCGTCATGAAAAACGTACGATGAACAGGGCTTCCGGCCTCCGGTCGGCGCCGCCGGCAAATGTCCCGCCCCGCCGGCAGGGCAATAGCGATGTCGTTGCGCTAGTGCAGCGATGCCGATACCACCCCATCAGTGCAGGGTGACCGAGAGATGCAACAAGGCATAATGGATTTAATGTGGCGTTCTTCTCACGTTAGTGGCGGCAATGTCCACTACGTGGAAGCGCTTTATGAGCAGTACCTCGCCGATCCCGATTCTGTCCCTGACGAGTGGCGCAGCTATTTTGACCAGCTGCCGCGTTCTGAGGGCAGTGCCTCCCACGATGTTCCACTAAGTCCGATTCGTGATCAGTTCTACCAGCTAGGCCGGGAAAGCCGTCCTGGGCAGGTGGTCGCCACTGTTGATAGTGGTGAAAACAAAAAGCAGGTGAAAGTCCTGCAGCTGATTAACGCCTATCGCTTCCGTGGTCATCAGAAGGCTAATATCGACCCGCTAGGGCTGCGTAATCCCACCCCCATTCCCGACCTCGACTTGTCGTTCCATCAGCTCTCAAAAGCTGATCTAGACACCGAGTTCCAGACCGGTTCGTTTTTCTTAGGTATCGATAAAGCGCCGCTGCGTGTAATCGTCGATGCGCTGGAGCAGACGTATTGCCGCTCCATCGGCTGCGAGATCATGCACATCGTTGATACCGAAGAGAAACGCTGGCTGCAGCGGCGTTTTGAGTCGGTTCGCAGTGCCCCCAAATTTAGCGATGACGTGCGCAAGCATATACTTGAGCGCTTAACCGCTGCTGAAGGTTTGGAAAATTACCTGGCGTCTAAATACCCAGGCACCAAACGTTTTGGTTTGGAAGGCGGCGAATCATTTGTTCCGATGATGGACGAACTCATCCAGCGTGCCGGTGGTTATGGCACTAAAGAAGTCGTTATCGGTATGGCTCACCGCGGTCGCCTCAACCTGTTGGTCAATATTCTGGGTAAAAACCCAACTGACTTGATCGACGAGTTCGATGGCAAAAAAGTGATTGAGCGTGGTTCTGGCGACGTTAAATACCACCAGGGCTTTAGTTCTAACGTCATGTCCCCTGGTGGTGAAGTCCACTTGGCCATGTCTTTCAACCCGTCGCACCTGGAAATTGTGGCGCCGGTAGTTGAAGGCTCGGTGCGTGCACGTCAAGACCGCCGCAATGACGAAGAGGGCAGCAAAGTACTGCCAATCAACGTTCATGGTGATGCTGCCTTTGCTGGACAGGGCGTGGTTATGGAGACATTCCAGATGTCTCAAACCCGCGCTTACAAAACCGGCGGCACGGTTCATATCGTGATTAACAACCAGGTGGGTTTCACAACATCGAACCCGCTGGATTCACGTTCTACTGAATACTGTACCGATATCGCCAAAATGGTTCAGGCGCCGATTTTCCACGTTAACGGCGATGACCCCGATGCTGTCATTCACGCGACCCAAGTGGCGCTGGATTACCGCCAGCAGTTCAAGAAAGACGTGGTGATCGACCTGGTGTGCTATCGCCGTCGCGGCCATAATGAAGCCGACGAGCCGTCAGGCACCCAGCCGATGATGTACGCCAAAATCAAAGACCACGCCTCCTCGCGTACTTTGTATGCCAAGCGGTTGGTCGAGCAGGGCGTTATTTCTGAAGAAGACGCTAAAGCGATGGTCGAAACCTATCGCGATGACTTAGTGGCAGGTAATCACGTTGCCAATGCGCTGGTTCAAGAGCCTAACACCACGCTATTCGTGGATTGGGCACCGTACCTGGGGCATGAGTGGAGCGGCGACGCAGACACTACCTTTGATATGAAGCGTCTGCAGCAGCTCGCGGCAAAAATGTGCGAGATTCCTGACGGGGTCGATGTACAGCGCCAAGTGGCTAAGATTTACGAAGATCGCCGTAAGATGCAGGCGGGTGGCATGGGGCTTAACTGGGGCTTCGCTGAAACCCTTGCTTACGCCACGTTGCTTGATCAAGGCCACCCGATTCGTATCACGGGTCAGGACGTTGGTCGCGGTACCTTCTCGCATCGTCATGCGGTGGTACATAACCAGAAAGATGGTTCTACCTACGTACCGCTGCAAAACATGGCCGACAGTCAGCCGCGTTTTACTATCCACGACTCCTTCCTTTCCGAAGAAGCCGTGCTAGCGTTTGAATACGGTTACGCTACTACCGCACCGAATCATCTAGTCATTTGGGAAGCCCAGTTTGGTGACTTCTTCAACGGTGCCCAGGTAGTGGTCGACCAGTTCATCTCCTCGGGTGAAACCAAGTGGGGTCGCCTGTGTGGTTTAACCATGCTGCTGCCGCATGGCTACGAAGGCCAAGGGCCAGAGCACTCCTCTGCGCGTCTGGAGCGCTTCTTGCAACTGTGTGCTGAGCACAATATGCAGGTATGTGTGCCTACCACACCGGCGCAGATTTACCACCTGCTGCGTCGCCAGGTAATTCGCCCACTGCGTAAACCGCTGATCGTAATGTCGCCTAAGTCGCTCTTACGCCATAAAGACGCTGTGTCCAGCCTTGAAGACCTTGCCCATGGCAAGTTCAACATGGTATTGCCGGATCAGGCAGAGCTTGCGGCTGAGCAGGTCACTCGCGTGATCATGTGCGCCGGTAAGGTGTACTACGATTTAGCTAACTGGCGTGCTGAAAACGAGCGTAACGATACGGCGATTATTCGTCTTGAGCAGCTCTATCCCTTCCCGAAAGAAGAGCTTCTGGATGTGCTCCAGGCGTATGCCAATGTGGAAGACATTGTGTGGTGTCAGGAAGAGCCGTTGAACCAAGGCGCCTGGTACTCCAGTCAGCACCACATGCGTGCCGTAGCCGATATACTTAAAGATGGCTTTGGACGTGAGTTGAAATTTGCAGGACGTCCTGCCTCGGCTGCTCCGGCAGCAGGCTATATGTCCGTCCACACTGAACAGCAGCGCCAGCTGGTGGAAGACGCTTTTAACCTATAAGCGCCCATCAGATTTAGAGAACATATAAGGGAAACGACATGGCTATTGATATCAAAGCGCCAACCTTTCCGGAATCCGTTGCCGAGGGCACTGTTGCTGCGTGGCATAAAAAGCCGGGTGACAGCGTCGAACGTGACGAACTGATTGTTGAAATCGAAACCGATAAAGTGGTGCTCGAAGTCGTCGCACCGGAAGCGGGTACCTTGACCGACGTAATGGCTGAAGAGGGCGAAACCGTCGAGTCTGAGCAGGTATTGGGCAAAATTGGCGAAGCCAGTGCATCAAGCAGCAAAGAAGACAAATCTTCTGGCGACAGTGCGAAAACGTCAGAAGAGAAGTCCGAAGAAAAAACCGCTGAAAAGAAAGCCAACGGTGGCAACGGCGGTGGTAAAAAGCATGATGTAAAAGCACCGAGCTTCCCTGAATCTATTCAGGAAGGCACCGTGGCGACTTGGCACAAGAAGGTAGGCGAAGCGGTTAAGCGCGATGAAGTGCTAGCCGATATCGAAACCGATAAAGTTGTGCTTGAAGTGGTTGCCCCCGCTGATGGCGCCTTGGCTGAAATTAAAGCCGAAGAGGGCAGCCAAGTTGAATCTGAAGCGGTTCTGGCTATCTTTGCTGAAGGCGCAGGAGGAGAGGCAAGCACTGCTGCCGATAAGACTCCTGAGGCATCAGCGGATGATGGTGCGGGTGATGAGAAAGTGGGTGATAAAATTCTCGCCCCGGCGGCACGTAAAATGGTTGCCGAGCATGATTTAGACGTTGCCAAGATCGAAGGTACCGGCAAAGGTGGCCGTATCTTGAAAGAAGACGTGCAAAAAGCAGTTAACGATGGCACTGCTAAGAAGGCGGCGAAGTCTGCTGCGCCGGCAAAAGCCGCTACGGCCACAGCCTCGGTAACGGAAGGCGAGCGTGTCGAAAAACGCGTGCCCATGAGCCGTTTGCGTCAAACCATTGCCAAGCGCTTGGTTCAGGCCCAGCAAACCGCTGCCATGCTGACCACGTATAATGAAGTGGACATGACCGAAATCATGGCCTTGCGTGCTCAGTACAAAGATACGTTCTTAAAAGCTCACGATATTAAGCTGGGCTTCATGGGCTTCTTTGTTAAAGCCGCTTCTGAAGCGCTCAAGCGCTTCCCGGATGTCAACGCCTCTATCGACGGTACCGACATTGTATACCACGGCTATCAAGATATCGGCGTTGCTGTATCTACTGATCGCGGTTTGGTGGTTCCGGTACTACGTGATACTGACAGCATGAAAATTGCCGATGTCGAGCGGACCATCATGGACTTCGGTAAGCGTGGTCGTGACGGCAAGCTGGGCATGGACGACATGATCGGCGGCACCTTTACTATCACTAACGGTGGTACCTTCGGCTCGCTGATGTCGACGCCGATCATCAACCCGCCACAAACCGCAATTCTGGGCATGCATAAGATTCAGGATCGCCCGATGGCGGTAAACGGTAAGGTCGAGATTCGCCCAATGATGTACCTGGCGCTCTCGTACGACCACCGTATGATTGATGGTAAAGACGCAGTGCGTTTCCTGGTAACTATCAAAGAGTTACTTGAAGATCCTGCACGCCTGTTGCTGGACGTTTAACAAAGCGCGTCAATGTGCTCTGTTTTTAACTAACGTTCTTATGCAATCGCACACTGCCTCTAGCCCGGTTTAAACCAATCGGGCAGAGGCAACCATGCTAAAGGAGCCAACATGGCTGACAAGTTTGACGTGATCGTTATTGGTGCAGGCCCTGGTGGTTATGTTGCCGCTATTCGCGCTGCGCAACTGGGCCTCAAAACCGCCTGCGTTGAGAAATGGATCGGTAAAGAAGGCAATGTCGTCCACGGCGGTACTTGCTTGAATGTAGGCTGTATCCCGTCTAAAGCATTGCTTGAAGCCTCACACAAGTTCGTCGAAGCCAAGCACGACTTCGACGATATGGGTATCCAGGCAGGCGACGTCACCATGGACGTCGAAAAGATGATGGCTCGCAAGGACAAGATCGTTAAGAACTTGACCGGCGGCATCTCTGGTTTGTTTAAGGCTAACGGCGTTACCGCTATTGAAGGTACCGGTAAAGTGGTTTCCGGTAAGCAAGTCGAAGTAACAGGCTTAGATGGCAACGCTACTACCTATGACGCCGATAATATCGTCATTGCAGCAGGCTCTGTGCCGGTTGAAATTCCGCCGACGCCGCTAACCGAAGGCCTAATTGTTGACTCCACCGGCGCGCTGGAATTCCAAGAAACGCCGAAGCGTCTTGGCGTTATCGGCGCTGGCGTTATTGGCCTGGAGCTTGGCAGCGTTTGGAACCGTTTAGGTTCTGAAGTGACCGTTCTGGAAGCGATGGACGCCTTCCTGCCGATGGTTGATACGGCGATCGCCAAAGAGACCCAAAAACTGCTTAAAAAGCAGGGCATGGACATTAAACTGGGCGCCCGTGTGACCGGTTCGGAAGTTAATGGTGAAGAAGTTATCGTCAAATACACCGACGGCAACGGCGAACAGGAAATGACGTTCGACAAGCTGATCGTTTGCGTTGGCCGCCGCCCATACACCAAAGGCGTGATTGCTGACGGTGTTAGCGTCGAGCTTGACGAGCGCGGCTTCATCTTCGTTGACGACCAGTGCCGCACGAATGTGCCCGGCGTTTACGCCATTGGTGACTGTGTGCGTGGTCCCATGCTGGCACACAAGGCATCTGAAGAAGGCATTATGGTCGCCGACATCATCGCAGGCCACAAAGCCGAGATGAACTACGACACGATCCCGAATGTGATTTACACCTTCCCGGAAGTGGCGTGGGTGGGTATGACTGAGCAAGATGCCAAAGCCAAAGGCATCGAAGTAAAAACGGGCAGCTTCCCCTTTGCGGCAAGCGGTCGTGCAATGGCTAACAATGCCACCGAAGGCAGCGCCAAGATCATCGCTGATGCGGAAACTGACCGTATCCTTGGCATGCACATCGTTGGCCAGCACGCGGGTGAAATGATTGCCCAAGGCGTGATTGCCATGGAATTTGGCTCTAGTGCTGAAGACCTGGCCTTAACCTGCTATGCGCACCCGACTATGTCGGAAGCGGTGCACGAAGCAGCGCTTGCGGTAGAAGGCCATGCGATTCATATGGCTAACCGCAAGAAGCGTAAATAATCCAGTAAGTAATAACGAAGCGCCACCTACTAGGTGGCGCCACACTTTTGGCCTTGTAATGAAACACAAGGATCAAAAGAACGGGGATGACCAGTTCTTTCAAAGCAACTAGTCATCGTTCGAGTCACATGCAACCAATGGCATGAATCGATGAACCTTCACGAGTATCAAGGCAAACAGCTGTTTGCTGATTATGGTCTGCCAGTGTCCAAAGGCTTTGCCGTGGACACCCCCGAAGAAGCGGAAGAAGCGTGTAAAAAAATCGGCGGCGACATGTGGGTTGTTAAAGCCCAAGTTCACGCTGGTGGCCGTGGTAAAGCGGGCGGCGTTAAGCTGATTAAAGATCCAGCTGAAGCGAAAGCGTTTGCCGAGCAGTGGCTGGGTAAAAATCTGGTAACGTTCCAAACTGACGAAAAAGGTCAGCCAGTTGCCAAGATTTTGGTTGAGACCTGCACTGACATCGCCGATGAGCTCTACCTTGGCGCAGTGGTAGACCGTACTACCCGCCGTGTGGTCTTTATGGCCTCTACCGAAGGTGGTGTAGAAATCGAGACGGTTGCTGAAGAGACGCCGGAAAAGATTCTTAAAGCAGAGATTGATCCGCTGGTTGGCGCACAGCCCTACCAGGCGCGCGAGTTAGCGTTTGCGCTGGGCCTAAAAGGCGACCAGATTAAGCAGTTCACTAAGATTTTCCTGGGTCTGTCCAAGCTATTCCATGAAAAAGACTTGGCCCTGCTGGAAATCAACCCGCTGGTTGTGACCGACGAAGGCAATCTGCACTGCCTCGACGCCAAACTGGGCCTCGACAGCAATGCGCTGTACCGCCACCCAGACCTGCAAGCGATGCGCGATCCTTCCCAGGAAGACTCTCGTGAAGCCGATGCAGCGAAGTGGGAGCTTAACTACGTAGCACTTGATGGCAACATCGGCTGCATGGTTAACGGTGCTGGCCTGGCCATGGGTACCATGGACATCGTCAACTTGAGTGGCGGCAAGCCCGCTAACTTCCTGGACGTAGGCGGCGGCGCGACCAAAGAGCGCGTAGCAGAAGCGTTCAAGATCATCCTGTCTGACGACAACGTTAAAGCCGTTCTGGTTAACATCTTCGGCGGTATCGTTCGCTGCGACATGATTGCTGAAGGCATCATCGGTGCCGTTGAACAAGTCGGTGTTAACGTACCGGTTGTGGTACGTCTGGAAGGTAACAACGCCGAGCTGGGCACTGAAAAATTAGCGTCTAGCGGTCTGAACATCATCGCTGCTACCAGTCTGACCGACGCGGCTCAGCAGGTCGTTAAAGCGGCGGAGGGCAAGTAATGAGCATCCTGATCGATAAGAACACCAAGGTCATCTGCCAAGGTTTCACCGGTGGCCAGGGCACGTTCCACTCCGAGCAGGCGATTGCCTACGGCACGCAGATGGTCGGTGGCGTTACGCCGGGCAAAGGTGGTCAAACGCACCTGGGCCTGCCTGTTTTCAACACCGTGAAAGAAGCGGTTGAGAAAACCGGTGCAGAGGCTAGCGTGATTTACGTTCCGGCACCGTTCTGTAAAGACTCGATTCTTGAAGCCGCTAATTCGGGCATCAAGCTAATCGTGTGCATCACCGAAGGTATCGCCACGCTGGATATGCTTGAAGCAAAAGTAAAATGCGACGAGCTGGGCGTACGCCTGATCGGCCCGAACTGCCCCGGTGTTATCACCCCAGGCGAATGTAAAATCGGCATTATGCCGGGTCACATTCACCAGCCGGGCAAAGTCGGTATCGTGTCTCGTTCAGGCACCCTGACCTACGAAGCCGTTAAGCAGACGACTGATCACGGTTTCGGTCAGTCTACCTGTGTGGGCATCGGCGGCGACCCGATTCCGGGTTCTAATTTCATCGACATCCTTGAGATGTTTGAGAAAGACCCGAAAACCGAAGCGATCGTGATGATTGGTGAGATCGGTGGTACCGCTGAAGAAGAAGCAGCTGCCTACATCAAAGCCAACGTTTCCAAGCCTGTGGTTTCCTACATTGCCGGTGTAACTGCACCTCCTGGCAAGCGTATGGGCCACGCGGGCGCGATCATCTCGGGCGGCAAAGGTACAGCCGACGAGAAGTTTGCTGCTCTTGAAGACGCTGGTGTTAAAACCGTGCGTTCTTTGGCACAAATCGGCGACGCGCTGAAAGAAGTGACTGGCTGGTAAGCACTCGCTTTACCAAGCAAGTTAAAAAGAGCACCTTCGGGTGCTCTTTTTTTTGCGCTTCATTCCGCAATGTCTTTCCCATCTCCTGGGCAGCTTCTCCTTTCAAGCACGCTTAGACCCGTTTTCCAGTTGCTCGCACCTTGACTATTACGTGCTTTGATCTAATATAACATCCATATAGATGGTATATGGAATCTATTTGGATGTTTTTTTGGCTATCAAGCCCAATGCTGGGCGCAACGAGGATCACCCATGAGCGTTCATGAACTTCGCCGTAAGACCGGCGACGCCAGCGAGAAGATCACCATTAATTTGGGGGTCGTCGATTTAGGGCAAATCGATCTACTGGTTCAGGAGGGGTTTTACTCCAACCGTACCGATCTAATTCGCACGGCCATTCGTAATCAATTGGCGACTCATGCCGAGGTGGTGAAGGAAACCGTAACCCGCAAGGCGTTCGTATTGGGACTTGAAAACTACAGCCGCTCGGATCTTGAAGCGCTGCAGTCAGCAGGTGAGAAATTGCAGATTCAGGTTTTGGGTATGGCCTGCATTGCTGATGACGTAACGCCGGAGCTTGCTCTTGCTACTATTGAATCCGTGGTGGTACTAGGCGCCCTGCATGCCAGTAAAGCGGTGAAGGCCGCTTTGGCAGATCGAATCCACTGAATCATTAACCACCGCTTAGGTGAATAGGGGCATTGATCATGATTAGCGCCACCATGACGAAGCGAATGGAAGAAGCAACACGACTCACCCGCGCGGGTAAGTTGAACGAAGCCATGACTCTCCTTCAGGGCGCAATGCCTGAAATGAAAGGTGAAGAAACGCCGGATAGCCCTTACCAGGGCGGGAGTATTTTTGACGGAACCTGCCAGGTCATCGACGAAGACGTGACGATATCGAAGCCAGGGCCAGAGCCAGAGTCTGCTGAGCCGATAGCTGGAGTCTTCTCGGCAAGCGATATTAAGATGCCAGCTGAATGGCGGGAAAAGTGGATGACGTTTCGAGGGAACTTAGCACAGCCCGAGCACGCCACCGAGGAGCCAAAGCCGGGCGCGTTCACTGCCGGGCGTTTTTCTAACCCTGTGGGTACGCGTGATTACAAACTGTATATACCCAGTGGCTACCATGGCCAAGCGTTGCCGCTGGTGGTCATGCTTCATGGCTGTACGCAGAACCCTGATGACTTTGCTTCAGGCACCGATATGAACCGGCTGGCTGAAGAGCAGCTGTGTTGCGTGCTCTATCCGGCTCAGCCGATGAGTGCCAATAGCTCTAAATGCTGGAACTGGTTCAAAGCTGAAGATCAGCAGCGCGAAGGCGGTGAGCCAGCGATTCTGGCGGGCATGACGCGGCAAATCATCGATACTCATGGGCTCGATGAAAGCCGCGTGTATGTGGCAGGGCTCTCGGCAGGCGCAGCCATGGCGACAACGTTGGCTATGACGTATCCGGATCTGTTTGCAGCGGTGGGCGTACACTCTGGGCTTCCTCACGGCGCTGCTCAAAGCCTTCCTGATGCTCTTGGCGCTATGCAAGGTGGCACTGGGCCACTTGGTGGCGGTAATAAAGCCAAAGGAGCCCGTTGGTTATCTGACGTACCTGCGATTATTTTTCATGGTGATCGGGATACAACCGTACACCCCAGTAACGCCGACCGTATTGCTGCTCAGTTCAGCGTATCGCGTCAAACAGGGGCGACGGTGGAGCAAGGACAGGAGGCCAAAGGTCATGCCTACACGCGTACTACGTACCACGATGCGGCAGGCAAACCCCGCTTGGAGCAGTGGCGGATAAAAGGGGCGGGACACGCTTGGGCGGGAGGCAGTGCCCAGGGGAGCTATACCGATCCAAAGGGGCCAGATGCCACCAAAGAAATGCTGAGATTCTTCTTTCAACACTAGCAGACTTGATGCTTGATACCGCACAGAACCAACAACGGCACCTTAGGGTGCCGTTGTTGGTTACATCAAGCATGACTTAGAAGGACAGGCTCAAACAGCAGGTTTTGCCACCAGCGAGCGTGTCTCTTCACGGGCCTCAGTGAGCACCACGCGAAGCGGGTCGCCAAGCTTGTAGCGCTCTTCGCCTTCGATCTGGATACGGCCCTCTTTATCGTCAATCACCACTTTGCTGCGGTCGCTGTGCATTAAAGGCGCAGGTACAAACGCTGTTGCGCCATTTTCCAACAGGCGAACGCGCATGCCGCCACGGTTGATGGCCATGATCTCGGCCTCAAAGGTGTCCTGGTTCTGTGCGGCAGGCGTTAGGTAACGCACGTAGAGCCAATCTTTCACGTCGCGCTCGGCCATACGGTTCAGGCGTCGGCGTTCAGTGAGCTGCTCGGTGAGCTGCTGGGTGGCCTCGGCGGGGGCCTGTTCCCCTTTTAGCACGCGCTTGATCAAGCGGTGGTTGACCATATCGCCATACTTACGGATGGGTGATGTCCAAGTAGCGTAGGCAGCCAACCCTAAGCCGAAATGCGGGCCAGGCTGGGCCGACATGCTGGTAAACCCTTGGAAGCGGCGTAGGCGTGCATCTAGCCAAGCGTCATCGCGGCTTTCCAGGGCGCGCTTAAGCTCGGTGTAGCGGGCAAGCTCGGTTAGCGCTTCGCGCTCAACCACAATCTCTTGGCCTGCCAGGAACTCCTGAGCGGCCTCGGCTTTTTCCGGCTCAAACGCGCGATGCACATTGAAGATGCCGTGGCCGATATGTTGTGCCAGGAAGTCCGCACAGCAGGCATTGGCGACAATCATTGACTCTTCGATCATGCGGTTGGCTATGCGGCGCTCTTCGGTGCGCACGGCCAGCACGTTGCCAGCGGGATCGAGATCAAACACGTAGTCGGGGCGGTCTTTAAATACCAGTGCGTGCTCGTTGCGCCAAGCGGTACGCGCTTCGGTTAGCTCACGTAGGGCAGTAAGCTGTTCGGCAACATCATCGGCTGGTGCCCACTCGCCTTGACCTTCAATCCAGTCGGAAACGCTATCATAGGCGAGTTTGGCATGGGATTTTACATTCGCCGCGAAGAAGCGGTAATCGCCCAGGCTGCCGTCGGCGTTAATGTCCAGCGTACAGGCGAGGGCAGGGCGCTCCTGGCCTTCCCATAGTGAGCAAAGATCATCCGCTAACTGCTCCGGCAACATGGTGACGTTTTGGCCGGGCAGGTAAACGGTGAAGGCGCGGGTGCGGGCTTCTAAATCCGCCGCATGGCCCTCTTCCACGTAAGCGGTGGGGTCGGCGATTGCTACGCTTAACCGCCAGCCACCTTCGGCGCGTTGGGAGATGTGCAGCGCATCATCCATATCGCGGGTTTTTTCACCGTCGATAGTGAAGAAGGGCGTTGCGGTTAAGTCTTCACGGGTAAGGCCTTCATCGATCAGCGGCCAGTCGGTGCCAGCATCGGGGCACTCTTGCTCCAGCGCATGGCGGGCCAGGGTAACGCGCCACGGCACGGCGGGGTCATCGCTCTTGGCGACCAGCTCATCAATTTGGGCAAAAAAGGCACGGTCGTCGGTTTTCAGCGGATGACGCACCAGTCGCGCCACAACCCAGTCGCCATCAGCAATGGTGGCTTCATCAAGGCTGTTCTTAATGCGCGATTTGAGAACGTTTTTAATCGAGGGGTGATCGGGTACAACGGCGAGACGGCCTTCGCGCTTCTGCACACGGGCAACAAACCGATCCAGCCCAGCTTCAATCAGCTTTTCCGGCTCAACGGACTTCTTGTCACCGTTTTCGTGGATGACGGCTTCTACGCGATCACCGTGAAGCACTTGCTTCATGGCGGGCGGTGGTACGAAATAGGATTCACCGTCGTCGGTTTCTAGAAATCCAAACCCTTTATCGGTGGCTTTTATCACCCCTTCGGCGCGTGGGGTGGTTTGACGAATCTGTTGCTTGAGCTGGGCAAGCAGGGAGTTGTTTTGAAGCATGTGCTCAATCAGTTGGCGAGAGTAGGCTGACACTATACGGATTCCCACTGGCTGCGCCAATTACCCTCCGTGGGGAAGTTGGATCCTCAACGGCAGGTCAATGACTTACCCGTGCTTCGTTGAATCGGTTAAGCTGAAGTCTACCCAGGGCTGCTGATCCATTGTTTAACGAGGAGCGCTTATGACACCGCGGCTGATTGTTTCCGACCTTGATGGCACGCTGTTAGGCAGTGACCACCGGCTGCACCAGAGCACAATTGACGTGCTGCGCGCGCTAGCGGAACAGGGGCATCATGTCGCGTTGGCGTCTGGCCGCCATTACAACGATATGCGGGTATTTCGTGATCAACTGAACATCCCCGCTCATTTAATCAGCACCAACGGGGCTTATACTCATGACCCTGCTGGCACGCTGTTGAGCGCGACGCATCTTGAACCAGCCCATGCCGAAACACTTATTCAGCTGCCGCGTCCGCCCCAGGTGCGGCTCAGCCTTTACCGTGAAAACGGTTGGCATGTCGATGCCGAGGCACCACATCTATTGTCATTGCATGCGTCGACTGGCTTTACTTACGAGGTCGTACCGCCGGAAGAGATGGATGCCAAGGGCGTTGGTAAAGTGCTCTATTTGGGCGACCCAGATTCATTAGCGCAACTGGAAGCGCAGGCCCATCAAGCATGTGGGCAGAGTTTACATATTACTTACTCCACCACGGATGCTCTGGAAATCATGGCCGGTGGCATCAATAAAGGCGTGGCCTTAACGGCGCTGCTGGAAACGTTAAAGCTGACTCCGGCAGAGTGTTTGGCCTTTGGCGATAACCTGAACGATACCGAAATGCTTAACCTGGCAGGGGAGGCTCAGGTAATGGCCAATGCCCACCCGGCGCTATTTGATCGTATAAAGGGGGCTGAACGTATCGGCCACCATGGCGAAGCCGCCGTTGCCGAGTGGCTGAAACAGCGCTTTGGGCTGTAACAAACGCTTCGCGCTGCCACCTTGGTCGATGACCGCTTGCGATAGGGTGGCCACTCCACCATCATTTAGCCCCGACAACGATAATAACGAGTGATATTAACCCAGGGGCGCTTTGCTACCATGACTACCACGCCAGCTACTTTGATGGTCGTTGATGACGACTTGGAAATTCGCGAACTACTGGCAGACTATTTAGGGCGTCACGGTTATCACATGTTGACCGCCGACGGGGCGGATTCGCTGTATCAGCAACTGGCCAAGCAAACGCCAGACTTGTTGATTGTTGACGTTATGATGCCGGGAGATGATGGTTTTACCATCTGCCGAGAGCTGCGCAAAACCAGCGATATACCGATTGTTATGCTTACCGCCAGTGCCGATGATACTGACCGTGTTTTGGGGCTCGAATTAGGCGCTGACGACTATATCGCTAAGCCCTTTAATCCTCGCGAGCTGCTGGCGCGGATTAAAGCGGTGCTGCGCCGAGCCCGTCCTGCAGCAACTGTCGCGACAGCCCAAGAGGCTCGCTGGGTGCGGTTTGGCGACTGGCAACTTGACCGCATGACCCGCGAACTGATCGACCAAGAAGGCATTCGTACCGCACTTTCCGGCGCAGATTTTCAGCTATTACAGGTGTTTCTGGAGCGGCCTGCCACGGTCATTACCCGCGATGATCTCTACGCATTGACCCGCGGTCGTGAAGCACCACCGCTGGATCGCTCGATTGACGTACATGTGTGCCGCTTGCGCCAGCGGTTGGGGGAAGATGCGCAGCACTCTCAGCTGATTCGTACCGTGCGTGGGGCTGGTTATGTGCTGACCGCCATGGTTGAACCCGCTTCGTGAAAGGCGTAAAGCGAAAACTCGCATGCTGGTTACCCAGCAGTCTACGCGGGCGCTTTGTTATCATCATGATTGCAGGGGTTCTGGCTGCTCA
Source organism: Halomonas sp. GFAJ-1 (assembly GCA_002966495.1). Lineage (NCBI taxonomy): Bacteria > Pseudomonadati > Pseudomonadota > Gammaproteobacteria > Oceanospirillales > Halomonadaceae > Halomonas > Halomonas sp. GFAJ-1. The sequence continues at coordinate 1,863,649 of CP016490.1, forward strand.
AGCGGCCAGCTATGCGCTATGGACTTCCCAGGTGCGGGCCAGCCAGCTGGAACAGTTAGATGAGCTTTCTAGCAATATGGCTTTCAGTATTGCCTCGACTATGCGGTTTTTCCGTTCGCTGCCGGTAGATTACCGCCACATTGTACTGGATCAGCTGCGTAGCATGGGGGGCACGCGCTTCTTCGTCAGCGTTAACGAACGGCGTATTCCCGTCGAAGATATTGGCAGCGGCCCGGAAAAAGAGGTGGTGGTCGACAATGTACGCGCTATCTTGACCCAACAACTCTCCATTGACGATGTGGTGGTGGAGTTTTCCCGCCCGGAAACCTTGCGTGTCTTCAATAACGAAGTGCTGCTTTATGATTTACCACCCCGTTGGGGGCAGCACAGTTTGTTAATGGAGCCACTGTCTCCACCTATCTTAGTGGTGCAACTGGAGCTGGCGCCTGACACCTGGCTTTACGTGGCCACACTGCTGGGCGTACCGGATATTTTTAGCGGCTATCGCTGGCTGTCTGAAGAGCGTTTATTGGTTGGCGTGTTGGTGCTGCTCAGCGTATTAGCGCTTTCCCTACTGGGCATTACCAGTGTGACTCGCCCGTTGGCGCGGCTTTCAAAAGCGGCACGCCAGCTGGGCGATGATTTGGATAGTCCGCCACTCAAAGAGAGCGGCCCTAAAGAAGTGGCCGCCACTGCGGTGGCCTTTAACCGGATGCAGCGGCGTATTCGTGAACAGATTGATGAGCGCGAGCGTCTGTTTTCGGCGATTTCCCATGATCTTAAAACCCCCATTACACGGTTGCGGCTGCGGGCTGAAATGCTCGATGACCCCGTCCAGCGTGAACGTTTTTGTGCCTCGCTTGATGAGCTAAGTGAGCTGGTCAAAGGCGCACTGGCCTCAGCAAAAGGACTGGACCTGCATGAAGAGCCACAACCCACGGATCTTAACGCGCTGGTGTTGGAGATTGCCGAAGCGCTGCGTTTACATGGTGGAGAAGTATCTCTCTGTGGAAACGTATTACCACTGACTGTTAAGCCACTGGCGCTAAAACGCTGCTTGGCAAACCTGCTGGAAAACGCGGTTTTTTATGGGCAGAAAGCGACCGTCACGCTGGAAGAGCAGGCGGGGATTGTGACGTTGCGCATTCATGATAATGGCCCCGGCATTCCTGATGCGCAGCTTTACCGGGTGTTTTCACCTTTTGTGCGCCTGGAAGTCTCTCGAAGCCGTTACACCGGTGGAAGCGGCCTAGGGCTTGGCATTGCTAGGCATATTGCCCGCGCCCATGGGGGCGATATTGTCTTATCTAACCATTCAGAAGGGGGGCTAGTGGCCACGTTAACGCTACCACGCCAAACAAGTATTACAGGTTTGTAATAAACCACTAACACTAGTAACAAACGGCCAAGACTATGCAGGACTCGGTAACTCCCGTTGTGTGCCTGGGTGGCGTACTCTGCTGTGAGTCGTTCAGTCGATCATCATCAGTAACGACATCTCATAAGCACAATAACAACAGCAGGAGCTATTCATGCCGATCATCAATATGCCCATTTTTAACGTGCCCATGTTTAAAAAATCCGCACTCGCGTTAGCTCTGGCGGCTGGCACCACCATGGCGGCCAGTGCCACCGAGGCCAACGAAGTGGAGGTGCTGCACTGGTGGACATCCGGCGGTGAAGCCCGCGCGGCAAACGTTCTCAAAGAGTTAATGGAAGCTGAAGGCTATGGCTGGCAGGATTTTGCCGTGGCTGGTGGCGGTGGTGAAACCGCCATGACGGTACTTAAGTCTCGTGCAATGTCGGGCAACCCGCCTTCCGCCGCACAAATCAAGGGCCCTGAAATTCAGGAGTGGGGCGAGCTTGGCCTGTTAGGTGATTTAGACGACGTCGCCACCGCCGAAGGCTGGAACGACCTACTGCCCGAGACGGTTGCCGATATCATGCGCCATGACGGCCACTATGTTGCCGTACCGGTCAACGTTCACCGCGTTAACTGGCTGTGGGCCAATCCCGATGTGCTAGAAGCGGCAGGCGTTGAGATGCCTACCACGCTTGAGGAGCTATTTACCGCAGGTGAAGCCATTCGCGAGGCTGGTTTTGTACCGCTAGCCCATGGCGGCCAAGCGTGGCAAGACGCCACGGTGTTTGAAAGTGTCGTACTGGGTAGTCAAGGCACCGAGTTTTATCAGCAAGCGCTGGTGGAACTAGACCCTGAAGCCCTGGGTGGGGAACAGATGATTGCTGCGCTTGAAGACTTTAAGCGTCTGCGCGAGTTGATGGATCAAGGTATGTCAGGCCGCGATTGGAATATTGCCACCGCCATGGTGATTGAAGGCGTTGCAGGTTTTCAGCTAATGGGCGACTGGGCAAAAGGGGAGTTCACTGCCGCAGGTCTTACAGCCGGTGAAGACTATTTGTGCGCCGCAGCCCCCGGCACTGAAAACGCGTTTACGTTTAATATCGACAGCCTGGCAATGTTCCGTGTTACCGACGATGCTGAACGCGATGCCCAGCAAACCCTGGCGCGCTTGGTGTTAGAGCCGACCTTCCAGGAAGCCTTTAACCTCGCTAAAGGTTCCATTCCTGCCCGCCCCGACCTGGATATGAGTGAGTTTGATCGCTGTGCCCAGCAGTCACTGGCTGATTTCCAACGCACCGCTGATGAGGGTGGCCTGGTGCCCAGCATGGCTCACGGGATGGCGGTGCGCGCGGACGTTCAGGGAGCGATTTTTGATGTTGTGACCAACTACTTCAACGATACCACTATGCCTGCTGAGCAGGCCGCCCAACGCATGGTCAATGCGGCCAAAACCGCCTCTTTTTAAGCCACCGTGTGCTTTTGTATAAGTGACGACATTCGCGCCGCTGCAACGGCGGCGCGAGCGGCTGACTGGCGAGGAACTACCTTATGAGTGAATCCACAACGCGCACTGCAGCGAGGCCAACGGCGTCTGGCTGGCTGCAAGCCTGGCTGCCCCGTTTGGTGCTTGCTCCCTCTGTTGCGGTGTCTCTGTTTTTTGTTTACGGCTTTATGCTGTGGACCTTTGTGCTTTCTCTAACCAGCTCACGCATGCTACCAAGCTACGACTTTGTTGGTTTTGGCCAGTATGCGCGGCTGATGGCCAATGACCGCTGGTGGGTAGCCTCTACCAACCTGATGGTGTTTGGCGTGCTGTTTATTGTGATCTGTTTGGTGATTGGCGCGCTACTGGCAATTTTGCTGGATCAAAAAATTCGCCAAGAGGGCGCGCTGCGCACGATTTATCTCTACCCCATGGCGCTGTCGTTTATCGTCACCGGCGTGGTGTGGAAGTGGCTGCTGAATCCCCAGTTGGGCATCCAGGCGATGGTGCAAAGCTGGGGGTTTGAGTCGTTCCGCTTTGACTGGCTCGTGAACCCGGATATGGCCATCTACACCCTGGTAATTGCCGCGGTTTGGCAGGCATCAGGGTTTGTGATGGCGCTCTTTTTGGCGGGGCTGCGCGGTATCGATGACAGTATCGTCAAAGCCGCTCAGTTAGATGGTGCCAGCTTGCCGCGCATCTACTGGCGAGTAGTGATGCCTTGCCTGCGCCCAGTGGTGTTCAGCGCGGTGATGATTCTGGCCCATATTGCGATTAAGAGCTTTGACTTAGTGGTAGCGTTAACCGGAGGCGGGCCTGGCTACGCCACCGACCTACCGGCCACCTTTATGTACACCCACGCTTTTAACCGTGCCCAAATAGGGCTTGGCTCCGCCAGCGCCATGTTAATGCTAGGTGGCGTGCTAGCCATCCTGATTCCTTATCTTTATTCCGAATTAAGGAGCCGCAAACATGGCTAACGTGATTCGTCGGCAAACGCCCGCCGCACGGCTGTTGCGTGTCGTGCTTTATGGCGTACTTATTGTAGCGGGGCTGTTTTATATCCTGCCGCTGGTGGTCATGCTGATGACCTCCATCAAGCCGTTGAGTGAAATCAGCGCGGGGACGCTCCTGTCGCTGCCACAAAACCCAACCTTTGAGCCCTGGGCAAAGGCTTGGGGAGAAGCGTGTACCGGTATGCGCTGTGAAGGGGTAGGTGGCTATTTTTGGAACTCTTTTGCGATTGTGATTCCTGCGGTGTTGATCTCCACCACGGTCGGGGCGCTAAACGGCTATGCGCTGACCAAATGGCGCTTTAAAGGCTCTGAGTTGGTCTTCGCGCTGATGCTGTTTGGCTGCTTTATCCCGTTTCAGGTGGTGCTGCTGCCTATGGCACAAACCTTGGGTTGGTTGGGGCTATCAAGCTCCCGTGCAGGGTTGATTTTGGTTCATGTGGTCTTTGGCATCGCCTTTACCACGCTGTTTTTCCGCAACTTCTATGTTGGTGTTCCTAACGAACTGGTCTCGGCGGCGAAGCTGGATGGCGCGGGGTTCTTCCGCATTTTCTGGCGCATTTTATTGCCGGTTTCCGCGCCGATTATTGTGGTGTCGGTGATTTGGCAGTTCACCCAGATTTGGAACGACTTTTTATTCGGCGTGGCGTTTTCCGCCCATAACACCCAGCCGGTGACGGTGGCGCTTAACAATCTGGTGAATACGTCCACCGGTGTGCGTGAGTATAACGTCGATATGGCCGCCGCAATGATTGCAGCACTGCCAACGCTGGTGGTGTATGTGCTGGCCGGAAAGTATTTCGTGCGCGGGCTGACGGCAGGCTCCGTGAAAGGCTAATAACAACTAAGTGAATGGCAGCAACCATTTCTAGACGGTCAGAAGCAGCCCTCGGCGGGGCGCTGTGAACCCATCCATGGCGAAAGATCCCCGCTACGGGCTGCTTTTGACCGATCCAACTAAGTGGAGTTTGTCAGTCGCTTTACAATGGGATTTTCATTATGGCAGCGTTAGAAATTCACAACGTGCGCAAAGAGTTCGGCAGCGAGCGGGTGCTGAAAGATGTCAGTATTTCGATTGACTCCGGTGAGTTCCTAATTTTGGTGGGGCCATCTGGCTGTGGTAAATCCACGCTGATGAATGCCATCGCCGGGCTGGAGCCGGTGACTAGCGGCAATATCTATATCGACGGCGAAGACGTCACTTGGCGCACACCTGCTGAGCGGGATATTGCCATGGTGTTTCAGTCCTACGCGCTTTATCCCAGCATGACCGTGCGGCAAAACATCAGCTTTGGCCTGGAAATGCGCAAGGTGCCCAAAGCTGAGCGTGTCGCTGCCGTAGAGCGCGTGGCCGACCTGCTGCAAATCTCCCACCTGCTGGAACGTAAGCCAGCCCAGCTTTCCGGTGGCCAGCGCCAGCGGGTGGCCATGGGGCGGGCGTTGGCCCGTGAACCCAAGGTGTATCTATTTGACGAGCCGCTATCAAACCTGGACGCAAAACTACGGGTAGATATGCGCACCGAGATTAAAAAGCTCCACCAGCGCTTAGGCACCACGATTGTTTACGTCACCCATGACCAAGTTGAAGCAATGACCCTGGCTGACTGTATTGCCGTCATGCGCGATGGTCATATCTTACAGCTTGGCAGTCCCGATGAGGTGTATAACAACCCAGTTGATATGTTCGTCGCAGGCTTTATGGGCTCACCGTCGATGAACTTTATTCGCGCAACGTTGGAAGCGACGGGCGATGGCTATGCACTGCGTATTGCGACCCCTGATGAAGACGATGTTCTGCTGCCATGGCCCTCTGAACGCAACGCAGCAGGGCTCGTGGAACAGCTGAATAAGCCGATTATTCTTGGGCTGCGGCCAGAACACTTCAGCGAAGAGGATGTGCGGCTGAGTGAGCAGGCGGAAGGGACGTTAATGGAGGCCAAGGTAAGCGTCGTTGAGCCTACCGGTGCCGATATTCTGCTGCGCCTACCGCTGGGTGAGCAGGAAATCACTGCCAGGGTAGGGCCTAAATGTGCAATTTCGCCAGGCGAACGCTTGCCGCTACGCGTCGATATGGCCCGCGCTGTGCTGTTTGATGCCGAGACTGAACAGCGCTTGGCGTAAATAGGTTGGCCTCCCACAAAGGCATTCAGCGCTACTTTGTGGGGGGCCGTAGCAGTTTATAAAATGCGCTTAATTGTGAGGGCGAGTGGCGGGTGCCGTTTCTTTATCCAGCCGTTTGATTTGTCGCCATAGGTCTTGGCGGAGGTCAGCGAGCTTAGGCTGTTCTTCAGGGGTAAAGGCCACGGGGCGGCATAAGCGTTGGGCGCGTAACCCTAAACGGGCACTGAGCAGCCCGGTGGCTAGCCCCTGGCCCGCCCGTGCGGAGAGCCTGCCTGCCAAATCCAGCGAGAGCATATCCATGCTGGCATCGGTAGCGAGCTCGCTAGCACCAGCAAACGCCATGTTGTGTAGTACGTTGCGAAATAGCCGCAGGCGACTGGCGTAGCCAAGTTCAAGGCCGTACAGGCGGCATAACCGGTCCACCATGGCGAGGCTTCGCCAGGCCACCAGTGCCATATCCACCAGGGTTAGCGGGCTGATGGCGACCATAATGGCGGTTTCACCGGACATACGGGTAATTAGGCGCTGAGCTTCGCGGTCGCGGGGCACCAGCAAGTGGTAACGCAGTAATGTCTGTATCTCTTCACCGCTGTGGTGTGGTTGGCAGGCCCGTTGGAACGCCAGCCAATGCGGGTCGTCATCGCTCAGTTTTAGTTGGCGCTTCAGCTGCTCTGCCATGGATTGGGCTTGTTTGGTAGAGCGTTGTGGCAGTTCGGCAAGGTCAGCTCGTAGCGTGTCGTGGCGCTTCAAGCGGCGCAGGCGACCAAGCTCTTTAAGCAGGGAGACACCGCCTAGGCCAATGAGGCTAATACCAAAGAGCTGCCAGGCCATGCTCATCCACTGAGATTGGGAAAGCGCTGCGGGAATGCCTGTGGCTAACTCTACGGCGCCCAATGTGGCACCGCCCACCAGCGCAAACATTAGCCCCCAGCGTCGCTTGCGGGGCGTGCCTAGGCTTGCCTCGGGCAACGCTTTTAGCTCTGCTTGGGGGGTTAGTGGCTGATGAGGCTCGGTGGCGGCAAAGGTTTCGCGCTGGCGTAGGGGTTCTGAGGAGGGCGCATGCTTCGGTGTCTCATCTAGCGTGAAGTGCCGACGTGGCTGCGGGGTACTCATTTCAGTTTATCTCCAATCAGCCAGTCGATGGCGGCGTCCATACGAATGTGCGAAAGCGCCTCTGCATCGGTCGCCATGGGGCGGAAACTAGGGAAATCAAATCCTTGCTGCTGCCAGAAGTCGGCTTTCGGCAGGCGACTCGGGACATCGCCTGGGTAGACCAGCACCTCTTCACCTTCAAGCGTCGTGCCTTTTAGCGCGGGCGTGCGCTTGCCTTCGTGGAGTACTTCCCTGGCATCGGTGGCGCGTATGGCGGCTAGTGACAATGCCTTCACCGGAATGTCGGCAAAGCGTAGGTCTTTGAGGGGCTCGGCTAGCAGTGCTTCTAGTAGTAGTACCACATTGCCGTGCTGGTCGGGGGTGACGTGGTCGGCTTTGGTGGCGGCAATGGCGAGCCGGTCAATTTTGGGCGCAAACAGACGCGTCAGCAGACTGCGCTTGCCGTAATCAAAGCTCTGCATCAGCTGGCGCAGCGCCCTAGAAAGGTCTTCAAAACGCTCTGGGCCGGCATTAAGCGCGCCAAGTACATCGACCAGCACAATTTGGCGGTCAAAGCGACGGAAATGGTCGCGGTAAAAAGGCCGTACCACCTGCTGCTGGTAGTAGCGAAAACGCGTTGCTAAAGTGGCGTAAACGCTGGTGTTAGGCAGTGCTTCCAGGGTCTCTTTGGGGGTGCGAAGCGCGGGTAGCGGGAAAAACTGCAGCACCGGCGCGCCATCTAGCTCTCCTGGTAGTAAAAAACGCCCGGGCTGCAGGTCTGAAAACCCCGCTTGCTTGGCGCGCCGCAGGCCTTGGGCGTAGGCTTCTGCAAGCGTGGCGAGTTGGGCTTCATCGGCTTCAGCGGTGGGGTCAAGGTGTTCTATCTCGGTTAACCATTCGCTAAATAGCGCTTTCCTATGTGGCCCTTCAAGCTGCGCCTGGGCGTGGCACCAACTATAAAAGTCGTGCTGTAGCAGGGGGAGATCCAGCAGCCACTCGCCGGGGTAGTCAAATAGGTCAAGGGTTAAGTGGGCGATGTCTGGCGTCAGCCAGCCCTGCTGGGCGGGCCGGTAGCGTAGCTGTAAGCGTAGCTCGCTAATGCCGCGGGTCGGCTCAGGCCAGCGGGGTGGGGTATCACGAAGTGCGGCCATGCCAGGGTCGTAGGGAAAGCGTGGCACACCGAGGTCTGGTTGGTTCAGCCGCTGCGCACCCAGTAAACGGCCTTCGCGAGCGACCGGTAATAAATCAAGTTGCGCTTCCACTCCTGCGTGGCGTAACTGATTCACTAACGAGGTTAAGAACGCAGTTTTTCCTGCTTGAGATAGTCCCGTGACCGCCAGCCGCAACTGCCGATCGCGTCCCCGCTCTAATAAATTGCTCAATTCGCGGCTTAACGGCTGGCGCATAAAACAGGCCTCGTAGGCATCACAAAGTTAGGGGGAGTGCTCCCAGCATAGCGGCTAGTGCCGCAGCATGAGCACTAACTGATAGAACATCGGCATCGTTGCAATTTGGAAGCCTATCACTGCGATCACATAGCCTGGCCATTTGCGTGACATCTTTTGGGCTAGCGTTAGGCCAACCAAGCACACCACCATGCCCACTAGGTTAAACACAAGCGTGGCTGCCTCAAGCAGGTCTTGAGGATTCATGGAAGCTCCTTGTCTGAGTTGTATGGCATCTATCGGTATCGCTACATTACCAAGTTATTGATGTGCAAGTGATTGCTAAAACACGAATTAGCCGCGGCTTAATGTCGTACCTAGCAGGTGCTGTGCGCCAGGCACCAGCCAAACCGGATCTAGGCGGGTATTCGCCGCTTCTACACAGAGAAAGTGGCGAGCTGACTCGGCGGGGGTGTCGCTAGGTAGCTCGCTGTCGGGGTGCCATACGACGGTAGAGTCGCTGGACTGTTTGGCAATGCGTAGGCTTCGCCTGCCATCGTTAAGCAGTACGGCTTCATTGGTATGATAAATGCGGTCAACTTCGCCACGAACGGCCAGTGTTCCTTGTTGCTCATCTTCAGCAAAATCGCGCAGCTTATCTAAGTAGCGCGCGCCCGCTAGCCCTTCCAGATGGCACTGGTGGGTATCGGCAACGGCTACGTAGGTATGCAGCGCGCCGCTAGTTTTAATCGGCGTGTCGCCAACGTTTTCGCTAATCAGCTCGACATTCAGCCGTTGGGCGTTGGCTTGAATAACCACCCGAGCCGTCAATACGCTATGCAGACGCTTTGCGGGTGAGAGGTGAACTTCGATGCCTTCGGCGTGCTCATCCACGGCTTCTAGACGCCACTGGGCATGGCGGGCAAGGCCGTGAAAGGGGCCATCACGTTCAGGGCTTTCATCGGCATAACGCTCGTCTCCAAACCACGGCCAACAAAGTGGGATGCCGCCACGGATGGCACCAGGCAGCGCTTGTGGAGTGGGCGTGACCCATAGCCAGTTGTCATCGCCTGTGGGTTGAAAATGCAGGACCTGCGCACCCTGAAGGCTGATCACCATTTCCCCCCAGGCCATCTTGAACAGCACTACCTCACGCCCTTGCCAGCTGGCCTGTTGCTGGCCGTCTACGTTGTTAAGGAGCTGTTTGAGAGAATCGGGGATCATGGGGTTTCCTTTATAGAGAGCAAGCATCCGGTGCGCCGAACAGTAGCGCTGTGTGCTATGTTAGGACAAGCGCGATGCGTAGGTAAAACAGCTGGCGAGATGAAGCAGCTAGAATAGATGGGTAAAACCCCAAGTAAAGTGAATATCAAGGAGGCACTATGGGCTTTATTGCATGGCTGATTATTGGTGGTTTAGCTGGCTGGATTGCTGGCAATATCATGCGCGGCGGCGGTTTCGGTGTGCTGGGTAATATAGGTGTCGGTATTATTGGTGCGTTGGTTGGCGGCTTCCTGTTCAGCCTCTTAGGGCTTCAAGCCGGTGGTTTTATCGGCTCGCTGGTGACGGCGACCGTTGGTGCAGTCGTTTTGCTATGGGTCATCAGTAAAGTCAAAAGCGCTTAGCGCCACACAGCCTGTCCTATATGCGCTGCCCGGCCTTTGTGTCGGGCAGTGTTGTTTTGTGGCGTTGCTATCGGTCTTGGCACAAGTTTCCGTTACACTATGCAACTTTTAGCAGCCTGATTAGGGCTGCTTCATTTTGTTTGGCTTTCATTGATCGCTTTCTGCTTCTTCGAGGTGTCTTTTGGTCGACGCGCTGAATGCCTGGTGGGCCCAACAGCTGGTGCTGTGTGATTGGGCGTTTACTCCACACCCGCTGGCGGTGGATGCAGTGGCGGCTGAACAGCGCCTGCTGCAGTTAGGTATTGCCCACCGGGGCGATCTGGCCGACCAGCTTTTCCACGGCTTGGGTGCGCCCCCAGGTGAGGCCGACCGGCTTTTAGGCACACTTGAGTGGGCAGCGCTGGCGGGCGCAGCGGGGTGGCTAACTCAGGCAGAAGCCACCAACTGGGCCCACCACGTAACCCGGCGAATTACCTCTGAGTACAGTGACCTGCGGGCTTGGCTTGGTGATTTACGCCGAGCACTAGGCGCAAAGGGCTGGGAAACCGGTGCCGACGACCGTTTTATTGATGCCTGCCAAGCGTTAGCTGACCTGGAGAGTGAAGGCGAAGGCATTACCTGGGAGACGCTTGAACAAGCGTTGTTAACTTTGCCTGAGCTTAAGTCGCTATGGCCGCAAATGCCTGCTGCTCAGCCGTGGCGGCTATGTGCGCTGTTCAGGCCGGTGATGAGCTACCCAGCCAATGCCATCGACTGGCCCGATGCACCAGAGTGGTTAGAGCGTATTTGGCAGGTTCACGACCGCGAACAGCTGCTAGAGGTCATCCTGTGGTTAAGCGCCCAGGGCGAGCGCCAACGCTGGGATATTGAAGCTCGTGAACTACTGACCATGGATAATGCTCAGCGGTTAGAGTGGCAGCGTAATGTGCTTGAAGACTCCCCCTATGCGCCGGTGCTGAATAAGTTTGTCAGCGAAGGTGAGCCGCTAGAGTGGGCAGCCTGGGACTGGCTACGAGTGGTGGAATTAGCCTGGGCGGGAGCCTGCTGTGAGTGGTTAAGCCAGGATGAGGCCGATGCGCTGGCTGCCCATGCCGCCGACTTGATCGGCCGTCGCTACCACGACTGGTATGCCGTTTTAAAAGCGTACATGCGTGGCCAAAGCCTGTTTGAAGGGGTCGACCGCCGTGGCATGACGCCTAATGTTCGCCACAAGCTGCTGATGCACGCGTCCCACAGCCCTTGGAAGCATCCATTGGGAACGTTGCTGGACGATATAACGCGAAGCGCGTCTCGAGCGCGTATTAAGCAGTGGCGCAATTCGCCGCATCATTGGCTATTAGCGTTAGCGAGCGTGCGGGAACCCGATGTGATGCTACGCCAACTTAATCCTTCGGCACCTGTTGCTGAACAGCGCCGCGCCGATGCGGCGGTGTACCTTCAAGACTCGTTGGGCTTACATGCAGATGAGGGCCATCAGGCGTTGGCACGTTACTGGTTGCCGGCCCAGGCGCACCACCTTAACCAATTGGCAGCGGATGCGGTACACGGCGTGATGCCGCCTTCACAAACCTTGTTTGGGCAACCTACGCCCGATGAGTTGCAGCAGCGCAACGCTGTGAAAGGCGTGAGCCGCCATGCGGCCACTATTCACATGGCGGAGAAGTTCGCATTTTATCTGCATATGGCGATGGATAGCGGGCTGTTTGAGCAGGCACCGTTACTGGCCTACGCCAGCGCCCTGCGTAGCTGCCTGTGCCGTTTTTATGCCACGCCTAAGCGCTTGTTAGATGCATGGTTTGCCTGGGAGAGTTGCCTGCCCGAGCCTGAGCATGACTCGCTGATTAACGAGATTGCATGGCATCTTGATGACCCTGGCAGCCTGTTTCATTGGCTTGATTGGCGCCACGATGCCTGGTGCGAACCCGGCGAGCGGCCTACGCTAAGTCACTTCACCGCTATGTCGTTGGTAGGGCCGCTAAATAGCGCCGTCTGGAGCGAGCCTCAGGTAGAAAGCCCCCGGGAGTGCGCCGATATCCGCGAGTGGGTGGAAAGCCATTATCACCTGAGCAGCGCGAGTGACATGCAGGAGTTTTTAACCTTTATGTTGGAGTCCGGCGACCGCCAGGAGTACCAGATCAACTATGCGCCTTATACGCTCAACAACGAACGGTTAAATGCTGAAATCGCTATTTTGGAGTCGGGTGATTGCGGTGAAGAGGAGCGGCATCATCTACTCCGGTTGCGCCGTGTACGTAGCAACGAAGATGGTTGTAATGATGTGGACATGGCTGCCTGGGATATCGCTCAACTGGTAGACCTCGCCATTGCGGCTCGCCAGCTTGGCTGGCTAGAGCGTAAAGCGTTTGCAGATATATTGGATCGGGCATACAAGCTGGCCGCTGACCATTACGCCGGTTGGCAAGAGTACGCGGTGGGCATGTACGCAGGTTTTTCGTTTTTTATGGGAGAAACCCCTGAGCGGGAAAGTTTTTTAGCAGGATTTCGCCAGGCGATGGTGGCCTGGGTGTGCGGTGCGCCGGTATTAGCAGGCCCCTGGTCGAGCCTCGATTTTCCTGGCAATAAGCCGCGCCATTTCGCGCCGCTGCATATTGATACCCTGCCCGAAGATCAGCGTACGTTACATTGATGCTCGCCAAACCTAAGATGATTAGCTTATAGTCCTCAGGCCGAAAAAAATGAGTTTTGTCATATTTCACTCTCTTTCACCGTCCACACTGTTATGAGGTTAATCGCATGGTTGCGTTGCCACACCCCGCTGTGACCGCTGTCCGTGTTGTAAGTGCTTGTGTCGTTGTTGCTTTTTTAGCTGGCTGCGCTGGCTCAGCTACACGCCAAGGCATGGAAGCCCCTGAAGATTATTTCTCGATGTCGCTTCCGGGGATGAAGGGAGCCACTCCCCAAATGTCACCCGTTGACCCTATCGATGCACATCTGCGTAGCCTCCAGACGCCTCCACCAACAGCTATTCGCCAAGCGCTGTTAGAGCAGCATCAGCAATGGGCAGGTACGCCTTATCGGATTGGAGGGACGACGGAGCGAGGGATCGACTGCTCCGCCCTGGTAAGAAATGTTTTCCGCGACACGTTTAATTTACAGCTACCTCGTTCTACCCAGGATCAAGTGCATGAGGGACGCCCGATCGACCGCCAAGAGCTGCAGGCGGGCGATCTGGTCTTCTTCCGTCCTCCAGGAGCTTATAATCATGTGGGCATTTACGTGGGGGATGGCCACTTTCTTCACGCCTCCACCTCCCAAGGGGTGATTATTTCCAGCCTGGATAACAACTACTGGCAGCGTTACTACTGGCAATCACGCCGTACTTTAGAGCCGACTAACCTTGCCCATCTGGGTAGTCGTTTTACCCAGTAAGTGCCTGCCACCATCACCGCTTTGATACTCGGCGTTTAATAGTGGGAATGGCATGATCGAAGCCAAAACGCGCGCCTGGTGGCGCGCGACGGCGGCCCTATGCTTAGGGTCGTTTCTTGTGTTTATCAATTTGTATGTGCCTCAACCGCTGCTGCCAGGGCTGAAAGACGCCTATGGGGTCTCCACCCTGGGTGTCAGTCTGCTGATGTCGGTATCCACGCTCTCACTTGCCTTAGTACTGCTGGTTTTTGGGCCGCTTTCTGATGCTATCGGTCGAGAGGCCATCATGCGCATTACGCTGCTGCTTGCGGGCGCTCTTTCGCTGGCGCTAGCGTTTGCACCGACCTTTGAAAGTCTTCTATTTCTGCGTTTACTGCAGGGGTTTGTGCTGGGGGGGCTTCCCGCCGTCGCCATTGCCTGGATGGCGGATGAGTTCGACAAGCCGGCGTTACTGAGCGCTGTAGGGCTTTACATCGGTGCCAACTCCCTAGGTGGCATTAGCGGGCGGATTGTTGGCGGCGTTGCCGCTGATGTAGGTGGGCCTACTGCGGCCTTTTTAGCGGTTGGGGTAATGACGGTCGTCGGGTGTGTAGTGTTCTGGCGGCTACTGCCCAATAGCCGCGCCTTTACCGCCAAGCGTTTTAAGTTGCGCCAAGCAGTGGGGGATTTGCTGGGCCACCTGCGCACCCCTGTGCTGTTGGCAGCCTACTGTTTAGGTGGCATCAACTTTCTTATCTTTATCAATCAATACAGCTATATCACTTTTCGTCTAGCGGTTGAGCCCTACCACTTAGCCGCCAGCGGCCTAGGGTTAATCTTCCTAACCTATCTAGGCGGCACCTTTGGCTCTACCGTTTCAGGTAGGTTAGCAGGACGATTCTCTCCCGCCAGCTGTATCAGCGTTGGAGTGGTTATTTTGATGCTTGGTACGGCGGTCACGTTAGCCAACTCGTTAACGTTAATTATTGTCGGTTTAACCATCAACGCGTTTGGCTTTTTCCTGGCCCATTCGCTAGCGTCTAGTTGGGTAGGCCGTTATGCCCAGGGCGCGCGGGGCAGCGCCTCGGCACTCTACTTGGTGTTCTACTATTTGGGGGCCAGCGTGGGTGGGTTTTGGCTGGAGCCGTTCTGGCGCTGGGGGCAGTGGCAAGGGGTGGCCGTTGGTTCATGGTTATTGCTGGGGGTTGCCCTGGTTATTGGAGTGGGTATGTGGCGCTTTGAACGTCGCGCTAACCGCTAGCAGCTCATACAATAGCCCTGGGTAAGGTGGTAGCGCCGCTGGCAGAGACGTTTCAACAGGGCCGTGTCATGACTGATGACCAGCACGCCGAGCCGGTGTTTTTCAGCGTATGTTTTGAGTGCCTGCCATAGCGCAACCTGGGTAATGGGGTCGAGCATGGTGGAGATTTCATCGGCAATTAAGTACCGCACCCCAGGTGCTAAGGCTCTTAGCACGCAAATCCGCTGTAATTCCCCACCGGATAGTGCATGGGGGAAGCGCGACAGCCAAGCGGGCTGAATGCCAAAGGCGTGAAGAAGCGCGGCTGGCGGCTGCCACGCCTCATGAAGAATTTTAGCGACTCGCCAGCGGGGATTAACAGCAAGCTCGGGCGACTGCGGCAGCCACTGTACCGGGCTTAGCCCGCTAGCTGGGAGCGGTCCACCATCAATATAAATACGCCCACCTTTAGGGCTAAGCTGGCCCGCCAAGAGTTTACCCAGGGTCGATTTTCCTGCGCCTGAATCACCACTCAGCCCGAGCCACTCTCCCTCACTAAGTGCGAGCGAGATATCATTTAAAACCAGTTGTTCAGGGCGAAAGCCAAACTGCAGACTCTGGGCTTCAAGCAATGTTTGGCTCCTTGCTATGCGCCATCTGCGCCACAGGGAGGCTGAAAGCGTTATCGGGTAGTGCTTGCCAAAGCGACTTGGCGTATCCGCTGCTTAGCGTGTCACCGTTGCCCTGAAAGGCGCAGGCGGTGGTAGTTTCTACGCACTGCCCCTGGCGCATAATCGTCACTTGTTCAGCAATGGGCAGGGCGTGGCGTAAATCGTGGGTAATTAACATCACGGCCTTGCCTTGATCGGCAAGTGCTTTAAGCGCTGCCATCACGCGCTCACGCTGTAGCGGGTCTAGCCCAACGCTGGGCTCATCGGCAATAATCAGCTGCGCGTGGCTAACGTGGGCCATGGCGGTGAGCACTCGTCGTGCCATGCCTCCCGAAAGCTCATGGGGATAAGCACGCTGTGCAGCGTCATCGAGCTGATAATGAGCGAGCGCTTTCCCTGCAGTTTGCCAGGCACTAGATTTCGCGTGCCCCGCCCGGCGGGCTGCCCAACTTACCTGGCGCTGGCTACGTACTAACGGGTCGAGCGCGCTGAGTGACTGGGGGATTAGCGCAAGCTGGCGCCCGCGAAGTTGGCATTGGCGGGCAGGCGTTAACGCCTCTGAGTGAAAAACAAGCTGACCGCTGGTTTTGGCACCTTCAGGCAGCAGGCCCATAATCGCGTAGGCTAGCAAGCTCTTTCCTGCACCGGAGGCGCCGACAATGGCGTGTACTTCTCCTGGCATAAGACTTAACGTTATCTGCTCAAAACAGGTAGCCCATTTCCGCTTCCACCAGGGCTGGTAGTAGGGCAGCTGTAGCGTGAGACGATCAATATGCAGCACAACAGGCTCCTTGAGTGAGTGACAACAGGCAGTGGACGCCAGCGAGCTATAACGCCCGCCGTAACGTAAACGCTAGCCGATCAATGCACAGCACCAGCAGCAGTAGTCCTAACCCTGGAAATACCCCAAGCCACCAGTAGCCTGCGGTGATGTAGCGCATGGCGTCTGCCAGTAATACCCCGATGGCCGGTTGGTTGGGGTCTAGGCCAACCCCTAAAAAGGTGAGGGCGGCTTCATGCAAAATGGCGTGGGGAAACAGTAGCAGGGCACCAACAAGGCAGTGAGGCAGTACGTGGGGTAATAAATGATGCAGCAGGATAAAGCCACGGGATTTGCCCAGCGAGCGTGAAATACGCACGTAAGGGGCATGACGCAGGGTGAGTAGCTCAGCCCTCAGTACCCTCGCTAGGCTTGGCCAGTGGGTAACGGCGACAGCAATAATGACGGCCTGGGTGCCGCCGCCCAATGCAAAGGCAATTAACAGCAGTAAAATCAAATGCGGCACGCTGAGCAGTGTATCGATCAGTAGGCTGACCAGCGCATCAAGTTTACTGGACAGTGTAGCGATAGCGGCCAAGGTTAACGCAATGGCGGTGCCCAGCAGTGCCGCGCTGATACCGACCCAAAAGCTTAGCCTAAGCCCGGCCAGGGTGCGTGCCCATAGCTCACGGCCCAGTGCATCGGTGCCTAGCCAGTGGCTGGCGCTGGGCGGTGCAAGGCGCGCATCAAACTGCATCTGTAGTGGTGCTGCCCCGAGCCATAAGGGGCTGGCGATAAGTGCGCTTAATAGCACCACTGCAAATGCGATATACGCCACAGCATAAAGGCGCGGCTGGGAGGCGCTCATAGCGGCCCCTGCTCGATACGTGGGTCAATCAGGTGATAAAGACTGTCGGCGATTAGATTACCTACGCTGACGAACAGCGCGGTAAAGAGCGCAATGCCCAGTAACAGGGGGACATCGCTACGCAGTCCTGCCTCAACGGTGGCTTGCCCAAGCCCTGGGTAGGCAAAAATCTGTTCGATTAAAATGGCGCCGCCAAATAGCTCGCCCAATGAGGCAAACGCTAAGGTAAGTGCGGGGAGGCTTGCGTGGCGAATGCCGTGTCGCCAGGCAATATCAATACGACTGGCCCCCTGGGCAAAGGCATGGGTGGCAATCTCAGAGCGCATCAGCGCAATCATGCGCGTACGAGTGTGTAGTGTAATAGAGGCAATACCCAGGAGCGTCAATGTCGCAACGGGAAGCGCTAAATGATGTAGCCGGGTGAGTAGGCTGACCTCCTGACTCAGCATTCCTGGTGGGCCGGCACAGCAGATAGGCGTCCAGCCCAGGTACACCGAAAACAACAGCAGGCCTACTATGCCGAGCCAAAAAGTGGGCGTTGAGGCGGTGATATACGCATAGCCGCTAATCACTCTATCAAGCGTTGACCCCTCTTTAGCGCCTGCAATAACGCCTAGCGCAAAGCCCACCACTACCGAGAGAAGCCACGCGCTGCCTAGTAGCATAATAGAGCGGTAAAAGCGCTGGCTGATGACCTCGCTGACCGGCTGGTTATAGATATGGCTCCAGCCTAGTTCGCCGCTGAGTAGTTGACGTAGCCAGTGGCCAAACTGGACGGCAGGTGGGGACTCAAAGCCCCAGCGCTCTGTGATGAGGGCGCGCTGCTCAGGGCTCACTTGGGCCATTTGTGGCCCCAGGTAGGCGTCTACCGGATCGATAGGCGATAGCATCACAAGCCCAAATGCCAGCGCGGCGACGCAAAACAGTACCAGTGTTAAGCGCAGGCAGCGGTAGGCTAGCCAGCGGGTCAATCGCACGTCCAGCGCCACGTCTGGAGGTTGGCGGTAATGGGCCAGCCGTGGCCATGGGGAGCAATACCCAGTTCGCCAACATCTAGGCAGCGATGGGCAGCATAGACGTGAGCAAGGTTAACCATCCATGCCCAGCTGGTATCACCACGAACACCATAACCGGTTTCGCCATCCCACTGGGCGGCTTGCCAGTGTTGGTTGGCGGTTTCCTGATCAGCCGCTGTTTGAGCTGCGTCTAAATGGCGATCTACCGTAGGGTTGGCGTAGTAGCCGCTGTTGTAGAACCCAAAGCCTGCGTGCTGACTATGAAATAAGTAGTACACTTCCTGGGGGCTGTGGCTGCCAAAGCCAAAGACAATGGCATCCTGGTGGAGCGCCTCGCGCTGTATCTCGTCCCAGTGGCGCCCTGTGGGCTGCATCTCAATCCCTAAGGGGCGCACCATGTCAGCACTCACTTGGGCTAATAATTGGCGCGTGGTGTCGCTCGCCGGGTAGGTTAAGCGAAAGCGCGCCGGTTGGCCGTCCTTGTAGCGCAGCCCGTCTGCACGAAGCTCCCAGCCTGCGTCATCTAAGAGGGTATGTGCGCGTGTAAGGTCAGGCGCTTCAAAAGCTTCATCTGTATCGCTCCATGCCAAACCGTCGGCAGGGCCAAATGCCGGGCGGCCATAGCCATGTAGGGCAACGTCTACCAGCGTTTCTCGATCAAGGGCCAGGTTAATCGCCCGACGGATGGCGATATCGGCGGTGACATCATTACCAATAGGGGCGCCTGAAGGCGCGTGTTCACCGCTCGCTGGCTGCATTGGGAACAGGATACCGCGGTTATCAACGCTCTCCATCACCACGCGCTGCATATGGGTAGGAAGGTTGGCTGCCAGCGCCGGTGGCAGCGCGGCGAGGTCAACTTGCCCGGCGTGTGCGGCACTTAAGGTGGTGTCTTCCCCGGTGAATAGAAATACTAACCGCTCAAAGGCAGGCGGTTCGCCGTAATAGTAGGGGTTACGCTCAACGATAAGCTGTTCGCCTTCCTGCCACTCCACCAGTTGGTAAGGGCCAGCGCCCAGGGGTTGCCTGCCATAATGATCGCCATAGCCATTTTCCCGCTCTGCGGCAGGCACAATCCCTAGGGTCATTAACTGGTCGATAAAGGTGATACGGGGTGCTTTGAGGGTCAGTTCAACGGTATATCGGTCAATAGCGTGAGCTGCTTGTAACGCGCTAAGGTCGGCGCGCCCCCCCGCACTAGACGCCGCATTAAAGGTATAGGCAACATCCGTTGCGGTTAGTGGCGTGCCATCGGCAAAGTAGGCATCGTCGCGCAGGGTGAGCGTCCAAGTGAGCCGGTCTTCTGAAAGTGACCACGCCGTGGCGAGCTCAGGCGTTGGGGCTAGGTCATGGCCACGGGATAACAGCGTTGCTTGAAACAGCGGGCTGCCATACTGGCCCCAACCTAGCAGGGGGTCGAACCCTTGTTCGGGTTCACCGCCAATGGCGAGCACAAGCTGCTCTTTCGCTTGAAGTGGGCTATTAAACGCTAAGCAAAAAGCGGTCAGGCCCAGTAAGATGGAACGCTGGTAACGAAACATGGCTTAGCCTTTTAACTCAAAAGTATGATGATTTAACAATAACATCATACTCTACGGTCAGGAAGATGCCCTTTGCCGCATTTGATAGGTTAAGTAGACGTAGACAATAGGAGGCGGGATGCAACGTGTCACGGTGACGTTGGATGAAGAGTTGCTTAGCGAGGTGGACGCGCTAATGCGTATACGCGGGTATCAGAATCGTTCAGAGGCAATTCGCGATCTAACACGCAGTGGTTTGAAGCAGGCAAGGGAAGAGGTGGCCCCAGAGGCACCTTGTATGGGGGCGCTGGTCTACGTGTATGATCATGCCGCGCGAGATCTATCTAAGCGCTTAACTCGCCACTCCCACGACCACCACGACTTGACCCTTTCAACTCTGCACGTGCATATCAACCACGATAGTTGCCTGGAAGTGGCGCTTCTAAAAGGGCAGGGTAGCGCCTTGAAACAGTTTGCCGACGAAGTGACCTCATCGCGCAGCGTGCGCTATGGTCAGCTCGTGTTAATTCCAGAAGAGTAGTGGTTAAAAAAGGTGGGTAAAAAGTCGAGGTTAGACGTTAGCTGGCTGAAGGGTATCCAATAAAAAGGGCGGCCCATGGCCACCCTCTTATGCGAACGTTCAGCAACTAAGAAAGTTAGTGCTCAACGCCGCCTTCGCCGTGCACATGACCGTGCTCAACTTCTTCCTGGCTTGCTTCACGCACTGTAGCAATCTCAACATCGAAGTTGAGCTGCTGGCCTGCCAGCGGGTGGTTGCCATCAACCACAACCGTATCGCCTTCAACCTTCTTGACGGTGACCATCAGAGGGCCGCCCTGGGTTTGTGCCTGGAACTGCATGCCTGGCTCAATGCTTTCAACGCCCTGGAAGGCATCGCGGGGTACTTCTTGCATCAGCTGTTCTTGAACTTCACCGTAGCCTTCAGAAGGCGAAACGGAAACGTTCAGTTTGTCACCAGCGGCACGGCCTTCGAGCTCTTTTTCCAGACCTGGGATAATGTTGCCAGCGCCGTGGAGGTAGGTCAGCGGCTCGCGGCCTTCGGAACTGTCAAGCACCTCACCTGCATCATTGGTCAGGGTATAGTGGAACGCGACAACCGAGTTTTGCGCAATTTGCATTGATTAACCTTTCGGTGAGTGCATGTCCCAACATGGTAACGCGTGTGAGCTAGCTTGTCAGGGGGTAAGCCAGGGTTTTTCCCGCTACTGGCCTTTGGCGGTATTGCGCCATGCTGTGCGCAGGGATACTCTACAGCCACAACTTCTTCTCCCTCTTCCAGACAGCTTTATATGGAGTTTTCTATGACGGTCTTCGTTCTTTGGGTAATCGCCTTTGTTTTGATTGCCTATTTTGCTAATAAGCGTTGGGATAACGGCGTAAGCCAAGGCCTAGATAAAATGCTACCGGATGTTTTAAAGACCCACGGTGATAATCGCCACTTATGGATTGGTGCGCTGGCGATCCTAGGCGCCACCACGCTGGTGCGTCCGGTAGATATCCTGTTAGTGGTGGTGCTACTAGCCATCATAGGGCTTATTGTTATGAAACTGGCGAGCTGGGCAAGTAGCAAAACCACTCACTAACGCCCTCAGCACCATAAAAAAGCGCCCGATCAGCTTGGCTGATCGGGCGCTTTTAATTTACTTGAACTTTAAAACTGTATAGCGAGCGCTTAGTAGGGCGCAACACTCATGTTGGCACCACTGCCAATCAAGCGAACCCGCTGGCCAGCTTGGAATTGACGGTCGGCGCGCTGAACCACAATAACGTCCGTGCCGTCATCGCGGCGGATTTCCATTTCGAGTGCGCTAACACGGTTAGCACGGTCTTCAGCTGCTGTACCGGCAACGGCACCACCGAGTGCACCTGCTACGGTTGCAAGCTGTCGGCCAGTACCGCCGCCTACTTGGTTACCTAAAATACCGCCGATCGCTGCGCCGCCGCCGCCGCCCAGCAAGTTACCAGTGCGGCTGTCCGCCTGAATTTGTACCGGACGTACGGCAACAATGGTGCCATACGCAACGCTTTGGCCGGTTTGGGCTTGGCTGCCACGGTATACATCGCCTGAGTAAGGGGCGGTATTGGCACAACCCGCCAATGTAAGAATGCTTAACGCAGCAACGGGTAGTAGTAGACGTTTCATTAAAACCTCCAGTATCTCAGCTCATAAAGCTGCAACGAATAGCATGATAATAGAACAGCGTTCTTTAAAAGATAACGGAAGCATCCTGATTTGACCAGCCATCAATGAAAAAGGTCATAAATTGCTGAGGAGGCGCGCATTGCGCAAGCAGTGTGCAAATACTTTGCACATGCGTGATGTACGCCTACGGGTGGCAATAAGCGACTATGAAGTGGGCCAACTGTTCAATACGAAAAATTATCCAACACAAAAAACTATCCAACACAAAAAAGGGGGCTTTCGCCCCCTTTGGTTGACTGCTAAAGCTTTATTGCTTATCCGGTATGAATTAACCGAATTGGTTCATTGTGTTGTCTTTACCACCGGCTTTCAGTGCGGCATCACCGTGGAAGAACTCTTTATGGTCGTCGCCAATGTTCGAGCCTGCCATATCCTGGTGCTTAACAGTCGCGATGCCTTGGCGAATTTCTTCGCGCTGCACGCCTTTAACGTAGGCCAGCATTCCCTCGTCACCAAAGTAGCCTTTCGCTAAGTTGTCGGTAGAGAGTGCCGCAGTGTGGTAAGTCGGCAGTGTGATCAGGTGGTGGAAGATGCCGGCTTCACGGGCGCCATCGCGCTGGAAGTTACGCGTCCACTCATCTGCCAATTGGCCAAGTTCGGTGTTGTCGTACTCAACGCTCATCAGCTTATCGCGCTGGTAAGCGGAAACGTCTTTACCTTCTTTCTCCCACGCATCAAACACTTGCTGGCGGAAGTTCAGCGTCCAGTTGAAGGACGGTGAGTTGTTGTAAACCAGCTTGGCGTCCGGGCACACTTCGCGAATGCGGTTAACCATGCTGGCAATTTGGCCAACGTGGGGTTTTTCGGTTTCAATCCACAGCAGGTCAGCACCGTTTTGAAGGCTGGTGATACAGTCCAAAATAACGCGGTCTTCGCCGGTGCCAGCTTTGAACTGGTAAAGGCCTGAGGCCAAACGCTTGGGTTTAACCAGTTTGCCGTTCTGCTTGATGACAACATCGCCGTTGTTAATGTCGTCAGCATTCTCGATAACATCGCCATCCAAGAAGCTGTTGTACTGGTCGCCCAGGTCGCCTGGTGCGTTGGTAACAGCGATCTTCTGGGTCAGGCCTGCACCTAGCGAGTCAGTACGTGCCACGATGACGCCATCATCTACGCCTAGTTCTAGGAAGGCATAACGTACGGCGTTGATTTTTGCCAGGAAGTCTTCATGAGGAACGGTCACTTTACCGTCCTGGTGACCACACTGCTTTTCGTCAGATACCTGGTTTTCCAGCTGGATGCAGCACGCGCCTGCCTGGATAAATTTCTTAGCCAGCAGGTAGGTCGCTTCGGCGTTACCAAAGCCCGCGTCGATGTCAGCGATAATCGGCACGACATGTGTTTCGTGGTTATCGATTTTGCTGATCAATTCTTGCTCTTTAGCGCTATCGCCAGCTTCTTTGGCGTCATCTAGCGCGCGGAAGAGGTGGTTAAGTTCCCACGCATCTGCCTGCTTCAAGAAGGTGTATAGCTCTTCAATCAGGTTGGCAACGGAGGTTTTTTCGTGCATGGACTGGTCAGGCAGCGGACCAAACTCAGAGCGTAGTGCGGCAACCATCCAGCCAGAGAGGTAGAGGTAGCTGCGCTTGGTGGTGCCAAAATGCTTTTTAATCGAGATCAACTTTTGCTGGCCGATAAAACCGTGCCAGCAGCCCAGGGACTGGGTGTACTTAGATGTATCAGCGTCGTAGGCCGCCATGTCTTCACGCATAATTTTAGCGGTGTAGCGGGCAATATCTAGGCCGGTGTGAAAGCGGTTCTGGGCACGCATACGGGCGGCGTATTCTGGCTTGATCGCTTCCCATTTACCACCTTGTGCTTCGCGTAATTGGGCGATGGCTTTAATATCGTCGAGAAGTCCTGACATGAGCTGATACCTCCGGGGTCGTGATAGCGATATCGCAAGTACGTTAGTTAATGCTTATGTTGCACTTGCGAAGTTGTTTCAGGGTTACTTATTTAAGTTGCTGTGTCGCTTAGATAATCGTCTCTAATAGAAACGTCTCTAAGAGGAACGTCGTACTCTCTTGAAAGCTATAAGCAAACTGAGCGAGTGCGCCGTACTGCAATGCAACAACTATCAACTAGTACGACGCATTCAACAATTGTCACTTGGGGGCAGAAGGGGTTGTAACTCGACTACAGGGCCTAGTCATAACGCCGTGTTTGTGTAGTCGTTTTTCGTCAGTTCACTATCAACAGGCCAAAAAAAGCGCCACCTAGCGGTGGCGCAGTCGTCAGTTATGAGACGGTTAAGTGGGCGATAAGAGGTGTTCTCTAAAGTGTTAACGCCATGTCGCGATGGGGAATGCCTGCATCCATAAATATCTCGCCGTAGGCGACAAAACCTAGGCGCTCATAAAAAGCCAGGGCATGTAGTTGAGCGCTAAGCTCGGCTTTTGCATGGCCAGCTTCGCGGGCAGCTTGAATGGCTGCTTCCATCAGCTGATAACCAATCCCCGTACCTCTGGCGCTGGGAAGAACCGCCACGCGACCAATATGGCCATCTGGCAGTAGGCGGGCGGTGCCCACCGGCTGGCCATTGAGAGTGGCTAAAAAATGGCGGCACTCGGCATCCCGGCCATCCCACTCTTCCTCTTGGGGCACGCGCTGCTCTTCAATAAAGACAGTGCAGCGAATAGCAGAGGCTGCCTCCCCTAGCGTGGGCCAATCGCCACTAACAATGTCCACAGGTGACATGGCTAATCCTCGTCCTCTTCGCCCATAAAGCCTAGGCTGCCCGTATTGGTGAGCTGCGTGATGAGTTCAGTGGCACCGCTGAGTTCCAGCACGTCAGCGTGGATGGGTGCAGGGTCGGCAAGGCGTTTGGCCAATGCTTCTGTGCAGGGGTGGCCATCGCCATCAACAAACAGAGTGGTGCCGCTGGCATCACTACGCCAAGCGATTCGGGAACCCGGCATTTGGAACAGAGGCTCGCCAGCGTGTAGTTGCGCAACAAGGTCTTCTTCGCTCATGGGCTGCTCTAAGGGAACAACCTGATCGATATATTTTGGCTGCGTCATAACGCGGCCAAACCATTGTGCCATTTGTTCCGGCTGATCCAGGGTTTCAAGGATAAATTGGCGCATCCGTTCTACGGCGGCATCGTCCACCTCACCTAGCTGGCTGGCGGGTGCCATGCCTGCATCACTGTAGCGCTGGGAAGCCGATAGCTGTTCACCAAGGTAATCAGCATAGGAAGTGATGGCTTCATCTGCTGAGGGCGCGCGAAAGCCGACCGATATCGTCATGCAGTCATCGGTTTGGCTAACCCCATGATGCGCCCAGCCGGGTGGCAGGTAGAGCATGTCGCCGGGTGCTAGCGTCCAGTCGGAGTTTGCTTCTACCTCAAAGGTTTCAAGAATGCGCAGGTCGATCCCTTGAATGATCGGCGCATCGTCAGACTGCTTGCCGCCCAATTGCCAGCGACGATGGCCGCTGGCCTGGAGCAGGAAGACATCATACTGATCAATATGCGGTCCAACGCTGCCACCAGGGGGGGCGTAGCTGATCATGATGTCGTCTAGCCGCCAACGGGGCAAAAAATCAAACTCATCCATTAACGCCGCAATAGAGGGCACGTAATGATCTACAGCCTGCACCAGCAGACTCCAGTTGCCTTCTGGAAGCCGCTCAAAGGTGGCGTCGTCAAACGGCCCGTGGGATACCTGCCAGGGGCCGTCGGGGCCATCTTCCTCGACTAGCCGAGCCTCAACGCCAGGTTCGCAGGCCAGGCCTGCTAGCTCATCGGGCTCAATGGGGCTTAAAAACTCGGGAATAGCGCCACGAATCAGTAGCGGTTTCTGTTGCCAGTAGTTGGCCAAAAAGTCTTCTGGGGTCAAATCGCCCAGCAACGTTAATGGCGTATTGGGTTGGCTCATGGCGGTATCCTAAATAGGTGAACGCGGCGCTATTACAGTTAGTGACAACTGTTGATGACAACAACGAATTACAGTAAATCTAGCCGCTGGGTAATCGCTTCGGCTTGTGCCGTAGCATTACCAATGTAGCTAGCCGGTGAGAGCGCTTTCAGCTCATCTTTTACCGTCGCGGGTAATTCGAGCGTATCAATAAAGGCGGCAAAGCCAGCTTGGTCGATGCGCTTTCCACGGGTTAGCTCTTTCAGTTTTTCGTAAGGCTTTTCAATGCCGTAGCGGCGCATGACCGTTTGGATCGGCTCGGCGAGGACTTCCCAGCTATTGTTTAAATCTTCTGCCAGCCGCTCTGGGTTGGCTTCTAGTTTGCTAATGCCTTTTAAGCTGGCGTGGTAGCCGATCAACCCATAGGCCAAGCCTACACCGAGGTTACGCAGCACCGTGGAGTCCGTCAGGTCGCGTTGCCAGCGGGAAATCGGCAGTTTTTGCGCCAAGTGGCTAAGTACTGCGTTGGCAAGGCCCAGGTTGCCTTCCGAGTTTTCAAAGTCGATTGGGTTAACTTTATGCGGCATGGTGGATGAGCCAATTTCGCCTTCCACGGTGCGTTGTTTGAAGTAGCCCAGGGAGATGTAGCCCCATACATCGCGGTCAAAATCGATCAGGATGGTGTTGAAGCGGCAAATGGCATCGAACAGCTCAGCAATGTAATCGTGGGGTTCGATTTGCGTGGTATAGGGGTTAAAGCTCAAGCCTAAACCTTCCACAAAAGTGCGCGCATTGGCTTCCCAGTCGATATCGGGGTAGGTGGTTAAGTGTGCGTTGTAGTTACCCACGGCACCGTTGATTTTGCCTAGTATCTCAACACTTTCGATCTGCTTGAGCTGACGCTTAAGGCGGTAAGCCACGTTGGCCATCTCTTTGCCCAGCGTGGTCGGGCTGGCCGTTTGGCCGTGGGTGCGGGACAGCATCGGCTGACCTGCGTGGGCAATTGCCAGCTTGGCAATATCGTCGGCAACCTCATGCATAGTGGGCAGCAAGGCTTTTAGGCCGTCGGCCAACATCACGCCGTAAGAGAGGTTGTTGATGTCTTCACTGGTACAGGCAAAGTGAATAAATTCGGTGACGGCATTGAGTTCGGTTTGGCCTGCAATCTTCTCTTTCAAGAAGTACTCAACCGCTTTGACATCATGGTTAGTCGTGCGCTCAATTTCCTTGATACGCTCAGCGTCTTCTACCGAGAAGTCGCGAATCAGCTGCTCTAAAAACGCAGTCGCTTCAGCGGAAAGGGGAGGGACTTCGACAATTTGGCTGTGGTCTGCCAGGCGCTGCAGCCAGCGTACTTCCACAATCACGCGCGCACGGATCAGGCCGAATTCGCTGAAGTGTTCACGTAACACAGCGGCTTTAGCGCCGTAGCGGCCGTCAACGGGGGAAAGGGCGGTTAAAGCTGAGAGTTGCATGGCGTAAGCTTCCAATGGGTCGGTAGGAGGATGAAGAGAGCAGGATTGTATAAAAAGGGTTAGCTAAGGCTATCCAGCGCGCGCCGTAGAGCTTTACGCTGGAAAACAAGCTTCCAGCGGCGACCGCCCAATTGGTGCCAAAGCAGTGCAAAGCGAATGCCTGCCATTAAACACGCGCGAACCCGCTCCGGCATCATGCGGGTTTGCAGCAGTGAAGGGTCGCCTTGCACCACAATACGCGTTTTAAACGTCGAAATTGTTTCCTGATAGGTCTCGCCTAGGCTGGCAATGACGTTCTCATGAGTAGTGCCGAAGTGCTCCGCCTGCCCCTGGACATGGGCTAGCTTTTGGCCGAGTACATCCATCATGTGGTGATCGGTGCGCAGTTTGTTCATTAACAGCAGCAGTGAAAAGCCATAGCGCAGCACCACGGGGTTGGCCTGTTTGCGGCCTACCAAAGCTTCCAGTGTATCCAGCCCGCGGCGAAGGTTGTTGGGGTGGCCGCCATAAATGGCTTCAAAACTTTCCGGATTGGTGTCTACCGTGGCGTTAATCAGCGTTTCCCAGGCGCGGGAATCGACTTGCCCCGTGCGTGCTAGCTCATCGACGAGGCTTGCGGCTTGAAAAACGCCAGCAAGTGCGAGCGCCTGGCGGGCAGCCGGCGTATCCGGTGCGCGATGAATAGGTGTGGCACTCATGCAGCAGTCTCCGAAGCTTTCCAAGTGGCGCGGATCACGCCACCGCCTAAACAGATATCACCATCATAAAGTACCAGCGACTGCCCTGGCGTTACCGCCCATTGTGGGTCATCGAAGACCACTTCCACGCTGCCATCCGCTAGAGCGCGTATTTCGCAGGGGCAGTCGCTTTGGCGATAGCGGGTTTTCGCGGTAAAGCGGCCCTGCTGTGTGGGCGGTTCGCCCGCGACCCAATCCATTTTTTCCGTGGCTAGGGTATCGGTATAGAGCAGCGGATGATGCTTGCCCTGTACGGCAATCAGTACGTTGCGTGCTAAATCTTTGGCAGCCACGTACCAGGGGTCTTCTGAGTAGTTGGCAAGGCCGCCGATACCCAGGCCCTGGCGCTGGCCAAGGGTGTAGTACATGAGCCCCATGTGCTTACCGATGACATCGCCTTCCGGGGTTTCAATCATACCGGGCTGTGCAGGTAGGTATTGCTGCAGAAAATCGCGGAAACGGCGCTCACCAATAAAGCAAATGCCCGTGGAGTCTTTCTTCTTGGCGGTTACTAGGTCGTGGTGCTCTGCCAAGGCTCGGACGGCGGGTTTCTCCAGCTCGCCGACAGGGAATAGCGTGCGTGCAATGGCCGCTTCGGGCACTGCATGCAGGAAGTAGCTCTGGTCTTTGTTACCATCCAAGCCTTTTAGCAGGCGCGGGCGCCCTTCACGAACCCCTTGACGCACATAGTGTCCGGTCGCAATTTTATCTGCGCCTAGCATTTCGGCGTATTCCAAAAAGACCTTAAATTTGATCTCCCGGTTACACAGAATGTCAGGGTTAGGCGTTCGGCCTGCCTTATACTCGGCAAGGAAGTGTTCAAACACGTTATCCCAATATTCAGCGGCGAAATTAGCCGTATGCAGCTTAATCCCCAGCTTGGCGCACACCGCTTCGGCATCGGCGAGGTCTTCCTTCGCTGTGCAGTACTCTGTGCCGTCGTCTTCGTCCCAATTCTTCATGAACAGGCCCTCAACCTCGTACCCCTGTTGGAGTAGAAGCAGGGCAGAAACAGACGAATCGACGCCACCCGACATGCCGACAATAACTTTGCCGTTAGCGGTTGGCTCGGTAGTGGACGACCCAGTGGTGGCCGACATAGGCATCCCCAGTAGAAGTAGTGTGCATAAGAGCAGTAAGCAAGTGGCCGAAGATTATACACGATGGGGGCTTAACGCTTCGAGTGCTTCACTCCCGAATCACGGTAAGGGGGTAGCAGTGTCCGCTGCTGGCATCAATAATGCGTTTAAGCACCAAGGGGCTGCGTAGCCGCTGAGCGGCATTAAGTGCTTCTATTTCTTGACGCGTGAGCCAATGGGTAGCCGTTATATCGCTATCTATAGGGGTGTTCAGTTGGGTATCTGGGGTGGCGACAAAGCCGTGGCTATGAAACGTCACTCCCTCCGGTGTGTGAAATACATAAAGCCCTAAATAGCCCGTTAACGTTACCTGCCAAGCGGTCTCTTCTTTTACCTCGCGCACTATCGCCGCAAGCGGCCCTTCGCCAGGCTCCACATGTCCTGCAGGCTGATTAAAAACGGTTGCTTTGCCACCGCGTGCTTCTTCCACCATCAAGTAGCGCCCATTTTGCTGGATCACACAGGCAGCTGTGCTACGTATATGGCTCATGAGGTGCGCCTACGCCGTGGCGAGCTGCCACGTTTAGGTTTAGTTGACTGTGGGGCATGTAGCGTCTCTTTGCGCCACTCGCCGGGCGCTAGGTCTCCCAGCTGCCATGGGCCAATCGCTGCGCGAATCAGACGCAGGGTGGGAAAACCTACATGGGCGGTCATGCGCCGGACCTGACGGTTACGGCCTTCGCTGATGGTTAGCTCCAACCAGCTAGTGGAGGGGTGGCGCTTGGGGTCAACGGCGGGGTCGCGCGGCGCCATGGCAGGCGCTTCAATGCGCCGTGCTTTGGCGGGCTGAGTAGGGCCATCTTTCAGGGTGAGGCCTTGTTTAAGCAAGCTGATCGCCTCATCGCTTATATGCCCCTCAAGCTGCACCCAGTAGGTTTTTGGCTGCTTATGCCGTGGGTGGGCAATGCGATGAATGAGGCCACCGTCATCGCTGAGAAGTAGCAGCCCCTCTGAGTCGTAGTCCAGCCTTCCAGCGGCATAAACGCCGGGCGCGTTAATTACATCGGCTAGGGTGGCACGGCCTTGGTTATCGGTAAACTGGGAGAGCATTCGATAGGGTTTATGCAGTAAGTAAAGCGTACTCATGTTGCCTCGTAGGTCGTGCTTTTAATTTGTCGACAATCGTTCATGCGGTTAAAGTTCAGCGCTGGTATACTTCGGCGTAGCCGTATGAGACGTGCTTGAGTCGTCGTAATCACCACCGCAGTAAACCACCGAGTGATGCCGGGGCAGCCAAGAAATGCTCCCCCTACTTCGCGGCCTGGTCTTTTGTTGAATGCGCCGCGTAGCTTGAGATTTTTTATAATCACAGCGACAGAAAAAAAGAGGTTAACGCAAAAATGTCCACAACGCCGAAGATCATTTATACGCTCACCGACGAAGCCCCTGCGCTAGCAACCTACTCTTTGTTACCGATCATTGATGCCTTCACCGACTCTGCCGGTGTCGAAGTTGAAACGCGGGATATCTCTTTGGCCGCGCGGGTATTGGCGCAGTTCCCCGATGTGCTCAGCGACGAGCAGCGCGTTAGCGATGACCTGGCCGAGCTTGGCCAGCTGGCTACCACGCCTGAAGCCAATATTATCAAGCTGCCGAACATCAGTGCCTCCGGCCCGCAGTTAAAAGCCACCATTAAAGAGCTACAAAGCCAAGGCTACTCGCTGCCGGACTATCCGGAAGAGCCGCAGAACGACGAAGAAGCTTCCATTAAAGCGCGCTATGACAAAGCCAAAGGCAGTGCGGTAAACCCCGTGCTGCGTGAAGGTAACTCTGATCGCCGTGCGCCAAAATCAGTAAAAAATTACGCTCGTAAATACCCGCACCGCATGGGTGAGTGGAGCGCGGACTCCAAGTCCCACGTGTCTCACATGAGCGAAGGTGACTTCTACGGTAGTGAGCAGTCTGCCGTTATGGAGAAGGCCACTAAGCTTAAAATTGAGCTGCAGCAAAAAGATGGCACCAACGTTGTACTGAAAGAAAGCCTCTCCGTGCTTGAAGGCGAAGTGATCGATGCTGCCAGCATGAGCAGCCGCCGCCTGCGCAGCTTTATCGAAGATCAGATCAATGATGCCAAAGAGCTTGGTGTGCTGTTTTCGCTGCACCTGAAAGCCACCATGATGAAAGTGTCGGACCCGATCATGTTCGGCATCGTGGTTGAAGAGTTCTACAAAGACGTACTCGAAAAGCATGCGGATGCGTTAAAAGAGGTTGGCTTCAACCCCAACAGCGGTATCGGCGATCTGTACAGCGCGATTGGAAAGCTGCCTAGCGCTCAGCAAGAAACGATCAAAAGCGATATCGAGGCGCTTTACCAGGAGCGTCCTGCCATGGCGATGGTGAACTCCCACAAGGGGATTACCAACCTACACGTGCCTAGCGATGTCATCATCGACGCCTCTATGCCTGCTATGATCCGCGATTCTGGCAAAATGTGGAACGTCAACGACGAGCTGCAAGACGCGAAAGCGGTTATTCCAGACCGCTGTTATGCGACCATTTACCAAGCAGTGATTGACGATTGCAAAAAACATGGCGCCTTTGATCCTACCACCATGGGCAGCGTGCCTAATGTGGGCTTGATGGCGCAAAAGGCGGAAGAGTACGGCTCCCACGATAAAACCTTCCAAATTCCTGCCGATGGCACTGTCGTGGTGACTGACGACGCTGGCCACACGCTGTTTAGCCATGCAGTAGAAGCGGGCGACATTTGGCGTATGTGCCAGACCAAAGACGCCCCGATTCAGGATTGGGTGAAGCTTGCCGTCACCCGCGCCCGTGATAGCGGTGCGCCGGCTATTTTCTGGCTCGACGCTAACCGCGCCCACGATGCTCAGCTGATCAAGAAGGTAGAAACGTACCTAAAGGCGCACGATACCGCTGGCCTGGATATTCGTATTCTGGCACCGGTAGATGCTATGCAGCTCTCCCTTGAGCGTATTCGTAAAGGTGAAGACACTATCTCCGTGACGGGTAATGTACTGCGTGACTACCTCACCGACTTGTTCCCGATTATGGAGCTAGGCACCAGCGCCAAGATGCTCTCTATTGTGCCGCTGATGAACGGTGGCGGCCTGTTTGAAACCGGCGCGGGCGGTTCAGCACCTAAGCACGTTCAGCAGTTCTTAGAAGAGAACCACCTGCGTTGGGATTCGCTGGGCGAATTCTTGGCGCTAGCGGCGTCTCTAGAGCACTTGGGCAGCACCTTTGGTAACGAGCGCGCGACGCTGTTAGCCAAAGCGCTGGATGAGGCTAACGGCCAATTCCTCGACAGCAACAAGTCTCCATCGCGTAAAGTAGGTGAGCTTGATAACCGTGGCAGCCACTTCTACTTAGCGATGTACTGGGCCGATGCACTGGCTGCGCAGGATCAGGATGCAGAGATGAAAACCCTCTTTGCTCGCTTGGCTGAAACCCTGAAAGCCAATGAAGCCACTATCGTTGATGAGCTAAACAGTGTTCAAGGCCAAGCCATGGACATTCAAGGCTACTTCCACCCTAATGGTGAACTGGCCAGCCAAGCAATGCGCCCGAGCAAAACGCTCAATGACGCCCTTGCAATGGTTGCTAAAGGCTAATAACCACACCCAGCAGCCGTTCGTGCTGCCGCTGGGCATAGCGCATTAAAAATGTTGCTATCACCCCTCGCCCGCTAGCCGGGCGAGGGTTTTTTGTCTCGCTCAGTGTGATAATTTGTTTTTTTCCATGAACCCTTGCTGGCGTCGCGCGTCTTATAGAAGTAACGACTCAAACTAGATGCCGCGTGATAGCTAAGAGACGATATCCCTTGCTGCTTATGCCCAATATTCACAGTTCATACCTGGCGACTATCCTGCAAGCAGGCATGTCACTCCCTGATATGCCTGACCATGATGATGGCCTGGCGGTAGAAACAGCCAAGCCTGAGTTAGCTCAGCCTCCGCTTTATAAAGTGGTGCTACATAACGACGATTACACTCCTATGGAGTTTGTCGTAGAAATTTTGCAAGGCTTTTTCGGTATGGATAGTGAAAAAGCGGTGCAAGTAATGCTCGCGGTGCACACCCAGGGTAAAGCTACCTGCGGTATCTTTACCCGCGACATTGCCGAAACTAAAAGTTATCAAGTCAATGAATACGCCCGTGAATGCGAGCACCCACTAATGTGTGATATCGAATCTGCTAACTGAAAGCGTTGAAAAAAATTAGCGGAGGGGCTTGCAACCGCGCCATTTGTACCCGATGTTGAAAGTGCCGGTCGATTAAACTGATCCGATGCAACCCCTAGGTGGCAATATGCCCTAGGTAGTAGCGAAAAGGGGACTGCCATGCTGAGCAAAGAACTTGAACTGACCCTGAACACGGCCTTCACCGTGGCACGCTCTAAGCGCCACGAATTTATGACCGTTGAGCATCTGCTCTTAGCATTGCTGGACAATGCCTCTGCGGTGGATGTACTGAAGGCGTGTGGGGCAAACCTCGACAAGCTGCGGTCCGATCTGCAGGATTTTATTAACTCGACCACGCCCCTGATCCCTGAAGGCCAGGGCGATCGTGAAACGCAGCCAACGCTTGGTTTTCAGCGTGTGCTGCAGCGTGCTGTGTTCCATGTACAGTCATCCGGTAAAAGTGAAGTCACCGGTGCGAATGTGCTGGTTGCTATTTTTTCTGAGCAAGAGAGCCAAGCGGTTTACTTCCTGAAGCAACAGAGTGTCGCCCGTGTTGATGCGGTGAATTACATCGCCCATGGAATTTCTAAAGTAGCAGGCCATGGCCCTGCGCAGTCGCCCTCTTCTCCAGAGAGCGAAGATGCCGAAGAGGGCAGCGCAGAAGGTGCCGCACACCCGTTAACCGGTTATGCCACCAATTTAAACGAGCAAGCGCGCCAGGGTAAAATTGACCCGTTGATTGGCCGAGACCACGAGCTTGAGCGCGTGGTGCAGATTCTTGCTCGTCGGCGTAAGAACAACCCGCTACTGGTCGGTGAGGCCGGGGTCGGTAAAACGGCGGTTGCCGAAGGCTTGGCGAAGCGCATCGTTGAAGAAGACGTGCCTGACGTTATTGCTGATGCAGTTGTGTACTCACTGGATATGGGTGCGCTGCTGGCGGGAACGAAGTACCGCGGCGATTTTGAAAAACGCCTCAAAAGCCTGCTTAGTGAATTGCGTAAGCAGCCAAACGCAGTGTTGTTTATTGATGAAATTCACACCGTCATTGGTGCAGGAGCGGCTTCTGGCGGCGTGATGGATGCGTCTAACCTGTTAAAGCCCTTGCTCTCTTCTGGCGAGCTACGCTGCATCGGTTCAACGACTTTCCAAGAGTTTCGCGGTATTTTTGAGAAAGATCGTGCACTGGCGCGTCGCTTCCAAAAAGTGGATGTGCTGGCGCCCTCAGTGGAAGACACCATCAAAATTCTTAAAGGGTTGCGCTCACGTTTTGAGGAGCACCACGAACTCAAGTACACCGATGGTGCTTTGGAGAGCGCTGCGCGCTTAGCGGATCGCTACATTAACGATCGTTACTTGCCCGATAAAGCCATTGATGTGATTGACGAAGCGGGCGCGCATCAGCGCATGCTGCCGCCTGAAGTGCGCACGCCAACCATTGATGTGGAGCAGGTCGAAGCCGTTGTTGCCTCCATTGCGCGTATTCCGCCGAAAAGCGTTTCAAGCTCGGATCGGAAGCTGCTTGAAAAGCTCGACCGCGATCTGAAAATGCTTGTGTTTGGCCAGGATGAAGCGATTGACTCGCTATCTGCCGCGATAAAACTGTCTCGTGCCGGGCTGAAGTCACCGGATAAACCCGTGGGCAGCTTCCTGTTCGCAGGGCCTACCGGTGTCGGTAAGACCGAAGTGGCTAAACAGCTTGCGCATATTATGGGCATCGAGCTGGTGCGCTTTGATATGTCGGAGTATATGGAGCGCCACACCGTATCACGCTTGATTGGCGCGCCTCCTGGCTACGTAGGTTACGACCAGGGTGGTTTGCTTACCGAAGCGGTAACCAAGCAGCCTCACTGTGTTCTACTACTTGATGAGATCGAAAAGGCCCACCCTGAAGTCTTTAACTTGCT
Organism: Halomonas sp. GFAJ-1; assembly: GCA_002966495.1. NCBI lineage: Bacteria > Pseudomonadati > Pseudomonadota > Gammaproteobacteria > Oceanospirillales > Halomonadaceae > Halomonas > Halomonas sp. GFAJ-1. Next base: position 1,898,658 of record CP016490.1, read on the forward strand.
GCTGCAGGTCATGGATCATGGCCGCCTGACGGACAACAACGGTCGCGAAGCAGACTTCCGGCACGTTATCCTGATCATGACCTCAAACGCAGGGGCTGAGCAGGCATCGCGTCGCTCAATTGGTTTCCAGCATCAGGATCACTCTACCGATGCCATGGAGGTGATTCGTCGGACGTTCTCACCAGAGTTCCGCAACCGTTTGGACGGAATTATTCAATTCCATGCGCTGCATACCTCTGTGGTGCGAAACGTGGTTGATAAGTTCTTGATTGAGCTTCAGGCGCAGCTGGATGAGAAACGTGTTCAACTGGAAGTGGATGATACCGCCAGAGATTGGCTGGCAGAGAAGGGTTACGACCCAGACATGGGGGCGCGTCCTATGGCTCGCCTCATCCAAGAGAAGCTTAAAAAGCCGTTGGCTGAGATGATTTTGTTTGGCGAGTTGGCAGACCAAGGGGGGATTGTGCATGTCAGCCTAGAAGAGGGTGAACTGCATCTTTCTACCGAATCGGAAATGGCGGATGCGCCCTGATAAGGGCGCTAAGTCGCTGTTAAGCATCATGCCTGGCTCTTTTGTGCTTGAAGTTCATAGCTGAAAGAGTCAGCGTGGTTGTCAGCCTAAGTTAGTAAAGCAGTAACGCACAGCGCCCTGTCATCGACGGGGCGTTGTCGTTTCCAGGGAGCGGCGCCGTATTTAACTTAGCAAAAATCCGCGTAAACCCTCGCCCGATTGAGGGCGGAGATACAAGCGGGCAGCGCGCTAGCGCTGCAGGGGTTGTAGTTTCGTATTTATCTGGCACTATACATTCATACAGTCAACGAGTTGAAGCCGTTGTGTTAACAGCCACCAAAGTACGCATCTACCCCACCCCCGAACAGGCTGATTTCTTGAATCAGCAATTCGGGGCGGTGCGGTTTACGTACAACAAGGCACTGCACATTATCAGCTCGCAGTACAAGCGCCATGGCACCAAGCTGCGCGCTAAGAAAGACCTCAAGCCGTTGTTGGCGGTGGCGAAGAAGTCTCGCAACTACCACTGGCTCAAAGCGTTTGATTCTATCGCACTGCAACAGGCGTGCATTAACCTGGATCGCGCCTTCCAGAACTTCTTTAACCCCCAGCTTAAAGCCCGCTATCCGCGCTTTAAACGCAAGCATGGCAAGCAATCGAGCTATCACTGCACCAGCGTTAAGGCGGGTGATGACTGGATCAAAGTCCCCAAGCTTACGCCGATTAAAGCCCGAATCCATCGAGAGATCGCCGGCACGCTGAAAAGCATCACACTGACCCGCACCCCCACGGGCAAGTATTTTGCCTCGCTGCTGGTGGAGGATGGTGTGGAGGCAGCCGCACCGCTGCAAACGGTGGAGACGGTGCTGGGGGTCGATATGGGCTTAACGCATCTGGCCATCGACTCCACTGGCCGCAAGGTCGCCAATCCTCGCTTCTTGAAGCTGGCGTCTGCCAACCTACGCCGCAAGCAGAAAGCGCTTTCACGCTGCCAGAAAGGTAGCAAGCGCCGTGCGAAAGCGCGGCTAATGCTCGCCAAGGCGCACGAGCGGCTGGGGAATGTGCGTGCTGACTTCCAGCACAAACTGTCTCGACAACTCATTGACGACAACCAAGCGGTGGTGGTCGAGACACTGAGCGTGAAAAACATGCTCAAAAACCGCAAGCTGGCCAAGCATATTGCCGATGCCAGTTGGAGCAGGTTGATCGAAAAACTGGCGTATAAGGCGAAGCAGCAAGGCAAGCATCTGGTCAGAATTGACCAATGGTTCGCCAGCTCCAAAACCTGCGCTGGCTGCGGCCACAAAGTCGAACAAATGCCCCTCAGTGTCCGCACCTGGGATTGCCCAAGCTGTGGCACAAAGGCGATTGACCGTGACGTAAACGCCGCGATCACTATTCGCCAGCAAGGCATTTTAAAATTAAAGGCGGAAGGGCTGTCCGTCTCTGCCCATCGAGGCCTGTGTGAGACCGGTCACGCACCGGCTGCGGCCTAAGACATGGGAAGCCTCACCCGTGGTTGCGTAGCGACGTAGGGTGGGGAGCAGTCACATGTGCATACACTAGCAGAGTCTGCTCAACAAGCGTCATCAAGGCTTAGCGCGAACGGTAAACGATACGGCCTTTAGAAAGATCGTAAGGCGTCAGTTCCACTTTTACCTTATCGCCCGTCAGGATGCGGATGTAGTTTTTGCGCATCTTGCCAGAAATGTGGGCGGTAACGACATGGCCGTTTTCAAGCTCCACACGGAACATGGTGTTGGGAAGGGTATCAACAATAACGCCTTCCATTTCAATATGATCTTCGCGTGCCATATAGGCAGATCCTCACTTATTTAACGTAGTATTTAAGACAACGGTTAGTCGAACGGTCGCTTCGTAAGGCGTTATTATATCTCAGGCGCCGGAGAAACAGCGCTATATTGTGCCGCAAGCCCGCCGTCAAGGCAAAAAAGCTGGCAAGATTAGTCAATTAATGGTCGCCAGTGCCGTCCATCCAGTATCTCCATAGGCGAAAAGGCCCGTTTGTAGCGCATTTTTCGACACTCCTCAATCCAATAACCTAAATAGAGGTGAGGCAGTGCTTTTTGACGGCAGAGTTCGATTAATTTAAGAATTGCCAGCGTGCCAAGCGAGCGCTTGTCTAGCTCATCGCCCACCGCAAAAAACGTATAGATTGCAGAGAGGCCGTGTTCTAACTGATCAAAGGCGGCGACGGCCACTAGCTCCTCACCCAAATACATTTCCAACAACTGTGCATAAGGCTCATCAAGTGTGAGAAAGGTGCGGTACTGCTCTCGGCTGGGAGGGTACATGTCGCCGTCGGCGTGGCGTAACCGGATATAGTCAGCGTAAAGCGCGTAGTGCTCAGGTAAAAAGCGCGCAGGAATTACCCGCGTTGTAATATCCTGGTTGCGGCGTAAAATTTTTCGTTGCGTGCGGTTGGCACTAAAGTAGCTAACGGGAATACGTACCGAGCGGCAGGCATTGCAGCCTTCGCAATGCGGACGATACAAATGGCGGCCGCTGCGACGAAACCCTAACAGTGAAAGTGAGTCGTAAACACCTGGAATGGGCGACTCTTGGGGGTCTAAAAACAGCGTGGTAGCTTCTCTGTCGGGCAGGTAGCTGCAAGCGTGTGGCACAGTCAGGAAGAAGCGCAAATCCCGCACAGGGCGGCGAGGAGCGTTACTACTCACGGCTTGCCTCCTTGTTTAAACTGGTGTTCAGCCATTAGGGTTGATCAGCCAACGCTATGGCCGTTAGCCAGGGCGAGGTTGGCACGATGGGTGCTGTATGGGCTGAAGGTGTTAATCTAAATGCTTTTTCCGGCAACCACTTCTCAAGATAGTTGATGAATGTCTCCCGGGCGACCGTTGTTGCGCCAAGGCTGGCCAAATGAGGTGTATGCATTTGGCAGTCAATTAGTTCACCACCGTGGCTCTGCATGGCACGGGCTAAGTGGGCAAGGGCTATTTTTGATGCATCGGGAACATTTGAAAACATTGACTCACCGAAGAATACGGGCCCCATAGCTAACCCATAAAGACCGCCCACTAACTGATTTGCCTGATGCACTTCAATGCTATGGGCAATGCCTAGTTCGTGGAGGCGCTGATAAGCACTGCGCATATCGGCGTTGATCCATGTGGCTGACTCGCCCTGGCGAGGGGCAGCGCAGGCGTCAATCACTTGCTCAAAGTGTTGATCTAGCGTGATGCTAAAGCCACCATTACGTAGACGTTTGGCAAGGCTGCGGCGGAGTATAAACTGTGCAGGCTGCAAGACCATGCGCGGGTTAGGGCTCCACCACAAAATGGGTTCACCGTCGCTGTACCACGGAAAAATACCCCGCCGGTAAGCGTCAACTAGCCAGTTTGGGGAGAGTTCTCCCCCTGCTGCCAGTAAGCCGTTTGGCGAGTCGAGGGCCAGTGCGGTAGAAGGAAATAGCGGATGTGGCGATGAAAGCCAAGGTAGCATTGCTTGCTCCTGTTACTGAGCGCTTCAAGAAGCTCTGTGACGGCGCAAGGATGCTCGGTATGATGCAAACTCGCAAGTGGATTAAAGACGCCATTGAGGTGTAAAGGGAGAGTCGCTTGAAAGTAAATAAGGCGGTAGACAAGCGAACGCAGCGAAATTCGCGTCAACCATCATCATCAAGTTCTTCGGCCAGGGTGAAAGCTGCAAAGGATAAAGCCCGCCGGTTTGGTTTGCGCTTGCAAGGCTCGGTACGCGAAGGCGTCGTCGTGGTGTTGCTTGCGCTATGTGTGTTCCTGTTATTAGCACTGTTTAGTTACCACCCCGCAGATCCTGGCTGGTCGTATCAAGGGCCGGAAACCGATGTGCGTAACTGGATGGGCCCCGTGGGTGCGTGGCTTGCCGATGTTCTCTACTCGTTGCTGGGGGCCAGTGCACTATGGTGGCCGGGTATGTTGGGTTACGCCGCATGGTGGCTCATGCGCTCCCGCCAAGTACGTTTTGAAGTAGACCCCGTCGCTATTGCTGTGCATGCCGGTGGCTTATTGCTACTGATGTTTGGCACCACGATGCTTGGCGCGCTGCATTTTTATCACCCCAACAGTATTTTACCCTATGCCTCTGGCGGCATCTTAGGTGAGGGCTTAGTCGGCACGCTAAAGCCGTTGGTGAGCAGCGGTGGTGTAGGGCTAATAGCTGCCGCGCTTATTTTAATCGGCTTTCCGTTATTTAGCGGCATGTCGTGGTTGCAGGTCGCCGATGAGGTGGGGCGTCGGCTATGTAAGTTAGGTGGCTGGTTTAGCGCTCGGCGTGCGAAAGGGCAAGAGAAACGGGCCGAGCGCGCTGCTGTTCGTGCAGCGGCTAAAGCAGCTTCGCAAAAGGTAAAAGAGCGCTCTCGGGTCGATGAGCCGAAAGCTGCTGGATCTAGTTCAGTTGCTGCCGATACGCCTAAATCGAGTGTGATGGAGCCTAAACTGTTTGCCCAAGAGCACCATGTGGAGACCCCAAGCAGCGCTAAAAAAGATATCGAAAAAGAGACTGAATACGTTTTTGAAAAAGAGGATGAGGAGAGCGTTGAGAAAGCTCACAAGAAAGCAGCATTGGGTAGCACGGTAGCCGTAAGCTCAGAAGCTGGTAGTGATGAGTCTGAACCTACGCGTGTTCGCGGCCGTGAGCGGCGCGAGCCCAGTTTCTCCTCAGCGTTTGCAAGCGCTGATGATGCGCCCTCAGCCACGATGGATACATCCATTCCGTGGGAGGCGGCCGCGGCGCCTAAAGAGTGGCCCGCCGCTAAGGTAGAGCCGACAAAAGTGCCAGTTGAGCCAGCGCGTTCTGAGTCTACTGCTGTTGAGCCTGCTGCCACTGAGCCTGCAAAAGCGCCTGAGCCAACGCCTAATGAGTTGCCGCGGGCAGACGCTTTTGCGATGCGTACTAACACGCCTGATGAGCCCATTGAGCTGCGTGTGCCGCTGTCTGCTAAAGAACCAGAACCAAAATCAGAGCCAGAAACAGAACAGAATTTTGTATCTGAACCAAAGCCCAAACCAGAGCCTGTCTCTGAGCCTGAACCTGAGCAGCAGGCCCCTTTGCCTGCGGTATCGCCACGCCCCCCAGCTGATACGACTGATCCAGTGATGCCTATAGCAGCGGAATCCCGTCGCGAGCGTGTGCCGGAAGTTGTGCCTGAGCCAGTATGGGATGAAGACGAAGACGTCGCTCCATCCGCACCGGCGGTGACATCCGCGCGTCACGAGCCAACCTTCTCCGAGCCAGCCGAGGAGGAGGCTGATAACGGCCCCACGCTATGGACCGTTGAGCACCTGCAGAGCCAGCGCCCGGTGTTTGAAACCCTGGACGAGCCAGAAGGGGATGTGCCTAGCCTGCAGCTGTTAACGCCACCAGAGCCGCATCAGCCCAATTATACCGATGAGCAACTGTCGGATATGGCAGAACTGCTGGAAGTGCGACTACGCGAGTATGGGGTTAAAGCGGAAGTTGTCGATACGTGGCCTGGGCCGGTCATTACCCGCTTTGAGATTAAACCCGCCGCGGGAGTGAAGGTTTCTAAAATCAGCAACCTTGCTAAAGACCTGGCGCGCTCGTTGATGGTTAAGAGCGTTCGCGTTGTGGAAGTGATCCCAGGGCGACCAACGGTAGGTATTGAGATTCCCAACCCCCATCGGGCGATGATCCGTTTGCGTGAGGTGATCGACTCTGATCGTTACCAGCAGGAAACCTCGCCGCTTACCATGGCGTTAGGCCAAGATATTGGCGGCGGCCCGGTGGTGGCTAACCTGGGAAAAATGCCTCACTTACTGGTGGCAGGCACCACGGGTTCCGGTAAGTCGGTAGGCGTAAACGCCATGCTGATTTCGATGCTGCTCAAGGCCACGCCCGATGAGCTGAAGTTGATTATGGTCGACCCGAAAATGCTGGAGCTATCGGTATACGACGGCATCCCCCATTTGCTGGCACCTGTGGTTACCGACATGAAAGAGGCTGCCAATAGCCTGCGCTGGTGTGTGGCGGAAATGGAGCGCCGCTATAAGCTAATGGCTGCCATGGGCGTGCGCAATATCGCCGGATTTAATGGCCGCTTGGATGAGGCAGGGCGTGCAGGTGCCCAAGTGGCTGACCCGCTGTGGGAGCCGCAACCCTGGGAAATGCACCAAACACCACCCGTACTCGAAAAGCTGCCCTACATTGTGGTGGTAATCGACGAATTTGCCGATATGTTTATGATCGTGGGTAAAAAGGTCGAAGAGTTAATCGCGCGTTTGGCACAAAAAGCGCGTGCAGCGGGTATCCATCTCATTCTGGCTACCCAGCGGCCCTCTGTTGATGTAGTCACGGGCTTAATCAAGGCCAATATTCCGTCGCGGATGGCGTTTCAGGTCTCATCAAGGATTGATTCACGCACAATTCTGGATCAAGGCGGTGCGGAAAGCTTGCTAGGCCACGGCGATATGCTTTATCTGCCTGCTGGTTCTGGTCCGCCTAACCGTATTCACGGTGCCTTTGTAGATGATGATGAAGTCCACCGTGTGGTAGATGACTGGAAGCGCCGAGGTACGCCCGAGTATATTGAAGAAATTCTTTCCGGCGGCGTTTCAGCAGATGCATTAACCGGCTTAGAAGCCGACGGTGTAGATGGCGATGACGCTGAGCAGGATGCGCTTTATGACGAGGCGGTGCAGTTCGTTACCCAGACCCGCAAAGCATCGATTTCAGCGGTGCAGCGCCGTTTCAAAATCGGCTATAACCGGGCAGCACGGTTAGTGGAAGCCATGGAGGGTGCAGGGGTTGTGTCTTCAATGGGTACCAATGGTGCCCGCGAGGTGCTAGCGCCACCGCCTGTCGGTCATTAAAGCGGCAGTAGACGCGTTATAAATCATGCAACAAACGTGGAAGCCACGCCGTAGGTGAAACCCTACGGCGCTTTTCGCGTCATAGAAGCCACATGGAACGTCTTAATGCCGTTCGTTAGAATAACTGGCTTAAGCACGACCGCTTTTCGGCAATTATTGCCTAGGGAGTACAGTAATGCGCGATACTCAAATACGACGCACTTCACCATTAGTCTTGGCGGCCAGTGCACTGGGGTTAACCTTTGCATCCTCTGCTTTATGGGCAAATGACGCAGCCGAGCGCTTGACCGAACGACTCGACCCGCTAGAGAGCTATCACGCAACGTTTGAGCAGCAGATATTAGGTGGTGATGGCGAGCGTTTGCAGAGTGCACGTGGTGAAATGTGGCTCTCGCGTCCCGGCATGCTGCGCTGGGAAGTGGAAGCGCCGTATTCACAAATTGTGGTATCAGACGGTAGCGATGTCCATCTGTATGACCCGGACCTGGAGCAGGTAACCGTGCAGGCAATGGATAACCGAGTGTCTCATACGCCTGCGCTTCTGCTGTCGGGTAGCGCCTCTGATTTGACCGCCAGCTACGAAGTGTTTTACGAGCAAGATAACGGGGATGATGTGTTCACTTTGATTCCCTCTTCTGCGGATACGCTGTTTGAAGAGCTAAGCATGGTGTTTGATAACCAAACGCTGACCGAGCTATGGATGATGGACAGCACAGGCCAGCGTACCGCTATTACGTTCAGCAATATTACTCGTAATGGCAATATCGACCGCAGCCTGTTTGATTTTGACATTCCAGAAGGCACGGATGTGATCCGCGAAGGGTTCTAAGACCCCCTGTTTTAGCGACGTTTTCGACCATATCAGGCGCCTTAGGGCGCCTGATCTGCTTCTTGGTCACGCTGCTCCCGCCACGCCATTATCTCCCCAAAGCGTTTTTCCTGTCCTAGCGTACTGGGCTCGTAAAAACGGGCGGTGGGTAGTGCGTCGGGCCAGCAGCTATGGGCACTGCCCGCTGGATAACCGTCAGGTTCGTTGTGGGCGTAGCGATACCCTTCACCGTGCCCTAGCTGCTCCATGAGTTTGGTGGGCGCATTACGTAAATAGCTAGGTACTTCTAACTGTGGCTGCTGCTGGGCAAACTGTTTGGCCGCTTTCCAAGCGCGGTCAATGCGGTTGCTCTTGGGAGCTACTGCTAAGTGAATAGCCGCATGGGCAATGGCCCGCTGGCCTTCGTAATCACCCAAACGTAAATACGCATCCCAGGCGGAAATTACCAAGGGTAAGGCGCGGGGGTCTGCATTGCCGACATCTTCAGAGGCAATGGCGGTTAAGCGGCGCACGATGTCTAGCGGGTCGCCACCGCCTTGTATAAAGCGCGCCATATACAGTAAGGCTGCATCCGGGCGCGATGAGCGGATGGATTTATGAATCGCCGAAAGCAAGTCGTAATAGGCATCACCCTGCTTATCAAAGGCGCTTGATTGATGGCCGACCACATCGGCCAGCACTGCTTTATTAAGCACTTCCCGGCCATTACTCGGTTCGGTAAAGTCGCAGGCGGTTTCCAGCAGCCCTAGTGCGCGGCGAGCATCACCTGCGCTGGCGTGTGCAAGCGCTTCCAGTACGCCTTCCTCAATGTCGATAGCGCGTTTACCCAAGCCCCTCTGCTGATCGCTTAGCGCCTGGCGCATAACCGTTATCAACTCATCCTGACTGAGGGGTTTAAGGACATAGACCCGGGCACGGGATAGCAGGGCTGAGTTCACTTCGAAGGAAGGATTTTCGGTCGTCGCGCCAATTAGGGTCAGCAGGCCTGACTCAACGTGTGGTAGAAGCGCATCCTGCTGGCTTTTGTTTAAGCGGTGAATCTCGTCTAAAAAAAGCAGTGTCGGCGAGGTACTTTGTTGGGCACGCTCAACCGCCAGGCGAATCTCTTTTACCCCGGCCATCACCGCGCTCAGGTGTTCCAAGTGAGCACTCGAGGCACGCGCCAAAAGTTCTGCAAGCGTGGTCTTACCCACTCCAGGCGGCCCCCATAAAATCATTGAGCGCACCACACCAGACTCCGCCATGCGTCGCAGTGGTTTGTCTGGCCCTACCAGTGCTTGCTGGCCAACATAGTCGTCAAGCGTCAGCGGCCGCATGCGGTAAGCGAGCGGTGCATCCTCGGCGGGCGACGCAGGCTGGCGGTCAAAAAGATCCATGTAAACTTCCGTTGTAAATCGAGACGTTGAACAACACGCTATTAACAAGTGTCTGTGGTAAACAGTGACCTGTAAGACTACCTTTGGCTTAACCGACGAGAAAGCCTATCTGGACAGGCTTTAAACAACGCTAAAGAAAAAGCACCTGCGGTAGTCGCGGCGGCTGTCTAGCAATCGGCGCGGAACGCATGGTAAACAGTAATGCTAGTGTAGTTGAAACCAGTCAAAATCAGCAGATACCGCTGATGACCGCGTGCCAGGCTCCTGCTGGGGGCGGCAAGCATGACACTTATAGAGGAGACGGCACGATGTTAAACCAATTGCGTCTAGATCATGCCAATATGGCACGTATGCTCCATGTGCTTCAGCTTAAGCAGAAAACTCTGGCGTTGGGGGAGCGCCCTAACTTTCAGTTGATGCGCGAAGTGGTGGACTACATTCTTTCCTATATGGACGGCTTTGCCACCCCGCTAGAGCGGATATGTGTAGAGCGGCTAGAGGCCAAAGCGCCTGAACATCTCCCGCTGATGGAGCAAATGGCGGCTGACTATCGTGAGCTTAAACCGCGTCTGCAGCGGCTATCCAACGATATCGATATGATCTTAATGGATAATATTTTGCCGATGGATCGTTTCGCACAAGATCTAAAAGCCTACCTGGAGGCGCATCGCGCTTACTTGCGCCGCGAGCGCGAAGGCTTGTTTCCGCTTATCGACAAACACTTTAGCCCTGAAGATATGCAGGAACTCCGCGAAGCCCTGCCAGAAGGGGCCGAGCAGGAGTTGGAGCGCCTTCAGCATGCTTATCCCGAGCTATATGCCGAGCTGTGTGGCGCTGAGGTGCCATCGCTCTAGGAATTCAAGAACTCTTCAGCGCAGAGCGGGGCGTGTTAAACTTACGCCCCGCTGTTTATTAATGGCTTGGAGAGGGCTGGCGTGGCAAGAGCGTATGATAGGTTGGGAACGCTGACATGGTAGGCCCTGTGCTGATTTTTGATTCAGGTGTAGGTGGTCTTTCCGTCGCTAACTCGTTGCGTTTGCACTACCCCAAGGTGGCGATGTGCTATGCCTGTGATAATGCTTGGTTGCCTTATGGGCTACGTGACGATGACACACTGGCTAAGCGCATTGTAGCGGTTTGCCAAGCGGCGGTTGCGGCGTGTCAGGCCAGCCTGTTAGTGGTTGCCTGCAATACCGCCAGCACGCTGGCGCTGGAAGGCCTTCGTCAAACCTTAACGATTCCAGTGGTGGGTACGGTGCCGGCCATTAAACCGGCAGCGCTGGCAAGCAAGACACGCCATATTGGCCTGCTAGCTACCACCGCGACGGTTAATCGGCCTTACACGCAGAGGCTAATCGAAAGCTTTGCCAGTGACTGCCTGGTGACGAAAGTAGCGGCAGACGCACTGGTCTCGGAGGCGGAAGCGTGGCTAGCTGGGACGCCGCTTAACGCTACCCGTATTCATCAAGCGCTGCTGCCGCTATGGCAAGCCGCTCAGTCGACCCCCGCGCTAGATACTGTGGTGCTTGGCTGCACCCACTTCCCGCTGCTAAAACCTATGCTTGCAACGCTCACTCCAACGCCTCTGGCGTGGGTTGATTCCGGCGATGCCATTGCTCGACGAGTAGGTCAAATAGCCAAACAGCTGGCCTTTAGCATGGCTGACGGCCGCTGTTTTACCACTGCGCCAGCGGATGCGCTGATTGACGGGTTCGCCCGCTATGGTTTTCGAGCGCCGCAGCGTTTAACCCTGCCCGACGCAGAGGCAGTGTAGTAGCCCATCTTCTTAGTTGCCCAAACGGTTAATGATTACCCATCTTTAAGAGGAGCCACCTTGGCGATCCCCACTGTCGATCCAGAACGCTACGCTGAGCAGCTAGCCGAAAAACGTACTTATATTGAGAGCACCTTCGCCCACTTTGCGCCCCCTGAGCTTGAAGTGTATCCCTCGCCGCCAAGCCACTACCGCCAACGCTGCGAGTTTCGTATTTGGCATGAAGAGGATGACCTTTTTTATGCCATGTTCGAGGTCGATCCAGAAAATCCCAAGAACAAAAAAGTGGTGCGCCTTGATCAGTTTCCGGTTGCCAGTAAGCATATCAATGCGCTGATGCCACGCTTGCGCGAGGCGTTTCTAGCCAGCGATGAGCTACGTCGCAGGCTGTTTCAAGTGGAGTTTCTGACCACGCTTTCAGGGGAAGCCTTGGTCACGCTGATTTACCACCGCCCGCTAGAAGATGCTTGGGAAGCAGAAGCGCGTGAGCTAGAAAAAGCGCTGGGCATTATGATTATTGGCCGCTCGCGCAAGCAGCGCATCGTCCTCACCCAGGACCACGTTTGGGAGCGCTTAACGGTAGATGGCCGTCCGCTGCACTACCAGCAAGTAGAGAACAGCTTTACCCAGCCCAACGCAAATATCTGTCAAACCATGCTGAGCTGGGCGCGTGAAGTGACCGCTGGCCGCCAAACAGAAGACTTGGTAGAGCTTTATTGCGGCAACGGCAACTTTACCATCGCTTTGGCGGATAACTTTCGCCGCGTGCTGGCGACTGAAATTTCCCGCACTTCGGTGGCTAGCGCTAACGTCAACCTGGAAGCGAATAGCGTGACCAACGCCCAGGTGGGCAGAATGTCTGCAGAGGAGTTTTCCTCAGCGCTGAAAGGCGAAAAAGCTGGCCGCCGGGTGGCCGAGATGGGGTTGGAAAGCTACGATTTTTCTACGGTGCTGGTCGATCCACCGCGGGCAGGCTTAGACGAGCAGAGCTGTCAGCAAATCAGCGAATACGAACAGATCGTCTATATTTCATGCAACCCTGCAACGCTCGCTGAAAATTTAACCATACTGACTAAGACCCACCGCATAGAACGGTTCGCGCTTTTTGATCAGTTTCCCTTTACCCATCATTGTGAATGCGGGGTATGGCTCACGCGGCGTACGGCAGTGTGATCGTCAAATGTCAATAGTGCTTATGATGCACAAGCGGCATACACCATGAATAACCTGTCAGATGGTTAGGGTGGCGGCCACGGGTAGCGTAAGCTAGTGAGCAGCGTGGCCTAAAGGCCTATTGTTCTTCGTTTTTTGGCCATAGTCATGGCCCCAGGCAGTCGAGGTGATGGATGCATTACGTTGCGATTGAAGAGAGTCGGCAGGATCTTTTAAAGCAGCTACAAGAGCGATTGAAAGCGCGATTGGAGCCTGCACGCGCGGCAGATGTTGAAGCTTTCGCTCGGCACTTTTATGCCACGGTTCCCGTTGAAGACTTGGTTGATCGTCGGCTCGACGATCTCTATGGCGCCACGCTATCGATTTGGCAGTTTCTGCAAAATCACGACCCCCTAAGCCCCAAAGTACGGGTGTTTAACCCCGATTTCGAAGAGCATGGCTGGCAGTCTACCCACACTTTTGTGGCTGTTTTACATGAAGATATGCCATTTTTAGTCGACTCAGTGCGTATTGAGTTAAACCGCCGTGGTCTAACGGTGCATGCTATTCAAAATGCCGTCTTCGCTGTTGCGCGTAATGGCCAGCATCAGCTAAAAGAGCTTGCCTCGCCACGGGATGAAGATGCGCCGGAAGCGCGGGAATCGCTCATCGTCATTGAGGTAGATCGCCATACTGACCCTGACGCATTGGCTAACATTGAAAGCAAATTGCGCGACGTACTGCGGGATGTGCGCACCGCTGTAGGTGATTTTGACGCAATGTGCGGCCAAATAACCACTGCGATTCAAGAGCTTGAAAAAAACTGCCCACCACAGATCGACCCAGATGATCACGAAGAAGCCATCGCTTTTTTAGAGTGGTTGCTTAAGGACAACTTCACCTTCCTGGGTTACGACGAGTACTTACTGGAAGGCAATGAGTTACAGCGTGATCCCAATAGCGTGCTAGGTGTTTTCCGCCTTGATCAGCCGCGCTATCGGGAGCGTATTCGTACCGAAGAAGGTATCGATGAACATAACGACTATGTGCTGGTGCCTCAGCTACTGTCGTTTGCCAAAAGTGCCCACCACTCTCGGGTACACCGCCCCACGTATCCTGATTACATCACCGTTGATCGCTACGACGATGATGGCAATGTCATCGGTGAACGGCGTTTCTTTGGCTTGTTCACTTCTACGGTGTACAACGAATCTCCGCGCAACATTCCGCTGTTGCGTCGTAAGTTGAAAGCCGTTATGGATATTGCCGGTTTCAACCCGCACGGACACAACGGCAAACAGCTGTTTCAAGTGCTTGAAGTGTATCCCCGTGACGACCTGTTCCAGATTAGTACGGAATCGCTGGCCAGCACTGCGTTGGGTATTCTTAATATTCGTGAGCGCCGACAGGTACGTCTGTTTATTCGCGCGGATGTCAGCGGTAAGTTTTACTCTTGCTTAGTTTTTGTACCTCGGGATGTGTTCTCTACTGATCTGCGCCAGCGTATTCAAAATATGCTGTGTGACGAGCTAGATGCCCACTTTGGCGACTTCAATACCTATTTGTCGGAGTCAGTGCTGGCGCGTATTCAGCTTATTTTGCGCTTTAACGGTGATGCGCCTAGCCAGTACGACCTTAAACGTCTGGAAAGCAAAGTGGCACGCTTAGCGCGCAGCTGGCGCGATGACCTGCAGGCCGCAATGATCGAAGGGTTTGGCGAAGAGCGTGCCAATCTACTGACTGAGCAGTTCCAAGAGGCGTTCTCAGCCAGCTACCGTGAAGATTTTAATGCCCGCACGGCGGTGTTTGATGTACAGCATCTGTTGGATTTAGATGGTGGCGCAGACCTTTCGCTGTCGCTCTATCGCCCTCTTGAGGAGCAAGCGGGCGGTATGAACCTGAAGCTGTACCACCGTGAGTCGCAGATACCATTATCCGATGTTTTGCCGATGATGGAGAACTTAGGGCTGCGGGTGATTGGTGAGCGCCCCTACGATATCAACGCCCCTCAGCAGCGCTATTGGATTCATGACTTTGAGCTTGAGCACAGCCGTGAAGGTGTGAACTTAAGCGAAATGCGCGATACCTTCAGCGAAGCGTTTAAGCGTATTTGGGCAGGTGAAGCAGACAACGATGCCTTCAATCGGCTGATTATTGGGGCAGGGGTAGATTGGCGCGAAGTGGCCATGCTGCGCGGCTATGCCCGCTACTTAAAGCAGATCCGCTTTGGCATGTCCCAAGACTACATCGCGGCAACACTGGTGAATTACCCGGCGATTACCCAAGGGCTGGTTGAGCTGTTCCGTCTGCGCTTTGACCCAGCGCATCAGCAGAGTGCAACCGACGACTGTGTGGCCCGTTTAAACGAGCACCTGGAGGGCGTGGCGAGCTTAAACGATGATCAATTGTTGCGCCGTTTTATGGAGCTTATTCAAGCCACGCTGCGTACCAACTACTACCAGAAAGCTGATAACGGCGGCTTTAAAGACTACATCGCCTATAAGCTTGAGCCATCGAAAGTCACGGGCATGCCCAAGCCCCGCCCGGCGTTTGAAATTTTTGTTTGTTCGCCAAGAGTAGAAGGCGTACACCTGCGCGGTGGCAAAGTAGCGCGGGGTGGCTTGCGCTGGTCTGACCGTCTGGAGGACTTCCGCACCGAGGTGCTCGGCCTAGTTAAAGCACAACAGGTCAAAAATGCAGTCATCGTGCCGGTAGGCGCAAAGGGCGGCTTTGTGTGTAAGCGCATGCCGGAAAATGCCGACCGTGAAACGCAGCAAAAGGAAGGTATCGCCTGTTACAAAATCTTTATCCGCGCGCTGTTAGATGTCACCGACAACCTCGTAGGTGGTGAGGTAGTGCCGCCACAAAACGTCGTGCGCCACGATGAAGATGACACCTATCTAGTTGTGGCCGCTGATAAAGGCACCGCGACTTTCTCGGACATCGCCAACGAGATCTCGGTTGAGTATGGACACTGGCTGGGGGATGCGTTTGCCTCTGGCGGCGCCAATGGCTACGACCATAAGAAAATGGCGATTACCGCCCGCGGAGCCTGGGAGTCTGTTAAACGCCACTTCAAGAACCTCGGCATCAACACCCAGCAAGACCTGTTCACGGTAGTCGGTATTGGAGATATGGCCGGTGACGTGTTCGGTAATGGTATGCTGCTGTCGGATAAAATTCAGCTGGTGGGGGCGTTTAACCACCTGCATATTTTTGTCGACCCCAATCCGGATGCAGACGCCGCCTTTGCTGAACGTACGCGCCTGTTTAACCTGCCCCGCTCCAGTTGGGAAGACTACAGCGTAGAGTTGATTTCCAAAGGCGGCGGCGTGTTTAGCCGTAGCGCTAAATCCGTCGCCATCAGCCCTGAAATGCAGCAGGTATTTGGCATTCAAGAAACACGCCTATCCCCCAACGACCTGATTCGCGCCATGTTGAAAGCCAAGGTCGACCTGCTTTGGAATGGCGGCATCGGGACCTACGTGAAAAGCTCCGATGAAACCGACGCTGACGTGGGTGATAAAGCCAACGATGCACTGCGCATTAACGGCACTGAGCTGCACTGCCGAGTGGTAGGTGAGGGCGGTAACCTCGGCTTTACTCAGCGTGGGCGGATGGAAGCCGCCGCCAACGGCGTGCGGGTTTACACCGACTTTATTGATAACGCGGGTGGGGTTAACTGCTCCGACCACGAGGTCAATATCAAGATATTGATTGATGAAGTGGTTAAGCGTGGCGATATGACCGACAAGCAGCGCAACCAGCTGCTGGCGGATATGACAGAAGAGGTTGCTGATCTGGTTATTTTGGATAACTATCGCCAAACCCAGGCGCTTGACCTCTCGGAAATCCTTTCCCAGCAGGGAATGGGTCCCTTCCGCCGCTTTATCAGTGAGCTTGAGTCTGCCGGGCAGATCGACCGTGAACTTGAATTCTTGCCCGCTGACGATGTGCTGAAAGAGCGTGTCAGCAACAACCAGGGGATGCGCTTGCCGGAGCTGGCTGTGCTGATCTCCTATGCTAAGAGCACTCTGAAAGGCGATTTGATCAACTCAGATATACCAGATGATCCCTATATTCATCGCCACTTAGAGCGCCTGTTCCCGGCCGTGTTGACTGAGCGCTATCAGGGTGAGATGTATGAGCACCGCTTGAAGCGTGAAATCGTTGCTACTCAGGTGGCAAACGATTTGGTCGATCACATGGGCATTGTGTTCGTTCGCCGTTTGATGGATTCCACGGGAGCCGGGCGGGCCGATATCGCGCGTGCTTACATCGTTGCCCGTGATGCATTTAATCTGCCTGCCCTGTGGGCGCAGATTGAAGCGCTGGATAACCAAGTGCCGAGTCGTGTGCAGTACTCGATGATGCTCGAACTGATGCGCATGATCCGTCGTGCTACTCGCTGGTTCCTGCGTACCCACCTGGGGCTTTCTACTCACGATGCCATTGAGTTCTTTGGCCCGCGTTTGGCGCAGCTGCAAGAGGCTATTGGCGAGTTGCTAAGCGGTGAAGAGCAGGCTGCTTGGCGCAAGCGCTGTGATGAACTGCAGGAAGCTGGCGTGCCGGAAGCGTTGGCATCAACGGTGGCAGCGGCACCAAGCCTCTACGCTGGCCTGGGCATTATTCAAGCGGCACGAGTCACCAATGAGAAGCCCCAGCGGGTCGCCGAAGTGTTCTACGAGATCGGCAGCCGCCTGGAACTTCCCTGGATGATCCAGCAGGTAACTCACCTAGAAGTGCGCGATGCTTGGCAAGCGCAGGCAAGGGAGTCCTTCCGTGACGACATCGACCGCCAGCAGTTAGCGCTTACCACAAGCGTGCTGAAACTTGAGGTGGGCAGTCGCGATACCCAAGAGCGTGTCGCCCAATGGCTAGAGCAGCATGCTGAGCTGCATCGTCGCTGGTGCCGCTTGATTGATGAGGTTCGTGGCGGCAGTGAAGGTGGCTTTGCACTATTTGCCGTTGCTATTCGTGAACTGGTGGATCTCGCAGAGAGCGATAGCGAAGCGTAAATCTTACGCCGAGCTGTCAGTATAAGCCGTGCCCTGGTTCGCCAGGGCACGGCTTTTTTGTGGGCTGCTTACCCTGCGAACTGCTGTTGATGTGCGTTATACTGCGGCCGCCCCGCTTATGCTGCCTACCCATCGCCCAGGAGAGCCTTGCTGATGTATAACATTGCCCGTTCGCTACTGTTTCGCTTAGACCCGGAAATGTCGCATGGTATGGCGCTGCGTGGGTTAGATGCCCTGCATCGGGTAGGCAGTGTTAAGCGCGTCTACGGCGAGCCGGTAAGCGACCCTGTTGAACTGATGGGACTGCGTTTTAGCAACCGAGTAGGCCTTGCCGCCGGGTTAGACAAAAATGCTGACCACCTGGATGCATTAGGCGCGCTGGGCTTTGGCTTTGTGGAAGTGGGAACTGTGACGCCCAAAGCGCAGCCAGGCAACCCTAAGCCGCGCTTGTTTCGCTTGGCGGGTCATGAGGCCATCATCAACCGCTTTGGTTTTAATAACAAAGGGGTTGAACACCTGGTGCAGCAAGTCAAGCAGCGCCATTACGGTGGCATCGTGGGCATCAATATCGGTAAAAACCTTACTACCTCGGTCGAGCATGCCCTGGATGACTATCTGCTCTGTCTAGAGGCCGTCCACGGTGTGGCTGATTACATCGCGGTGAATATCTCATCGCCCAACACCCCAGGCTTACGCACCCTGCAGTTTGGTGAGCAGCTAGACGCGCTGCTTGGGCCTATCCGCGCCCGCAGCTATGCGCTGGATGTCGAGACAGGCCGCAGGGTGCCACTGTTGGTAAAAATTGCCCCGGATATGAGTGAAGAGGAAGTCGCGCTGGTAGCAGGCAGTATTGCGGGTAACGCGTTAGATGGCGTCATTGCCACTAACACCACGGTTTCCCGGGATGCGGTGAAAAGTGATCCACAGGCAAACGAGGCGGGTGGGTTATCCGGCAAGCCGGTTTTTGAAGCCTCCAACACTGTTATTCGCCTGCTGCGAGCACAGCTTCCTACGCTACCCATTATTGGCGTGGGGGGAGTCGATAGCGGCGACGCAGCCAACGCTAAAATTGCCGCAGGCGCTGATTTAGTACAGCTCTACTCAGGCTTGATTTATCAGGGGCCAGGGCTTGTGAAACAGTGTGCCGAGGCGCTGAAAAAAGGGCGGTAAAGACGTCAATAGGGGAAAATGGGGGCGAGATAAGAACTCATTAAAAAGCCCGCGTGCTCGCGGGCTACTTATACCTAACGTAACTTGTAAAAAGTGAAAACTAGGACATGACTAGGGGGTTTTTATGGATGCCGGAAACGCCAGTCATACCGTCCCACTGGTCGCCGCGCCCTTCACGCCAGCCGCTCATCCAGTATTCGCGTAAATTAACATCTTGGCTGGGGCAATCATCACGGGAGCGACCCGTAATACCCGCTTTATATCCGTGAACATAAGCCCGTTGGAAGCGATCACGTTTTTGTCGTTTCATTGGCTAACCTCGTTTCATGAAAGCCTTTGATAAGAAACAGAGCCTGATGCTGTGTTGCGTAGGTTCACAAAGTTGCTAACAAGCAATGTGTCACCTTTATCGCATCAGCGTCTGTTCCGAGAGCTGACCTCAACAGCGAGGTACCGCACAAGCGCTAATGCCTAGCACTCACGTGCTGAACGGGCCAAGCGGTACTCTCGACAAGCCATAAGCCATTAACGCATTCACATAAAGTGGATGAACCCATTAACGACGATGACCAACAACGCATGCGTTTTTTTCAGTAGCTACACTCCTATTGTTAGACCATCATGGGGTCACTTGTCGACTATGAAATTGTCATAAGACGTAAACACATTTGCCATATATAGGAATATCGCGCGGTTACGCGCGGCGAACACCATGACCGAGCTGAACCAAACTGCCCCCCAAAACCTCCTGGCGACGTGCCCTAAAGGCATTGAAGGCCTGCTTGCAGATGAATTAACGGCTTTAGGCGCCGTGCCGGGTAAAACTACCGTAGCAGGGGTTTATTTTTCGGCCAGCCAAGAAACGGCTTACCGCGTATGCCTGTGGTCACGTCTGGCGAACCGCGTTATTTTGCTGTTGGCCCGGGAGTCGATGATAGAAACTGCTGAGCAAGTACATGACGCATCGACCCGAATTGCCTGGACACAGCACTTACTCCCCGGCAAAACCCTCGCGGTAGATTTCCATGGCCGCAGCGATCATATTCGCCATACGCGCTTCGGTGCCCAAACTGTAAAAGATGGCATTGTCGATTCACTTCAGTTAGCGGGCCAAGAGCGGCCTAGCATCGACACCAAGACGCCTGATCTACGCATTTATGCGCACTTGCACCGGGCAAACCTAACGCTGGGAATCGACCTTTCTGGTGAAAGCCTTCACCGCCGTGGCTACCGCCGCGATGTCGGGCATGCGCCACTAAAAGAGAATTTAGCTGCAGCCCTGTTGGTTCGTGCAGGCTGGCCTGAGCGTGCCAAAGCCGGTGAGCCGCTGTTAGACCCGCTATGCGGGGCCGGTACGCTATTAATTGAAGCGGCAATGATGGCTGCCGACCAGGCGCCCAATGTCAATCGGGAACGCTTTGGTTTTCACGGCTGGGCAGGCCACGACGAGGCGTTGTGGCGGGAGCTTAAGCGTGAAGCTGAAGCCCGTGCGTCTATCGGCCGTAAACGCTGTAAAACAGCGCTGATTGGCTTTGACCAAAGCCCGGCGGCATTAACGGCTGCGAAGGCTAACGCCATGCGTGCAGGCATTCCGGCGCTTATCACCCTACATGGCCAAAGCCTTAGCCAGTTAACAAGGCCAGAGACGCTTACCGCCGAACAGGGGTTGTTAATCACTAATCCGCCCTATGGCGAGCGCCTGGGCGAGCTACCAGAACTGGTTCGCCTATACGCCCAGCTGGGTGAAAAAGCTAAAGCACTGTTTCCTGGCTGGACGCTGGCGCTGTTTACCGGCAACCCGGATTTAGGCCATCGGTTGGGTCTACGCGCTCATAAGCAGTACGCGCTGAAGAATGGCGCCTTGGATGCCAAACTGCTGCTGATGGCGATTGGTAGCCATGCAGGGGGAGAGGATGCACCTTCTGAGAAAGTCCCGCAAAATGGTGACACTAGCCAGCCGTCGAACGCTAGCGCAACACCATCGGTGTCTGAAAATGCCCAGATGTTTGCCAACCGGCTGGCGAAAAACCAAAAACGTCTGAAAAAGTGGTTAAAACAGAGTGGTGAAACCTGCTATCGCATCTACGATGCAGACATGCCGGAATACGCTTTGGCGATCGACCGATATGGG
The DNA here is from genome assembly GCA_002966495.1 of Halomonas sp. GFAJ-1. NCBI lineage: Bacteria > Pseudomonadati > Pseudomonadota > Gammaproteobacteria > Oceanospirillales > Halomonadaceae > Halomonas > Halomonas sp. GFAJ-1. The sequence goes on from CP016490.1 coordinate 1,919,464, forward strand.
GATCGCGTGCATGTGCAGGAGTATGCGGCGCCTAGCTCCATTAACCCAGCCCAGGCTCAAAAGCGCCTATTTGATGCGCTGGAAGTGTTGCCAGATGCGCTGGGTGTTGACGCCAGCAAGGTGTATATCAAACGCCGTGAGAAGCAGGCAGGCAGCGCTCAGTACCAGAAGCGCTCTGCTAGCGGTGAGCGTTTTGAAGTTCAGGAAGGAGCGGCTCGGCTATGGGTGAACCTGCGTGACTACTTGGATACCGGCCTGTTTTTGGATCACCGTCCGGTACGTCGCATGCTCAATGAGATGGCCAGCGGAAAACGCTTTTTAAACCTGTTCTGCTATACCGCCACCGCAACGGTACAGGCTGCCTTGGGTGGCGCAAGCGACAGTGTCAGCGTGGATATGTCCAATACCTACCTTGAGTGGGCGCGGGATAACTTTGCGTTGAATAAGCTGGACTCCAGGCTGCACCGGGTCGTGCGGGATGACTGTTTCCGCTGGCTAGAAACTGCCAACGCCGAGTTTGATCTGATCTTTATGGATCCGCCCACGTTTTCAAACTCTAAGAAGATGCGCGACACCTTAGACGTGCAGCGTGACCACCCGCGGTTAGTTGAACTCGCCATGGCGCGCCTTGCTCCAGGTGGCACGCTGGTGTTCTCAAACAATCAGCGGCGTTTCAAATTAGACGAGGCGCTTAGCGAGCATTACGCGGTGGAGGAGATCACCTCGCGCACCTTCGACCCGGATTTCCAGCGGCGCACCAACTTGCACCATGTATTCTTGTTACGCCACAAATAGTCATCAGGAGAAGAGCGTAGGTAATGATTCAGCTATCAATTTACACTACCCTGGGCTGCCATTTATGCGCCCAGCTTGAGGCGCTAGTCACCACGCTGGCTAACCAGGAAGTAGCGCTGCACCGTATTGAGATTAGCGATAACGATGCCCTCGTTGAACGCTATGGGGTGCGTATTCCGGTCTTAGTGGATGGTGAGGGGGTTGAGCTAGATCGAGGCTTCGATTTGGAGCGGCTAAGTGCTTGGCTACAGGCGCGCGGCTGGCTGGATGAGGTGGCGCTTAACGCGATCACCTCACCGCCCGAAAAAGCCCCGCCCGTAGGGGCTCATCAGCGAGGCGGGCGGCGTTTTTTAGGCTGATGTTTTGCCTAAATGACATAGGTTTTGCTTAAATTACATAGATTTTACTTAAATTACGTAGTTGTAAAAGAGGGCGGGAGTGGCTACAGCGCGTCGAGTAGCGATAGCTGGCGCATCGCTTCCTGCCCTTCAGGCGTATGATCGGCTGCCTCCAGCACTTTACGGAAACCCCGCGATGTCTGGATGGTGGTCTCATCTTCAAGCCACATGTGTGCTTGCTCCAGTGTATCTGCCAACTGGTGCTTTAGCCCGCCAAACTGAGTGCCAATTTGCCCCCAGGCGCGGCTAAAAATCCAGTCGCCAAACATATCCTGGTGAATATGCACTAACACATAGTCATGGTCGGTTTCCCAGCGTACGATCACAACACTCTCCTTAAATGCCCCGCAAATACGGCTGCGTATCAAGCCGTTGCGGGTGTATTGTAAAGCCCGGATACCCAAACGCCTATGAAACTTGTCATCGACGCTAATATCCCCGCTGCCGACACCTGTTTTGGCGCCTTTGGAACGCTTAACCGTGTGCCGGGGCGTGAGATGCGCGCCGCCGATGTGACAGGTGCTGACGCCCTGGTGGTGCGCTCCATCACCCAGGTTAACCAGGCGCTACTGGCGCAAAGTCAGGTGCGCTTTGTAGGCACCTGCACCATCGGCACCGACCATATTGATCTTACCTACTTGGCAGAGCGCGGGATTGGCTTTGCCAGCGCCCCTGGTTGTAATGCTGAGGCCGTGGTGGACTATGTGCTCAGCAGCTTGCTCACGGTGAGTGAGCGTGAAGGTTGGCCGCTGCTAGCGCGCACAGTAGGCATTGTGGGTGCGGGCAACGTGGGTAGCCGCTTACAGCGCCGCTTACAGGCGCTAGGCATTGAGGTGCTGGTGTGTGATCCCCCAAGAGCCGAGCAGGAGGGGGAGGGCGGCTTCGTTGCGCTGGATATGCTGATTGAGCGCTGCGATGTGCTCTGTTTACATACACCGCTGGTGAAAGAAGGCCCCCACGCGACCTATCAACTGTTCGATGCTCAGCGGATTAACGAACTGGCGCCCGGCACGGTGCTGCTAAATGCCGGGCGGGGTGACTGTATTGATGGCTTGGCGCTGCGCAGCCGTTTAGCAGGTAAAGGCGATATCACGGCTATTTTGGATGTATGGGAAAACGAGCCGCAGATAGACGCTGGACTACGTGACTTAGTAGCGCTGGCTACGCCACATATTGCGGGGCATAGCCTGGATGGCAAGCTGCGCGGCACCTGGATGATTCAACAGGCGCTGGCCGACCACTTGGTGCAGTCAAGCCCAATGTCCTTTAGTGAACTCTGCCCGCCGCCGGCCCTTGCCGGGCTAACGCTGCAGCATGCACTTCCCGTGGAAGAGGCGCTACGGCTCTGTGTGCATGCCGTGTACGATGTACGCCGTGACCACGACGCGCTACAGCGCAAGGTGCTTGAGCAGGGGATTCAAAAAGGCTTTGATGACTGCCGTGCTAATTACCCGCTGCGACGGGAATTCAACACGTTAACGGTCGTTTTAAAAGGCGATGCTATGTCTTTGCAAACGCCGTTAAGCGCGGCGGGCTTTCAGGTGCAGTGTGCTTAATATTTGGTTTAGAAAGCTTTGTGGTTAAAACTGGGTATATCAAAAACCATGAGCACCCAAAACAGTAAGGCCCGCATCTGCGGGCCTTACGTTCTTTGACTAAATGAAGGCGGTTACTGACGGTAGGCGGCTTCTTTTAGCGCACGGATACGGTCATCCAGCGGTGGGTGGCTAGCAAACAGGCGCTCCACCAGTGAGCGGGTCTGGCCTTTGGTAATTGCCATGGCCCGCATGGTGTCCGGCATTTGATCAGGTAGTTCCGTTTCGGCTTTCAAGCGAGCCAAAGCATTCACCATAGCGCCGGTGCCTGCTAAGCGTGCCCCGGCCTCATCGGCACGGTACTCCCGGTAGCGCGAGAACCAAGCAACGATTGCAGAGGCAACAATCCCAAAGACAATCTCTGCGACAATAACCACGGCAAAGTAGCCCATAAAGCCTAATCCCCCCTCGCCACCGCTGCGGCTTTTCAGGAAGTTGTCGACTAAATGCGCCACCACACGGGCAAAGAACATCACAAAGGTGTTCACCACGCCTTGAATAAGCGCCAAGGTAACCATGTCGCCGTTCGCCACGTGGCCAATTTCGTGGGCCAGTACCGCGCGTACCTCTTCCGGGCGCATACGGTTCAATAGCCCAGCAGAAACGGCAACTAGGGCATCATCTTTGTTCCAGCCAGTGGCAAACGCATTGGACTGCTGGGCCGGGAAAATACCCACTTCTGGGGTTTTAATGCCTGCTTCCCGGGAGAGCTCGGCCACGGTATCTACTAACCACTGTTCGGTGGCGTTCGAGGGTGCTTCGATAATGATCGTACCGGTGCTGCGCTTTGCCATCCATTTGGAAATGAACAGCGAGATCATCGAACCGACCATACCGAAAATAAAGCAGAACAGTAGCAGGCTTGTGAAGTTGATGCCTTGGCTGCGCAGGTAGCCTTCTACGCCAAAGAGTCGCAGCGTAAAGCTGGCCACCAGCACGACCGCTAAGTTGGTGGCCAGAAAAAGCAGAATTCGCATCATCGTTAAGGTTCTCCCTAAAGGATTTAAAAGCGGTTGTAGGATAGTTGCTTAGATACGTGCAGCAGGCACCAGTTTCAAGCCCGTGAATTTATTGACGGTAACGAGACAAGAAATTAGCAAAGCGGTCGAGGGCATCGCCAAGCTGGTCGGCCCAAGGCAGCGTTACAATGCGCACGTGATCGGGCTCTGGCCAGTTGAAGGCGGTGCCTTGTACCAGCAGGATTTTTTCCTGCAGCAGCAGATCTAACACCAGCTGCTGGTCATCTTTGATCTTAAAGACCTTCGGGTCTAAGCGGGGAAAGGCGTAAAGCGCCCCTTTGGGCGTTACGCAGGAGACACCCGGAATCGCGTTGAGCTTTTCGACGGTGATATCCCGCTGCGCCAACAGCCGGCCACCGGGTAGAATCAAATCGTTAATCGACTGGTAACCCCCCAGTGCCGTTTGAATGGCGTGCTGGGCCGGCACGTTAGCGCACAGGCGCATAGAGGCGAGCATGGTTAGCCCCTGGATGAAGTCCTGGGCGCGCTGTTTGGCAAGCGTGCCGGAGATCGTCATCCAGCCTGATCGGAAACCAGCACAGCGGTAGCTTTTGGACAAGCCATTCATGGTAATCACAAGCTGGTCGTCATCGGCTAAGGCGCCGGTAGAGGTATGCTCTACACCGTCATACAGAATTTTGTCGTAGATCTCATCAGAAAACACCACAAGATTGTGCTCTTGGGCGATAGCCAGGACCTCCCGAACTACCTCGGGCGGATAGACCGCACCGGTGGGGTTGTTGGGGTTGATAATTACAATGGCCCGGGTGCGACTGGTTACTTTGGCACGTATATCGGCTATGTCTGGCGCCCAATCAGCCTGCTCATCACACAGGTAGTGAACACCATGGCCGCCGGATAAGTGGGCAGCGGCCGTCCAGAGTGGGTAGTCGGGGGCCGGGATCAGCACTTCGTCGCCGTCATTTAAGAGCGCTTGCATCGCCATCACAATCAGCTCGGAAACGCCGTTGCCGATATAGATGTCTTCGATGCCAACCCCAGGAATCTGCTTGCGCTGGCACTCCTGCATAATCGCCTTGCGCGCGGAGTAGAGGCCTTTTGAGTCACAGTAACCCTGGGCAGTGGGCAGGTTGCGCATCACGTCCTGCAGAATTTCTTCCGGCGCTTCAAAGCCAAAGGGGGCCGGGTTGCCAATGTTGAGCTTTAAAATTCGCTGGCCCTCTTCTTCCAGGCGCTTGGCGTGGTCGAGCACGGGGCCGCGAATGTCATAGCAAACCTTGTGCAGTTTGTGTGACTTTTTCAGCGGCTGTAATTCTGTAGGCTGCGGGGTGTCCATGGGGTGTGTTATCCAAAAGTGTCCAGTGGCCGTTAGAAGTAACTGATTATTCGCCCATTATGCGTCGGATGGTAGCGGGCTGTCTTCGTCGTTTTGTAGCGGTGGCGGTGGAATATCACTGGGGATTTCCAAGGTAACCCGGCCTAGCTTGCCATCGCGCAGTTCGTGTAGCAGCACTTCGGCACCGCGGTGCAGGTCTACCGCGCCGCCTGCGCGTAGGCCGCCGCGTTTTCCGGCGATTTCTTTCAATATGGCGTGGCCGTCGAAACCGGCAATGGCTAGAAAATCGGGTTTTTTGGGGCCGTCGGCATCAACCTCGAAAGCAACCGGTGCTTCGTAGGTGGGCAGTGCTTTTAGCTTGTAGCGGGCGGTTAGCTCTTGCGGGTACCGTTTGGCAAGCTCCGCGCTGGTCACAATCGCCACATCGGTGTATTCAATGGCTGTATCGCGAATAGCCCCGCTGGCGGCTAAGCGGTAGGCGCTGGCCTGGTCTTCAATTTTCGGCCAGAGCACTCCTGGCGTGTCGATCAGCGCCACGCGCCCGTCGATGCGAACTTTCTGCTGACGCTTAGTGACCGCGGGTTCGTTGCCGGTTTTGGCGATTTTTCGCCCTGCTAAACCGTTAATCAGGGTGGACTTTCCTACATTGGGAATGCCCATCACCATTACGCGTACATCGCGGTCAGCGCGCACGGCGCCTGCCAGCTCATGGCAAAGCGTGGGTATCTTCTTGAGTTCCCGGGTATTGGTGGTGGTGATCGCCAGTGCGCGCGTGTCCTCTTGGGCATCAAAAAAAGCCACCCACTCGGCGGTACGCTCGGGGTCGGCAAGGTCGGCCCGGGAGAGAATTTTGAGCACCGGTTTGTGGCGAGTCAGCTCGGCCAGCATCGGGTTAGCGCTGGAGTAGGGCAGGCGCGCATCAAGCACTTCAATTACAACATCAATTTCTGGCAGCGCATCCTTGATCTGGCGGCGGGCCTTGTTCATATGTCCGGGGAACCAGCCGAGCATGAGTCTCTCCTACAAGCACAAAATACAAGCACAAAAAAGCGGGCGACCATTCTAACAGATGGTGCCCGCCTTGCTGGGATTGATAACGGTTTTTGCTATTCGTCGGGGTGAAACTCTAGCGAAACAGAGTTGATGCAGTAACGCAGTCCAGTCGTCTCTGGGGGGCCGTCGGGGAATACGTGGCCAAGGTGGGCATCGCAGTGGGAGCAAACCACCTCGGTACGCTGCATCCCGTGGCTGGTGTCTGTATGCTCTTCCACGCATCGCTTGCCAAGTGGCCTGTCAAAGCTAGGCCAGCCGCAGCCCGCATCAAACTTGTGTTCATTTTCAAACAGCGGCGCGTGGCAGCACACGCAATGGTAGATGCCTTGGGCATCGGTGACCTGATAATCGCCGGTGAATGGCCGCTCGGTTCCCTTTTCTCGCGCTACCCGGTACTGCTCGGGGGTGAGTTGTTTGCGCCACTCGTCGGTGGATTTTTCTATTTTCGCCATGGGGATCTCCTCTCCCTCTGGTTACCGTTAATCAGAGGCTTGCTAAGCAGGCTAGCGTATCACCTACCAGAGTGACAGTAGATAGCCTGCCTAGGTTCAGCATGTGCTAAGGTCAGAAAAATCGCCAGGTTAGGTATTACACGCTAACAGCACCACCGTTGCTGGGTGGAGCGTGGGTACGCTCAATCAACCCATCGGCTTAGCCTTCCCCTGGGCGAGTAATCATGGGATGGCCGTTAGGGCTGCAAAACTGTTTCGATTTCAGAGTGCTTGACACAAAGTGAGGCTCTGAGTAATATACGCGCCACCTCGACGAGGCAATGAAACGTCCCATTCGTCTAGTGGTCTAGGACACCGCCCTTTCACGGCGGTAACAGGGGTTCGAACCCCCTATGGGACGCCACTTACATCGTCAGGTTATCGGAATTGCGGGAATAGCTCAGTGGTAGAGCATCGCCTTGCCAAGGCGAGGGTCGAGAGTTCGAATCTCTTTTCCCGCTCCAAGCAGTCAAATGCTTACAGTGTCCCATTCGTCTAGTGGTCTAGGACACCGCCCTTTCACGGCGGTAACAGGGGTTCGAACCCCCTATGGGACGCCAATCCGATCGCGAGTAGTGCAGATTAAGCGGGAATAGCTCAGTGGTAGAGCATCGCCTTGCCAAGGCGAGGGTCGAGAGTTCGAATCTCTTTTCCCGCTCCAAGCAGTCAAATGCTTACAGTGTCCCATTCGTCTAGTGGTCTAGGACACCGCCCTTTCACGGCGGTAACAGGGGTTCGAACCCCCTATGGGACGCCAATCCGATCGCGAGTAGTGCAGATTAAGCGGGAATAGCTCAGTGGTAGAGCATCGCCTTGCCAAGGCGAGGGTCGAGAGTTCGAATCTCTTTTCCCGCTCCAAGCAGTCAAATGCTTACAGCGTCCCATTCGTCTAGTGGTCTAGGACACCGCCCTTTCACGGCGGTAACAGGGGTTCGAACCCCCTATGGGACGCCATCTCGCACATCTCAGTAGTGCTTGTTGTAGATCGTTTGCATCGCGGGAATAGCTCAGTGGTAGAGCATCGCCTTGCCAAGGCGAGGGTCGAGAGTTCGAATCTCTTTTCCCGCTCCAAGCAAACGTACTCTTTTCTCCCCGTGCCATCAGTACATTTCCTCCATTTCTATAACGACGAATCGTACCTAAGTGGCGATATTTTTGCGTGGCTGCTTTTCAAGCGGCTTGAAAAATATATGAATGCCCCGATATCCCTTCATCTAGCTCGTTTTTTGTGCTCCCCATTTGCTGACAGGACATGTTCATGGCCGAACCGGCATTGTCTATCCGTGGCCTCACTAAAGTGTATGGCAACGGCTTTCACGCGTTAAAAGGTATTGATCTCGATGTCCAGCAGGGCGACTTTTTTGCCTTGCTAGGCCCCAATGGGGCGGGTAAATCCACCACATTAGGCGTGGTGTGTTCGCTGGTGCAGAAATCGACAGGCAAGGTGTCAATTTTTGGTATCGATGTTGATAAAGATTTCGCCAAAGCTAAGTATCAGCTTGGCGTGGTGCCCCAGGAGTTCAACTTTAACCAGTTTGAAAAAGTCCTGGATATCGTGCTGGCCCAGGCGGGTTACTACGGTATGACCCGTAAGGAAGCGCTACCCCGCGCCAAGCAGCTGCTTAGTGATCTTGGGCTGTGGGATAAGCGCAACGGCAGTGCACGTATGCTCTCTGGTGGTATGAAGCGTCGTCTGATGATTGCCCGTGCGCTCATGCACCGCCCAAAGCTGCTGATTCTTGATGAGCCAACAGCGGGAGTGGATATCGAACTGCGTCGGAGTATGTGGGAGTACATGCGGCGTATTAACCGCGATGAAGGCACCACCATTATCCTGACCACGCACTACCTCGAAGAGGCCGAAAGCCTATGCCGCAATATTGCCATCATTAACCACGGTGAAATTGTGCGTAACACCAGCGTGCGCGAGTTATTGGCGGAACTGGATACTGAAACCTTCCTGCTCGATTTAGCGACACCGGTTGACCACGCGCCCAGAATTGAAGGGTTTGAGATTCTGCAGATTGAGCCTTCCCAGCTGGCGTTGGTCATTCATAAGGGCCAGGAGCTTAACGATGTATTTAGTGCGTTAAGCGAGCAGGGACTCAAGGTGGTTTCCATGCGTAATCGCGCTAACCGCTTAGAGGAGATGTTTGTTTCCATGGTGGAAGGAAGCCAGCAGGCGATTGACCAGCGCGAGCCGCAGGAGGCGCAGGTATGAATGCAACCCAAACCCTCATTGCGCTGTGGACATTAGTACTTAAGGAGATCAAGCGCTTTACGCGAATTTGGCCACAAACCCTGCTGCCGCCGTCCATCACCATGGCGATGTACTTCATTATTTTTGGTAATTTAATTGGCTCGCGCATCGGTGATATGGACGGGTTCAGCTACATGGACTTCATTGTCCCTGGGTTGATTATGATGTCAGTGATCACCAATAGTTACTCCAACGTGGCCTCAAGCTTCTTTTCCAATAAGTTTCAGCGTTCTATAGAAGAGATGATGGTCTCGCCGATGCCTAACTGGGTCATCTTATCTGGCTTTGTTTTGGGCGGAATGGCTCGAGGGCTGGGCGTGGGCCTTATTGTAACGGTGGTTTCGCTGTTCTTTACCCGCTTAACTATGGAGCATCCGTTGCTCACGGTATTAGTTGTCGTACTGACCTCGGCACTGTTTTCCATCGGTGGTTTTATTAACGCGCTGCTGGCGAATAAGTTTGATGATATTTCTATCGTGCCGACGTTTATTTTGACCCCGTTAACCTACCTGGGCGGCGTGTTTTACTCGATTTCGATGCTGCCCGAGTTTTGGCAGGGCGTTTCAATGCTCAACCCCATCTTGTATATGGTTAACGTCTTCCGCTACGGATTTTTAGGCGTTTCTGATATTCCGGTAGGCTGGGCGTTGGCCGCCATCTTTGCCTTTATCGTTGCGCTGTTTATGGTGGCGCTTACCATGTTAGAGCGTGGCAAAGGCATCCGCAGTTAATCGTTTTACCGTATACCTTAAAGAGTAAACGTAATGGCAGAACGCCCAGACACCCTAGAACACGCGCCGCTTGGGCGTGATTCCGCTTATCCAGAACAGTATGACGCTGGACTTTTATACCCTATTCCCCGGGCAGCGAACCGTGCCCCACTGGGGATTGAGGAAGGCAAGCTACCGTTCGTTGGGGAAGATGAGTGGCACGCCTTTGAAGTTTCCTGGCTGAACGGCCGTGGTAAACCCATCGTAGCCGTTGCTCGCTTTCGTCTACCCGCTGACTCACCCAACTTGATCGAGTCCAAGTCTTGGAAGCTTTATCTCAATAGTCTTAATCAAACTCGCTTTGCGAGCCAAGAAGAAGTGCAAAGCACACTGATTAGCGACTTAGCCGCAGCGGCGGGGGCTTCAGTTGGCGTAGAGTTGTTGGCGGTAGATGACAGCGAGCTTGCCCCCCAGCGATTGCCGGGGGAATGTCTGGATAACCTGGATATTGAAATAAGCGGTTACACCCCTAGCGCGGAGCACTTAGTAGCAAGCGAAGAGGTCGTCGAAGAGACGCTCTATTCCCATCTGCTGAAATCTAACTGCCCTGTGACGGGCCAGCCTGATTGGGGCAGCGTGATGATTCGCTATAAAGGCCCTAAAATTGACCGCGAAGGGTTGCTGCACTACCTGATTGGCTACCGGCAGCACCAGGACTTTCACGAGCACTGCGTCGAGCACATCTTCACCGATTTAATGGAAAAGATTAAACCAGATGAGCTGCTGGTGCTGGCCCGCTACGTGCGGCGTGGCGGGCTAGATATAAGCCCTTGGCGGGCAACGCCAGGGTTAACGCCACCCAGCCCCCTGCGCCTAGCTAGGCAGTAAGCGAGCGGCGCTAACGTAGCGCCCAACGATAAATGAAAAGGGGAGTGATAATGGATGCACTAACGCTACTTCATGAACGCAGTTCCATGGGTAAATTGACTGAGCCTGCCCCCAGTACCGAACAGCTTAGCGCTATTTACCAAGCGGCGCTGCGCGCTCCGGATCATAAAGAGCTGCGCCCCTGGCGCTTTATTGAGTTTATCGGTGAAGGGCGCGAACGCCTGGGCGAGCTGTTTGCAGAAGCGGAGTTTCAAGATGACCCGCATGCCAGCGACGATACGCTCAATGCCGCGCGCAAAAAGCCGCTGCGTGCGCCGATGATAATCGCCGTGATTGCCAAGGTAACGCCTGATGTTCCCAAAGTGCCCAAAATTGAACAGGTGATTTCTGCTGGTTGTGCCGCCCACAGTATTTTGCTAGCTGCCCATGCATTGGGTTTAGGCGCCATGTGGCGCAGCGGTAAATACGCCTTTGACCCTGTGGTGCGCAAAGGCTTAGAGCTTAACGAAGAGGATGAAGTAGTGGCCTTTATCTATTTGGGTAGCTTAGCAGGCCGCCACAAGCCACTAGCGCAGCACAACCAGGCCGACTTTGTTGAGCGTTGGGGTTAGCACTTGTGGAGTTAACACACAGGGATATTCTATGAGCCAGTTACGCCAACCGGGAGTGCCTTACCCACGCTTGCCGCTACCGAAAAGCCAAGAAGACCTTACCGCCTTTCAGCAGTGGCTAGGCGAGGCGATTCCCATGGTAGGCGCGCTTGGCATTCAAAGCATGGCCCAAGAGGAAGGAGGGCTGAGCTGGCAACTGGCGCTTAGCCCCAACCTAAACGATAAAGGCACGGGCTTTGGCGGCGCGCTCACCGCGCAAGCCACGCTACTGGGCTGGTGTTGGGTAACGCTGTGGCTGCGTGCCCAGGGGTGGGCACAAGATGTAGTGGTCGCCGAAGCCCATCAGCGTTTCCTTGCTCCAGTCACCAGCGACTACCGTATTATTTGCTCCCCCAGCGACCCCCAAGGCGCAGAACAACTAGCGGATAAGTTAAATACACGGGGCAAGGGCAGCATTGCACTGACCCAGAAGCTCTACTGCGGCAACACGCTCTGCCTAGAAGCCAACGGGCGCTACGCCGTACTGCCCGTTGGTTAAATCTTTAAAAGGCTTGCTATTTTAGGGTTTGGGCAATAGAATGTGCGCCGTTCTGTTGGGAAAGGCAACGCCCTAACAACCGAGCAAAAAGTGGAGAGGTGTCCGAGTGGTCGAAGGAGCACGCCTGGAAAGTGTGTAAGTCGAAAGGCTTCGAGGGTTCGAATCCCTCCCTCTCCGCCACAGAATATAGAAAAAGCCCGCTGAGCAATCAGCGGGCTTTTTTGTTTTTTGAGTTTGGGCATTCCCTCTCTCTGTCCCCTCAGTGAAATACCTTTTGGCGTTATCTGTGCGAGTAACTCTGCTTACCCCCCATTCTCCACGATGGCCACGAATCCCATGTTTGGTGCGTTGTCACCCATGTGAGTCACAGCTTGCACGGGTTACGCTGCAATGATCGCCTTGGCCGACTGTAATAACGTCTATGTCTCTTGTGAGCGGGTGTTTAACCCGGCACTAGAAGGGCGACCGGTGGGAGTGCTTTCAAATAACGATGGGCAAAGGCGCTTGTAATGGCTGGGCGCTGCGCAGTGAGAGATGCATGCCACGATACACGCTTCAGTTGAATGCGCTGTTGATGTTAGTGAGGGCTGTCTTAGGAATGTAATACATTAAAATAACCAACTTGGCCATTTCTGTGCTGTGGCTGCATTGTGCCAAATCAAAGCGCAGCAGTAAGCTCCAAATCCAGGCCTGCATAGTCCGCAGGTCAAATAACAATTACTAAAAAAGTCAGGAGAAACGCAATGTTCAAGAAAACCGCTATTGCCGCGTCTGTCATGATGATGTCGATTACGACGGCTCAAGCTGAAACTACCTATCGCATTGGCATTACCCAAAACAACGTCGGTGTCGATAGCTACCAAACGACGTATGAGCGTGCATTTGAAGCGGCGGCAGCGCGTGAGGAAAATGTGGATATCGTGGTGCTAGACGCGGGTGGTGATGTGGCCCGCCAAATCGGCCAAATGCAAGACCTCATTCAACAGCGTGTCGACGCCATCATTATTTGGCCAACCAACGGCCAAGCGGTCATTCCTGCTATCCGCCAAGCTCATAGTGCTGGCATTCCTGTCATCGTGACCAACTCTAAAATCGCTGAAGCAGGCATGGAGTTTATTGCTGCTTTCTCTGGGCCGGACAACGTTCAGCAGGGCATTTCCTCTGCTGAAATGATGTGCGATGCCTTGGGAGGCGAGGGTCAAATTGTTCAGATTTCCGGCCAGCCGGGGTACACCACGGCCATGGAACGTGCAGGTGGGTTTGAAGGTCGCCTAGCTGAAGCTTGCCCAGGTGTCGAACTGTTGGAAACACAGCCCGGTAACTGGAACCGTGAGCGCGCCCAGCGGGTAATGGAAGATTTCCTAACGAAATATGACCATATCGACGGTGTGTATTCGGGCGACGACAACATGGGTGTAGGCGCTTTAAATGCCGCTAAAGGCGCGGGGCGTGCAGACGACATTATCTTTATTGGAGCTACGAACTTCGCTGTTGGCTACGACGCGATTGCACGCGGTGAATATTATGGCTCTATCTACCAATCCCCGGTGGATGATGCAGAAGCAGCGCTACAAACCGCACTGGATGTGTTAGCGGGCGAAGATCTTCCGAAAATGAATTTCTTTGATACACCGAAAATCACCGCAGAAAACCTTGAAGAGTTTGATCGCCCGGTTTTCTGAGCATAGGGCGCATTACCCAGTATTGATGATGTGAAGACAACTCAATACCGATGGGGTGCGCACCTGAATGCAGGCTTCCTGCGCTGGGAGGTGCCGCTAGTGTGACGATAAACATCGTGCATCGTCATCTTCATAGGTGCCTCCCTAGGTGATTTTTTACAGGTGAATAGCATGGCTTCCACAGAACAAACAAAGGTTGGAGTGCCGTCAGGAAAGCTTAGCAAAGCAGGTGTGCTGAGTTTTTTATCGGCTCAGGGCATTCTCATTTTTTTCCTGATCGGCATGTTCGTTTTTTCGTTTTTTTCTGAGCAGTTCCTCTCTCAGTCAAACATTATGACCGTTGTCCGCCAGGCATCCATTATTGGCATTATCGCGGTGGGGGTCACCGTAGTCATTATTGGTGGCAACTTAGACCTTTCCGTCGGCTCAATGTTGTCGTTCTCCACCGTTCTGGTGGTTGATCTACATGACAAAATTGGCCCCACTAATGCCATTCTGCTGATGTTCGCGCTGACCTTGATGATTGGTGCTGTCAACGGGTTTTTGATTGGTTTTCTACGACTCAACTCGCTGATTGTGACGCTGGCCATGCTGTCAGCCATACAAGGGTTTGTGCTGATTTATAGCGGCGGCCAGAACGTCGATATTGCCAATCAAGAGAATACCTGGTTTGCCTTCTTCGGCCGTGGGTTTGTGGGGGGGATTGCGGTGCCGGTTCTGATGTTTGGTCTGCTGGCTATCGTGATTCAAGTAGTGATGTCCTACACCGGATATGGGCGACGTATCTTTGCCGTCGGCGGTAATCCAATGGCGGCCGTGTATTCGGGTATTCGTAAAAACTGGTGTGTGTTCAGCACTTATCTAATTTCTGCTTTCTGTGTGGCATGTGCCGCCCTGGTGCTTGGCTCGCGGGTCATGGGTTCGCAAAACAACGTAGGGCAAGGGTACGAGCTACTGGTGTTGGCCGGCATTATCCTTGGCGGCACAAGCTTGCTAGGCGGTGCAGGCAGTATCTGGAAAACGGTGATTGGCGTGTTGATCCTCGGCTTTATCCAAAATGGCCTTTTGTTGATGGGCTACCCCTATTACATCCAGTGGATCGTGACCTGGGTAATTATCATTCTGGCCGTATGGCTGGATCTCGCTAACAAACGTAAGCGCTTGTTTACGAGCCACTCATAACGCGGAGGAATGCAAGATGACATCGATTAAAGGGTTCTTCCGCGGTAGAGCGAAAATACAGCCGATCTGGGTATTCGTTATCGCTCTGTTTATCTTCTTTAGCGTCATGTCGGAGTACTTCCTGTCATTTGGGAATATCAGCAACATTCTGGTGCAGACCTCAACGATAGGCCTGATTGCCCTGGGCATGACCTTTGTGATGATTAACGGCAACATCGATTTGTCGGTGGGCGCGATACTGGGACTGTCAGCTTCTTTAGCAGTAGGCTTGCAGGAAATTAGCATGACGCTGGCCATTATCGCCGCGTTAGTCTCAGGTATTTTGCTGGGTGCCCTCAATGGCTTTGTTGTTTGGAAAACCGGTGTTAACGCGTTCATCGTAACGCTAGGGGCCATGCTGGGGGTGCGTGGCTTGATCTTTCTATACACCGGTGAGCAGTCTTTCTTCGCCATGAACTTTGCGTTCGCCGACTTCGGCACGAGTACGATCGGGCCGGTTCCTGTCTTGGCCATTATCTTTCTGATTTGTGCGCTGATCATGCATCTAGTGTTGACGCGTACCAGCCATGGCCGCAACACCTTTGCCGTAGGTGGCAACCCAGAAGCATCGATTGATGCCGGCATCCGCCTAGGCCGACACATGATGATCAACTTCATCATCGTAGGGTTTTTCGCGGCACTCGCGGGTGTGCTGCTTGCCAGCCAAATGGGGGCCGCCACGCCTAATCTAGGCCGAGACTACGAGCTTTGGGTGATCACAGCGGTAGTGCTGGGCGGCACGAAGTTAACCGGTGGCTACGGCAGCATCGTCGGCACGCTAGGCGGCGTACTGGCCATCGGTATTCTGCGCAACGGCATGAATTTGATGCAGGTACCCGCTTTTTACGTACTCGTTATTCTCGGCGCGATTCTCATCTCTGTGCTGATCATTGATAAGAAGCTTAATGCACCCTCGGCCAAGGAGGTGCGGATATGAACGCCTCTTCAACGCAATCACGTCAGTCAATCGACGCAGCACCCATCCTGGAACTTAAAGGCATCACCAAGCGATTCCCCGGTGTGGTAGCGCTCAACAACGTTGATTTTGACGTTCGCCCCGGTGAGGTGCACGCCTTGCTGGGTGAGAACGGGGCTGGCAAGTCGACCCTGATGAAAGTGCTAGCCGGTAAACACCAGGCCAATGACGGCAAGATTATTCTAGGCGGCCAGGAGATGGCGTTTGAAAATCCCAAGCACGCCAAACGCGCCGGGGTTGTACTGATTCATCAAGAGCAGTCGCTGGTGTCTGAAATGACGGTTGCTGAAAACATCTTTCTCGGCAGTTTGCCAAGAAAGCCGTTCAACCGCGTTGACTGGCGAAAGCTGCGCGAAGATACCAATAAGATTCTTGAGCGGCTCAAGTGCGGTTTTCAGCATGACGATGTCGTGGGCTCGTTGTCGATTGCCAAAAAACAGATGGTGGAAATTGGCAGGGCGCTTGCCTTTACGCCGCAGGTTGTTGTGTTTGACGAGCCGACGGCGTCGCTCACCGACCACGAAAAGCCGGTGCTCTACGACGTAATTAACTCGCTGTGTGAGCAGGGCGTGGGCATTGTGTACATCTCCCACCGTATGGATGAGATTTTCCACCTGTCGCACCGCATTTCAGTGCTGCGAGACGGTGAGTACACCGGCACGGTCAATACCGCCGATACCAACGAAGATGAAATCACGCGGATGATGATCGGCCGCAGCCTAACGCTTGATCATGCCAGCAAGCCCACTGATTTCGGCGACAACATGCTGGAAGTTCGCAACCTGTCAGTGAAGCGAGTCTTTGAAGATGTCAGCTTTAACGTTCGCAAGGGCGAGATTGTTGGCATGTATGGTTTGGTCGGCGCAGGGCGTTCAGAGGTGGCCGAAACCATCTTTGGCTTACGCACGCCATCGAAGGGTGACGTACTGCTGGATGGCGAGGTGGTGAGTTTTCGTAACTCCCACGATGCGGTGGTAAGCGGCGTCGCGTTAGTACCGGAAGACCGCAAAGACCAGGGCCTGATTCTGGGCATGAACTGTCGTGACAATATGACATTGGCAAGCCTCTCCAGCGTGTCGTCATTAGGCTTTATGACCAGTGCGAAAGAGCGTGAAGTCTACGACAAGTATCATCAAGCCATGAAAATCAAAACCCCCAGCTGGCGCCAAAAGGTTGGCAATTTAAGCGGTGGTAATCAGCAGAAGATCGTCATCGGCAAGTGGCTGCATACCCAGCCTAAATTGCTCATCCTCGATGAGCCAACGCGGGGGATTGATGTCGGTTCTAAATCTGAAATCCACACCCTCGTCAAAGACTTAGCCAAATCCGGCTACGCCGTGTTGGTGATCTCTTCAGAGATGCCCGAAGTGCTGGGTCTGAGTAACCGCATTATCGCGATGTACGACGGCCGCGTCACCGCAGAGTTTGATGGTGACAACGTCAGTGAGGACGCGCTGGTGCAAGCCATTACCGGTATGGGAAAGCAGGCGCAGGCGAGCTAGCTCCCCTGCTGCGATTAGTGTGCTGGCGAGCAGTTAGAGGCTAGCGAGCACACAGCTCCCTTCACGCGACTAAGGAATGTTTTATGCAACCTTTTGTTTATGATGGCCTGCCATCCCGGGTGGTATTTGGCCAAGGTACCCTGGCTCAGCTGAGAGAAGAGCTTGAACATCTCGGCTGTTCACGCGCCCTGGTGTTAGCCACGCCTCAGCAGCACGAGCAGGCAAGCCGCGTACTAGAACTGCTAGGTGATAAGGGCGTGGGCGTTTACGCGGATGCCGTGATGCATACGCCGGTCGAGGTGACCAAACATGCCTTACAGGTAGTCAAAGAGCTCAACGTAGACTGCACGGTGGCCATTGGTGGCGGCTCTACCATCGGCTTGGGTAAAGCCATTGCCTTGCGTACTGGCTTGCCTCAGATCGCGATACCCACCACCTACGCAGGCTCGGAAATGACGCCGATCCTGGGTGAAACGAGCGACGGCATCAAAACCACCCAGCGCACGCTGGACGTACTGCCGGAAACGGTCATTTACGACGTTGACCTGACCTTAACGCTGCCTGCGGTGATGTCAGGCACCAGCGGGATTAACGCGATTGCCCATGCCGTAGAGGCGCTTTATGCCCGCGACTGCAATCCGGTGATTGCGCTGATGGCAGAAGAGGGGATTGCGGCGCTGGCGCGAAGCCTACCGGTCATTGCCAACGACCCCGCCCATGTTGAAGCGCGCTCTGATGCGCTCTACGGCGCTTGGCTGTGCGGCACTTGCCTGGGCTCGGTGGGCATGTCGCTGCATCACAAGCTGTGCCATACCCTCGGCGGCTCTTTTAACCTTCCCCATGCGGAGACGCACACCATTGTGCTGCCTTATGCGCTGGCCTATAACGCGCTAGCGGTGCCGGAAGCGATGGCGCGCATTGGGCGCGCGCTGGGCTGTGACGATGCGGCGGCTGGCCTTTACGACTTAGGGCGTGCCGTGGGTGCCCCAAGCGCACTCTCCGAACTAGGCTTTAGCGTAGACGACGTGGCGCGGGCTACGGAGATTGCGACCCGCAACCCTTACTGGAACCCACGCGAAGTGGAGGCCAAAGGTATCCACCGTTTGCTCAGCGATGCCCAGTCGGGGAAACGGCCCCAGGCGGAGAGTGGAGGTGGCCAATGAGCACGCTGTTTGTTAACGCCACGATTGTCACCATGGACCCGCAGTTGGGCGAACTGAGCGATGGTCAGGTACTGATCGAGGGTGATCGTATCGTCGCCGTGGGGCATGACCTGACCGATCACCCCAAGGCAAACGCAGCCGAGGTGATCGACTGTGGCGGCGGTATCCTGATTCCCGGGTTGGTGAACGCCCATATGCATACCTGGCAGACCGGCCTGCGCGGCGTTGCCGCCAACTGGACGCTGCTGGAGTATTTTCGCCATGTTCACCGTGGCCTGGCGGCGCTGTTTACGTCCGAGGATATCTACATTGCCACCCGGATGGGCGCGATTAACCAGTTGAATTGCGGTACCACCACATTAGGTGATTGGTGCCATAACAACCCGACCCCCGAACACACCGATGCCGCGGTGAAAGGGCTAAAGGAATCAGGCATTCGCGCGCTGTTTCTGCATGGCTCGCCTAAGCCCGACCCCCAACCAGGCCAGCCGCACTTTAGTGAAATTCCCCATCCCCGCCATGAGATAGAGCGCTTGCTGAATGGTGAGCTGGCAAACCCAGAAGGGCTCGTCACCTTAGGCATGGCTATTCTCGGCCCTCACTACTCAACCTTAGAGGTGACGCTGCAGGATTTTGCTTTGGCCAAAGAGTTTGGCCTGGTCGCCTCAATGCACCAGGGCGGCGGTGAAGCCGTGGCCCCCGGTGCCTGGGACGAGGTGGAAGCGCGTGGCCTGTTAGGCCCCGATATCAACATTGTGCATGGCCAAAGTTTGGACGAGGGCCAAATGTCCCGGTTCTGCGCCAGCGGCGTGACGTTCTCCATTGCCCCTGAAAACGAGATGACCCAGGGCCACGGTTTCCCGGTGACTGGGCTTGTTCGCCAAAACGGCGGCGTGGTGTCGTTGGGCGTGGATCTTGAATCGGTGCTCTCTGGAGATATGTTCAGCGTCGCCCGGGCAGCCCTGGGTATGCAGCGCGCGCTTGATAACGACGCCTCGCGCCATGAAGAGGGCAAGATCCCCGATACCTCCACCATTACCACTAGGGAAGCGCTGGGCTGGATTACCCTCGATGGGGCAAAAGCGCTGGGTCTTGATGACCGTATTGGCAGCCTCACGCCGGGTAAGCAGGCCGACTTAGTGCTGCTGGATAGCAACCAGCTCAACATGCAGCCGGTGAACGACCCTATCTCCACAGTGGTCATGCAAACCAGCCTTGCCAACGTCGATAGCGTGATGGTGGCCGGGCAGTTCAAAAAACGTGGTGGCCGTCTGCTCATGGAGACTCAGCAAGGTATCGCTGAGCTAGCCAAATCCGGCCACCGCATTCACGCCGAACTGCTGGCGCGTGAAGCGCAATCAACACAGGAGGTCACCCAATGATAACCGCTTCTACAACGTCCTCAACGACCCCAAAGGTGGCGTGGGTAGGCTTGGGTAAACTGGGTTTGCCGATGGCTGCTCGGATCATTCAATCCGGCACTCCTGTTCAAGGGTTTGACCTGTCGGCGGAGCGCCTTGCTCTCGCTGCAGAGATCGGGGTGACGCCTCATCAAACGCTGGCAGATGCTGTGGCCGGTTGCGACTTGGTGTTTGTGTCCATCCCCGATGACCGAGCATTGATCAGTCTATGCCTTGAGGCTGGCGAGCTGATTCGCCACATGATGCCCGGCAGTACCTTGATTGAGACAAGCACGGTGAGTGTGGAAGCCTCTGCGCGAGTGGCCGAGGCGGCAACGGCTCACGGTGTGGTCTATCTGCGCAGCCCGGTATCCGGTAACCCCGTCGCGGCAGAGGCGGGCACGCTGTCTGCGATGGTCTCCGGCCCACGGGAAGCATTGGAAACGGCCAAACCCGTATTTGCAGCGTTTACCAAAGCGCAGTACTGGTTGGGCGACGAAGAGCAGGCCCGGGTGGCCAAACTGGCCATCAACCTAATGATTGCCGTCAGTGCCGGGATGATGAGTGAAGCGCTGACGCTGGCGCGTAAAGGCAATATTGAGTGGGACGCTATGTTAGAGCTGATCTCTGACAGCGCGGTGGGCTCCCCCATGGTGAAGTACAAGGTGCCGCCCCTGTTAGCGCGGGATTTTACCTCGACGTTTTCCGCCGCGCAGATGGCCAAAGATCTTGATCTTATTCTTGATTGCGCCCACGGCACTGGGGTCTCGACCCCGCTAGCGGCGCAAATGCGCGAAGCCTATACCGCCCTTATCGCCACCGGGCATGGTAACGATGACTATATCGCCACCGTGCATCATACCGAGCGCCTGTCAGGGTTGGGTGAACCTTCGCCAGCCACGCAGGGAGGGCACACACATGCGTAATCTCACCACCGACAATATTACCGCCGCCGTAATTGATGAGTTTTCAAGCTGTGAAGATGAACGGCTGAAAACGCTGCTCAATGGCTTGGTAAACCACCTGCATGCTTATCTGCGCGAGGTGAAGCCCACCGAAAAAGAGTGGACTCAAGCAATTGAGTTTCTCACCCGTGCAGGGCAAATGTGCGACGACGAGCGCCAGGAGTTTATTCTGCTGTCTGACACCTTGGGCGTCACTATGCTGGTGGATGCAATTAACCACGCCAGCAGCGACCCTAAGATTACCGAAAGCACCGTGTTGGGGCCTTTTTACGTTGCCGACCCTCCCCAAGCCAACCAGGGCGATGCCATTAACTGGGGCGTTGAAGGCGAGCCTCTGTTCATCGAAGGTTACGTACACGACGCCCATGGCAAGCCTTTGGCGAATGTCGTCATCGACGTTTGGCAATCGGACAGCGAAGGCTTTTATGACGTCCAGAAGCCTGAGCTTGAAAGCTCGACCCTGCGCGCACGCTTTCATACCGACAGCCAGGGCCGCTACGCCTTCTGGACGGTGACGCCGTCCCCTTATCCCATCCCGACCGATGGGCCGGTGGGCAAAATGCTCGAAATCACCGGACGTCATCCATATCGTCCCGCCCATGTGCATTTCATGCTGATGGCACCGGGCTACGAAACCCTGGTGACTCAAATCTTCGCGGAAGATGACCCCTATCTCGACTCTGACGCGGTATTTGGCGTGAAAGATTCCCTGGTGAAAGAGTTCATTTACATGCCAGCGGGAAAAGCGCCAGACGGTCGGCAGATGGACACCCCATACCGCTATTTTCAATACGACTTCGGCTTAAAGACGGCCTGAACGACTCACCCTGAACGCCTGGCTCCTACTGAGCGGGTTAAACCGAAAGAGGCAACACCATGACAACGATTAACCAAGCAGCGATGGCCACCCTATTCACAGAAGCGCGTACCCATAACGTTTGGCAGGACCGAGAGGTGAGCGAGGAAACGCTGCGCGAACTGTATAACCTGATGCATTTCGGCCCCACCTCAATGAACTGCCAGCCATCACGGATTATTTTCCTGACCACTGACGAAGCCAAGGAGCGCCTGAAGCCAGCGCTTTTGCCAGGCAACCAGGAAAAAACCATGAAAGCCCCGGTGGTGGCAGTGATTGGTTTTGATACGGAGTTTTACGAGCACCTGCCGCGCATGTTTGCCCATAACAAAGACGCTAAATCGCTGTTTGAAGGCAAGCCGGACTTCATTCACTCTACGGCGTTCCGCAATAGCTCAATTCAAGGCGGCTATTTGATTTTAGCGGCCCGTGCGCTTGGCTTGGATGCAGGCCCTATGTCGGGCTTCAATAACGCTGCGGTGGATGAAGAGTTCTTCCCAGAGGGTAAAGTGAAGAGCAACTTCCTGTGCAATTTAGGCTATGGCGATGCCAGCGCCCTGTTCCCGCGTGGCGACCGCTTTGCCTTCGATGAAGTGTGCACCGTACTGTAAGCACACTTACACACGCATACTGGTTGACCTACCGAAAAAGGGCCGTGCCTGTCATGGCCCTTTTTTCTGCGTGGGTGGCCCGGCGTTAAGGCGCAATCTAAAAGGGGTGTTCTGATGGCGTTTGATTGGGTGTTTGTGGCACTGATGATAGTGGCCGTGTTACTGACGGGGATTTCCAAATCAGGGTTTGCGGGTGGGGTGGGGGTGGTCGCGGTACCGCTGATCTCCCTAAAGGCGAGCCCGACCTTTGCAGTGGCGGTGATGCTACCGCTGCTGATTGTGATGGACGTGTTTAGCCTAAAAGCGTGGTGGCGACAGCGGGTGGACCGCTTGTTGTGGCTGATGTTTCCGCCTGCGATATTGGGCGTTGCGGTGGGCTACTTTACCTATGGCTGGTTTGATGAAGCGCTGCTGACATTGCTGCTGGGGATTTTTTCCGTACTGTTTGGTCTGTGGGGCCTGCTTAAACCGCTGCGCGGCCGACTGCTGCCCACGTGGGTGGGGCGTCTGTGTGGAGGAATCGCCGGGTTTACCAGTTTTATTGCTCATGCGGGCGGCCCACCGCTGAACTTTTACTTGCTGCAGTGCCAACTCACTAAGCAGCAGTTTTTAGGCACGGCGGTGGTGTTTCTTGCGATCACCAACGTGGTAAAGCTGGTGCCCTATACGCTGCTTGGCTTGGTGACGTTCGATAATCTCACCATCGCACTGTTGCTGTTGCTGATGCCGGTGGCATGGCTGGGTATTCGGTTAGGGCTGATCATTCAGCGGCGGATGGATGGCGAGCTGTTTTTCAGGGTGATTCTTTGCCTACTCATTTTGTTAGGTATCCGGTTGATCATCGATGGAGTAAGTTAAAGCCACCATAAAAAAAGAGGCGAGTGGGCTGACCATGTTTGACGATACGCATCCAGAAGGGCCTTACGATACGCTTTCACAAACGCCCTTATCTAAAATATCGAACACAGAGTTAGCTCGTTTCATTGAGTTCATAGAAAAATTCGAAAACGAGACCGAATCAACACTCTCGATGTCGTTGGGGTATCGTGAGATGCGGATGTTGCTGCACGTGATGCGCAATCATCTGGCTGGCCGATTAACCACGCCCACCTCGCTGGCGGATGCCTCAGGGCTGACCTACGGCACCGCCAAGCGCGGGATTGAAAGCATTATGCAGCGCGGCCTTCTGATTTCGCGCCCACGCACAAAGACCGGAAAAACCGTCTCATTGCACCCCTCCCCACAGATGATAGATGAGTGGGAAAGCTACGCGGAACGCATCAAGGGCCTGCTGGGCCCGCTGTTTGGGATCGACCCCGCCTCAGAGTCTGGCAGCAAGATATTTTTAGGCACGTCAGCGTCTCAGCAGGTGATCTCGACGCCCGCTGTGCTCTCCGCGCGGCTGGAGCTGAAAGGGGGCTTACGTGTGCTGGCGCATGCGGACCCTACGTTCATGGCCATGCATAATTTAAAACGCCAGCTAGAGTCTATTTTCGGCCTGGAAATTCGCAATAAAGCGCGCTCCATTGATAACTTACTGGATGATATTCTCGACAATGCTCGCTTGGCGAAATCCCGCTACGATATTGTGGCCTGCGACTTGCCCTGGTTTGGTGACTTGGTTTCGCAAGGCGTTTTGATGCCGCTAGATGCGCTCATCCAGCGCGATGGCTACGATCTTTCTGACTTCCACCCGATGGCGATCCAAAGCGCCGGCTATGGGGGCTGTCAGTACGGTATACCCGTACAAACCACCCCTGAACTGCTCTGTTATCGCAAGGATATTTTGGCGGCTGCGCAGTTAACGCCCCCCAGCACCACCGAGGCCTTGGTAAAAGTTGCACGACAGTTGCACGACCCCGCGAAGGGGCGATACGGCATCGCTTGGAACGCCGCCCGTGGCACGCCGCTGGGGCATACGTTTAGCTTCCTGATGGCTAAATTTGGGCAGCCCATTGTCGATCTACCGCTGCATGCAGGCGGCTTCGATTTTCAAAACGCCAGCGGTGAGCAGCTGCGGCCGATGTTTCAATCGGACGCCGCTTACCGAGCCTGCGAGTATATGCTGGATATTCTCAAATACTCTCCGCCGAATATTCTCAATATGTCTTGGTACGAGCGGGCGCAGTCCTATGCCTCGGGTGAGTCGTGCATGGCTTACTGCTACACGCTGTTGGCACCCTTGATTGAGTTCGATAAGCGATCACCGACATACGGCAATACGGGCTATTTATCCCACCCGGTGGGCAATCACGGTAGGGCGATTACGCCCATTGGTGGGTATGCGCTGGCGATACCTGCCAACCTATCTAAAGAGCGGGTGGAGGCCGTGTGGACGGCGCTAAAACACCTTACATCGCCCAATATGTCTAAGCTCTACATCATGAACGGTAGCTTGGTCACACCGCGTTTTAGCGTTAGCCAAGACCCGGAAGTGTCCGCGCTGTCGCCGTTGATTAAGATTGTCGATGATATGGCGAAGCAGGATGTTTTGCAGGCGTGGCCACGCCCGCCGGTTCCTGGCATTACCGAGCTTATCAGCATCGCAGGTAATGAGATTTTCGAGGTGCTAGACGGGCGGCGCTCGATAAAGAAAGCGCTCTCTATCGCCCAAGAGCGCGCTGATAACGTTATGCGGGAAAAGGGGCATTATTGAGCAGGGCCATTACGGAGCAGATAAAAAGGAGTAGCCCCCATCCCTGAGAGGCAGGCATGGGGGCGGTGGCTTCTTTGCTGGAGGCTTACTGCATGATCATACCGCCATCGATCATCAGCAGCTGGCCTGTCATATAATCAGACTCTTGGCTGGCAAGGAACGACGCGGTGCCGACCACATCTTCTGGATAAGAGTAACGCTTCATCAGAATCATTTTTTCAGCCAGTTCATCCATTGACTGGCCCTGCTTTTCGAATTTGCCGATGCTGACTAAGTCTTTATCCAGCTGTTCCCAAAGCTCGGTGCGCACCACGCCTGGGGCATAGCCGTTAACGGTAATGTTATGATCAACCAGTGCTTTTGCACCGCCGTTAATCATCGCCAGCACGGCATGCTTGCTGCAGGAGTAGGGCACCACATCGTCAAATGCCTGACGGGAAAGAATCGAGCCCACGTTAATGATTTTATAAGGCCCGCTTTCTTTGCCCTGGCTAATCATCTGTTTAGCGGCTTCCTGCATACCGAGCAAGCAACCCAGCGCATTGACATCCATAATTTGATGCCAATTTTCTTCAGTGATATCCAGAAACATTAATGGCTTATTGATACCGGCATTGTTCACCATCACGTTTAAACTACCAAACGCTTCTACTGTGGCGTTAACGGCTGCCTGCACTTCTGCCCGGTTAGTCACATTCAACTTAATGGCAATGGCATCGCCACCTTTTGATTTGATGCGCTGAGCGACCTCTTCGCACCCCTCGATGTTGAGATCCGCCACGCAGACCTTTGCCCCTTGCGCGGCATAATGCTCAGCGACAGCCGCCCCCATGCCACGCGCAGCGCCAGTAATGAGACAGTGTTTACCTTTCAGTCGAGTGTTATCCATGAGGTCACCTTGTAAGTTTTGTTGTGGGTCAGTATGCGCTGCCACCTTTGCCACATCGTGGTGGTGGGGTGCCGGTAGCCCGCGCTAACAAGGACGTGCGTTGTTAAATCGGCGTTGCGAATAACAGAGGTGCAACCTTGTGATAGGCATTCTCAGGCGGTCTTGTCGCTAAGGACAGAGCGCCTTGTTGTTAATATGGCCAGATTGGACTTTTTTTCATTCCTCGCATTATGAAAAGCGAAAGTGGCAGTGCTTTAATCGCCTCAGAGTGATAGGGAGTGCAGCCGTTAATAACGAATGTAAGTGTTGTAAAACGCTATTAGTGCGTTTTTTTAATGTTAGGTGTTAGCCGTATTGCATCTAACGCTTATTCCTATTGTTAGTGCTTATTATAAAAATAAAGCGAGGTACTTATGTCTCAGCCATGCATTATCTGTGTTGCCATAACGGGTAGCCTGCCGCGTAAGGAGAATAATCCTGCGGTACCGATTACCGTTAATGAGCAAATAGAGAGCACCCAGGCAGCCTTTGAAGCCGGGGCCAGTATTGCGCACTGCCATGTGCGTAACGACGACCAAACACCTTCCTCTGACCCAGAAAAATTTGGTCGCCTGATGGAAGGACTCAAGAAACACTGCCCGGGCATGATTATCCAGCTTTCTACCGGCGGCCGATCCGGAGCAGGCGAAGCTCGCGGTGGCATGCTGCCACTGAAACCGGATATGGCTAGCCTCTCGGTAGGTTCTAACAACTTTCCCAACCGGGTTTACGAGAACCCTCCCCAGCTGGTGGAGTGGCTGGCAGGCGAAATGCTCAAGTATAACGTGAAGCCTGAAATTGAGGCGTTTGATCTCTCGCACATCCATCAGGCAGTCGCTCTCTCAAAGCAGGGCAAGTTAAAAGCGCCGTTATACGTTCAGTTCGTTATGGGGGTGAAAAACTCAATGCCCGCCGACAAACACAGCTTTGACTTCTTTATTGAAACGCTCAAACGACTAGCCCCCGACGCCCAATGGTGTGGCGCAGGTATAGGAGCCAATCAATACCGGCTCAACGAATGGTCAATTGCTGCTGGTGGGCATACCCGTACTGGTCTTGAGGATAACGTTCGTACTGACCGTGATACGCTAGCGACCTCGAATGCAGCACTGGTAAAACGGGCCGTTGAATTGTGTGAAAAGTATCAGCGTCCAGTGGCTACCTGGAAGCAAGCGCGAGAAATATTGGGGCTTCGAATTGTCTGAAGTAAAGGAGTCAGCCCATTTTAAAGCGAAAGTTTTTCTGGTGAACTTAAGGTATGCATACATGTGAGCATGTGCGGTCACCAGAACTCGACGCCCTGATTTCTCAACAACAGCGCATCGGACTCCATTCTCAAATCTGCGTGTGCGCCAGGTCATGGATGTATGGATGGATGATGACGACCGATCTTTTTTAAAAGGTCGAATTGGCCAATGCAACCCAGGAGCCAGGTAACGGCTACTTAATCTGTTTTGATACTTATACGCTGTCATATAAGTCACTGTGCACCTTCGCGAAAGCTAGAACGGAAGCTTACTGACAGGAGTGCGTTGAGGCGCTGGTGCAAGCCACATTAATTTACCGCTGAACCATTATTCCAAGCGCCACGTTTGCATGAACTGGCCTTGGCTCCTATCTTAGTTATAAGGAACCTAGCATTGTCGAGCAACATGATGGCGATGTTTTAGTTGTTATCTCAATATGAGCTAACTAATGGAGAAATGAAATGTTGAAATTTTTGGCGAGTACAGTAGGTATAATTTTCATGATTGGCCTACTAGTGGTCATTGGTCTTTTAATGCTTATTTTTTGAAAAAGCTACAGCTTACCATTCTTGTAGGCTTTGCCTTTCTAAGGAGGGGTAAAGCCTTTTGGTGAGTATTACATTAAAAATGGTGCCGGTTAGTGCTTGATGATGGGCCTTTGATCCTGTAACCATTTTTCGAACATGTCGGGCAAAAGCGGCTTAGCTATAAGGTACCCCTGGCGGTTTTCGTCGGTGAGTGATATGGCTGCGATCGGCAAACCGAAAAGCTGGCTAGCCATTCGCGTAATCCGATCAAAACCTTCACTTGGCGAGGTATCCAGCAAGTTTAGCTGGCGGAGCGCGAACAGGCGGTTCTGTTCATGAGCATTCATTAATCTAGCGGTACTCAAAAGGGGGATTGGCTCTTGAATAACAAAGATACCACTCCTTAAAAAAATACATTATTGAATATAGTGAGCTTTCGGGGGCTATTTTTAGGTTAATCAGAGGAGTCGCTGAAGGATAAGTATGAATGTTAATGCGCTGTTTAGCTTACTGGGTGTTAACTAATTAAAGCTATCGAGCGCATAACGTTTTATATATCAAGACGCTTCAGGTTTATATGCCCCTAGCAACGGGTTAGCTGGGGGCGCTGTATCCTAATGGTGTTTGCTCTAAAACGGCAGTCCGCCGCTGAAGCCAATGCCTGCGACAGCGATTACAACAATGATAACGACGATTACGGTAGTGGAGGGCATGCTCTCTTCCTTTGAGAATGGGGGTCTATTTAGCCTAGCTGGCATCTCTCTTTTTCGCACGCTGGAAGACGGTGGAATAAGCCGCTGGGCGACCAGACGTCAGTTAGCTGACTCACCACATTGGCAATCGTGACCACAGTCGCCAGAACCATCGGCGTGGCCGGTCGCGCAAGATTGACAGCAGTAACGCTGCCCATCTTTTTCGATAGAGTGGTTATCGACGGAGCATTTGCACTTGGGGCATGCGCACTTCTGTTGAGACATATGCTGCTGTGACATAGTGGATCTCCTGTGTTTGCACCTTCAGTGTAGGTCGACTCCCCAATGTTATGTAATTGCGTAAATGAGGCTTTGTATTAGTGATGGGCTCGCGCTTCACGGGCTTGAATAAAATAGTCACGCAGGCGAGTGAGTTGCTGCTCATCCCAATCGGGTGGTTCGGAAAGTGCCGCCCAAGCATCAATGTAGTGTTCAGCCGCTATTTCATGACCATAGCCAGTTGGGGCGCTGCCGGTGGTTAAATCAGCCAGCAGCTGCAACATGGTAACCACCGGATACCAGCGCAGCTGGGGAGAAACATCCGGGCCGCGTGGGGCGCGCAGCCACTCCGGTTCACGCCAGAAAGCTTCCGGCTCAAAAAACGTAATGGGGTCGCTGGCATATTGCAGATAGGCGATGCGGAAATCCCCCCATTCAGCCGGCGCAGTTTGAAGCCCTTGGGTTTGATTCATAAAGCGGACGACCGAACCTCCGCGAAAGGTGGGCAGCCATGCAGGGCTACCTGGGTCGCGGTCAGCAGTCACTGAGCGCCAGGTGTCGCTTCGAAAGGGAGGGCCGCTCCATAGGGCGCCGTGGAAAGGGTCGTCAATAATGTCGTAGAGGTCGAAAGAGAGGTCAGAGTTAAGGGCGCCTAAGCTAAGGCCGGTTAAATACAGTTTTGGGCGTTCATCGCTAGGCAGTGACGTCCAGTAGTCGTATACCGTGGTGAACAGTGCGCGGGCGTTTTCAACACCGTATTCGGCTTCGGAAATGAGCGCTAGATGGCTGGGTAGGTAGGAGTACTGGGCTGCTATCGTGGCAATATCGCCTCGGTGCAGGTACTCCACGGTATCTTGGGCAGCAGGGTCTATCCAGCCTCGCCCAGTGGGGGTCGCGATAATCAAAACGGAACGCTCAAATCCGCCTATACGGATGAGTTCTTCAAGGGCTAGCTCGGCCCGTTCAGCGGCGGTATCTGCGGCGTTGAGTCCCACATAAACCCGTACGGGGTCAAGGGCGGCTTCGCCTAGGAATTCACTGATTTGCCCGCCGTCCGGGCCTTGAGTAACAAAACGCCGCCCACGGCTGCCTAGTGCCTCCCAGCTAATTAATGATTCAGCACTACCAGGCTTGTTTGGCGCTTGGGGAGGTGATAACTCATCCTGCATCAGCTCATCTACCTGCTGATAAGAACGGTCAGCTACCTTGAGCGCATAGGAAAAAATTACCCCCTCAATCACTGACCAAAATAGCGCCACGGCAGCGATGATGCCAATTACTTGTGCCGTACGACGCGGCAGTATGTGCGCCAGCTTATGGGAAAGCAGCCGAAAAGTGCGTTTGAAAAGCAGCGCAATTAACAGTAAAAAAATGAACACAGTCGCAGCGATCAGTGCTACTGATAGTGGCCGCGTGCCGGGAGTTGGCTCCATTTCCATTAGTAGCCGAATGCTGTTTTGCCACTCGGCAGCTTGCCAAAGAAAGATACTTGAGACGGCGAGGCAAAGCAGGGCGGCCAGCCATTTTAGGTAGCGCTCTACTTTCGAGCTGGGTTCGGGTAAGTGTAGGTAGTGCCATAGGAAGCGGCTTGTTACGCCTAGCGCATAGCCTGCCGTAAAGCTAAGCCCAGAAACAATGCCTTGAGCTACTAGTGGGCGCGGTATTAGGCTGGGGGTTAAAGAAAACGCAAAGAACAGCGTGGCAACGATTAACCCTACCCCTGAAAAATGGCTGCAACGTTCTATCATCCAGTGTCGTGTGGCGTTGTTCTCCATACGTGCCCATTGCTCTTTGTAAATGTTGGTGACTTCAGCCCTGGTGTTTAACACTTGCCTAGCTTATTAGAAGCGATAGCTTAACGAAATACCGCCTAAGGCTTGCCACTCGCTGCCCAGCTCATCAACTATTGGGCTATCTGCGGCGCTGCCGGTTAGATAGGTAGTGCCTATGAAGCTTGTGGCTGTCCATTCGGGTGTTAAGGCGTAGCTAAGACTTGCATTAACGCCCATGCGCCAGTAACCGCTATCGGGTGTGTAGGATGCGACCCCGCTACGGGCACTGTCTTGTGCCGAAACGCCAAATAATGAGTCGGTCCACTTTTCGTTGGAGTAAGTTACGCTGGGCGATAAGGTAAAAAACGTACGCTGATCCACGGGCATGCGTAGAGCGGCTCTTGCGGAAAACTTAGCGCCCTCCACGTCGCCGCTAATAGGCGTACTGCCTGCAACACTGTAGCGCCATGGCCCCTGCTGATAACTTACACGAAGTCCCAGGGTGGCGCCGCCATCGACCTTTTCAAACTGGCTGATGTCGCCTTTATTATCGCGCCCGAAGGTGTAACCGATGAACGGGGAGGCCGTCCAGTTGCCTTGGCGAACGGCATGCCACTCAATGCCATCACGTACGTTGATTGAAAGCAGATCGCCGTAAGCCAGGTTAAGCACCGGTAGGACACGCGTATCGTAATCATCGCTACCCAAATAGTCCGGCGCATAGGTGGCGCCCGCGCCGAGGCTGCCTTGCCAGCTGTTACCCCAAGTGGGTGCGCTTAGGGTGATGCCAAAAGCCGCTACCAATAGCGGGGCTGCGCGTTTATGGGTGGCGCGGCGTAAGGTTGAACAGCAGGCTGTGGTTGGCATGAAAAAGTCCTTTTTATTTGGCAAACGTGCTTGATTGTATGTTTCGATACAAAGCTGTCGCAAGCTTTCTTTATCGCATAGCACAAAGTGACAGAAGACTTTTTTGCATTTCATATCCCAGGTTAGATAACTCAACCGCTATAGGGCGCACTCTGTGTACATAGCGCAGGGATAGCGTTACAAGGAAGTGCAGGCAGGGATCGCTTGTGGATCACATGGAAGCATGAACAGGATGTTCGTGAAGAAAGATTAGGGAGGACCTGATGAAGCCCCGGCCAGCAATGGCCGGGGCTTTTTTTATGCCGTTTAGGCGGGGTTTGCTTCTGGGTCTTTTGGCTCTTCGTCGCCCTTGGGCTTGGCGCTACCCTGATGGTCAAGCGGGCTAGCCTGATCAAGCCGCGGGTGATTGTCGAGAAACTCTCGTTGAAGGTCAGGCAGCTTATCTAATGCTTGAATAGTGTGGGTGATTGCATGGATAGCGGCCATCACATCCTGGGTGTTGCCGGTTTCTGAAATAGTGTGCATGTTGCGGATAGGGAAGCCAATCGAGGTGGCTGCGCTGTCGATGGACGCTAACACGCCCGCCATGCCGTCAGTACCAGTATCCACGCCGACGATATCCCGCTGCAGGGGAATATCCTGCTCTTTGGCGGCGCTGGCAATAATGCGGTTGAGCTGTTCGCTGGCAATCGAACCCACCGACATCGTGAAGCCTTTGCCCATCTCCAGCGGCTGCATACGCTTGTCGCCAATACCGGGGGCGGCCACGTAGTCGTGATTCACATCCACGCCAATCAGCGCATCAGGTTTTAGCTCACCGGCCATAACGCGGCTGCCAAAACGGCCAATCTCTTCGTAGCTGGCAATGGCAAACAGCACGCGTACCTTTTCGGTACCGCCTGCTTCGGCAATCAAGCGCGCCACTTCTGCGGTTACAAAACAGCCTAAGCCATTATCCAAATAGGCGCCGTAGAAGGTGTTAGGGCTAAAGCCAGGGCGGATTGGACGGTCAAAAATAATTGAATCGCCTGGGCGAACACCCAAGTTCAGCACCTGTTGTTTCTTGTTTTCGCCGTGGATCTGCAGATCGAGGTAGATTTGCTCTTTCTTAATACCCTTGCTGCCATCGCGCTGTGCCGGGTCAGAGAAGTGAATCGCGCCCAGTGCTTCCACGGTGCCCCCTTGGATAATGCGGTAGCTGCCGGGGGCTTCGGGGTCTTCGCTGAACAGCTTAACTTCATGGCCGATCAGCACCGTGGGTAGAAAGGAGTCCGTATTAATCCAGATTTTGCCATCGTCGCCGATGGAACGTACCTGCATGCGGATTTTATCCGCGTGGCCGATGATCATTAGTGTGAACATATCATCACGGCCAGGGTGCGTATCCAGCACCACGCCAGCGTTGCCCTTAAATTGATGCAGGTGCCAGTCGCTAGGCGCAAAGCTCTCAAAATGGGGCTTGAGTACGCCGTAGGTCATGGCGCCTTCCAGGCCTACCGGGCTTGGAGCGGCAAGGATATCGCGCATCAGTTTGAACTGTGCGTCGGGCATTGGCTGTGTCCAGGGGGTGGCGCTATTGCTCATGTAAGCACTCTCCGTTAAGTAGTGGTCATCATGCCTAGTCTGCCAGATTCTTGGTTTAGATGCGCTGATCGGCATGCCACGTTTGAGCGATGGTGTCGTCGACGTTTCCGCGTATTATTGATTCATTAAAAATGAATATAAAACCATGCTGATAAAAACAACGGTCTCTTGACGAGGATGTCTCCATGACCATCGCAAGTCTTCAGTCGCAGCGCTTTAAAGTGCTGTTGGCCGGTGTCTTTAGCCAAATTCTGTGCATCGGCGTTGCCCGCTTTGCCTACACACCTCTACTCCCGGTGATGCAGCAGCAGAGCTGGATCGGCGATGCCGATGGCGGCTGGTTAGCGGCGTTAAACTATGCGGGCTATATGCTGGGGGCGGTGTTGGCGGCCTCTATTCGCAGTATTTACCTTAAAGACACGCTGTTTCGTATTGGCCTCGTGCTCGCCGTGCTGACCACGGCGGGGATGGCGCTGACTGAGCACTTCTGGCTATGGGCGGGGCTGCGTTTTCTGGCAGGGCTTTCCAGCAGCGGCTCAATGTTGTTAGCGTCAGGGTTGATTCTGCACTGGTTGATCCAGCACCAGCAGCGGGGCGAGCTGGGTATTCACTTTGCTGGGGTGGGCATTGGTATTGTTGTGGCGGCGTTAGCGGTTGAGCTGATGCTGGGGCTGTCTTTGAATTGGCAGGCGCAGTGGTGGGGCTTCAGTGCCCTGGGTGCAGCGCTGCTAGTGCCCGCGTGGCGCTGGTTGCCTCGCCCAGTGAAACCAGTGTCTGGGGCAGGCACGGCTCCTCAAGCGCCTGCTAAACCGCCCTCTCGCACGTTTATGCGCCTGATGCTGCCTGCCTACTTCTGTGCTGGCTACGGTTATGTGATTAGCGCCACGTTTATTGTCACTATTGTCGAACGTGAGCCGCTGCTGGCTGGGGCGGGTAACTGGACCTTCGCCTTAGTGGGACTGGCGGCTGCGCCCGCGGTGATGCTGTGGGATTTGGTGGCCCGGCGCATTGGTTATCTAGGGGCGCTAAGCGTGGCAATGTGGATACAAGTGGTGGGCATTGTGCTGCCCGCTATCACTTCAAGCCTGGCTGGGGTGCTATTTAGCGCGGTGCTTTATGGCGGCACTTTCTTAGGCTGCGTTAGTTTAGTGCTCACTATGGCGGGCAGGCTCTATCCCTCTAGCCCCGCTAAGTTAATGGGGCAAATGACGCTGGCCTACGGCGCGGCGCAAATTTTCGCCCCTGCGCTGACCGGTATGCTAGCGGAGGCCTCGGGGAATTACCGCTTGGGATTATGGCTGGCAGGGGGCTTTGTTGCCGTAGGGGCGCTGTTCTTGATGTGGTTAAGAAAGGTTGATCAAACTGCCCAACGGCTAGATGTGGAAGCCAAAGCGCTCAAGGTGGCCTAGCCGGTATGTGCTCAGCGGCAACAGAGGCTTGGGCTTTGGGTAAGAAATCCTCTAGGATAGTCGCCTTTTTTTCAATAGGGTGGAAGGACATGGCGTCTACTGGGCAACCTCGCATTCAGTGGCTAGGCCGCTGGGGCTTTATGTTGGCAGCCACCGGCTCGGCGGTGGGGCTTGGCAATATTTGGAAATTTCCTTATATCACCGGGGAGTATGGCGGCGGCGCCTTTGTGCTGGTTTATTTAGCGTGCATCCTGGCTGTTGGCGTGCCGGTAATGATGACCGAGATCTCCTTTGGTCGTCGTGGTCGTGGTAGCCCTATTGACGCGATTCGGCGCGTGGTGAATGAGTCGGGTCGCTCCTCTGCTTGGTCGCTGATTGGCTGGATGGCCATGTTGTGCGGCTTTATGATCTTGTCGTTCTATGTCGTCGTGGCAGGGTGGTCGTTCTCATATCTGTGGAAAATGCTAACCGGCGGCTTGAGCGGCGGTAGTGTCGATGAGATGGCTGCCGTATTTGGTGCCAACAATGCTAACCCGCTCATCCTGGGGGGCTGGAGCACCCTAGTAGCGCTGCTCACTATGTTGATCGTAGGAAAAGGCGTGCAAGAAGGCATCGAAAAGAGCGTTAGCTGGATGATGCCTGGTCTTGTGTTAATGCTGGTGCTACTCATTGTGTTTGGGGTGTTTTCCGGTGGTTTTGGCGATGCGGTGCGCTTTCTGTTCTCATTCAATACGGGCAGCCTCTCCAGCGAGGGGATGCTGGCGGCGCTGGGCCACGCGTTTTTCACCCTTTCATTGGCTTCTGGTGCCATTCTTACCTACGGCAGTTACTTGCCCAAAGGCGCCTCTATTGGCCGAACTACGGTGAGCGTTGCGTTAGCAGATACCGCGGTGGCGCTAATGGCGGGATTAGCCATTTTTCCGGTTATTTTTGCCAATGGCATGAACCCCGGTGAAGGTCCTGGGCTGATTTTTATGAGTCTGCCGCTGGCCTTCCAGGCGATGCCGCTGGGCACGCTGTTTGGCATTCTGTTTTTCTTAATGCTCTCTATGGCTGCGCTAACCTCTTCCATTTCCATGGTGGAGGCCACGGTGTCCTGGCTGTGTGATAACAAAGGCATGAGCCGTAAGTCGGCGTCCTGGGCGACGGGCATTGTGCTGTGGTTGATCAGCACATTGGCCATGCTGTCGTTTAATGTGGGTGCTGACTGGACCCTGGCCGGTAGAACGTTCTTTGATTGGCTGGATTACTTAACATCGCGTTGGATGATGCCATTGGGTGGCTTAGGCATGGTGCTGCTGGCGGGCTTTGTGCTGAAAAGTGAGACCTTCCGCGATGAGCTGGGCCTAGCACCACTGCCCTACGCAATATGGCTTACCATGGTGCGCTACGTAAGCCCGTTGGGCATTTTAGTGATTTTTGTGGATGCCTTGGGCATTTACCACGTGTCGTTTACTGCCCACTGGCCGTGGCTGCTGGCTATTTTGGTGGTAGTGGCTGCCCTGGGGGAAACGTTAAGCCCGCGTTTGCGTCACGCGTTAAAACCCGCCTAAGACGTTAGAGCTTTTGACCAGATAGTAAGCGCCGCTGAAGGGAGGCCACTTTCTCCTTTTGCAGCGGCGTTTGGCAGGTGGCAAAGACGTCGTTTAAGAAGCGTTTGCGTGAACCGCGATAGCTGCCGCTAAGCAGAGTCGCTTGGGTAAGCGTATCAAGAAGCGTTTGGCGGTTGGGGTCGGTCAGCTGCGCATAGTCGTGTAGTGCGGTTGGCCAATCAACCTCAAGGGCGGTGGGCTTATCCGGTAGGCTATCCAGCAAGCGAGCCAATAACAGGACTAAGTTGGGATGCGGGTGCTGGTTACGCATCATGAGCTCTCCCACGCCTTGGGCGACTAAATAGCGCGTATGCGCATCGCTGTTCGCCAGTGTTTCCATGATGTGCTGAACCAGTTCAGGGCCACGGGCCTGTAAGTAGGCTTCTTGCGTAATGCGCGCAGCAATCCAGGCGTTCCATACTGCGTATAGCGGCCCGGTGAGCACGGGTAGAAAACCGCGCAGCGTGAGGCGGCCAAGCAAGCGACGCAACACTAAACGCAGAATAAAACTGCTTAAGCTAATTTTTAAGCGATACAGCAAGGCTTTAAAAGTGAGCTTCCAGCCATGTAGGTAGGCGTGGGGATCAACGCCATAGATTAAGCTGCCTGGGCTTGGATACTCCAATGCAACCCGTGAAACGCCATGAACCGTCAACTGTATTTCAGGGGATAATGGCTCGCCTTGGCCGTAGCGCAGGCCTGCCAAACGGCTAATTTTTGACACGCCGCGCAGCGCATTCCAGTATAAAAAGCCAATTTCTAACACGGTAATAAAGCCCGCAAAGACCATATACCCGGCCCAGTAGGGAAGCTGCTCTTTGAGGCTCATGGCTTCCCAGTCATCGGCGGCAAAGACCCGCATCCACCACTCGGCACCGCCAATCAGTGAGCCGGAGATAATACCTGCCATGGCGGCCCAAACAATAATCCAGCGCCTTGCCTGCTTTAGTGTTTGGGGGTTGGGGGCGTCAAACGCAGGGTGGTGGCGAAAATAGTGCTTGATATAGCGGCTCGCCCAACGCTGAGGTAGGTCGGGGTCGGGGGCATACTCTGTATCGGGACGGGTAAGTGACATAAAGGCAAGATTTTCCACGCATTGAACGTCTAGCGTAGCGGTTACGGGCGAGAAGTAAACGCTTGTATAGCGCCAGGGTGTGTGCCGGCCTCCATTAACTCATCCCACCGCGTCGTATAACGCCGTGAGCGATGCGCACAGCGTAGCTGCCATGGTGCTTGGGCATCCGTCATGCCAAAACGTATCGTGCCTTGGCCCATGCGCTGATTAATGGCATCTACCGTCCCCATCAAATGTGGGTGCGTCTGTAACGTTGGCTGGAGTAACGACAGCTGATGCGCCTGGGCATCGACTAAGTCCAGCAACATGACACCCGCTTTTATAAAGTGATGCCCAGGGCGGTATATCTGCATTAGCCCTTCACGTACGGCCTGGAGAATAAGCCGCGTATCGTCGCTGGGGATAGGCAACGAGATCATCGCCCTGGGGTAATACTGCGGCTGGTCTTTGCGGTGACGGTTGGTACTTAAAAAGAGCATTACAGCGCGGGCCAAGCTATGTTGTTGGCGCAGTTTTTCGGCGCTACGCTGGGCGTGGCGCCGCAGTGCTGCGTGTAGCTCTGCTTGATCGCCGGTTGCCTTGCCAAAAGAGCGGGAGGTCATAATCCGCTGGCGTGGCTGCTCCACGGCGTTCATTTCCAGGCAGGGTGTGCCGCGCAGCTCTAACGCCGTGCGAGCCAGCACCACGGAAAAGCGCTTGCGCAGCGCCTTGGTATCACTCTCCCGCAGCTCCCACGCTGTACGTATGCCGTAAATGGCGAGCCGCTCGGCCAGCCGCCTGCCTACGCCCCATACAGCGCTGACCGGCAGCTGTTTAAGTAGCGCCTTGGTGGTGTAGCTATGTGCGTTAAGCAAGCAGACGCCCTGGTAGTGTGGCTGTTTTTTAGCCACATGGTTGGCGAGCTTTGCCAGTGTATGGGTGGGGGCAAGCCCTACGCATACCGGTAGCCCAAGATGGCGGCGAATGCGTCGGCGTAGCGCTTCACCTATGGCTTGGCACTGCGGCTCGCTCAATCCGTCTAAATAGATAAACATTTCATCAATGGAGTAAGGCGCCATGTCTGGGCAGGCGTCCTCCAGCAGCTGGGCAAGCCGCGCTGACATATCGCCGTATAGCTCGTAATTGGATGACAATAGATAAATCTCACCCTGGCGCCGTAACCCTTCCAACTGGAAAGATGGAGTGCCCATAGGTATCTCCATCGCCTTCATTTCAGCCGAGCGGGCAATAACACAGCCATCGTTATTGGACATCACACCCACGGCTTTGCCTTCAAGCGATGGGGCAAATATCCGCTCACAGCTGACATAAAAGTTGTTGGCATCGACGAGGCCGATCATGGCAAATACTCATGAACCACCGCACGTACCACCCCCCATAGTTGGCACTCTGTGCCCTTTAAAGGCAGCGGTGGGTAGTGGGGATGGGACGAGCAGAGGTGTGGTGTACCGCCATGCAGCGCGTAGCGCTTAATCAGTACTTCTTCGTTAAACATGGCCACCAGTATATGGCCAAGGCGCGGCTGCACGCTGCGATCCACTACCAGCAGATCGCCGTCGAAAATACCCCAGCCCTCCATGCTGTCGCCTCTGGCGGTAAGGTAAAACGTCTGGGTAGGGTTTTTGATTAGCCGAACGTTGAGATCCAGCGTGCGCTGTTCATAATCCTGGGCGGGGGAAGGAAAGCCGCTAAAACCGGCGCGACCATGTAACGGAGGAAAGGGCAGCGGCTGAGACGTTAACGGCTGGGCTGTCGCAACAGTAGTGGGTTGAGACGGCATCGTCAGCATCCTCATGAATAAGTAGTGTGTTTATATACAGTTGTTGTAGGCAGTATTTATTCATGAGTAAAAAAATGCAAGCGCCTAACTTAGCCAGCCAGGGTTAGCGGGCTAGCCAAAGGCCCACCACTAAGGCGCTGACGATGGTAATCAAGAACACTAAATTGCGGGCACGGGTGTCACGGCGGGGTTTCATAGCAAACTCCAAAGTAGTAGGGGCGTCAAAAGCGGCAGAAGCCTTGCGCTGAGCATGGTAACGTCTACGCCGAATAGCGTCATCTGACAAACTACACATCACCTTCTTACCCCCACAAAGACGTAGGGCTTTCGCTTAGAGATACTGTTTATGACTACCCCCACTTTTTCTTCGGCAACAGGCAGTGCCGCGCAGCCACTTTCGTTAGCCCATGGGCGGCTAGCAGCCCTGAGCTGGGGGCGTGCCAATGCGCCTACTTGGCTTGCCCTACATGGCTGGCTAGATAACGCGGCAAGCTTTACGCGCCTAGCGCCGCGCTTAGTGGAAGCGCTGGATATTCGTATTGTGGCTATCGATTTTCGTGGCCACGGCCACTCTGCGCATTCGCCAGCAGGTAGTGACTACGCGCTGTGGGACTATAGCCACGATGTGCTAGATGTTATGGATGCCCTAAATATTGAGCAGGCTGTACTGCTTGCTCACTCCATGGGGGCGGCGGTGGCCTGTTTACTCGCCTCAGCGCTACCCGAGCGGGTTGAACGGTTGGTCTTGCTGGATGGGCTAGGCGCACTAAATACTGAAGCCGAAGAGACGGCCAGTCAGTTGCGTAAAGGGTTGTTGGCCTATCGCCGCCCGCTTTCCCGCGCGCCCCGCTATCCTGATATTGAGAGCGCAGTTGCCGCACGAGTAGCCGGTGGGGTAACCCCGCTAGACACGATGACCGCCACTCCGCTGGTCGAGCGTAACACCCAGGCGACGTCAGACGGGCATGTGCAGATGCGCACCGATTCTCGCCTGCTAAAGCCTTCGCTGGTGCGCTTTACCCCCCAGCAAGTATTGGCATTACTGGCGGAGATACAAGCGCCGGTGCTATTGATAGAAGGAGCGCGCGGTATTTTAGGCGAGCGTGCCTGGGCGGAAAAGGCCCGCCAAGCGGTGCCTCATTTAACCCGCCAGGTACTTGCGGGTGGCCACCACTTACACCTTGAACCTAAAGCCGTTGATCAAGTAGCCAGTGTGGTGGTCCAACACTGTCATAAAGAAACGACGGGGCAGCCGTAGGACGAACGACATGAATAAACTAACGCACGTCGCGGGTAGTCAAGTGAGTGCTAGCAGCGCCAACGGTATTGAGCGTACCGGCAATAAAGTGGCACTGGTGTTGGGTAGCGGTGGCGCCAGGGGCTATGCCCATATAGGTGTTATTGAAGCGCTTGAGGCGCGAGGCTTTGAAATAATTTCTATTGCTGGATGCTCCATGGGCGCCCTTATTGGCGGTGTTTACGCATCAGGGAAGCTGCCCGAGTACCGGGAGTGGGTGTGTAACCTGGATTACCTGGATGTGCTGAAGCTCGTCGATGTCACCTGGAGCCCGATGGGGGCCATGCGAGCAAATAAAGTGATGAGCAAGTTGGAATCCCTGGTAGGCGATACGCTGATCGAAGATCTGCCGATACCTGTCACCACCGTAGCGACCGATTTAGTGCGCCAGCGCGAAGTGTGGTTTCAGAATGGCCCGCTGTTAAGAGCGATTCGAGCCTCTATCGCGGTGCCGGGCGTTATTACGCCGGTACATATCGGTGCCCAAGTGTTGGTGGATGGCGGCTTACTGAACCCGCTGCCGATGATGCCGATTCTCGCTGCTCACGAAGCGGACTTTGTGGTGGCCGTCAACGTCACCGCCCACAGCCCCCAACCAATCTCATTAGAAGAGTTGTTACCGGGTGAAGAGGACAGCGACACCCGCACTGCCTTAGAGCGCGACCGGGATGCCAATATTGGTGGGTGGATGGACGATGTGCGTGCCACCACGCGGCGGCTATGGGATGGACTAAGCATCAACAACGGCGAAGAGAGCGACGTCGATGAAACGGTTGATCTGCGTGGTAGGCGCGAGTGGGGCAAACTGGATATGATTTTAGAGTCGTTTGATATTACGCAAGCGGCGCTGGCAAAGTATAAAATTGCGGGTTACCCGCCGGATGTGCTGATCGAAATTCCCAAGACGGTTTGCAGTACCTATGAGTTCCACCGCGCCAACGACTTGATTCGCCTGGGGCGCCACTTGGCGAATCAAGCGTTGGAGCGCAGGATGCCCGGCATTGCCTCAGACGCAATGCAGTAAGCTACTGGCCACGTTTACGCAGCAGAATATAGACGGCCCCGGTGCCACCATCGACATCGGTGGCGGAGCAAAAAGCCAGCACGCTGGGCCATTCACGCAGCCACGTATTGGTATGGCTTTTGAGGACTGGAAAGTCCGAGGTTGACCCCCAGGCCTTGCCGTGAACCACCAACACGCAGCGCAGCCCCTGGGCGGAAGAGTCCCTTAGAAAACTTTCAAGCTCAATGCGGGCCTCTTCCAGGGTATAGCCGTGCAGGTCTAACCCTGCTTGCCAAACGGTTTGACCACGCTTTAGCTGGCTAAAGGTGCGCCAGGGGAGGTCGGGGACGCTGAACTCTAAATACTCCGAAGGCCGAACGGCTTCCACCCGGCCATCGGAGGTGCGGCCACTGGTTTGGGTGGTACTGCTTTCTACTGCCGCCCGCCGCCGAGCTTCTTGAGCATCGCTATTACGCTTAGGCTTGCCGAGGTCGGCTTGATTAGAGGCAATACGGCGCACGCCTGCCGCTTGCAGCGCTTGGCGAAAGGCACTGATATCGTCGTCGTTGGGCAGGTGTCGCGTCATGGGCAGCTCAAATAGCAAAAATTAACGGTTAATGAAGTAGCATAAGCGAGAAGCGCACAGCAAAGCGAGACAGTATAGCGAGCCTGACGTGACTGTGAACCGCCACGTTGAGAACTACCTCGCTATAAACAGACTGTGAAGCATCTAGCTGTGAACCGGATAGCGTCAAAGGTACAATCCTTCTACGAACTTTTACGCCAGGAGCCGCTGTGACTACGCATCTCAATGATGAGACCTCCCACTCAACGCTTTTGTTGCCAGACTCAACGCTGCTGAGCGATCTTTTGACACTGCGCGACTATCTGCGCTGGGTGTCCAGCGAATTCTATTTGGCAGGCTTGCACTATGGTCATGGCACCGAGTCTCCCTGGGATGAGGCGGTAGCGCTCTGTTTAGGTGCGCTGCATCTGCCCTGGAATGTCGACCCCGCGGTGCTGGACGCACGGCTTTTACCGATTGAGCGCGAGCGCATTATTCGCCTAGCACAAGAGCGGGTGACTACTCGTCGCCCCTTGCCCTACCTGCTGGGGGAGGCTTTTTTCGCGGGCTACCCCTTCAGCGTGGACGAGCGGGTACTTATTCCTCGCTCGCCCATCGGCGAACTAATTGAGGATGGCTTTGCCGCCTGGTTCCCGGAAGAGCCGCCTGCTCGCGTGCTGGATTTATGTACTGGCTCTGGCTGCATTGGTATAGCCACCGCGCTAGTATTTCCCACCTGTGAAGTTGCCCTGGCGGATATTAGCCAAGATGCCCTTGCCGTTGCCCGGCAAAACATTACTCGCCACGACGTGGGAGACCGAGTCCGCGCGGTGGAATCGGACGTGTTTGACGGATTGGAAGGCCAGCGTTTTGACCTGATTGTCTCTAACCCGCCCTATGTGGATGCTCGTGACTTGGCCACCATGCCCGCTGAGTTTCGGCATGAACCGTCGCTAGCGTTAGGGGCGGGTAGCGATGGTTTGGATATTGTGCGGCGCATTCTGCGTGAAGCGCGGCCGCATTTAACTAATGAGGGCTGGCTGATTGTCGAAGTTGGTAACTCTGACCGCCATGTAGAGGCTGCCTTTCCTGAGGTACCCTTTATTTGGCTTGACTTCGAGCGTGGCGGCCAGGGCGTGTTTGCCTTGAGCGCCGCTGAACTCGACGCCCATGCGGCGTCTTTTGCGTGAGGAATTAACGCCCATGTCTGGCAATACGTTTGGCAAACTATTTACTGTCACTACCTTTGGCGAGAGCCACGGCCCCGCATTGGGAGCCATTGTCGACGGCTGTCCTCCTGGCATCCCAATCAGCGAAGAGGATTTGCAGGGGGATTTAGACCGCCGCCGCCCCGGCAGTTCTCGCCACACTACCCAGCGCAAAGAGCCTGACCAAGTGCGGATTCTTTCGGGCGTATTTGAAGGTAAAACCACCGGGACGTCGATTGGCCTGTTAATTGAGAACACCGATCAGCGCTCCAAAGACTACTCTAAGATAAAAGACCAGTTCCGGCCTGCCCACGCCGACTACACCTATCACCATAAGTACGGCCACCGAGACTATCGAGGTGGCGGCCGTTCCAGCGCGCGGGAAACCGCGATGCGCGTAGCGGCTGGTGCCATCGCTAAAAAAGTGTTGGCGGCGCAAGGTGTTCAGGTTCGTGGCTATATGAGCCAGTTGGGCCCCATCAAAATCGACTTTAAAACCTGGGATGCGGTAGGAGAAAACGCCTTCTTCTGCCCCGACCCAGATAAAGTTACCGAACTTGAAAGCTATATGGATCAGCTGCGTCGGGATCAAGACTCCGTGGGCGCAGAAATTACTGTCATTGCCGACGGCGTCCCGGTCGGACTAGGTGAGCCGGTGTTTGACCGGCTGGATGCTGATCTCGCCCACGGCTTAATGAGTATTAATGCGGTGAAAGGCATTGAGATTGGTGCAGGTTTTGGCTCGGTAGCCCAGCGCGGCAGCGAGCACCGCGATGAAATGACACCGGAAGGCTTTCTTTCCAACCACGCGGGCGGCGTGCTGGGCGGAATTTCCAGTGGCCAGCCAATTGTTGCCCGTCTGGCGCTCAAGCCAACGTCAAGCATTACGACGCCGGGGCGCTCTATTGATGTACACGGCCAGCCGGTAGAGGTTATTACCAAAGGGCGCCACGACCCATGTGTGGGTATTCGGGCAACGCCGATTGCCGAGGCGATGATGGCGGTCACGCTGCTTGACCACTGGTTACGCCACCGTGGCCAAAATGCTGACGTTAGCGTTGATACGCCGCGTTTAAACTAGCGATAACCTCCCGGTTGAGTCGTTGGTTCACTGCTACACTCAAGTGAGACGGTTAAGGAGTCGCCTATGAAAATTAACGTTGAGTTTGACCTGACGCCGGATGAGTTTCGGCAATCCTTGGGGTTGCCCGATGTTGAGGCGTTTCAGCAAAGCATGCTGGAAAATATTCAGCGGCAAATGGAGTCGGGCGTAGAAGGGTACGACCCGATGAGCTTAATGCGTCCCTATCTGCAGCAGCCGATGATGCAGCAGGGGCTTTCACAGGGGCTCGCTAACTTCGGCACCTATCAGCAAATGATGCTGGATATGCTGCGCCAAGCCGGTTCTGCCAGCAGTGATGGCGGTAGCGACACAAGCCATAATGAAAGCAGTCAAGAAGACGCCAGCAAAAGTACCACGAGCGAGAGAAGCAGCAAGGCAAAAGCCACTGCCTCCTCCCGCTCTCGGGCAAAAGGGTAGGCGGGCACGGGCGCTATCTTAAAAATGTTGCAAAGCACCGTGTTAACTAAGTGCTATGTTGCAAAGCACCATGCCAACGATTACTCTTTTTGCAGTGCAGCAATGCGCCGTGTGATGAGCCTCTCCAGGCTCATGCCAAGGAACGAGAGACAGGAGCAAATACAATGCAAGATAAAATGATGGACGCCTTCAACACTCAGACCCGCCAGATGTTTGAGCCGATGCGTAAGATGAATTCGCTGATGCTCAACAACATGGAGAAGCTGACGCAGTACCAGTTAGAAGCCATGAAGCGTTACAGCCAAATGGGAACTGAGCGCATTCGCAGTGCCACCGAGATTAAAGACGCAGAAAGTCTGCGCGATTTTGGCACTAAACAAGCCGAAATGATGAACGAACTATCTCAACAAATGCAGGAAGATGCTCGTGTGATGGGCGAAATGAGCCTGCAGTTTAAATCCGAAATGGAAAAGCTGTTCAGCGAGGCTGGGCAGAAAATGAGCGAGCAGGCAACGTCCGCTGTGAAAGGCGAACAGCCCGCGAAAGCCTCCAGCCAGTCTTCACGCAAAAACTAAAATAGCACTGTCAGCGGCGCCTCTAGGGGCGCCGTGTTGTTTCTGAATGATATTGCCTGGGCGTGGGCCACGCCACATGCAGGGTAGGGGAGAGCGAGTATGCAGTCAGGGTGGAAATTGCCGTCTAAAGCAATGTCTCAAGAAGAGATGGAGACATGGAAGGCGCAGATTAGTGAGATCGGCGAACAGTACCGAGGTCTCTTTGAAGACTTACTAACGCGAATGGCACCCAGTGAAGCCGCAGACTCCGTTCATAGCGACATGCGCGAGAGCTTTGAAGCCGCCGCGAAGTCGCTAATGAGCGACCCTAACTTGCTGTGGCAAA
This sequence comes from Halomonas sp. GFAJ-1, assembly GCA_002966495.1. Lineage (NCBI taxonomy): Bacteria > Pseudomonadati > Pseudomonadota > Gammaproteobacteria > Oceanospirillales > Halomonadaceae > Halomonas > Halomonas sp. GFAJ-1. The sequence goes on from CP016490.1 coordinate 1,964,416, forward strand.
CGCAGTCACGGTTAGTACAAGACCAGTGGTTGCTCTGGCAACAGGGTATTCGCGCGATGGCTGGCGAGCAGGTGACGCCATTGGTAACGCCGGCAAAAGGCGATCGTCGCTTTAAAGATGAAGCCTGGACACAAGAACCCTACTACTTATCGATTATGCAGCAGTACCTGCTGTTTTCGCAGATGGTAGAAGAGCTGATTGATGGGCTGGATACGCTAGACCCTATCCATAAGCGTAACCTGGCTTTTTATGCGCGTCAGCTGGTCAACGCCATGGCGCCCACCAACTTTGTTTCTACCAACCCTGAAGTGATGCGCTGTACGCTGGAAACCCGGGGACAAAATCTTGTCGACGGTCTTACCCGCCTACGTGAAGATTTAGCCAACTCTGCGGAAGGCATTAACGTACGCATGACCGATCGCAGCGCCTTTGGCGTAGGCGACAATATTGCTGTCACGCCCGGTGCTGTCGTGTATGAGAATGAACTGATTCAGTTAATTCAATACACGCCTACGACGGAAAAAACCTTTAAGACACCGCTGTTAATCGTGCCACCGTGGATCAATAAATATTACATATTGGATCTGCGGGAAGATAACTCGTTAGTCAAATGGATGGTAGATCAGGGGCATACCGTCTTCCTGATTTCCTGGCGTAACCCTGGCCCAGAGCAGCGCGACATCACCTGGGCTGATTACATGCAAATGGGCCCCATCAGCGCGATGGAAGCCATTGAGCAGGCCTGTGGCGAGAAGTCGGTCAATCTGTTGAGCTACTGTGTGGGTGGGACGTTAACCGCCTCGACTGTGGCCTACCTAACGAGTACGCGGCGCGCGCGCAAAGTGAAGTCCGTTACCTATATGGCAACGCTGCAAGATTTCCGCGACCCCGGAGATATAGGCGTATTCCTTAACGAGCGCGTGGTGGAAGGGATTGAGAATACGCTAGAAATGAAGGGGTATTTAGATGGCCGCTCGATGGCCTACACCTTTAATTTATTGCGTGAGAATGATCTGTTCTGGTCGTTCTATATCAATAATTATCTGAAAGGTGAAATTCCTGCAGCGTTTGATTTACTGTATTGGAATACCGATGGTACCAACCTGCCAGCAGGTACACACGCGTGGTACCTGCGCCATATGTACCTGGAAAACCGCTTGGTAGAGCCAGGTGGTATTGAGTTAGACGAGGTGAAGATTGACCTGCGTAAAGTATCGGCACCGTGCTACTTTGTGTCGACTAAAGAAGATCATATCGCCAAATGGAATAGTACCTATTACGGTGCGCTGTTGCCCAAAGGGCCGGTAACGTTTGTCTTGGGCGGCTCTGGCCATATCGCAGGCATTGTGAACCCGCCCCATAAAAATAAGTACGGCTACTGGACCAACGATGCGTTGCCAGAAACCCATGAGGCATGGCAAGAGGGGGCGACGTTTAATGAAGGCTCTTGGTGGCCACACTGGCAGGCGTGGGTCACTAAGAACGGCTATGCGGACGCTGACCCGAAAAAGATGGTGCCCGTTCGCCAGCCCGGAGAGGGCGAGCTAAAGGTGATTGAACCTGCGCCAGGCCGCTACGTAAAAATGACGATTCCCGAGGTGTTGGGCGAAACGCCTAACGCTTGATTCTCTCGTTATTTTTACACAATGAGCTGAGTTAATAGCCCTAAAAAAGCCCCTGCCACCCTTTGGGTGGCAGGGGCTTTTGGGTGCTTGCTAGGCGACTAGAGCTAACGACGGCGGGGTAGCCCAGGTAACAGTAGCAATCCAGCTAATAACCACGTGGGCCAACTACCCATGCGAGTGAACGGCGTTAGCCCCTCCATGGCGTAGAACTCGCCGGTTAAGTAGGTGGTTTCAAACTGTGGCGCTCGATCCACCAGCTCACCTCTTGGATCAATAATCGCGGTAATACCATTACTGGTGGCGCGCACTACATAGCGGCCGTTTTCCAGCGCGCGCAGGCGGGCCATTTGCAGGTGCTGGTGAGGCCCGATGGAGGCGCCAAACCACGTATCGTTAGACACTGTGACAATCACCTCGCTATCAGCTGCACGCCGTGCAACAAGCTGCGGATAGATAATTTCATAGCAAATAGCGTTGCCTATGCTTACGCCCGCAGCCTGCATAGGAGCTTGTCCAGAGGCGCCCTTAGTAAAGCTCGACATCGGGAGGTCAAAAAAGTTAATAGCGCCGCGCAATACACTTTCTAACGGAAGATACTCACCAAACGGTACTAGGTGCTCTTTTTGATAACTGCCTTCTACATTGCCTACCCCGATGACGCTGTTGAAGTAACGACTCTGTTCATCTAACTGAACAATGCCTGTCATTAATGCGGCGCCGGGGGGCAAATTGGCCTGCACCCGCTCAAGTACAGGCTGGGCCTGATGCTCCATCATGGGTAGCGCGGTTTCGGGCCACAGGATGAGGTCTACGTTATCGGCGACCTCACGGGTTAGATTGCTATAGGTATTGGCGGCCACCCGCTGGCCTTCTGGCGTCCACTTTAAAAGCTGTGGCAGGTTGCCTTGCAGCAGCGCAACGCGAGTAGGCTCATCAACCGGTGTGGTCCAGAGCGTGGGGAGCGCCAACGGCGCCAGCCAAATAACGGCGATCGGCGCTAACGCCCACCACTGGCGACGCAATAGCTCTGCCCCTAAGGTTCCCGTGAGCACGACGAATAGCGAAAGCAGGTAAACGCCGCCGATGGGTGCCCAGCTGGCAAGGGGAGAATCGACATAGCTTGAACCAACCAGCAGCCAAGGAAAGCCGGTAAAGAGGTAGGTGCGCAGTACTTCCCCTAACACCCAGGCGCCCGCGAAGGTTAACAATGCCCAGCGGGGGCCAAAAAAGCGTCGATAGAGCCAGAAGGTACCGGCAAAAAACAGGGCTAAAACGGCCACAAATAGCGCGGTAAGAAACACCGCCAAGGGCATGCCGGTATAGCCATAGTCATGAATAGAGACATACACCCAAGAAGTGCCGCTGGCAAACAGCGCTACGCCATATAGCCAGCCTTTTAGCGCCGCTTGGGCCGGGGTTAAGGTGTGCATGCCAGTGTATAAAAGGGCAATCGCAACGGGCCCTAGCCACCACAGTTCAAACGGTGAGGCGGTGAGCGTGGTAAAGCCGCCCGCCACCAGGGCGGCCAGCAGCTGAAGCGCAAACGTGGGCGTCAACCCCATGGTGATATCCTATCGAAAAGTAATCTGAATAGATGGTTAGTCGTCGCCCGCGTCGTCACTGTCGGTGTTTTGATCGGGATACGCTTCAAGTAAGCGGATTCGCCGGTTGTCAGCATTCAGGATGACAAAGCGCCAGCCGCCGAAGCAGGTATGCTCGCCACGCCCCGGCAAGTGACCAAACTGCTGCATCACCAAGCCGCCAACGGTGTCAAACTCGTCATCGGAAAACTTGGTGCCGAACCGTTCGTTGAAGTCTTCAATGGGGGTTAAAGCGCGAATCGCGAAGTGGCCGTTATCCAGCGTGCGGATATCGTCCTCTTCGTCGGTATCGTGTTCATCTTCGATATCCCCGACAATCTGCTCCAGAATGTCCTCAATGGTGATAATGCCCGCAGTGCCGCCGTACTCGTCCACCACTATCGCCATGTGGTTGTGGGTGTCGCGGAACTCCTTAAGCAGGCTGTTTAAGCGCTTGGACTCCGGAATAAACATGGCCGGACGTAGCACATCTTCCAGCTTAAAAGCATCACGGCTCTCTTGGGTCTGCGAGAGCAGGGGAAGCAAATCTTTAACCAGTAGAATACCTTTAACATCATCAAGGTTCTCACCGATCACCGGATAGCGAGAGTGGCCAGTTTCCTGAATGAGGGGCAGGTAGCCATCGCTGGTTTGATCAAGCGTAATCGCCGACACCTGGGAGCGTGGAATTAATATTTCCCGCACCTGCTGGTCGCTAATCTCAAGTGCGCCTTCAATAATCATGATGGCGTCTTGGTCAAGCTTCAGCTTTCCTGCAGTGTGGCGTAAAAACGTCATCAGCTCATCCCGTGAGCTGGGTTCGTCATTGTCACCGGAAAGGGCGCCAAAGAGTTTCTCGAGCCAGGATTTTTGATTGGGGTTGCTCGATCGGTCTTCGCTCATTGCGTCTCATCTCTCAGTTACGGGCAGATACGTTAGGTGTAACAAGTGACGTGTGGGCAGTCACAGACAGTTACTCAGGTAAGGATCAGGAATATCCAGCGAGGCGAGAAGCTCACGCTCGATCTGCTCCATCTCCTCTGCCTCTTGCTCGTCAATATGATCGTAGCCCATTAAATGCAGGGTGCCGTGGATGACCATATGGGCGTAATGATGCGTCAGCGACTTGTGCTGCTCGCTTGCCTCCTGAGCGACGATATCGTGACAAATAATTAGATCGCCCAGCAGCGGTAGTGTCATGCCTGGTGGGTTCTCAAAAGGGAAGGAGAGCACATTGGTGGGCTTATCCTTACCCCGATAGTCGCGGTTCAGCGCTTGGCTTTCAGCGTTGCCGACCAAGCGAATGGTCAGCTCTAAGCGCTCGTCATCCGGATGGCGTGAAAACACACAGCCCACCCAAAGGGTGAGCTGTTCAAGAGTGGGTAGCTGCGGCTCATTAATAGCTACCTGGCGATCAATCGCAATATCGCTCATTACGGTGCGTTTCCTGAGCGTTCAAGCGCGTGTAGGCGGGCTTCGCGCTCCTGTTGGCGAGTCTCACGGCGGGCGCGCTGTTCCACTTCCTGCTGAGATTCAAACTCATCGTAGGCCTCGATGATGCGCTGAACCAGCGGATGACGCACAACATCTTTGGCCGCAAAGTGGGTCACGCCGATTCCCGGCGTTTCTTTAAGCACGTCCAGTACCTGAGACAGCCCAGAGCGCTGCCCGCGTGGCAGGTCTACCTGGGTGATGTCACCAGTAATCACCGCTGTCGAGCCAAAGCCAATCCGCGTGAGGAACATTTTCATCTGTTCCGGCGTGGTGTTTTGGCTCTCATCCAAGATGATGTAAGAGTTATTCAGCGTGCGTCCGCGCATATAAGCCAGCGGGGCGATTTCAATCACCTGGCGCTCAATCAGCTTGGCGACCTGCTCAAAACCGATCATCTCGTACAGCGCATCGTAAAGCGGGCGCAGGTAAGGGTCGATCTTCTGGGCGAGATCCCCCGGCAAAAAGCCTAGCTTTTCTCCCGCTTCTACCGCAGGGCGCACCAGTAGAATACGGCGAACTTCCTGCTGGTTGAGTGCTTCCACGGCAGCGGCTACGGCTAGGTAGGTTTTACCGGTACCGGCAGGCCCAATGCCAAAGTTGATATCGTGCTCACGGATGCTTTGCACGTAGCGCTGCTGGTTCAACCCACGGGGCTTGATCATGGTGCGCGGCGTTCGCATCACCACGTCATCACCACCGCCATCGCCATCCACTTCTTCTTCTAGCGCTTCCAGGCCAGACTCTTGGAGAAATAAGTGCACCGTGTCGGCTTCAAGTTCACTAGCCGCCGTTTCACGGTAGAGATGTTCCAGCACGTTAGCAGCCGCTTTAATACGGTTCGCAGCACCGGCCAACTGAAAAATATTGCCCCGGTTGCGCAGTGTCACGTCCAGGCGGCTCTCAATCAGTTTTAGGTGCTCGTCCTGTTGGCCGCATAGGCTGGCAAGCCGCTGCGGGTCATTGGGTTCAAGGCTTAGGGTGATAATGCGATTGGCCTGAGGTGATGGCTGGCTCAAGAGTAAGAAACCCGTTAGTTGATGTGTGTGAGCTTCAGCTTACTGCCCCGGCGGTGCCGGGGCAATTACCTAGGATAGCGAATAATTAATAACGCTCGTCAGAAGCAAGCTCACCACGCAGTGAATTGGGCAGTGCTTCGGTGATTTCCACGTCCACAAAGTAGCCAATAAGCTCCGTAGGGTTGGCCGCGCGAAAGTTAACCACGCGGTTATTTTCGGTACGGCCCGAGAGTTGGCCAGGGTCTCTTGGTGAGAAGCCGGAGACCAATACTCGCTGAGTAGTGCCGACCATGCGGCGGCTGATCTGAGCAGTCTGCTGCAGAATTCGTTCCTGCAAAATGGCGAGTCGCTGCTTTTTAACGCTTTCTGGCGTTTCATCCGGCAGGCCAGAAGCGGGCGTACCTGGGCGCGCTGAGTAAACAAAGCTGAAGGAGTGGTCAAAGCCAATGCGATGAATCAGATCCATCGTTGCTTCGAAATCCTCTTCGGTCTCGCCAGGGAAGCCAATAATAAAGTCAGAGGAGAAACTAATATCCGGGCGATTAGCGCGGATGCGCTCCATTTTCTCAATGTACTCTTCGGCGGTGTGGCCCCGCTTCATAGCACTCAAGATGCGGTCAGAGCCAGACTGCACGGGAAGGTGCAGGTGGCTGACCAGCTCTGGAATATCGGCAAAGGCGTCGACCAAGCTGTCGGTGAACTCCACTGGGTGCGAAGTTGTAAAGCGGATACGGTCGATGCCATCGACGGCGGCGACACAGGCGATCAGCTCGGCAAGGTCAATCTCATCGCCATCCTCGTTATCGCCGCGGTAGGCGTTAACGTTTTGGCCCAACAGGTTGACCTCTCGCACGCCTTGGTCGGCTAAGTGAATCACCTCGTCCATCACGGCCTCGAAGGGGCGAGAGACCTCTTCACCGCGGGTGTAGGGCACTACACAGAAGGTGCAGTATTTCGAGCAGCCTTCCATGATCGAAACAAATGCCGTCGCGCCGTCGGATGTTGGCTGAGGCAGGTGATCAAATTTTTCGATTTCAGGGAAGGTAACGTCCACTGCAGCAATTTGGTTATTGTTGCGGGCGTCCAGCATCTTGGGCACGCGGTGTAGCGTTTGTGGGCCGAATATCATGTCCACAAAGGGGGCCCGCTTACGCAGCGCTTCACCTTCTTGGCTAGCCACGCAGCCGCCTACGCCAATCACTAGGTCTGGGTTGGCGTCTTTAAGCTTTTTCCAGCGACCCAGTTGGTGGTAGACCTTATCTTGAGCCTTTTCGCGAATCGAGCAGGTGTTCAGCAGAATCACGTCTGCTTCTTTCTCGTTATCGGTCAATTCCAGCTGATGAGATTCGCCGAGCATATCCGCCATACGGGAGGAGTCGTACTCGTTCATTTGGCAGCCGTGCGTTTTGATAAAAAGCTTCTTCGCCATCGGTACCTGTCGTCTATGGGTCGTCGGGGGGACGAGGGATGAATGAAAACTCATGAGCAGCTAATGGCTGCCGTAGAATGGAGGGCATTATACGGGCACAAGAAACCAGGGGCTAGCGTTCACCAGGAAACGATACTTGACCTAAGCGTTTCAATCAGTATACTACGCACCGTGTTTGAGCAGTTCCTCGATAGCTCAGTTGGTAGAGCAAATGACTGTTAATCATTGGGTCGCAGGTTCGAGTCCTGCTCGAGGAGCCAACATTCTGAAGTAAGTCGTTTGTAACTTCAGTGGCCTCACTCTCAACACATCAGCAATATGTAATGTTCCTCGATAGCTCAGTTGGTAGAGCAAATGACTGTTAATCATTGGGTCGCAGGTTCGAGTCCTGCTCGAGGAGCCAACATTCTGAAGTAAGTCGTTTGTAACTTCAGTGGCCTCACTCTCAACACATCAGCAATATGTAATGTTCCTCGATAGCTCAGTTGGTAGAGCAAATGACTGTTAATCATTGGGTCGCAGGTTCGAGTCCTGCTCGAGGAGCCAAATTGCTGTTCTGCTATAATTACCATGTACGGTAAAACATTCCCCGATAGCTCAGTTGGTAGAGCAAATGACTGTTAATCATTGGGTCGCAGGTTCGAGTCCTGCTCGAGGAGCCAAATTGCTGTTCTGCTATAATTACCATGTACGGTAAAACATTCCCCGATAGCTCAGTTGGTAGAGCAAATGACTGTTAATCATTGGGTCGCAGGTTCGAGTCCTGCTCGAGGAGCCAACATTCTGAAGTAAGTCGTTTGTAACTTCAGTGGCCTCACTCTCAACACATCAGCAATATGTAATGTTCCTCGATAGCTCAGTTGGTAGAGCAAATGACTGTTAATCATTGGGTCGCAGGTTCGAGTCCTGCTCGAGGAGCCAACATTCTGAAGTAAGTCGTTTGTAACTTCAGTGGCCTCACTCTCAACACATCAGCAATATGTAATGTTCCTCGATAGCTCAGTTGGTAGAGCAAATGACTGTTAATCATTGGGTCGCAGGTTCGAGTCCTGCTCGGGGAGCCAATAAGCATCTTACACTCTTTTTTATACCCTTTTGCTTTAAGACTGCCTGTTTTTGACACCGTTATTATTGATAAGCCATAACACCCGTTGCGATTAGCATCTTGGGTGACTTTTTGTGCCTTACCGTTGACTATTTTAGCAAAAATCCGCGTAAACCCTCGCCCGATTGAGGGCGGGGATACAAGCGGGCAGCGCGCTAGCGCTGCAGGGGTTGTAGTTTCGTATTTATCTGGCACTATACATTCATACAGTCAACGAGTTGAAGCCGTTGTGTTAACAGCCACCAAAGTACGCATCTACCCCACCCCCGAACAGGCTGATTTCTTGAATCAGCAATTCGGGGCGGTGCGGTTTACGTACAACAAGGCACTGCACATTATCAGTTCGCAGTACAAGCGCCATGGCACCAAGCTGCGCGCTAAGAAAGACCTCAAGCCGTTGTTGGCGGTGGCGAAGAAGTCTCGCAACTACCACTGGCTCAAAGCGTTTGATTCTATCGCACTGCAACAGGCGTGCATTAACCTGGATCGCGCCTTCCAGAACTTCTTTAACCCCCAGCTAAAAGCCCGCTATCCGCGCTTTAAACGCAAGCATGGCAAGCAATCGAGCTATCACTGCACCAGCGTTAAGGCGGGTGATGACTGGATCAAAGTCCCCAAGCTTACGCCGATTAAAGCCCGAATCCATCGAGAGATCGCCGGCACGCTGAAAAGCATCACACTGACCCGCACCCCCACGGGCAAGTATTTTGCCTCGCTGCTGGTGGAGGATGGTGTGGAGGCAGCCGCACCGCTGCAAACGGTGGAGACGGTGCTGGGGGTCGATATGGGCTTAACGCATTTGGCCATCGACTCCACTGGCCGCAAGGTCGCCAATCCTCGCTTCTTGAAGCTGGCGCCTGCCAACCTACGCCGCAAGCAGAAAGCGCTTTCACGCTGCCAGAAAGGCAGCAAGCGCCGTGCGAAAGCGCGGCTAATGCTCGCCAAGGCGCATGAGCGGCTGGCGAATGCGCGTGCTGACTTCCAGCACAAACTGTCTCGACAACTCATTGACGACAACCAAGCGGTGGTGGTCGAGACACTGAGCGTGAAAAACATGCTCAAAAACCGCAAGCTGGCCAAGCATATTGCCGATGCCAGTTGGAGCAGGTTGATCGAAAAACTGGCGTATAAGGCGAAGCAGCAAGGCAAACATCTGGTCAGAATCGACCAATGGTTCGCCAGCTCCAAAACCTGCGCGGGCTGCGGCCACAAAGTCGAACAAATGCCCCTCAGTGTCCGCACCTGGGATTGCCCAAGCTGTGGCACAAAGGCGATTGACCGTGACGTAAACGCCGCGATCACTATTCGCCAGCAAGGCATTTTAAAATTAAAGGCGGAAGGGCTGTCCGTCTCTGCCCATCGAGGCCTGTGTAAGACCGGTCACGCACCGGCTGCGGCCTAAGACGTGGGAAGCCTCACCCGTGGTTGCGTAGCGACGTAGGGTGGGGAGCAGTCACTAGCGTAAACTATGTGCATCATTCACTGGTTAGGAAGAGTGTTGTGGGCAAAGTAGCGAGCCTGGAAGCGTTGCAGGTGTTTAAGTGTTTAAGCGATGAGACACGGCTAATGCTGGTATTGCTGATCGCCAAAGAGCAGTCGTTGTGCGTCTGTGAGATGACCTATGCACTGGACGAGTCACAGCCAAAGGTGTCGCGTCATTTGGCTCAGCTGCGTCAATGTGGCTTGCTTAGCGACCAGCGAGAAGGGCAGTGGGTGTATTACCGCTTGGCGTCACAGCTGCCTGTGTGGGCGCAAGCCATTATCCAGGCCGGTAGTGATGGTAGTGCCTTGCGGGTCAGTGAGCTTAGCCAGCGGCTTGCTAAGATGGGTGACCGGCCTGCGCGTCGAGCAGCCCTCTGCTAGTTAAGCGTTTTAGGGAACTTTCGGTCGACACTTTCCTTGTAAACACTCGTGTGGCGTAAGCCAGTGCGCGCATAAAAAATAAGCACACAAAAAACGCCAGCCTGCGATTGAATAAGCGGGCTGGCGTTTTCGTTGGGTAGTGCGCCTGCCTAGCATGTAGGCAGGGTGCGTTTAGCGCTTGGCCATCCGTTGGATAGCTTTCAGGTGAGCGTAGTCGAGTAAAATCTCGGCAGCTTCTAGGGCGTGGGCGCGATCAACGGGCATATCGTCGTTGTTATCGTCCTCGTCTGGGCTGCCTGACTCAGCACCATCACCCCGTGCGTCCATCCACTCTTCCAGTTCAGGTAAGCCCAGGGCGCGGCGGCGTTGGTTCTCAAGAGAGAGTTGCTCGGCCTCCCGGGCTTCCAGCTCGCGCTGGCGCTGTTCGCGGTTCAGGCTCACGCTGGTATGCTGCTCGCGTAGCTGACGGGAAAGCGTAGACTGGTGCTCAAGGTAGCGGAAGTTGGGGTTTTCTTCGGCCCGTACTTCATGCTGGGAAAGCAGCGTGGCGAGCACGTCCTCAGGAGAGCCGTAGCGGCGGTACTGGACATTTTGTACCGTGTCCCAGGCTAGAGCGTTATCCAAGCTGCTTTCACCAATGCGCTCGGGGTCGATCAAGCTGGGGAAGGTGATGTCCGGAACGACACCGCGGTTTTGCGTGCTGTCGCCAGAAATGCGGTAAAACTTAGCGCGGGTCAGCTTGATCTGGCCGTGGCTTAAGTCGTTTAAGGTTTGTACAGTGCCTTTACCAAACGTAGGGGTGCCTACCACGATGCCACGGCCATAGTCTTGAATAGCACCGGCAAAAATTTCAGAGGCAGAGGCGGAAAGACGATTGACCAGAACGGTTAGCGGGCCGTCGTATAGTGTGCCTGCTTCGGTGTCGCCATAGAGCTGAATGCGCCCCTGGGCGTCGCGTACTTGCACCGTGGGACCGCGGTCGATAAACAGGCCAATCAGTGAGTTAGCTTCCTGGAGGGCGCCACCGCCGTTGTTACGCAGGTCGAGTACAATGCCTTCTACGCCTTCCTGCTTGAGTTTCTCAACTTCGCGGGCAACATCTCGCGTGGTGCTGCGGTACTCCTCTTCACCGGCCTGCCAGGCATCAAAATCCACATAGAAAGTGGGGATATTGATAATGCCAATGCGGTGAGGTTTGCCATCTCGATTGACTTCGACAATTTCGCTCTTGGCGGCCTGATCTTCCAGGCTTACCGTGTCACGGGTAATTTCGATAATTTGCGAACGGGTCATATCCACTGCTTGGGCGGGCACAACATCAAGGCGCACAACTGAGCCTTTGGGGCCGCGAATCAGGTCTACGACGTTATCCAGGCGCATGCCCACCACATTGACCATCTCGCCCTCTTTCTGGCCCACTGCAATAATGCGGTCGGCAGGCTCTAGTACGCCGGCGCGATCAGCAGGGCCGCCAGGAACCAGGCTAGATACTTTGACGTATTCGCCGTCGGCTTGCAGCAGTGCGCCAATGCCTTCAAGGGAAAGGCTCATTTGAATATCGAACGACTCTCCTTGGCGGGGCGAGAGGTAGCCTGTGTGAGGATCGATGGTGCTTGCAACAGAAGCCATCAATAAGCCGAATACGTCTTCAGCCTCTGTTTGGCGCAGTCGTGTAAGCTGCCCTTCGTAACGCTGGCGCAGGTTGGCTTCAATTTGCTCATCGTCTTGGTCGGTCAAGGCCAGGGTGAGCGCATCGTTTTTAAGCCGTTTGCGCCACAGCTCATCCAGTTCACTCTCGCGGTTAGCCCAAGGCGCATCTTCGCGGTCTACTTCCAGGCGCTCGTCGCTGTCGAACTCGAAAGAGAGGCCAGCATCAAGGCGCGCTAAAAGCCACTCAAGGCGCGCTACATGGCGATCACTCAGGCGGTTGTAAAGTTCAAATGCGTCGTCTAGGTTACCGTCGAAAAGTACCTCCACCATGCTGGTTTCCAGGTGACGGAAGGGTTCAATATCGCGGCTTAGAAGATATGAACGCTGACCATCTAAAATATCTAGATAGCGCTGGAAAGCTTCCTGAGACCACTGCTCGTCGAAGGTAATATCAGCATAGTGGCCGTAGCGAAGCGAGTCCGCAATTTCTACGGCCGCTTGGCGTTGTTCGTCGGTCGGCGCGAGTTGCGCCAGTGCTGCCGGGCTGGTGATAACCAGCATGACGGCAAATGCGACCGAGCGTGAAAGCGTTGCAAACAAGCTCATCAGTCAAGCTCTCCCGGATTTGTGTAAACTCATTCTTCCCTAGACCCGCAGATAGCCTATGAGTTGCGTAGGCCGAGGGAGCATTGTAGCAGGTCATTTAGCCTGTGAGACTCAATCATTACTGTTATGAGGATTTCCATGTCCGAAGCTTTCAACGCAGAACGTTTAACGCGACTATGTGATTTTCTGCACCAGTCGCCTACGCCATGGCACGCGACGCGTAGTATGGCGCAGCGTTTGGAGCAGGCGGGCTTTCAGCGCTTGGATGAAGCAGCGAATTGGCAGCTTGCACCGGGAAAACGCTACTACGTAACGCGTAACGACTCCTCGGTTATCGCTTTTCAACTGCCTGCAGGCAAGTTAACCAGCCTGCGTATGCTGGGTGCTCATACCGACAGCCCCGGGCTGCACTTAAAACCAAATGCCACGCAGTATGCTGCTGGCTGGCTACAGCTGGGGGTGCAAGTGTATGGCGGCGTGCTGTTAACCCCTTGGTTTGACAGAGATCTGGGCTTGGCGGGGCGCGTTCATGTGCGTCATGCAGATGGGCGGCTGGAAAGTGTGCTCTTAAATGTCGACCGTCCTATCGCGATGATCCCTAGCTTGGCGATACATTTAGATCGCGATGTGAATGCAGGCCGCGCGATTAACCCACAAACGCAAATGTCGCCGGTGTTGATGCAGAGCGACACGGCTAATCTCAGCGACCTGCTGGGGGAGTGGCTGGAGCAGCAGCATGGCTTGCGTGCGGTTGAAGTGGTGGATTTTGAACTGAGTTTTTACGATGTTCAGCCCCCGTCATTGATAGGGTTGCGCCAGGAGCTAGTGGCGAGTGCTCGCTTGGATAATCTGTTGTCGTGCTTTGTAGGGCTAGAGGCGCTGCTTGATTGTGATGCAAGCCAAGGTGCGTTGCTGGTCGCAAATGATCATGAAGAAGTGGGCAGTGCGAGCGCCTGTGGCGCCCAGGGGCCATTTTTAGGGGATGTATTAAAGCGCTTAAATGCCCAAGTGGGGGGCGGTTCAGAGGAGTCGCTGATACAGCTGATTCAAGCGTCTTTGATGATTTCGTGCGACAACGCCCATGCGCTGCACCCTAACTTCCAGGATAAGCACGACGAGCGACACGGCCCGGCAATCAATGGTGGCCCGGTTATCAAAGTAAATAGCAGCCAGCGCTATGCAACGAATAGCGTCACCGGCGCACTGTTCCGCGACGTGTGCCGTAAAGCAGAGGTGCCGGTGCAGTCGTTTGTGACCCGGGCAGACATGGGGTGTGGTAGCACTATTGGGCCAATTACCGCGACAGAAGTGGGGGTGCCGACCATTGATGTGGGGCTACCCCAATGGGCGATGCACTCGATTCGTGAAACAGCGGGTACGAAAGACGTTGAGTACCTAACCCGAGCGTTAACGGCGTTTTTAGACCGTCCTGAGTTGCGCTGAGCTGAGCCTAGCTCTAACGAAAAAGCCCGCTGACATGTCAGCGGGCTTTTCTGTGTCTGTATGTTCGCAGTCTGTATTTGCGAGGGGTTGGTGGCTACGCCCTGATTTGAACAGGGGACCCCATCATTATGAGTGATGTGCTCTAACCAGCTGAGCTACGTAGCCATTCAACGGGGGCGAATGATACTCACTGTATTGCCGCCCGTCAAGAACTTCTGTGGTTACTTCTAGACATTAAAGCGGAAGTGGATAACGTCGCCATCTTTAACAATGTACTCTTTGCCTTCCAGACGCCATTTGCCGGCATCTTTGGCGCCTTGCTCGCCACCAAGAGTAACGTAGTCGTCATAGGCGATCACTTCGGCTCGAATAAAGCCTTTCTGGAAGTCGGTGTGAATCACGCCTGCTGCTTCTGGTGCGCTGGCACCTTGCTTCACTGTCCAGGCGCGAACTTCTTTTACTCCGGCAGTAAAGTAAGTTTGCAGGCCAAGCAGAGCGTAGCCGGCACGAATTACGCGATCCAGCCCCGGCTCTTCCATGCCCATTTCGGCCAAAAACATGCTGCGCTCTTCGTCCTCAAGCTCGGCAATTTCTGCCTCAAGCTGGTTACACACCGGCACCACTACGGCGCCTTCTTCGGCGGCGATCTCTTTGACGATGTCCAGGTAAGGATTGTCTTCAAAGCCATCTTCATTGACGTTAGCAATGTACATGGTGGGTTTAAGCGTCAAGAAACCAAAGCTCTTCACCTGGTGCTTTTCATCGTCGGTTAGCTCAAAGCTACGCAACGGCTGCCCTTCTGCGAGGTGGGGCTGGATTTTATCGAGTATCGCTTTGGTGGCGGTGGCGTCTTTATCGCCGCCCTTAACCGAGCGAAGCAGGCGCTGGCTGGCCTTTTCGACGGTATCTAAGTCGGCAAGCGCTAGCTCAATATTAATGGTTTCGATATCTGCCCGAGGGTCTACCTGGTTGGCGACGTGGATAACGTTATCGTTATCAAAGCAGCGCACCACGTGGGCGATCGCCTGAGTTTCGCGGATGTTAGCCAGGAACTTGTTGCCTAAGCCTTCACCTTTGGAGGCGCCAGCCACTAAGCCAGCAATATCCACAAACTCCATTGTGGTTGGCAGGATTTTCTGTGGTTTAACGATCGCCGCCAGTTTGTCCAGGCGTGGATCAGGCATCGGCACGATACCCACGTTGGGTTCGATGGTGCAGAACGGGAAATTTTCCGCATCAATGCCGGATTTTGTCAGCGCATTGAAAAGCGTGGATTTACCTACATTAGGTAGGCCGACGATGCCGCAGTTAAAGCCCATAAATAACTTCCTGGCCGCTAGGGCAGCGCCATTTACGAGGCGCGTGCCGTAATTGAAAAAAGAGAGTGCTAAAAGCGCGTACTGTTAAGCGTTTGCCCTTATTTTACGCTATGTAGGCGGTTCATGGCTTTGGCCCATTCGCCTTTTAACACAAAAGGTAGGGTGGCTTGGCACTCACCCAGGGCGTGCTCAATGGCTTCCTGGTCTGCTTTGCCTGGGCGCCCAAGCACATAGTTAGTGACTTGGCGCGCTTCGCCGGGGTGGCCGATACCCACGCGAACCCGGTGAAATGTACTTTGATTGCCGAGTGCGCTAATGATGTCTCGCAGGCCGTTGTGCCCGCCGTGCCCGCCGCCGGTTTTGTAACGTGCTTGCCCTGGCGGCAGGTCTAATTCGTCGTGAGCGACCAGCAGGTTCTCAGGGGTCAGTTTAAAAAACTGAGTGAGGGCCGCGACAGCAGCACCGCTACGATTCATAAAAGTGGAGGGGTTGAGTAGGTGCACGTCTTGGTCGCCAATACGTGCTTTGGCATAGAGGCCTAAGAATTTTTTCTCAGGGCGAAGCTCCGTATGGGCGCTGCGTGCAATGGCGTCTACTAGCCAAAAACCAGCGTTGTGGCGCGTGGCATCATACTCTGCGCCGGGGTTGCCCAGCCCGATAATGGCCGTTACCTGGCTCATTTTCCCACCTCCAAAAACGTCTGGGAGAAATTTTGACATCGTGTCAGCGGCAGCTCTAAAAGCAGCTGCCACGGCTGGCAGGCCGCAAAAAAAATCAAGCGCCTAAGCGCTTGATTTTAACATCCTTGGGCCATAAGGGCAGCCCAAGCTCAACGCTGCTTGGTGGGTCGCTAAGTAGCACCCAGCAAAGCAGCGTTAATTAACCAGAGCTTACTCAGCGCTGGACTCTTCTTCGCCTTCGCTTTCTTCGTCATCGCCGCCACGTACTTTCACTTTGGTGATGCTCAGAACAGCGTTGTCGTGCTCTTCACCGTGGGACAGGTCGACAGACGTCACACCGGCCGGCAGGGTCAGGTCAGACAGGTGCAGAGTAGTACCGAGTTCAACTTTGCTGATGTCAACTTCCAGGAAGTCCGGAAGGTCTTTCGGCAAGCAGCTGATAGCAACTTCGTTAGCCAGGACGTGTAGTTCGCCGCCTTGGTCTTTGATGCCTACACACTTCTCTTCGTTCACCACGTGCAGCGGCACGTTGATGGTGATTTCGTGAGTGGCGTCAACACGCATGAAGTCAGCGTGGGTCAGAAGCGGTTTGAAGGGGTGACGCTGCAGGTCACGTACAACCACTTGCTCTTCGGTACCATCAACAACCAGTTTGATTACTGAGGAGAAGAAGGACTCATCTTCAATGGCTTTGTAGAAAGCAGTTTTTTCTACAGAGATTGATTGAGCGCCTTTCTCGCCGCCGTATACAACGGCCGGTACGAGTTGGTTCGCACGACGCAGGCGGCGGCTCGCACCTTTCCCCAGGTCGTTACGAACGCTGGCTTTCAGGATAAAATCAGACATGGAATTGCCTCTTAGTTTAAGTAAGGAAGCGCCGCCGACCGCGACCAGGCGACGACGCTTCCAGGGCCCCCGAGGTGGGGGCTATGTTGCCAGGCGATTAATGGAACATCGCGCTGACAGATTCTTCGTTGCTCACCCGGCGAATCGCTTCCGCAATCAGGCCAGCAACGCTCAACTGACGAATTTTTCCACTCCGACGTGCGTAGTCAGAGAGTGGAATAGTGTCGGTCACGACGACTTCGTCCAGTACAGAGTTGGTAATATTGTCGACCGCAGGGCCAGACAAAATCGGGTGCGTCGCATAGGCCACAACGCGCGCAGCGCCATGGTCTTTTAACGCTTCACCCGCTTTGCACAGCGTGCCAGCGGTATCGATCATGTCATCAACGACCACGCAGGTGCGGCCTTCGATTTCACCGATGATATGCATGACCTGGGCTTGGTTAGCCTGTGGACGACGCTTATCAATAATGGCCAAGTCAGCGTTTAGCTGTTTGGCAATGGCGCGGGCACGCACAACGCCGCCAACATCGGGGGAAACAACAACGAGATCGCTGTAGTTTTGGCGCTCGATGTCGTCAAGCAAAATAGGCGAGCCGTAGACGTTATCAACCGGCACATCGAAGAAACCTTGGATTTGGTCAGCATGCAGGTCCATGGTCATAACGCGATCAACGCCCCCCTTCACCATCATATCAGCAACGACTTTTGCTGAGATGGGAACGCGGGCGGAGCGTACACGACGATCCTGGCGAGCATAGCCAAAGTAGGGAACTACCGCGGTAATACGAGCGGCTGAGGCGCGACGCAGGGCATCGACCATCAGAATCAGTTCCATCAGGTTGTCATTCGTAGGTGCACAGGTGGATTGAAGGATGAATACATCCTTACCGCGCACGTTCTCATTGATCTCGACCGCGATTTCGCCGTCGCTAAATTGACCAACCGTGGCATTGCCCATACGGCTGTCCAAGCTCTCGGCAATCTTTTGAGCGAGTTCGGGATTGGCATTCCCGGTGAAAACCATCAATTTTGACACGCGCAGCCACCTTTGCAGTGTTGGGGATCAGGGGAGAAAACGCAGATCATAATCAGGTTGGCTGGGGTACCAGGATTCGAACCTGGGAATGCCGATACCAAAAACCGGTGCCTTACCACTTGGCGATACCCCAGCAATAAACCTAATGCGATGACCGGGCGCTTTCAGCAGCCCAGAGCATCTTGTAGGGGAGAGGTGTTGAGCCCGCGTGCTACCCATGCGTGCCAGTGTTGCCCGGTCAGCTCAGCGACGACAGCTTGTGCGGCTTGCTGTGAATCAAAGGCCGCAAACAAGCAGGCGCCGGTACCGGTCAGCTGGCTAGGTGCATACTGTGTGAGCCAATCAAGCGCTTCCGCAATGGGCGGGTAGCGTTTTTTGACGATGGCTTCACAGTCGTTACGCCACTCCGGCGCTCCCCCCTGCAATGCGCGCGCCATAGTAATGGGGTGGCTGTCGCGTGTCAATTCTGGGTCTTGGAAGACCGCACCGGTAGCGACGCTGACATGGGGGTGGATGACCACAAACCAGGGAGTGTCCAGGGTGACGGTGGTTAGTTTTTCACCCACACCTTCTGCCCACGCGCTGTGGCCATGAATAAAAACCGGAACATCGGCACCCAGGGTAAGCCCGAGCGTGGCTAGCTCAGTGTTGGTGAGGCCAAGCTGCCATAAGTGGTTAAGTCCCAGGAGTACGGTTGCCGCATTTGAGCTGCCGCCGCCTAAGCCGCCGCCCATGGGCAGGCGCTTATCAATGGTCATGGTGGCACCGTAGTGGGTGCCGCTTGCCTTTTGAAGCAGCCGTGCCGCGCGGACGATTAGGTTGTCATCGTGGGCAACGCCCATCACATGGTTAGCCATTTCAATCTTACTGTCTTGACGCGGGGTGAAGTGTAGCTGGTCGCACAGATCAATAAACTGAAAAATGGTTTGCAGCTCGTGGTAGCCGTCTTGTCGACGGCCCACAATGTGCAGCATCCGGTTAAGCTTCCCTGGTGCGGGAAGCGTTAAAGAGGTTGAGGCAGGCATTCAAGGTCTCAATCAATTCATCAATTAACTATTTGTAGGGCGCCACTGGTTGACCACCAAGGTAATGCGCACATCCCCATAGTTCATGACCAATCGGCGGGGTAGCCACATGCCTTCTACTTGCTCCCAGTCGCGGTAATCAATTTCCCAGCCATCTTGCTGGAGGAAGTTGGGGTAGCCAAGCTCATCGGTTTCCATTTGGTAGCTGGCGTGGTCGCCGGGTAGGCCACGTACCCAGTCGGGCATGGCGCTTACCGGCAGCGACCAGCCTAACTGCTCTTCCATTAAGGCTTCGGGTGTCTCTGCCTCAAAGCGGCCGTCGCTGGTGGTAAGTGAAAAACGTCCTTCGCGACCTTCCAGTACGCTTCGGCCGCCGCCAAATGGCCCGCTAATCAGCATGCGGAAATAGTGGGGGTGCTGATTCCAGTCTAAATTAGCGCTGGTGCTTTCGTCGGGGGTTCTTAGTCCCGCTTTGCCTGCCATTGTCCAAGTGTCGAAGGCTTCAACGTCGGCCTGCTGACGTTCCCACTGACCTGCTTGACGGCCGCTCTCGTCAACCGGTGCCTGGCTGGCACAGCCAGCAAGTGCCAGCAGGGCAATGCTGGTTACCCACAGGCGAGCGCTACGTTTTGCCTTAAAAAGATAGGGTGTGGGTAAGCGTGAAGCGGCGGGGCGTGGGGTCAACATAAACAAACTCCATGTCAGTACTGCGTAATATAGGGGCAGTTAATAGGTGCGGTGAGTCACTGCAATTAAAGACAAGCGTTAGGGCGTATCTGTTGGCGTTAGTTCAGGATGACGCTCCAGTAGCTCATCGATTTGTGGGTGCTGAGTAGTGCGCTGGCGTATTTGCCTAATGATACGGCGCGCCTCATCGCTGCGCCCGAGCGCATGCAGAACTTCGGCGAGGTGTGCGGCGATCTCTTGATCGGGCATTTGAGTATAGGCACTTTCTAGCCAGGCAAGCGCATCTTCAGGTTGGCCAAGCCGAAAGTAGACCCAGCCCATGCTATCGAGTATTGCAGGGTTTTCCGGGTCAACTTCGTAGGCGCGCTCTATGAGTTCGCGAGCTTCTTCCAGGCGTCCTGGTACGTTGAGGTCCGCGAGGGTGTAGCCCAGCGCATTAAGCGCCATTGCGTCATTGGGCTCAGTGCGCAAAATCTGGCGCAAATCCTGTTCCATAGCGTCAACGTCGCCCAGCTCCCAAAAGCGCATTGCCCGTAAATAGAGCAGCGTGGTGTCGTCGGGGGTGCGGGTGAGTTCCCGGTTTAGCAATGTGGTGGCATCTTCTTGCAAACCTAGCTCGTCTAATAGCTGTACTTCAAGCATGACTAGGTCGCCGAAATAGTCATCGTGACGCATCCTTTCAATGCGCAGAAGGGCGCGTGCGTCTAGCAAACGGTCGTCTTCAATCAACATACGCGCCGCGGTCGCACGGGCGGGCAGAAACTCATCGCCATCGTGTACCTGGCGGTAGTAAAGCAGGGCATCATCAACCTCACCCTGGGATTGGGCAATGGCGCCGAGCAGGTAGTAGGCAATGTTGGGAACGGTGTCTTGGCCAATTAGCGGCTGGAGTAGCCGGTAAGCAGGTTCGCTGTGACCCTCTTCCAGATACAGCTGAGCCAGCGCAATGCGCAGATCCTGATTGCCGCCGTGGTTTTCCAGCAGAGTATTAGTTTGTACTTCGGCAGCGGCAATGTTGTTTAGGCGAATTTCCGCCTGAGCCAGCATTAGCACAAAGCGGACATCATCAGGTGCGAGTTCAAGCCCCGCTTGGGCCGCTCGCTGCGCTGTTTGGTGATTGCCGGTTTCCAAGGCAAGGCGTGCCTTGGCAAGCCATAGCTGGGCAGAGGTGGGTTCTCGCTGGGCAACTTGGTCAAGGCGCTGCTGTGCTTGATGTGTATCGCCAAGGGCAGCTTCCATAAGAGCGGTGCCGAGTAATACATCGCTATGAAACTCAAGCTGGTCAGCGTTGGGTTGGGCAAGGTGCGCACGTAGTGGCTGAATAAGCAGATTTAGAGGAGCTTCTTCGGCTACCGCTATTTCAGCAAAGGCGGCTATTTCGCCATTGCCACCTGCTTGGGTAATCGCCAGGCGCTGTTCTAGGCTGTCGTACCAATCGCCGCGCTGTAAAGAGAGCGCCGAGAGCAGGCGATTAGGGGCTTCTGCGTTTGGGGCTAGCTCACGCCAGCGCAGGGCAGATGCCTCAGTTAACGCGATATCGTTGCCAAACCGGGCAGCAAAGGTGGCGCGTTCAGCAAGTGCCGGTACGCTATAGCGTTGAGCAGCTTCCAAATAGCCTTGGCTAGCGGAGCGGTAATCACCCCGTTGGCCTGCAAGCTCAGCTGTCAGCAACGTACGAAGCCCGGCCGCATCAAGGCCGCGGGTAATCGGCGGCGCCGACTGCATGGGGTCGCTTGTATGGGTAGGTAAGCCGCCCTCGGTGAAAGAGGCTGAAGATTGGCAGCCGCTCATTAAGAATAGCGTGGTGGCCAATGGCAGTAGGGATAAACCCGATAGTGGTGCGCGAAGGGGCATGCGTCTCTCGATCAAGTGGCCGAGTGCTCAGCATAGCGGCTTGGCTGCCTGCGGCAAAGTGGTGTGGGCCAGATCATGCTCTGCTGTGGTAGGATATCTCACCTTGAAAAAGAGCAGCGTCAGCGCAATTTCTTAACGGCGGCGCCCGATAGACTTGCTTTAGCAAGCCAGACACATAGACGAGTGACGTGACGACCGATCTACTAGCGAAGACGCATATCGCATGACGCTTCTTGCCCTGGGAATAAATCATCGTACTGCCAGTGTGGCTGTGCGTGAGCAGGTGGCCTTTACGCCGACGCAGCTGGAAAGTGCGTTGGCTGAATTGCGTAGCCTGCCACAAATCAACGAAGCAGCCGTGCTCTCGACCTGTAACCGTACCGAGCTTTACTGCGTGACGGATGCTGCCGGTGAGCAGGTTGTGCTGGATTGGCTTGGACGCTTCCATAATTTGCGCGTCGAAGACCTCTCCCGTTGTGCCTACCATTATCTAGACAGCGATGCGGCACGCCATTTGATGCGCGTCGCCGTTGGCCTGGACTCTATGGTGCTGGGCGAGCCGCAAATTCTTGGGCAATTAAAAGATGCCTACCAACAAGCGCGCCAGGCCAAAGGCTTAGGCGGCGAGTTGGAGCGTCTGTTTCAGCATACCTTCGCGGTGGCTAAACAGGTGCGCACAGAAACCGGTATTGGTAAAAACCCCGTCTCAATCGCCTATGCCGCGGTGAGTATGGCCAGCCGAATTTTTGATGACTTTAGCCGAGCTCGTGCGCTGCTGATTGGTGCAGGGGAAACCATCGAGCTGGTAGCGCGCCACCTCCATGAAGCCGGTGTGCGTCAGCTCACGGTGGCAAACCGTACTCGAGAGCGGGCTGAACAGGTGTCGTCACCGCTTGGGGGCACTGCCATCACGCTGTCTGAGATTCCTGATGCGCTAGAGTATGCCGATATCGTCATCTCTTCGACGGCCTCTCCGCTGCCAATCTTAGGCAAGGGGATGGTGGAGCGGGCGCTGAAAAAACGCCGCCACCGTCCTGTGTTCATGGTGGATATTGCGGTGCCTAGAGACATTGAGCCGCAGGTAGGCGAGCTTGCCGATGTTTTCCTCTACACCGTTGACGATCTGGAAGAGGTTATTCAAGAGAATCGGCGCCATCGCCAAGTGGCCGCTGACCAGGCTGAATCGCTAATTGAGCACGGTGTCGGTAATTGGCTTCAC
This sequence comes from Halomonas sp. GFAJ-1, assembly GCA_002966495.1. Lineage (NCBI taxonomy): Bacteria > Pseudomonadati > Pseudomonadota > Gammaproteobacteria > Oceanospirillales > Halomonadaceae > Halomonas > Halomonas sp. GFAJ-1. The sequence goes on from CP016490.1 coordinate 1,986,896, forward strand.
GAGCGCCGTATTCGCAAAGGCGGTGAGTTGATTCGCGACTACCGTCGTCACGGTGAAGCGATACGCGACCACTCTCGAGAGCAAGCGCTTGAGCGTTTAGCGCGTGGGGAAGACCCCGCTAAAGTGATTGAGCGAATGGCGCATCAATTAGCCAATCGTTTGATGCACCACCCGACGCTTGCGCTGCGAGAAGCGGCCTCCCAAGAAAACCACGAATTGCTGAATGCCATGCCGCAGTTACTGCTTCCCGCTAAACCTGCGTTTGAGCAGCCCGCACGCCCGGTAAAACGCCAGAAGGATGATACACCCGCATGAAAGAGACTTTGCGCCAACGCTTAGATAGCTTTACCGAACGCTTTGAAGAGCTGGCAATGCTGTTGTCTGATCCTGAGGTGATTAACAACCAGCAGCGTTTCCGTGACTACTCCCGTGAATACGCCGAGCTGGAGGAGCTGGTTGCCACTTGGCAGCGTTATCGTGAGGTTGAGGTCAGTATTGAAGAGGCTGAACAACTCAGCCGCGACAGCGACCCAGAAATGCGTGAACTAGCAGAAATGGAGATCAGCGACGGGCGCGAGCAGCTTGGAAACCTGGACGTTGAGCTTAAGCGCTTGCTGGTGCCTAAAGACCCTGACGACGGCCGTGGCGTGTTTCTAGAAGTGCGCGCGGGCACTGGTGGCGATGAAGCCGCGATCTTTGCCGGTGACCTGTTTCGTATGTACTCCCGCTATGCCGAGAAGCGTGGCTGGCGCGTTGAAGTGATTAGTGCCAGCCACGGCGAGCAGGGCGGCTATAAAGAGGTTATTTCCCGGGTGAAAGGTGACGGCGTTTATGCCCGCTTGAAGTTTGAATCAGGTGCCCACCGGGTTCAGCGGGTACCAGCGACTGAGTCCCAAGGGCGCATTCACACCTCGGCCTGCACGGTAGCGGTAATGCCAGAAGTAGACGACGTGGGCGATATTGATATTAATCCTTCTGATTTACGTGTGGACACCTACCGCTCAAGCGGTGCGGGCGGCCAGCACGTTAACACCACCGATTCTGCTATTCGTATTACCCACCTGCCCTCCGGCGTAGTGGTGGAGTGCCAGGAAGAGCGTAGCCAGCATAAAAACCGAGCCAAAGCGATGTCGCTACTGGCTGCTAAGCTCAAGCGCAACGCGGTGGACTCCCAGCGACAAGAGCAGGCTGATGCCCGCCGCTCGCTAGTAGGCTCTGGGGACCGCAGCGAACGTATTCGTACGTACAACTTCCCCCAAGGTCGCATTACTGACCACCGCATCAATCTAACGCTCTATAAGCTAACGGAAGTTGTTAGCGGTGAGCAGCTAGATGAAGTCATTGAGCCGCTGATCCACGAGTATCAAGCAGAGCAGCTTTCCGCCCTTCAGGAAGCCTAATGGGTGCGTTGTCTGTCATGACCTACGATGCTCTACTGCGGCTTGCAGTGCCGCGTCTGCAAGCCGCGGGTTCGCCCTCAGCGCGAATAGATGCGGAAGTGCTGCTTAGCCATGCAACGGGGTATAACCGCACTTGGCTTTATACCTGGGGCGACCGTGAATGTCCTACCTGGGAACATGCGCGGTTTGATGCTCTAGTTGCTGCTCGCGTTCAGGGGCAACCAGTGGCCTATTTAACCGGTGAACGTGAGTTTTGGGGCCTGCGATTGGCCACGTCGGCTGATACGCTTATCCCCCGGCCTGATACGGAAACACTGGTAGAAGCGGTGCTGGGTCGTGGGCAGGCAAAAGCCGGTTGGCTGCTTGATCTAGGCACCGGCACCGGCGCTATTGCGCTGGCCTTTGCCAGTGAAAAACCTGGCTGGCATGTGATGGGCGCGGATATTCGCCTGGAAGCAGTTCGCCTTGCGGCTCGCAACGCCCAGGTGCTGGCGATTGCCAATGCACAGTTTGTACAAAGTGACTGGTTCAGCGCTTTTTCGGCGCCTGAATACGCTAATAAATTCAATATCATTGTTAGTAACCCGCCCTATATTGCGGCTGACGACCCCCACTTATGCCAAGGTGATGTGCGCTTTGAGCCGCGTTCTGCATTAGTCGCTGAGGCCAATGGTATGGCTGATTTAATTCATTTAGCCAATACCGCCAGTGCGCATCTCTCCGCCGGAGGGTGGCTGGCACTAGAGCATGGCTATTCTCAGGCTGGTCAGGTGCGCGAAGCGCTTGTACTGGCCGGCTATCAGAACGTTGAAAGTGTGCGAGACGTTGGCGGTCATGAACGGGTTACCCTAGGGCACCTTTAAAACTGCCTGATTCATCAGTAATGGATCCTGCCATGAAACCTAAAAATAGAACGCTGGACCGTATCGATCTTAAAATTTTGCGATGTCTGCAGGAGAATGCGCGTATTTCCTACGTGGACCTTGCCTCAGAAGTTGGCTTATCCACAACCCCTTGCTTAGAGCGCGTCAAGCGCCTTGAGCGAGCCGGTATCATTCGCGGCTACCAAGCGATTCTCGACCCACGAGCCTTAAAAGCTAACCTGCTGGTGTTTGTAGAAATCAGCCTGGAAACCCAGTCGCCTGCAGTATTTGATGAGTTCCGCCGCGCGGTGGAAACGCTCCCGCAGATACAAGAGTGCCACTTAGTCTCTGGTCAGTTTGATTATATTTTGAAGTGCCGGATTCCTGAGATGGCGGCCTACCGCCAGTTACTCGGCGATGTGGTACTCACCTTGCCCGGGGTAAAAGAGTCGAAAAGCTACGTGGTCATGGAAGAGGTGAAAGAGAGCTTCAGCCTGCACATACCCGACTTCGAGGAATTTGAGGATAAGTAAGCCGATGATGGACGATCAGGCGCTGCTGCGCTATAGCCGCCAAATCATGCTGCCCGAGGTTGATATCGACGGGCAGGAGCGCCTGCGAGGCGCCCACGCGCTGATTATAGGTGCAGGTGGGTTGGGCTCGCCGGCAGCACTCTACTTAGCGGCCGCGGGCGTTGGGCGTATAACCATTGCCGATGCAGATGTTGTTGAGCTTTCTAATCTGCAGCGGCAAATCGCCCATCAGCAGGCAAGCATTGGCGTTAATAAAGCATGCTCAGCGAAAGCCAGCATGGAAGCGCTGAACCCTGAGTGCCAGGTAGTGGCTGTGGAGCAGCACGCAGCAGGCGAGCAGTTACAGACGTTAGTGGATTCGGCAGATGTTGTGCTTGATTGCACCGACCGTTTTTCAAGCCGCTACGCGATTAATACCGCCACACAGCAGGCGGGCGTGCCGCTTGTTTCTGGCGCGGCGATACGCTTTTCCGGGCAGCTGGCGGTATTTGACCCCCGAAACTCAGATGCCCCCTGTTACGCCTGCCTTTATCCCCCTGATGATAGCGATAGCGATGATGAAGCTCTTAGCTGTGCTGAAAGCGGGGTGATGGCACCGCTCGTTGGTTTAATTGGCTGTTTTCAAGCGGTGGAAGCCTTCAAACTGTTAAGCGGTGCTGGAAAGCCCCACCAAGGGCTTTCGACCTTTGAGGGTATGAGTGGACAATGGCGCCACTTCCAGGTGCTCCGAGATCCCGCCTGTCAGGTATGTGGGAAAAGAGAGTAAAAAAAGCCCGCTAAGTAGCGGGCGTGACGTCACGGTCTTATACGTCAAAAGAACGATCCCAAAGGGCGGTAACCCGCCCTTTGGCTAGTTAATTGCGAATCAGATAATCAAAGGCGCCTAGCGAGGCTTTTGCGCCTTCGCCCATGGCAATAATGATCTGTTTATAGGGCACGGTGGTGACATCCCCTGCAGCAAACACACCGGGTACCGAGGTCATGCCATGGGCATCGACAATAATCTCTCCGCGGGGCGTCATCTCAATCGGTGAGCCTTTCAGCCACTCGGTATTAGGTACCAAGCCAATCTGAACAAAAATACCCTCTAACGCGATGGTTTTGATGTCATCGGTAGTACGGTCTTTATAGGTTAGGCCGTTAACGCGGCTGCCATCGCCGGTTACTTCGGTGGTTTGCGCGTTCAAAATAATATCGACGTTGGGCAGGCTCTTGAGTTTTCTCTGCAGCACGGCATCTGCGCGCATTTCACCCATGAACTCTACCAGCGTTACGTGACCCACGATGCCCGCAAGGTCAATGGCCGCTTCTACACCAGAGTTGCCGCCACCAATAACGGCAACGCGCTTGCCTTTGAACAGTGGGCCATCGCAATGGGGGCAATAAGCCACGCCTTTGTTACGGTACTGCTGCTCACCGGGAACATTCATTTCACGCCAGCGTGCGCCAGTGGCTAGCACGAGTGTTTTGCTCTTTAGCTTCGCGCCGGACTCCAGGGTGACTTCATGCAAACCGCCTTCCGCTTCAGCAGCCTTGAATGACGTAGCGCGCTGAAGGTTCATTACGTCAACCTCGTACTCTTTGACGTGCTCTTCCAATGCGCTAACTAGCTTTGGGCCTTCGGTATGGGAAACTGAAATAAAGTTCTCAATGCCCATAGTGTCGGCCACTTGGCCACCAAAGCGCTCTGCAGCAACACCGGTGTTAATGCCTTTGCGGGCAGAGTAAATGGCTGCTGATGCACCGGCGGGGCCACCACCAATCACTAGCGTATCAAAGGCGGCTTTTTCGCTAAGCTTTTTCGCTTCACGCTCGGCAGCGCCAGTGTCTACTTTGGCTAAGATTTGCTCAAGTGTCATGCGACCCTGGTCAAAAGGCTTGCCGTTTAAGTAGATGCTGGGCACCGACATAATTTCCCGCGCTTCTACTTCATCCTGGAACAGCGCGCCATCAATGGCGACGTGACGCACGTTCGGGTTAAAGATCGCCATTAAGTTGAGCGCTTGAACGACATCAGGGCAGTTCTGGCACGAAAGCGAGTAGTAAGTCTCGAACAGCATGTCGCCGTCGAGGTTCTTGATTTGATCCAGCAGTTCTTGAGAGGTTTTCGGTGGGTGGCCACCGACTTGCAGCAGCGCCAGTACCAGCGAGGTGAACTCGTGGCCCATGGGGATACCTGCAAATACCACGCCGGTCTCTTCACCGGGGCGATTAATAGCAAAGGATGGCTTGCGGCTATCTTGGCCATCGCTGTGCAGAGTAATTTTATCGGTGAGGCTGCTGATATCTTCCAGCAGGCCCAGCAGTTCTTGTGACTTGGCACCGTCATCGAGGGACGCAACGATCTCGAACGGTTGAGTCACTTTTTCCAGATAAGCTTTCAACTGGTTTTTTAAATTAGCGTCCAGCATGACAGTGGTTTCCTCGCGATCTGCTTGTCAATGTTCTCGACCTTAAACGCCGCTCACTAAAAACATTCAGCGCAAATAATGGCGTAAGGGAAAACGATAGTTGCGTAAAAATGGTGCTTGAAGAAAAACACCCGGAACTATGCCCGGGTGTCATACTGTCTATAGGGCCACCATGGTTTGGCAGCTTAGCGCTGACAAACCTAGGCTGGCAGCTGAGGGCGAGTTAGATTTTGCCTACTAGATCCAGAGAGGGCGCTAGCGTCTCTTCGCCTTCTTTCCATTTTGCCGGGCAAACTTCGTTCGGGTTAGCGCGAACGTATTGAGCGGCTTTCACTTTACGCAGTAGCTCTTCGGCATTACGGCCGATGTTGCCAGCGTTAATTTCAACGATCTGAATTTTGCCGTCTGGGTCAACAACGAAGGTGCCGCGCTCAGCAAGACCGGCTTCCTCGATGAGGACTTCAAAGTTGCGCGAAATGCGCAGCGTCGGGTCAGCAATCATTGGGTACTGCAGCTTGCCGATAGTCTCAGAGCTGTCGTGCCACGCTTTGTGAGTGAAGTGGGTATCGGTTGAAACGCTGTAAATTTCAACGCCCAGCTTCTTGAATTCTGCGTAGTTGTCGGCCAGGTCGCCAAGCTCAGTGGGGCAAACGAACGTGAAGTCAGCGGGGTAGAAGAAAAATACTGACCACTGGCCTTTAAGGTCTGCTTCGGTAACGTCAACAAACTCACCGTTCAAATAGGCAGTCGCTTTAAACGGTTTTACTTCAGTGTTGATCAAAGACATTTAAATAATCTCCGTGTTAAGTGATTGGTAGGGGGAAAATCTGTCCCATATGGTAACGCTCTACTACTAATAGCTAAAATTGAAAAAAACAATCTTATTGATAGTGAGCTTGTATAGTGACGTGTTTGCTTGCGACACAGACTGTGAGATGGGGGCACTGATGGCATAAGACAAGAATTTTTCACATTGACTTGCGGTTGTCCGCACTGCACCGCAAAATTCGCACGGTTTGCAGAATCGCCTAAGCTATTGCGGGTGGTGACGTAGGGGCTGACGCGCGTAACTGACCATTGAATGTTTGCGATAATTGTTTTGACGAGGAGGAGTGACATGAGGAACATCCACAAACTTTCCGGGGCCGTTGCGGCCATCTCTTTTGCCGTAGCGGCCACTGCTGCCCATGCTGATGAAGTACGGGTGTATAACTGGTCAGACTATATTGCACCAGAAACGCTGGAGAAATTTACCGAGCGCACCGGTATTAGTGTCACTTATGATGTTTATGACAGTAATGAAATTCTTGATGCTGCATTGCTATCAGGGCGCTCAGGATACGATGTCGTCGTTCCGTCAACCCACTACTTCACTCGCCAATTGAGAGCTGGCGTTTACCAGCCGCTCGATCATGACCTGTTGCCCAATTTAGGCAACCTAGACCCTGATTTGATGAGCAATTTAGAAGCCATTGACCAGGGTAGCGAATACTCAGTGCCTTACATGTGGGGAACCAACGGTCTTGGCTATAACGTCGATCGCGTCACTGAGATACTAGGTGACGATGCTCCCCTGGATAGTTGGGCGCTGCTGTTTGACCCTGAAATTACGACCCAGCTCAACGATGCGGGCTGTGGATTAGCCATGCTCGACTCTGGTGATGAAATGTTGTCACCCGCTATGGCCTACCTAGGTCTTAGCCCCCTAAGTGAAAACATTGAAGATTTAGAAGCCGCCGGCGAGTTGATTGCGGCTATTCGTGGCAACATCACCTACTTCCACTCCTCGCGCTATGTGTCTGACTTAGCTAATGGCGATATTTGTGTGGCAGCGGGCTATTCCGGCGATATTTTTCAGGCAGCTGACCGTGCCGAAGAAGCGGGCCGTGATTTTACGATTGGCTACAGCATTCCCAAAGAAGGGGCGGCATTGTGGTTTGATATGATGGCGATACCGGCAGATGCGCCTAATACTGAAAATGCCCATGCCTTTATTAACTTTATTCTTGAGCCTGAAATTGCCGCCGAAATTAGCGAATACGTGCGCTATGCTAACCCGAACGCAGCGGCTAACGAGTTTGTCTCTGAAGAGCTGTTGAACGATCCTGCTGTATATCCTGAAACGGACGTTTTGCAGAACCTTTATGTCGCGGTAGAAAAACCCCAGGAAGTTCAGCGTGCCCGCACGCGTATCTGGAACCGCGTTAAGTCCGGCCGTTAATTTATCCACCGTCTGATGGCGAGCTAGGTCGTGTGCCTGGCTCGCTGTTTGTCTTTTTAACGCCCGGTTTGTCGGGCCTTTTGATGGGAGTGGCGAATGGTCACTACGCCCCTGTCGAGCGCGTCGTCCTCTTCACCATTGGAAACCTCGTCGGCTTCGCGGCCCCAGGGAAAAACCCCGCGGTTTGCCGAGGATATCGTGCTGGAGGTAAAGCGACTCAGTAAGCGTTTTGACGATGCTTTAGCGGTGGATGACGTTAACCTTACGGTAAAGCGTGGCGAGATTTTTGCGCTGCTGGGTGGGTCGGGGTCGGGTAAATCAACGCTGCTACGCATGCTGGCAGGCTTTGAAACGCCCAGTGAAGGCAAAATCTTATTGAGCGGTGAAAATATTACCGATATGCCGCCCCATAAACGCCCGATCAATATGATGTTCCAGTCCTATGCGCTGTTCCCTCATATGACCGTGGCGCAAAACATTGCCTTTGGGCTGAAGCAAGACAAGCTCTCCAAAGCAGACATTGAGGCACGTGTGGCCCAAATGCTTAAGCTGGTGCACATGGAGCGGTTTGCCAAGCGTAAGCCGCACCAGCTGTCCGGCGGCCAGCGCCAGCGTGTGGCATTGGCAAGGTCGCTGGCTAAGCGGCCCAAACTGTTGTTGCTCGATGAGCCCATGGGGGCGTTGGATAAAAAGCTACGTACCGAAATGCAGCTGGAAGTGGTCGAAATTATTGAGCAAGTTGGGGTGACCTGCATCATGGTGACCCACGATCAAGAAGAAGCCATGACCATGGCGGACCGCGTGGCCATTATGGCCGATGGCTGGATTGAGCAGGTGGGCTCACCGGTGGACATTTACGAGAGCCCAGCCAGCCGCATGGTGGCGGAGTTTGTTGGCACCGTAAATTTGTTTGAAGGAGAGATCGTCGAAGATGCTGCCGACCACTGCCGTATTAGCTCGCCTGCTCTCTCTCGGCCGCTCTATATTGACCACGGCATTACCACTCAAGCGGTAGATCGCCGGGTGTGGGCCGCGCTTCGCCCAGAAAAAATCTGGCTAACCCGTGAAAAGCCCGCCACGGCGCACAACTGGGAAGAGGGGACGGTAGACGATATCGCTTATCTAGGCGGCTACTCGCTCTACTACGTGCGCACCGCATCGGGGCAGCGGATAAAAGTCAGCATGGCCAATACCGAGCGTCGAGGCGACCGTCCAACTTGGGAGGATAGCGTCTACGTCTATTGGGAAGACCATAGCGCTATCGTGCTGAATCGCTAATGCCCTGTTGGCCCTTAGGAGATCGCCTTAAATGATGCCATCTCGTGTGACTGGTTTTATGAAGCGCCTGCAGCTAGGCCGCCGGGGGGTGATTGCGCTTCCCCTGGTGTGGCTGACGCTGTTTTTTTTGTTGCCGTTTGCGTTGGTGCTTAAAATCAGCTTGTCTGAGTCAGTCATCGCCATTCCGCCCTATGGGCCGCTGGTAGAGTACGCTGACCAAACGCTGCATGTGTTTCTCAACATGGGGAACTACCTTTTCTTACTCTCGGACTCTTTGTACCTTGCCGCGTACTGGGGCTCGATTAAAACCGCGTTTATTTCCACCACGGTTTGTTTATTGATTGGCTACCCAATGGCTTACGCCATGGCACGGGCGCCGGGGCGATGGCAGCTTATCTTGCTGCTGCTGGTTATGCTGCCCTCCTGGACATCGTTTTTGATTCGGGTGTATGCCTGGATGGGGATTTTGAGCAATAGCGGGCTAATCAATAACTTCCTAATGGGGGTCGGGTTGATTGACTCACCGCTACGGATGATGAATACCCAGTTTGCGGTCATTGTTGGAATTGTCTATGCCTACCTACCGTTTATGGTGCTGCCGCTTTATGCCCACCTAACACGATTGGACAATTCTCTATTAGAAGCGGCATCTGATCTTGGGTCGCGCAAGCTCAATACCTTTATAACGGTCACGCTACCGCTCTCTATGGGAGGGATTTTGGCAGGCTCTATGCTGGTGTTTATTCCTGCTGTGGGTGAGTTCGTCATCCCGGAGCTACTGGGTGGGCCTAATACACTGATGATCGGTAAAGTGCTTTGGGAAGAGTTCTTCTTAAACCGCGACTGGCCGGTCGCCTCCGCACTGGCAATGGTAATGCTACTGCTGTTGCTAATACCTATCGTGTGGTTTCACCGTTACCAATCACGGGAGCTTGAAAAATGATCAGCGCTCGCCGTCGTCCTAGTTTTACCACTGTGATGCTGGTGCTGGGCCTGCTGTTTCTCTACCTGCCTATGGTGGTGTTGGTGGTTTACTCCTTTAATGCCTCGCGGTTAGTTACCGTGTGGGCAGGGTTTTCCACTCAGTGGTACGGGGAGTTATTCCGCGACAAACAGATATTGGCAGCGGTATGGACCAGTCTCAAAATCGCTTTCTTCGCGGCCAGCATGGCGGTGTGTCTGGGTACTGTCGCCGCGTTTGTAATGACGCGCTATGGTCAGTTTCGGGGTAAAACAGCGCTTTCGAGCATGGTGACCGCACCACTGGTCATGCCAGAAGTTATTACGGGGCTGTCGTTGCTGCTGCTTTTTGTGCAGATGGCACAGCTAATCGGCTGGCCCGCTGATCGCGGTATGGCGACTATCTGGATTGCTCACACTACCTTCTGTAGTGCTTATGTAGCGGTGGTGGTCGCCGCACGTCTGCGCGAAGTTGATCGCTCGATAGAAGAAGCGGCCATGGACCTTGGCTCTCCGCCGGTGAAAACGTTCTTCTTTGTGACACTGCCGGTCATTGCGCCTGCGCTGGCTGCCGGTTGGCTACTGGCGTTTACCCTGTCGTTAGACGACTTGGTTATCGCCAGTTTTGTCTCTGGCCCAGGGGCAAATACCCTACCCATGGTGGTGTTTTCATCGGTGCGTATGGGGGTGTCGCCGAAGATCAACGCGTTAGCTACGCTGATTATATTGACCGTCTCATTGGTAACACTATTGGCGTGGTACTTTATGCGCCGCAACGAGGCCAAACGCCTAATGCTCTTAAAGCAGACGGATAGCGCCTAGTTCATAGTGCCCGTCTCATAGCTCATAGCACGTCGTCGTCACGGCCGGTGACGACGGCTTCAAGCTCACCGGTTATGGGCGAGATAATCACCTGCAATTGAATGGGCGCACAGCACTGGTGGCAGTCCTCCCACGTGTCGTGGCTCCCTTGAGAGGTGTCGATGATGAAAGTAAGCGTTGTGTCGCAGTAGGGGCAGTCAAAGGTGTGATTCACTAAGGCATCGTCTTGCATAGCGGCTTCTCTTAAGCAGATACTTTAAGGCCTGAGTGTAGCAGTGCTTCTCTTGCGCGGGCATCGCTGTGCCGAATCAGGTAGGATAATAAAGATTTTCTAAAGCAACGCAGTGAGTATAACGATGATGATACGTAACATGGCAGTAGCAGCCTTTTTGGCTTTCCCGATGGTCGCCCTGGCAGAAACACCTAACGTAACGCCTGGCGAGTGGGAGTTCGTCAGCGTGACCACGATGAGTGGCGAAATGCAGATTCCGGATCAAACCGAAACCGAGCGCCAGTGCATTACTCAAGATGAGTTAGACAGCGCTGAGTTTGGGTTTATCGAAGAAGAGGCGGGCTGCGAGCTGCTTAATCAGGATATAAATGCCGACGGCCTCGCCTACAGCATGGTGTGCCGTGCTGAAGGTGGCGAAGCCACTATCGATGGTGAAATGCGCTTTATGGGCGAGCAGATTGAAGGCACCGTTGATATTTTTACGCAGTCGCCCATGGGTGAGCTAACCATGCAGACTGTGATTGAAGGCGAGCGTATTGGCGACTGCTAATAAGTGAAATGCGGCACTGGCTAACTAGTAGTATCAAGTAAACTAGCCGTATCACCAAACGCACAGCGCGCCCCTTATTAGGGGCGCGCTGTGCGTTTAACTGCAGTCATTAATAGCTTGCACAATCGCTGTATTTCACAGGGTGTTTAGCAATGGCGCCACTTATTTAGCGCCAAACGGTGCTATCGATCCGGCGTTTCAAGGGGCTCGTGGGTTGCCGTTGGAGCGCTTGCGATCTCATCTTCAAGCCTGCGTTTCACCGCCCCCGGCGAACCCGTATAGCGTGCTAGCAGGTCATACGCTACAGGCACGATAAACAGGGTGAAGATCGTGGCTGCCCCAACGCCTGCCATGATCACAGTGCCGATAACCAGGCGCGATTCCGCACCTGGGCCGCTTGATAAAATCAGCGGAATTGACCCGGCCATGGTGGTGATAGCGGTCATTAGAATGGGCCTTAGCCGCGTTACCGAGGCTTCAATAAGCGCAGAGCGAAACGCTTGGCCTTCATCGCGCAGCTGGTTGGCGAACTCCACTATCAAGATGCCGTTTTTAGCCGCCAGGCCGATCAACAGCACAAGCCCCACTTGGCTGTAGATATTAAGCGACTGGCCCGTTAGTAGCAGGGCAAGCAGCGCGCCGCTCATGGCTAACGGCACGGTGAGCATGATCACAAAGGGGTGGATTAAGCTTTCAAACTGCGCAGCAAGCACCAGGAAGACCACCACCGCGCCAAGCACCAGCAAAAAGGTAGTGGCACCGCTGGCCTGTTGGAAGTCCCGCGATGGCCCTGCTAGGTTGGTTTGAGCCTCCTCCGGCAGAATGTCGTCAGCGGTTTGCTGAAGGTAGGCAAGCGCTTCGCCCAACGGGTAACCATCGGCTAGGTTAGCTTCAATGGTAATTGCTCTAACCCGGTCAAAGCGGTTAAGGGTGCTAGCGCCAGCAAAGTCTGAGAGTGTCACTAAGCTGGCCAGCGGGATCAGCTCACCAGAGCGGGCTGAGCGCACCTGAATATTATCCAGCGCACGGGGGCTATTTTGCCGCCCCCGGTCGCCCTCTAAAATGACATCGTACTCCTCGCCGTCATCCACGTAGCGGGTGACATTGCGCCCACCCAGCAACACTTCAAGGGTGCGGCCTATCTCCGTCACGGTAACGCCAAGATCGGCAGCACGCTCATAGTTGATATCTACACGAAGCTGGGGCTGTGTTTCGTCGTAATTGCTCTCTAGGGCGGTTAGCCGAGGGTTATCTTCGCGCACATGATTAAGTAGCGTGTCTCGCCAGCCAGCGAGCTCTTCATAGGTGCCGCCGCCCAGTACAAACTGAATGGGCTTTTGGGTACGCTGACCAAAGCCTTGCCGCATCACAGGAAACGCCTGGACCCCGGGTAGAGTGCCTAAGGTTTGACGAACATCCGCCATAATCTCCCATGCGCTGCGACGGCTACCCCAGTCCGCCATATTGATGATGATAAACCCGCTGTTAAAGTTTTCGATGTTGCCAAACCCACGCGGGGCGCGTACCACGATACGCTCCAGCTCGCCGCTTTCAACGAAAGGCGTTAAGCGAGCCTCGATCTCATCCATATAGTCCATCATGTAGTCAAACGTTGCCCCTTCAGGGCCATTCACCAACACGATAAAATTGCCACGATCCTCCTGGGGGGTGTACTCGTTGGGTAATTCGAATGCTAGCCACGCCGTTGCCGCAATCAGCAACACAAACAGCGCAACAACGATCCATTTAAATCGCAGTACCGCTTCTAAACCGTGTTGGTAACGGCGCTGGGTACCGGTTAGCACCCACTGCACGCCTTGGCCAATGCGGCTGTCGTGCATGCCGGGCTTGAGGATTTTGGACGCCATCATGGGCGTGAGGGTTAGCGCCAGCAGCGTAGATACCACCACTGCCGCTGCCATGGTAAGCGCGAACTCTGAAAACAGCCGACCAATATCGCCCTGTAACATGCTTAAGGGTAGAAAGACGGCTACCAGCACCAGGGTGGTGGCGATCACCGCAAAAGCAATTTGGCGCGTACCGCGAAACGCCGCGACCAGCGGTGTTTCGCCGTAGTCGTGCATGCGTCGGTTAATGTTCTCAAGCACCACAATGGCATCATCGACAATCAAGCCAATCGCTAGTACTAATGCCAGCAGTGTCAGCAGATTGATCGAAAAGTTCATGGCCGCAAGGGCAGTAAAGGCACCAATCACTGCTATAGGCACCGTCACCGCGGGGACGAGCGTTGTACGCAGGTTGCCTAGAAAGAGGAAAATCACTACCACCACCAGCCCCATGGCAATGAACAGCGTCATCACGACCTGCTTAATGGCTCCCGATACAAAGACCGACGCATCAAAATTCAGGTTGAGCGACATGCCTTCAGGCAGCGTGCTCTGTAGTCGGGTCATCTCCTGCTGGACGGCTGCTGATAGCTCTACGATGTTAGCGGTAGACTGCATAATGATGCCCAAACCTACCATGGGCACACCATTGGCGCGGAACACGGAGCGGTCTTCAACCGAGCCAATTTCGACCCTGGCGACTTCTGATAAACGCATCAAGTGACCGTTATCGCCTCGGCTTAAAGCGAGCTGTTTAAAGTCGTCCGGGGTAGCAAAGCTGCGTGGAAGGCGCACGATAAACTGGCGGTCTACAGACTCGATTGAGCCTGCCGGCAGTTCAACGTTTTCAGCGCGAAGCGCGTCTTCGATATCACCGACGGTTAATCCACGGGAGGCGAGGGCGTTGCGGTCTAACCAGACGCGCATCGCGTAATCGCGGCCACCGCCAACCCGTACCCTAGCCACGCCGGTTTGTACGGACAGGCTATCGACTAAAAAGCGGTTGGCGTAATCGGTGAGTTCAGTAATGGTGTAGTCTGCCCCTGAAAGGCTCAGCCACATGACCACTGTTTCACTGCTATCGGTTTTGGTGACTTCCGGGTTGTCGGCATCATCTGGTAGGTTACGCAGTGCCCCAGAAATACGGTCGCGCACATCGTTGGCGGCGGCGTCAATATCACGGGTAATGGCAAACTCGATCTCGATGCGTGAGCGGCCGTCTTCGCTTCGGGAGGTGATTAGCTCAATGCCTTCAACCCCAGCGATGCGGTCTTCCAACACCTGGGTAATACGGGTTTCAACAACGCTTGCAGAGGCACCGGGATAGCGGGTGTCGATACTGACAATGGGGGGATCAACGGTAGGGTATTCCTGAAGCGGCAACCGGTTGAGCGCCATCAGTCCGAAGGCAACGATAAGCGCTGCAATTACCATCGCGAGTACGGGCCGTTGAACCGAAATATCGGATAAGCGCATTAGCGATCAGCCTCCAGCAGCGCGCGGATACTGGTGTCGCTATCGACAACGCCTAGCAAGCGAACTTTTTGGCCATCCCTGGCCATCTGTAGGCCATGTACGACGACCAAGTCACCTGACTCGATGCCTTCAAGAACTTCCACCTCGCCATGGCGTCGTTCGCCGATGGAGACCTCCCGCTGCTCAAGGCGCCAAGATTCATCGTCCTGTTCATGAATCAGCATCACGTAGTGGCGGTCACCACTGGGCTCAAGCGCTGCTTCAGGAAGTACCACTGCGTCACGGGCGCGCTGCTGTACGATAACTTCCATCAGCATGCCGGGACGTAACCGCAGGCCAGGGTTATCAAGCTCTGCACGAACGCTCACGCTGCGTGAAACAGGGTCAATACGGGTGCCAATACTGGCAATTTGACCGCTGAAAATCTCATCGGGGAAGGCCGCTGTTTTGGCACTTAATGAAAGCCCGGAGGATAAACGCCCCAAAAACACTTCGGGAACGCTGAAATCAAGCTTCATTACGTTGAGCTTATCCAGGGTGACGAGCTCCATGCCTGGCGTGACCAGTGCCCCGACGCTGACGTTGCGAAAACCTACGCGCCCACTAAAAGGGGCCTGTATTTGATAATTGGCCAGTCGCGCTTCTAATGCCTGAGCATCGGCCTCTGCTTGGCGAAGCCGCGCTTGAGTATCTTCCACATCCGCCCGGGCGGCCAGGTTGCGTTGCTGCAGCTGTGCCGCTCGCTCTGACGCATTGCGACGCTCATCGGTTAGCGCTTGTGCGGCCCTTAACTGAGCCTGTTCTTCGGCGTCCTGCAAGCGAATAAGTAACTGGCCGCGCTCAACCTGTTGACCATCTTGAAAGTTGATTTCGGCAATTGTTTCGGTAACCGTGGCAGAGAGTGTGACACTCTCGTCAGCACTCAGGGTGCCAAGGGCTTCCAGGGGGTCAGACCAAGTAGTGAGTTCGGCGCGACTTCCAATAACGGCAGGGAGCGACTGGGCGTAGAGTGAGGTAGAGCATAGTAGTGCCACCAGAAAAATAAGTGCGATACGTCTATAAACGTGCATCAGTGTCTCAGCGTAGTAAGCTATAAAGTAGCAGCGCGTAAAAAGGCCCTAAGGGGCCTTGTGTGTTCTGTCATTGATACATTTTTGTACTTTAATTGTACAGAGTGATTTTAAGGTACAGTAAATCATCCCATGTTACCTGTTAAAATGCTTGGCTTTACTTGTTGGGAGCCTCTTTTATGGTCTACGACGTCGTAGTAATTGGCGCTGGTGCCGCAGGGTTAATGTGTGCGGCCCAGGCAGGCTACGCAGGGCGGCGTGTGCTAGTGCTGGATCATGCCAAAAAAGCAGGCAAGAAAATTCTTATGTCAGGCGGCGGACGCTGCAACTTTACCAACCTTGGCACCACACCTCAGCACTTTTACGCGGAAAATCCGTATTTTTGTATTTCTGCGCTAAAGCGTTATCGACCAGAGCACTTTGTTTCTCTGGTGGAGCGCCACGGTGTCGAGTACGTAGAAAAGGCGCCGGGGCAGCTGTTTTGTGCATCTTCTGCCAAAGAGATTGTAAGAGTACTGCTCACCGAGTGCGAATGGGCAGGTGCAGAGATTGCTCTGGGCACTCATATTACGTCCGTTGAGCAAGTCGGGGAGGGAATGCGCTTAGTTACTTCCCTAGGCCGCGTTGATGCTGGCGTGGTAGTGGTGGCGACGGGAGGGCTCTCCATTCCAACTATGGGCGCAACGGGATTTGGCTATGAACTTGCTCGGCAATTTGGTTTAGAGGTAATGCCTACCCGGCCTGGTTTGGTGCCCTTTACCTTAAGTGATACCTGGAAAGCCCGGGCTGCTGAGCTTTCAGGTATGAGCTTGCCGGCAGCGGTGAGCTGCAACGGACGCCAGTTTGTCGAGCCGATGCTATTTACCCATCGCGGGTTATCGGGGCCATCAATGCTGCAAATATCCAGCGTTTGGCAGCCCGGTGAGCCCATTGAAATTAATCTGTTGCCAGATGAAGACGCAGCAGCATCCCTACGAGATGCCCGGGCGGCGACGCCGAAACGGCAGCTCTCCACATGGCTGGGGGAGCGTTTTCCTAAACGATTTGCCCAGGCGCTGCTTGAGTGGATGCCCGAAAATGACCCGACTCGCCCCTTGGCTCACTATAGCAACGATGCTCTAGACTGCTGGGCAGAACGGCTAAATCGCTGGCAGCTCAAGCCCGCAGGTACGGAAGGGTGGAGGACGGCTGAAGTGACCATGGGGGGCGTCAATACTGAGGCGATCTCTTCAAAAACCTTTGAAGTAAAACACCTACCGCAACTGCGTTTTATTGGAGAAGTGCTGGACGTTACCGGCGAGCTTGGGGGGTACAACTTCCAGTGGGCATGGGCAAGTGGAGTGGCCTGCGGAGAGTCGTGTTGATTCTTGGATGAAAAAGCCCTAAGCAAAAACGATGAAGGCCGCATCGGTTGGATAACCTTTGATGCGGCCTTCATCGTTTTCAAGCCATGGGTGGCATTTAAAGTCTTTGTTTAAGAGGCCGCTTTCGCCAGCAGCTTAAACTTACGGAACAACATATAGCCTGCCAATGCTTTGCGGCCTGCTGCCATCATCCCGCCAGGGTGGCGTATCAGTCGAAATGCCACTATGCCGCCAGCAGCGTATAGGGGTAGTTTTAAGCTGTTCCAGTGCTTATCCAGCGGGGCAGTCGCCCGCAGTAAGTAATCACTATTGACCAGCATGTCCACGCGTTGCTGCTCTAGATCTGCAAGCAGAGCCGCTTTTCGCTCAGCACGGGTAAGTGGCTTATCGACGGTGGGTGATGTCATCTTCATTTGCCTCCAACAGCGCACGGTCAGCGGCTAGCTGTTTTAGTGTCTCTTTCAACAGCGTATGTCGTTTAGCTTGGCGAAGCGCAATAACCGCCAACAGCAAGCTTGAGGCGATTAGCACAAAGGCGCTTACGCTGATAGCCGTAAGGCGATACGTGTCCCAAAAAAGCACGACCACAAGCGCCGTTAACGTTGCCACACCTAGAAGCAGTAGCAAAAGGCTTGCACCCGCTAATAACAGCAGCGTGAGTAAACGTGCGCGCTCCTCTTCCAGTTCCAACACCGCCAAACGCAGGCGGGTTTCACCATTCGCTATTAGTGAATTCAGCAGGCGTTTAGCGGCAGAGAATACGCGTTGGGTTGGCCCCAAAGCCATTAGCGACGACCGAGCAGCATACCCACGATTAGGCCTGCAGCAGCGCCGATACCGATGCTGGTCCAGGGGTTGTCGTGAACGTAACGGTCGCAGCAGTCCACTTGATGAGAGAGGGACTCGCGGGTTTCGTCATAAATGCGCTCGCCTTTTGCTTCAAGCCGTGAGCGGGTATCTTTCAGGCGTCGCTCGGCGCGCTCACGAAGATCGCGCATTTCGCCGCTAGCATCCTTTGAAGTGGCATTAACCAGCTCTTCAACGGTTTCGCTGAGATAACGCAGATCTTCTTTAAGCTGATCAGCGCGAGCAGAGGAGTCAGTATTACGTTTAGCCATGATGTCTTCCTTTGACGAAGTGATAAGTGACGACTTCAAGCATAGCAGCCGACGCCGAGTAGACAACCCCTAAACCTTAACGGTTCAGTCCGGTAGCGCTGAACAGAGGATTTAAACTGAAACCGAGGCTGATTCGGTGTATTCGGTTATCGTAATCAATCATGCTCTCGCCATAGCCGTAATAGTACTGCAGATGGGCTCGGACACTATTGAACGCAGGCCAGCTGTAATCGACTTGAGTGCCATAATTGCCTGCACTTGGGTTGCCACGTACAAAGCCTGCTACTTCATGGTTATTATTCAGGCGTTTAGCTAAGCGTACGTCACCATATCCCATAAAACGATGAATATCAGGATTGTCGTCGCTGTTATCCGACTCAGGTATGCGCCAGTGCGGAACTAATGCAAGCGCCCAGTCGCCACGCTGAAAGGTGCTTTCCAAATACACCCGGTTCCAACTGCGGGACAGCGGGTCTGAACGGCCATTAGACTGGTGATTGAAGGAGAATCGGTTACGAGTATTCACCCAACCAAAGGCACGCCATGCATTATCAAAATCGATGAAGATTTCCGGTTCATAGTTGGTTTCCCTAAACGGGGAGGAGGCATCGGTATTATACGCCTGCCACCAGCTACGTTGCGTATAGCCAAAGTAGATATCGCCAACATCGCCAAAAACGTCTTCTGCAAGATTAAATTTGGCGCTGAATTGAAATTTCACTTCGGCACTATCCGCAGAGCTATCTTCGGTAACATTGCGAAAGTTCTCGGCGTTTTGCTTGGTGTTGTAGCTTACTGGGAATAAATAGTTGAGGCGGTGTGTGGTGATCGCAAAGGGGTTGCGTGAGGACTCCTGCTCCAATTGGCGGCGGTCGCTAAGATCCTCAAGCGCTACTTCTTCAGGAAGCAACTCCACCGGTAAGCCCATCGCCGCCTCTTCGGGAGCGTCAATTTGTTGCAGCTGTTGGCGGAGATGATAAAGCTCAGTATTTAACGCACGAATACGCGCTTCGACATCTTCGCGGGACTCCGCTAGCGCACTGGTCGTGAACGTTTGTGCGCCTAAAAGTGCCATAACGCCGGTACATAATAATTTTCGGATGACCATCAAGGTGGCTCGCAAATAGAGAAAAGCAGTTGTCAGGCTTGTTTTTATACAGGCTGCGGGTCTAAGTCAACTACTCTAGATTGCGCTGGGGGAAAGAACGTCTGACAATGGCGCTGTTTCTCGTAGTCGCGGGATTTCGGTGTCGATGAGGCATATAAGCGTGGTGAAATTCGCGGTAAAGATGGTTATAAAAACCGTTTGGGCATTAACGTTTATTATGGGTATCGGTGTCACTGCCGTATACGCGAATATTCCCAGCGGGGTGCCGCCCAAGGAGCAACTTTCTGAGCGTTTGGCCGACTTGGTGGCTCAGGAAAGCGAGTTAAACGCTCAGCAGCTTAGAGACAAAGAAGCCTTAGAGGCCGCGCTTCAGACCTATGAGCGCTTGAGCGCTGTTGATGAGCGTCTTAACGCCCTTGAGCAACGTATTGCGCAAGCGCCGGAGTTATTACTACGTTTAGAGCGAGAGTTAAACGAAGCAGAAGAGGAGAGCCTGCAGCTCTCGGTAGATAATCTAAGTGATATGCCGCTTGAAGCGCTGGAGGCTCAGCAGGCGCAGTCCGTGGTAGAGCTGCAGCAGTTGGAGAGCCAACTGGCTGATGTCAATTCCCAGCTGCTTGCCGCCCAAACGCTACCAGAACGTGCCCAACAATCAATTTCCGACGCATTGCAGCGCGCTGAGACCTTACGACGCGACTACGACGAACGGGAATCATTGCTTGAAGGTCGGCAGCTTTCCGCTCAGAACGATCCGCAGCTGATTCAGCTGCGCCTTGAGCGGGCTCTGGCAGAGCGCGAAGTAAACTTAAATCAGCGCGAGCTAAGTGCTAACAGTCGATTACGCGAGCTAGCCCAGCAGCGCCGTGATTTGCTGTCGTTGCAAATAGAGCATCAAGAGCAGCAGCTCAACTTGCTACGAGGCGTGATTGATCGCCAGCGGCGCCTGCAGTCTGAGCAGGCGATTGCCGATGCCGCCCGAGACGACCCGCTGATTGCTGAAGGTCACCCTGTGGTGCTGCGCGCCCAGCAAATTAACCAAGAGCTGAGTCTTGAACTCCTGCGTGCTACCGATCGCGCCAACGGCATAGTGCGAGAAAATATTGAAGCCCATCGACAGCTAGACCAAGTGCGTCAACTGCAGCGCAGCCTAAATGAACAGCTAGATGCGATTCGCGGCAGCCAACTGCTCTCACGCATCCTTCGCGAGCAGCGTCAGTCGTTGCCGACTATCGCTCCCCGGCGCGATTTACAGGACGAAATTGCAGACCTGCGCCTAAAGCAGTTTGATTTAATCCGCCAACGTGACCAGCTACGCCAAGGCGAGCGCCTAGCCACCCAGCGGCTGCAAGAAGCGGGGGTCGAGGTTACACCGGGCTTGGTTAACTCCCTCTCACGGCTGTATCAATCCCGTCGCGAGCTGGTAGAACAGCTTGAACAGTCTTATGGCAGCTTGTTAAGTGCCGCCATCGAATTGCAGCTCAATCAGCAGCAGTTACTAATGACCACGCGTAGCTTACGCGCCACGATTGATGAGCAGTTGTTCTGGGTCGCCAATAGCCGCCCGTTAGATTTGAATTGGCTGCGTCAGTTGCCTAACAATGTCCGTGCTGAATGGCGGGAGGGCGAATGGCGCGCTATTTTGCCGAACCGGTGGGAGGGGCTTTCTTGGCAAATGCTTGGCGGAGCGCCGCTGGTGTTGATTGGCCTGCTACTCGTCGGCTTGCGTCGTCGCATTAAAACCCGACTAGCGCTTATCCACTCGCAAATTGGGCGATTAAAAAGCGATACCCAGCTCCATACGCCTAAAGCGGTGCTGCTCAATGCCTTGCTGGCCATCCCTGGCCCTCTGGCGTTAGCGGGCATCGGCGTTGGGCTGCAGGCGGGGCAAGGCGCGTTGGCAAATAGTGTGGCGCCAGCGCTGTTGCAGCTAGGCTTAAGCTGGGGCGTAGTAGCTCTTGGGCGTAGATTGCTCATACCTGACGGAGTAGCCGAGCGGCACTTTACCTGGTCTCCCGGCTATAACGCACGGCTGCGTAAGTTGCTTGGCGGATTAGGTGTTGCGCTGGCCCCTGTGGTGGCTATTGCCGCCATGTCAGAACAGATGGAAACACCCCTGGCGCTGCGACCAGTGGCCATGGGGTTATTCTCTATGGGGCTACTCGCCATGAGCTGGTGGCTGGGGCAATTGATCTTATCCCATGTACCATTTTTTGGCGTAAGGCTCTTTCGTTTGATACTCGGGTTAACGATGGCCTCGGTGCCGCTAATGCTGCTGGGCTTAGTCGCCTGGGGGTACGAGTATACTGCGCTGCGCCTAGTCGGGCGCTTTGCCAGTACGCTCTACCTCTTAGGGCTATGGGTAGTGGTTGAAGCTACCGTCGTGCGTAGCTTGGCAGTGGCGGCGCGCAGGCTTGCGTATCGTCGCGCGTTGGCCCGGCGCCGCGCCATGGTGCAAGAAGGTGCTGAAGGCGGGCTGGAGGTTGTGGAGGAGCCGCCGCTGGATATGGAGAAGATCAATACCCAGTCGCTGCGGCTCTCTAAACTTATCTTGTTAATTGGGTTCAGCGCGCTGCTGTATTTGGTGTGGGCGGATCTGCTCACGGTGTTGGGCTATCTAGATCACGTAGCGCTATGGGATGCCCAGGAGGGCGACTTAGTTGGCGATACGCTATCGATTTCGGATGTGTTCGCCGCGCTGCTTGTTATTGCGCTAACGTTTATTATGGCTAGTAACCTACCTGGCTTGCTAGAAGTGATGGTGCTTTCGCGCCTAGCGCTCAAGCAGGGCAGTGCCTATGCGATTAGCTCGCTGCTTTCCTACACCATCGTCGGTACGGGGGTCGTGATGGCCCTGGCCACGCTGGGCGTTTCCTGGGATAAGTTGCAGTGGCTGGTGGCGGCGCTGAGTGTCGGCTTGGGCTTTGGTTTGCAGGAGATCTTTGCCAACTTTATTTCCGGCCTGATTATCCTGTTTGAGCGCCCCATACGGATTGGTGACACGATTACCATTGGCAACCTTCATGGCACCGTTAGCCGAATACGCATTCGTGCCACTACGGTCACCGACTTTGATCGCAAAGAGATTATTATTCCTAATAAAACCTTTGTCACCGATCAGCTTATCAACTGGTCGCTGTCGGATAACGTTACCCGCGTGGTACTCACTTATGGTGTCTCCCACGGGTCTGACTTGCCGTTAGTACATCAATTGCTGCGCCAAGCCGCCGATGAGAACGAGCGAGTACTAACAGACCCGGAGCCCCAAGTGTTCTGCCTAAGCTATGGGCAGCACAGTATGAACTTTGAACTGCGTATCTTTGTTAATGACTTGGTTGACCGGCTGTTTGCCGCCGATGAGGTTAACTGCCGGGTGGATGAGCTATTTCGGGAAGCGGGCGTGCGGATAGCCTTTGAGCAGATGGATGTGTGGCTGCACCCCGATGATGGGAAGACCATCAAAGTGCAGTCCGCCAAGCGGCTACCGCCCGCTAACTTAAGCTAATTAATCTCAAACTCAATACGTTGACTATCGCTTACTGGCGAACAGTAAAAACTCCCGATTACCGTCACTGCCGGTAATCGGGCTCTCTTGCCAATGGCTAACATGCAGCCCGCACTGTTCACAGGCGCCACGAATTTTCTGCTCTACCTCGGCATAGCGGCTGCGGTTGCGCACCACGCCGCGTTTATCTAACGCGCCGGGCTCCAGCTCAAACTGTGGCTTTACCAGCGAGAGAAGCTGGCCTGCCTGGGGCAGCAGTGCAGCAATCTCGGGTAAGATAAGGGTTTGCGAGATAAACGAGACATCCATGACGGCAAGGTCAATGGGGTGCTCTGTGAGCGCCTGCAGAAGGGCTTTCGAGGTGCTCATTTGGCGGGCGTTTAAACCTTCCAGGCAAGCTACCCTTGGGTCGGCACGCAGCGTGTCTGCCAACTGGCCGTGGCCCACCTCAACGCCCACTACATGCTGGGCACCAAACGACAACGCGCAGTCGGTAAAGCCGCCCGTGGACTGGCCAATATCCAGCACGCCTCGCCCATCCAGGCGCATCTCAAGTGCCTTAAGGATACCTTCCAGCTTTAAACCCGCCCGGGAAACATAGCGCTCCTCCGGATCATCTTCTACCTGTAACGGGATATCGGCGGGCCACTTTTCCGAAGGTTTGATAAGCGCGCGCCCATCGGCAAGGTGAACGCGTCCATTACGGATCAGCCGTTGGGCGCGGGTACGTGAGTTGGCCAGCCCTTGGCTGACCAACAATTGATCGAGTCGAATCATGGGGTCTATGGGGTTATTAATGGCAGCTATTAGGGCCCTTCTGGCGGCGTGTTGGGGCCTTCGTTTGCCTGAAGTTCGGTAGGCGGCAGTCGAGCAGCCCCCCAGCTACGGTGAAGATAGCCTTTAACGCTTTCAAGCTCCTCATGCGATACTTTGGCAAGCTCGCCCCGTTCCAGTGGGTCGTAGTGGTAAATATACAGCCGGGAGGTGAACTGGTCGAAGGGCAGTGAAGCTTCGCCAAACCGTTCGCCGTTACCGGAGGTGCCGACTTTTACGTCGTCGCCCCAGTTTTGCCCGCTATCGTTATTGGGGTTATAGAAGTAGATACGCATGACGTCATTTGGGTCGAGTGACGCGCGTAAAATCGTAATCGCATGCCAGCCAATAAAGCGGGCGGCACTGTCGGTCACCGCAATGCCAGCCGGCTGCGGGTGAATAAGCGGTTGATTACCATTGTAGTAAGGGTGGTAGCTTGCGTAGAAGTGGCGCACAAAGTCATCCACATTACAGAGTTGACCTGTTGCAACGTCGACATTGATGCTAAAGCCACGACCAGACCACCATCCGTGAAACTCGGGATTTACCCAGCGGTGGGGGTCGCCTTCACGGCCAATACAGCGCCTGCCCATTTCGGCATAAATACGGTCTAGGTGGGGCACAACAATCAGCGAGACTGGATCTAGATCCATAGGCAACTCGGCGGCAACGCCCAGCGCGCTTTCCATGGAAGAGATAGGTTGGCCTTCGAAATGCATGATAATTTCGTCGTCACGTGCCGCCCAGGTCACCATTTGCAGCAGGTAGTCGGGGTCGTTATAGGCCCACATGGAAAGTGCCCGAGCCGACTGGCATGTGGGATTGTTGCCTTGGCCAACGCCTAGCGGAAGCCCCAGCATACAGAGTACGCCTTCAATTAAGCGTGCCCGCGGAGACGCATAATCGCCGTAGGCAATGGTAAGCCGCGCCTCTGACCACTCAGACAGCTGCAGATTAAGTTGGCGCCACATGGCGGGTGCTACCGGAGCTTGATAAAGAATACCTCGCTCAAGTAGCAGTGCTAGGCCATAAACTGCCTGGGCGGTAGCTGGATAAACGCCGCTACGAATTAGCGCGTGTACCAGCTCGCGATAGCACAACAGGCAGTCACGGCCGGTGGCTGATAGCCCTAATGCCTCGGAGAGCAGGTGGTCGCCTTCTTCCAGCAAATAGCGCATCAGCACGGCATGGTAGGGTGATACTAGCCCCGTATCGTGCATGGCACGGGCGAAGCCGGTGGATTCCGCTTGCAATGCAGCGCTGTCCATCCGCTCCAATCGTTCTCGGTAAAGCGCAACGCCTGGATCCTCTCGGCAGGCTTGGGTCGGCCCGTAAAGCGAGCTGACCAGCCTGTCGGCGCCTTGGCCGCTTGAGCCCAGGTCTATCTCTGGGTTGGCTTGGCACAAGGCGATTTGGGTAATCATCTGCTTAATGGCATCGACCTGAATCGGACGCTGCTTAAGGATTCGCCAGATTTCATCAATTAGCTGGTCAATAACATGTTCGTAGCCAATACGCTCAGCCAAGTGCTGGAAGAGCTGGCGGGGGATATTAGCTAACCGACCCTGGGTTTCACGTTCTGCTTCACTTGGTGCGTTGAACAGCAGCCACAGGTTAATGGCCATCACTTGGGTTAAATAGTGATGAGCATGCTCCTGGGAGACCAGCGAATGCAGATAATCGCCCTTAGCAACGGCCAGAAGTCGCAGTTCGCTCAATGCTTCGATCACAACGACATTTGCATCGGCACTTTTCAGCGCAAAGGGGGTAAGCGTAGGGATTAAATACTGGGGAGTTGCCCAATCAGACCCTTCAAATACCCCGGCGGATTCAAAATCCGCCGCGCGTGCCTCAAGGGCGGCGCAGCCGCCGTCTTCCATCAAGGCACGTCGCGCGGCATCCATTACCCGGGGGAGTTTCGCTACTTTGGAGGCATCAGGCGCCTGCAAAAGCAGGCGCACCGCGTCATCAAAGTTGCTCAAGAGATCGTTGAGCTTGGCATCTTCAGGTGAAGAGGCCTCTTGGTGGTTCGTCACATAGACTCCTTACCCTTGCTATAGCGGGGATTATACATAGAAGTCGAGATCCTCTGGGCGTTTTAAATAGATCAAGCCTCCAATGCGGCGGTGTGGGTAAACGCCAAAGCAACTTGCAGAACCCTCTGTCCCCCTCAGGCCTCTTTCGGAAAGAAGGTGTGCACTTGTTTCTGTGTACTTTACGGGTTAAGAGCAATCATTGATGCTTGATAAGCGTTAAAACCGTAAACGCGCTCCATTAATTCAAAGTTTTTAAAGCCTGGCGGCCAGTAAGTAACTTCACCAAAGTACATCTCACCATACACGAAGGGCGCTACCACCGGCTAATCACTTCCCTTTGAGGCTGATAAACAATGAAAGCGCTGTTTTCGATGATGTCTGCTAAAGGCGCTACCCTGGAATATGATAGGCTAGGCGGGATAACGTTACCTTCAAGTGGCAAGAGGAATAGGCCAAGATGGCGGCCAAGCCGATTTACCGTGTAGTGGTTCACCAACAGGGTGAAATTTGGGATTTATATGTAAGAGAGATCTTTCAAAGCGAACTCTGGGGCTTTATTGAAGTCGAGGAGTTTGTCTTTGACGATGCATCGCGGGTAGTCGTTGATCCAGGAGCTGAAAAACTACAGCGAACCTTTGAGGGGGTGAAGCGAAGTTATCTGCCTCTCAATGCCATTGTGCGCATTGATGAAGTAGAGCGCGAAGGTCCTTTAAAGGCAGTAAAAAGCGATGCCCGTGTTGCGGAGTTTCCTCGTCCCTTTCCGTTGCCTCCCCGCGGAGAAGGGTAAGCGCCTAATACAAGCGCAAAGCTTAGCGGTACGTGCGGGTGACTTCGTCGGCCACCGCCCGTTTTACGATCAGGACATGACGTCATGCCAGTAGAAAAATTTCGTTTGAGTTGTTATGCCGCTGCCGTAGGTGTGTTGTTAAGCGTTAGCGGCACCTCAGCGTTTGCCCAGTCTGATAGTCAGGCCTGGGTCAGCGATGAGTTAAACACCTATGTACGCAGCGGCCCCACTGATGGTTACCGCATCGTGGGAACGCTGAATGCTGGTGAGCAGGTAGAAGCGCTTGAAACCAGCGGTAATTACACCCGCGTGCGCAGTAGCAGCGGCGATACGGTGTGGGTGTTAAGCAGCGAGTTACAGCAAACCCCCAGCGCCCGTGAACAGCTGCCGGTGCTTGAGAGCCAAGTGGGTGAGCTGACCGAAGAGCTGGACAGTATTAACGCTACCTGGGAGCAGCGGGTTAGCTCCATGCGTGAAACCCTGGAAGTGCGTGAGCAGCGTATTGCCGAGCTAGAAGCACGCAACCGCGAGCTTGATAGCGCAGCAGAACAGTCTCGCCAGCAGGTGCGGGCACTCCAGGCGCGTTTAGATACCCAGGAAGAAGACCTGCTAATGCGCTACTTCATGTACGGCGGTGGTGTGGCGGGCGCTGGCCTACTGGTGGGGTTGATTGTTCCCCATTTGCCTCGCCGTCGTAAAAAGCGCGACCGCTGGTTTTAAACGAGCGCCTTAAACGAGGGCTTTGAACGAGGGTATAGCGATGGAAAACCCATGGCGACAGCGCTGGCAAGAGGGGCGTATCGGCTTTCACTTATCCGACACTCATCCGGCGTTGGCTCGCTATTGGTCAACGCTAGGGGTAACGCCCGGCGCCAAAGTGCTGGTGCCGCTATGTGGCAAAAGTCTAGATATGCGCTGGTTGGCTGAACAGGGGCATCCGGTGTTGGGTATTGAGCTAGCGCCGGAAGCAATTGAGCAGTTTTTTGCCCAGCGGAGCGCCGGAGTCTCCCGCTATACCCAGGCAGGCTTTGATGTGTCTCGTCAAGGTAGCGTTGAGCTGTGGTGCGGAGATTTCTTTCATCTGCATATCAAGCAGGCGGCGGAAGTGGGGGCGTTTTACGACCGCGCCTCGCTGATTGCTTTGCCACCGGCCACCCGCGAGCGCTATGCATTTCATCTAGCCCAGCTAGTTCCGCCTGGGGCTCAAGGTCTGCTCGTCAGCTTATCCCACGGGGATCAGGAGGCTGGGCCGCCCTTTAGCGTTCCCAGTAGAGAAGTTGAACGCTTGCTGGCGCCTAACTTTCAGGTCGAGCTGTTAGAAAACGGTGAGGCCGACGAGCGAGGGTGCAGTGAAAGCGTATGGGCATTAAAAAGGCGCGGTCCACACGTTTAGCAAAAATCCGCGTAAACCCTCGCCCGATTGAGGGCGGGGATACAAGCGGGCAGCGCGCTAGCGCTGCAGGGGTTGTAGTTTCGTATTTATCTGGCACTATACATTCATACAGTCAACGAGTTGAAGCCGTTGTGTTAACAGCCACCAAAGTACGCATCTACCCCACCCCCGAACAGGCTGATTTCTTGAATCAGCAATTCGGCGCGGTGCGGTTTACGTACAACAAGGCACTGCACATTATCAGCTCGCAGTACAAGCGCCATGGCACCAAGCTGCGCGCTAAGAAAGACCTCAAGCCGTTGTTGGCGGTGGCGAAGAAGTCTCGCAACTACCACTGGCTCAAAGCGTTTGATTCTATCGCACTGCAACAGGCGTGCATTAACCTGGATCGCGCCTTCCAGAACTTCTTTAACCCCCAGCTAAAAGCCCGCTATCCGCGCTTTAAACGCAAGCATGGCAAGCAATCGAGCTATCACTGCACCAGCGTTAAGGCGGGTGATGACTGGATCAAAGTCCCCAAGCTTACGCCGATTAAAGCCCGAATCCATCGAGAGATCGCCGGCACGCTGAAAAGCATCACACTGACCCGCACCCCCACAGGCAAGTATTTTGCCTCGCTGCTGGTGGAGGATGGTGTGGAGGCAACCGCACCGCTGCAAACGGTGGAGACGGTGCTGGGGGTCGATATGGGCTTAACGCATCTGGCCATCGACTCCACTGGCCGCAAGGTCGCCAATCCTCGCTTCTTGAAGCTGGCGTCTGCCAACCTACGCCGCAAGCAGAAAGCGCTTTCACGCTGCCAGAAAGGTAGCAAGCGCCGTGCGAAAGCGCGGCTAATGCTCGCCAAGGCGCACGAGCGGCTGGGGAATGTGCGTGCTGACTTCCAGCACAAACTGTCTCGACAACTCATTGACGACAACCAAGCGGTGGTGGTCGAGACACTGAGCGTGAAAAACATGCTCAAAAACCGCAAGCTGGCCAAGCATATTGCCGATGCCAGTTGGAGCAGGTTGATCGAAAAACTGGCGTATAAGGCGAAGCAGCAAGGCAAGCATCTGGTCAGAATCGACCAATGGTTCGCCAGCTCCAAAACCTGCGCGGGCTGCGGCCACAAAGTCGAACAAATGCCCCTCAGTGTCCGCACCTGGGATTGCCCAAGCTGTGGCACAAAGGCGATTGACCGTGACGTAAACGCCGCGATCACTATTCGCCAGCAAGGCATTTTAAAATTAAAGGCGGAAGGGCTGTCCGTCTCTGCCCATCGAGGCCTGTGTAAGACCGGTCACGCACCGGCTGCGGCCTAAGACGTGGGAAGCCTCACCCATGGTTGCGTAGCGACGTAGGGTGGGGAGCAGTCACTGTGTCCGCGCCCGGTAGCGTACTGACCAAAGCCGTTCTAACGAGAGCTATCGCGGTTTTTGCTAACCGGCTTTTACGAGTCGGTATTGTGAATCGCTGTTGCTAGCAAGATTCAGCGAGCAAGCAGGCGGCCCAGCTCTGGGTCGCTGAACGCGCGGTTCAAACCATCGCTTAGCAGGTCATTTAACATACGCGTATTAGCGTCTTCACCGGGTTTGATGGCATAGCCCTGGGTGCGACGAGACGTATAAGTGCCGGTATAGGTGGAGCCTTTATTTTCGGCGATGGCCCGGAATACCCCTTCAATGCGTGCTTCATCCACCAGCGGCTGGCCGCTATCGCCGCGGGCGTAGTTTAGGCTGGCAAGCTCGAGCTTCAGCGTCGGGCGTCCTTGTGCGGCTTCACGGGTTGGGTTGAACCCCATATCGCGTACAGCGCGTTCGGCTTCTGCCTGCAAACGCGGTATCAGCTCATGGCTATTGACGGTAATTTGCGCGGTGGACATCGTGCCACCCGAGCGAGTGCCAATAACCTCACTGCTTCGCGCATCGGCCGCAATAACGGTCACCTGCTGTCCGGAGCCCGTTTGCGGCACGTTAGTACTGCGTTCGGGGCTAAGCTGAAGATATTGAGGGCTGGCACAGCCTGCTAGTAAAACACCGGCCAGTAGTGCCCCAGAAAAGCGTAAAAAGTGGCGCCGACGCATAGGATTCTCCGCAGTCACCGTGATAAATAGTTATCGCCCGTTAGGGCGTGAAGCCACAATATGCAAAAAAAGCTTGGCCGACAACACGTTGGCGCATCTTTAAACGCAAAACTACGCCAGTATAACGGTTTATGCCGCCCGCGTTTGCTTCTCAGACGTGGGTACGTCCTCTTTAAATCGATGCCACTGGCGGGGGTGGGCAAACAGACGTTGCCCGCGACGCATCTCTAGCCGCTCGAAATCCGCATGGCGCACGGTGGCAAGCCACGGTTTAGCCAGCCAGTCGGCTTCCAGTTCAACACGCACTTCTGCCCCCACCGGGGAAATAGCAGTAACTGTCACCGGCAAGTGGCTCCCTGAACTAGGCTGCTCCGAAAGGCGTACCTCATGGGGGCGCAGCAGCAGCTCTTCATCGCCATCGGGTAGGTCAACGTTTAAGTGGGCGTCGCCGCAGGTAAGTACGCCTTCGCGCACACGGCCTTCTAGGTGGTTTACATCGCCCAGAAACTCAAACACAAAGCGGTTTTTCGGTGAGCGATAGAGCGAGTCCGGCGTGTCAATCTGCTCGATGCGGCCGTTGCTCATCACCACAACGCGGTCGGATAGCTCTAATGCTTCTTCTTGGTCGTGGGTGACAAACACGCTGGTGAAGTTTAACTCTTCGTGGAGGCGGCGTAGCCAGCGGCGCAGATCCTGGCGTACTTTGGCATCCAGCGCCCCAAACGGTTCGTCCAGTAGCAGCACATCCGGCTCAACGGCCAGGGCGCGAGCCAGCGATACGCGCTGTTGCTGGCCGCCTGAGAGTTGAGCGGGCAGGCGGTTAGCCAAATTTTGCAGCTGAACCATTTCCAAGAGTCTAAACACCCGCGCACGAATTTCACCGCTAGAAGGGCGCCGCTTTCTAGGCATGACGGTTAAGCCAAACGCCACGTTGTCGTACACGCTCATATGGCGAAATAGCGCGTAGTGCTGGAAGACAAAGCCAATCCGGCGGTCGCGCACGTGGACATGGGTCACATCGCGATCACCAAAGATGATTTTACCCGGCGTAGGCGAGCGATCCGCACTCTCAAGCCCGGCAATAATGCGCAGCAGAGTAGTTTTTCCTGAACCAGAGGGGCCGAGCAAGCCTACCAGCTCACCTTCGTGGATATCGAGGTTGATGGGCTCCAGTGCCTGGGTATTGGCAAAGTGCTTGGCAATATTCTCTAAGCGAATACTCATAAGAAAGCCTCCCGGCGCGATGCGCGCCATTCCAGGCCTGCCTTGGCCGCAAGGGTTAACAGGGCAATAAGGGCCAGCAGTGCGGCGCTGGCAAACGCGCCCACCGTGTTGTAATCCTGATAAAGCTGCTCTAGATGCAGCGGCAATGTGTTGGTTTTCCCACGAATAGCCCCTGCGACCACTGATACGGCACCAAATTCACCCACCGCTCGGGCGTTGGTGAGAATGATCCCGTACAGCAGCGCCCAGCGAATGTTGGGGAGCGTGACACGCCGGAAGGTGGTCCAGCCGCCAGCACCGAGGGTCACCGCAGCTTCTTCTTCTCTCGAACCTTGGGCCTGCATCAGCGGAATAAGCTCGCGCGCAACGAAGGGGCAGGTAACGAAAATTGTCACCATGAGGATGCCGGGCCAGGCAAACATCAGCTGGATGTCATAGGTATCTAACCAGCTACCAATCCAACCATTACGCCCATAGAGCAGCAGATAAATAAGCCCGGCGACCACTGGTGAAACGGCAAACGGAATATCAATCAGCGTTTGTAATATGCGCCGACCAGGAAAGCTAAAGCGGGTTACCAGCCACGCAAGGGCCACACCAAATACCAGGCACACAGGAATCGTCAGTAGCGCGATTACCAGTGTTAAGCCGATGGCGTGCAAGGTGAATGTATTGCTTACGTTGGCCCAAAACACCATCACGCCCTGGGAGAATGCTTGGGCAAAAATAGCCACCAGCGGCAGCAGCAAAAAAAGTGCGGCGAGAAACAGCGCCGCGCCAATTAATAGGCGCCGCACAGAGGGCGCATCACCAATTCTGCGCATTAGCCTTTTTCTCCATGCAAGCGGCGCACGAAGCGGCCTTGCCAAATGTTGATCGCCAGCAGCAGGGCAAGCGATACCATCAGTACCACCGAGGCAATCGCAGAGGCACCGGCGTAGTCATACTCTTGTAGCTTGACGAAAATCATCAGCGCGGTAATTTCCGTTTCGTAGGGCATATTACCGGCGATAAAGATAATCGCCCCGAACTCGCCCAGCGAGCGTACAAAGGCAAGCCCGGTGCCGGTGACCAGCGCAGGCCAAAGGTGCGGCATGATCACCCGGCGAAACGCTACGCCGTCGGTTGCACCCAGGGACATAGCGGCTTCGTCCACCTCGGCAGGCAGGTCTTCAAGCACTGGCTGAACAGTGCGCACCACAAAAGGAATGCTGGTAAACGCCATAGCCAGGGCGATACCTACCCAGGTATAGGCTACTTGAAAGCCTAATGGCTCTAGTAGTTGGCCCATCCAGCCACTGCCCGCATATAACGTAGCAAGGGTGATACCCGCCACGGCCGTGGGCAGCGCAAAGGGTAAATCCATTAAGGCGTCTAATAGACGCTTACCGGGGAACTCATAGCGCACCAGTACCCAGGCCAGCAGTAGGCCAAATACCGCGTTAACCAGTGCGGCTACGGCGGCCGCGCCGATGGTAACCATGTAGCTGGCCACCACGCGGCCTTCGGTAATAATCGCCCAATACTCGGCAAGGCTAAGCCCCGCCAACTGGCCAAAAAGGCCCGTGATCGGAAGTAACAGTACCAGCGAGATAAACATCACGCTGATACCCATTGAAAGGCCAAAGCCCGGCAGCACGCGTGTGCTGCCGGGCCGCCATAGTGCAAATTGGCGCATGGGGTACCGTTAACGACGCTGCAGTTGGTCAAGTAGGGCACCACCGGCAAAGTGGTTTTCCATCGCTTCTTCCCAGCTACCGAACACGTCCTCAACTTCAAACAGCTCGGTTTCAGGGAATTGGTCGGCAAATTCTGCCACCACGGTTTCGTTGTGAACCCGATAGTTAAAGCCTGCTAACTGGCGCTGGGCATCTTCGCTGTACAGGTACTCAAGGTAGCTCTGGGCCAGGTCACTATTGCCGTTGCGCTCTGCGTTAGGGCCAACCACTGCGACTGGGAACTCGGCCAAGACGCTGACCGGCGGCACGATAACTTCGTAATCGTCGCTGCCGTATTCGCTACGGATGTTGTTCACTTCCGACTCGAAGCTGATCAGGACATCACCGATACCGCGCTCGATGAAGCTGGTGGTAGCGCCGCGACCGCCGGTATCAAAGACCGCTACGTTGCGCAGGAAGGTGCGCATAAAGTCGTGGATTTGCTCTTCATCGCCATCAAATTCGTTTTCAGCAAAGCCCCAAGCGGCTAAGTAGGTGTAGCGGCCGTTACCGGAGGTTTTAGGGTTAGGGAAGACCATTTGAATATCTTCTTTAACCAAATCATCCCAGCTTTCGATGCCTTTGGGATTGTCTTTGCGTACCAAAAATGCGGTGGTGGAGTAGTAAGGAGAGGCGTTGTTTTCAAACGCTTCCTGCCAATCATCCGCGACTAAACCAGCATCAGCGAGCACTTGAACATCCGTTACCTGGTTAAAGGTGACGACATCTGCACGCAGGCCCTGCAGGATGGCGCGCGCTTGCGCGGAAGAGCCACCGTGGGATTGGTTAATATCAATCTCTTCACCGTGCTCTTCTTGCCACCACGCTTGGAACTCGGGGTTGATAGCGCTGAAAAGTTCACGGGCGATATCGTAGGAGGAGTTCAGTAGCTCGCGTTCTTGAGCCGCCGCCGTGCTGGATAAAGCGGCGCTGGCTACTGTTGCACCCAGGGCAATCGACAGCAGACTGCGGCGGAAAAGGGGGCGTGAAAACGTTGGCAAAGGCATAGCAGGCTCCTTAAATTCGGGGGCGATCTTGTCGCAATGGCACTAAGGTTATACCTGTGATTGTGGAATTACAATTGTGTTTTATATTCTTTTTAAGAATATGAGTGTATGGCTTCGTGCAGCCTGCCCGTTCAGCAAGATGGGGCTTCGTGGATGGCTCTGGTAAGATGTGCGCCTACTTCCCCTGGTAACCAAGGAACGCATTATGTCCGCTGCGCACGATTTTCTGATTGCCCCTTCGATTCTCTCCGCTAATTTTGCGCGGCTTGGCGAGGAGGTTGATAACGTGTTGGCCGCCGGTGCTGATATTGTTCACTTCGACGTGATGGACAACCACTACGTGCCCAACCTGACCATTGGCCCCATGGTGTGCAAAGCGCTGCGGCAGCACGGCGTTACTGCGCCCATTGATGTACATCTAATGGTGAAGCCGGTTGACCGTATGATTGGCGACTTTATCGAGGCCGGGGCGAACTACATCACGTTTCACCCAGAGGCTTCCGAGCATATCGACCGGTCGCTGCAACTGATCCGTGACGGCGGTTGCAAAGCGGGGCTGGTGTTTAATCCAGCGACCCCGCTTTCGTACCTTGATTACGTGATGGACAAAATCGACATGGTGCTGCTGATGAGTGTTAACCCAGGGTTCGGTGGCCAGTCGTTTATCCCTGGTACGCTGGATAAGCTGCGCGAAGCGCGGGCACGTATTGATGCGTCTGGTCGCCCGATCCGCCTAGAGATCGACGGCGGCGTAAAAGTAGACAACATTGCCGATATCGCCGCCGCCGGTGCCGATACCTTTGTCGCAGGCTCGGCCATTTTTAATGCCCATCAAGCAAGTGACCCCTACGGTTACGACAGTGTTATTCAGCAGCTGCGTAACGAACTGGCCAAGGTGCCGGGTTAAAT
The DNA here is from genome assembly GCA_002966495.1 of Halomonas sp. GFAJ-1. NCBI lineage: Bacteria > Pseudomonadati > Pseudomonadota > Gammaproteobacteria > Oceanospirillales > Halomonadaceae > Halomonas > Halomonas sp. GFAJ-1. The sequence continues at coordinate 2,021,603 of CP016490.1, forward strand.
GTGCAGGGCTAAAATAGCGGTTTAGTGCAGTTTCATGCGTGGTTTCAGGTAGCGGTTTAGCTTATCGACTAGCCAGGCAAGCCCGGTTTTAGGTGCGCCATGAATAGAGAGCTGGTGCATCCGGTAGAGCGAAGCGTAGGCTTGGCGTGCCAGCCAGCCCTCTAGAAACAGTCCGCGAGAAGCGGAGCTGCGCATCAAGTTGCCTACCGCGTCATAGCGAGCCAGTGACACCAGCGAGCCGTGGTCGCGGTAAATAAACGGTTTCAGCGGCTTGCTCTCCAGCGCATTCACTAGATTTTTAGCCAGCAGCTTGGCTTGCTGGTGGGCTGCCTGGGCGCGGGGCGGCACGGTGCTGTCCTCCCCTTGTGGGCAGCTGGCGCAATCGCCCATGGCAAAGATATGCGGGTCATCAACACTTTGTAGCGTTTGCGCCACCTGGATTTGATTCTTCTTATTAGTCGTTAAGCCAATCTCTGCTAAAAAAGGGGGCGCTTTAATCCCTGCCGCCCACACGTTTAGGTCGGTTTCGATAACGTCCCCATCATCCGTGATTAGCTGGTACTGCTGCGCCTGCTTAATAGTGGTGTTCACATGCACGTGAACTCCCATGCTCTCCAGCTCTTGCTGAACAGTGAGACCAATCCGCTCGGAAAGGGCGGGCAACAGGCGAGGGGCGCCTTCGATCAAATGCACGCTGATATTCTGGTGATCAAGTGCGGTAACGCCGTAGGCGTTGAGCAGGCGCGAGGCGTCTAACAGTTCGGCGGAAAGCTCTACGCCGGTAGCGCCGCCCCCCACGATGCCAATGGTTAATTGGGTATGTTGGCGTAGCGAGGGGTCGGTATAGCGTAAAAAGGTATTAATCATGTGGTGCTGAAACGCCTTGGCTTGCTGGGGCGAGTCCATAAAGTGGCAGTGTTCTGCAACACCTTCGGTGCCAAAATCGTTTGAAACGCTGCCGAGTGCTAGCACGAGATAGTCGTAGGTAAGCTCCCGGGCGGGCAGTACTTCCTCACCGTTTTCATCCAAAATGGGCGACAGGTGAATGACTTTTTTCTCGCGATCAAGACCATCCAATGAGCCGCGCTGGTAGCGGTAATGGTGGGCGGAGGAGTGCCCGCGGTAATCTACCTCATCCATGCTGGAGTTAAGCGCTCCAGTGGCCAGTTCATGTAAAAGCGGCTTCCATACATGGGTGGCGTTGCGATCCAACAGTACGATCTCCGCGCGCTTTTTTTTGCCTAGGGTCTGTCCAAGGCGTGTGGCAAGGGCCAACCCGCCCGCACCGCCGCCAACGATCACAATTCGTGGAATGGCCATTATGCTCTCCTTGCTAATATAGCCTCAGCATAGAACCTTCTAGCCTGCCTTACGATGTGCAAAAACGATAAGATAGTAAAAGAAATGGATATTACGTTGAGTCAGCAGGGCTTCATTGCGCCCTATAGGAGAGCAGCAGCGTGCACACTATTTTGCAAGGAAAGCGGTTAATTGCATTTGATTTAGACGGCACGTTAATTGATTCCGTGCCAGATTTAGCGGTCGCCTTACAGAAAGCGCTGAATGAGGTTGGCCTAGCAGCACCTAGCGAAGAACTCGTGCGCGACTGGGTGGGTAACGGCGCGCCGGTATTGGTGGAACGAGCGCTAACCTGGGCGGTTGAACAGGCGCCAGGGCAAGCCTTGCAGGCCAACGCGTATGACGCGTTTATGCGTCACTACAGTGCAGCCCCCAATGCGCTGACTCAGCTTTATCCAGAGGTGCAGGCGACACTTAATGCCTTGCACCAAAAGGGCTATGCGTTGGTGTTAATCACTAATAAACCCGAACGTTTTATTGCGCCAATCTTAAGCCACTTTGAACTGCTGCCATTGTTTACTCTTTGTCTGGGCGGCGATTCGCTGGCCGAGAAAAAGCCCAGCCCGGCGCCGCTTTTGCACGCTGCACAAGCGCTGGATATTCCCCCTTCAGCCAGCGTGATGGTGGGGGACTCCCGTCACGATATAGCGGCAGGCAAAGCCGCGGGCTTTACCACCGTGGCGTTGCCCTACGGCTATAACCACGGTGAGCCCATAGAACAGAGCCAGCCTGACTTGCTGATTAACTCGTTGCGGGTACTAACAGAGTAATCCGCGTTAGCTATTACGTGTTCGCGGTTTGCTAATAATAGTAGGGCGCTGACTAGTCGGCACGGGCCCCGCCTAAGCCTTCGTGAAGCTGCTCCACGTTGTGGCGCAGCATAGCGGGGTAGTTATAGGCGGGGCTATCGCTTGCCCCCAATGTATCCACATAAAGCGGGCCTTTAAGGCTTACGTTCACCTCCCGGGCGAGGGCGTCCATATGAATACACGGCACTGTGCTTTCATAAAACAGTGCCTGTGGGCGTTTTTCCGCCAAACGCATGCTCATTGACGCCATTGCGTCGGCGCTGCCAAGGGTTTCATGGTTTACGCCCCAAATAGCGGCGTACTCAAACTCATAGGCGCGCGCAAAATAGCTCATGCCTGCCTCACTGGTCACCAACAGGCGATTGGTTTGAGGTATGCCTTGTAGGCGCTCTAATAGTGTTCGATTCAGCTTTGCTAGCGCCTCATGGGCCTCTGTGGCTCTGGTGTTAAAGGCTTCGGTTTTCTCGGGGTAGTGCTCGATTAGGGTTTGCGCGATCACGTCGATATAAGCGGCGGCCCCTTTAGGGTCCATCCACATATGGGGGTCAGGGTTGCCTTTAAACTGCCCTGTTGAAATAGGCAGCGGCTCATAGTCGGCATTTTCGGCAAGGGCGATCAGGGTAAGGCTGTCTCGAGCCATCGCTTCCACGTGGCGCATCCAAGGCTCTAAGCCAAAACCGTTGTAAAACATAATATCTGCTTCTTCAATGGCCAGCACATTGGGGGGTGTTAGCTCCCAGCGGTGGACATCTTTCCCCGTTGGCACAAGGTTGGTAATCGTGATATCGCTGCCCGCTACCCGCTTCACGAGGTCTTCGATCACGCTAAATGAAGTAATTATCTTGAAGGAGTTAGCGCCAAACGCCTGCGGCGCGTTCAGAACGGTTACTAATAAGAGCGTGATTATCCAGGGTGCTCGTTTATCCATGTCACGCTCCTAACCTAACCTATTAAAAAGACAGCAGATAATAAAGATTACCCACAAACGTTGCCAGTAACATTGCATCCAGGCGCTGTTTGGCAGCGTGCCGCATTGCATCAGGCTAACGCCTTGGTTTCGCTAACGTGGGTTAACCTCTATGCTTAAAAACATTGTTGCGCAACACTACGACCCGCCAAGTGGCCGCTCGTTGCAACCGGACGGATTATTAGTTCCATGCCAATAATAAAGGCCTGCTTTTACAGTGACAAAAGGCACCAAGCTGTAAGGTGTTTAAAGCTATTTGATGTCAAAAAGCGCTTGATGCTATTGCATCCTCTTCAGGTCATCACCGAGTGTTTTTAGAAGATTCTCATTTGTTATGAAATAAGGGTTAGCGTACGCGAGATATTGCTAAGCTCTGATAAAAGATAGGTATACATAGCATCTGCAGCAGGAGTGAGGCTTCGTCCAGCGTGTTTTAGTAACCCCATTCGTCGTTCGAGATAGGGGGAGGCTAGTGGGATAAAGCGTAGCCGCTGATGCTCTTCCTGAAACGCCAACCGGGGCAAGGTCGTCACACCTATACCGGCTTCTAGCATGGCAGTGAGCGAAATCATGTTGGAAATATACAGCGTGCTATGGGTTAAAAGTTCCGCGGCTGGCGATCCATCTAGCAGGCGCGAGGTGCCATTGCGGATCAGTGTATAGGGTTTGAGCGCCTGCCAATGCAACGCACTCTGCTGGGCTAGCGGATGGTCATCACGACACACCACGCCGATATCATCGTTCAGTAGCGCATCGAAGCTGAGGGTGTCGTCGGGCAGCCATAGGCTGGTGATGCCAAGTTCAACCTCGCCTTTCAATACCATCTCATTGACCCGCTCGGAGTGGCCGTCCTGCAAGCTGATATCAATACCGGGATAAGCCTTCAGAAATCCAACTAATAATGTGGGCATAAGACGGCTGGCGACCGACGGCACTGCGGCAATATCTACCCGCCCACGCTGGTGATGTGCGATGGCCAGCGCATCGCGACATACTCGGTCGTGATGGGCCACCAATTCGCGAAAGCGTGGTTCACACCAGCGGCCAAAGGGCGTTAACAGCGCCTTGCCGCCACCTTTTTCAAACAGCGGTTGGCCAAGGCGCTCTTCGAGGTCACGTACTGCCATAGAAATGGCTGGCTGACTGCGATGCAACTGCTTGGCGGCGGCGTGAAAGCCACCCGAATCAAGGATAGCGAGTACATAGCGTAAAGGTGCCAGTTTCAGCTCGGGAAGCATGGTCAGTGTTTCATCTCGTTATAGTGGTAAGTTTTGATGGTAAATTTTGGTGGTAAGTTTTATTGATCGTTTTATCTGAATTATTGATTGTCCTTATCTTCCCGCCTTCTCTAGCATGTCGTCAACAGTCCGTTATCAATGTCATAAAAAGAGGTCGCTATGCCATCCCTCCGCGCGCTTTATATCAACGGCCAATGGGTCTACGGCGAAAGCCACATTTCCAACTCCAATCCCTCGGACCTTGCTGATGTGATTGGTGAGTATTCCCAAGCGAGCGCTGACCAAGTTAAAGAGGCAATCAATGCAGCGCGCCTGGGCCAGCGTGAGTGGGCCAAAACCGGGCTGGAGCAGCGCTACGGTATCTTGATGGCGATTGGCGATGAGCTGATGGCGCGCAAGGAAGAGTTGGGCCGTCTGCTGTCTCGCGAAGAAGGCAAACCGCTGGCAGAAGGTATGGGTGAGGTGGCGCGTTCGGCGCAATTCTTCCACTACTATGCTGCTGAAGTGCTACGCCAGCTGGATGAGCGAGTAGACTCCGTGCGCCCTGGCGTTGAAGTCGATACCCGCCGGGAACCAGTGGGCGTGGTGGGCATCATCAGCCCGTGGAACTTCCCGATGGCTACCGCGGTATGGAAGATCGCCCCGGCACTGGCCTTTGGTAACGCTGTAATTTTCAAACCTGCCAACCTGGTGCCTGCCAGCGCCTGGGCCTTGACCGAAATCATCAGTCGCCAGGCCTTGCCCGCGGGTACCTTTAACCTACTGATGGGCAGCGGCGGCAGCGTCGGCGAAGCGCTGATCACCAGTCCTGCGATTAATGCACTGACCTTTACTGGCTCGCTGGAAGTGGGACGCCGTGTTGCCGCTGCTACCGCCGGTAACCTAGTTAAATGCCAGCTGGAAATGGGCTCCAAGAACGCCCTGATCGTCGCTGAAGATGCGAATTTGGATCTAGCGGTGGAAGCAGCCTTCAACGGCGCTTATTCCGGTACCGGACAGAAGTGCACGGCGTCTTCTCGATTGATTGTTCATGAAGCCGTCCACGATGCGTTTGTGGACAAGCTGACCGCGCGGCTAGCGAAAGCTAAAGTCGGGCCAGCGCTGGAAGAGGGCGTGCAGATTGGCCCAGTCGCCGATGCCCGTCAGTTGGAGTCCAACCTGAACTGGATTGAACGTGGCAAAGCTGATGGCGCCAAACTGGTGTTCGGCGGCGAACGGGTAAGTTGTGCCAGCGAAGGCTACTTTATGGCCCCCACGCTGTTTGTTGAGACCTCCAATGAGATGGCCATCAACCGCGAAGAGGTTTTCGGCCCAATAGCCTGTGTGATCAAGGTCGCTGATATGGACGAAGCCATCGCTACCCTAAACGATACTAACTTCGGCCTGACGGCGGGGATTATTACCGACTCCCTGGCGCTGGCGACTCGCTTCAAAGCTGAAGCTGAGACAGGTTGTGTGATGGTCAACCTGGCAACCGCTGGCACTGATTACCATGTACCGTTTGGCGGTCGCAAAGACTCCAGCTTCGGCCCGCGTGAACAAGGGCGCTATGCGCGTGAGTTCTACACCGTGGTCAAAACCTGTTACGTCAAGGCGTAAGGAGCGGGCTATGTCCAAGCAGATGCTGACCGTTGATGGGCTCCAGTACTCCAACTGGTCCCGGGAGATTTTCGAACAGATGCGCGAGGGCGGCGTGGACGCCGTCCACGCCACCCTGGTGTACCACGAGACGCTACGTGAAACCCTGACCCGCATCGGCGAGTGGAACCGCCGGTTTGAAGCCCATAGCGACTTGATCATGCCGGTACATGCGCCGGGCGATATCGAACGCGCCCAGCAGGCGGGCAAGGTAGGCATCTTCTTCGGCGCCCAGAACTGCTCGCCGATTGAAGACGATATCGACATGGTCGCAGTGCTGCGCCAGCTGGGCCTTCTGATCATGCAGCTCACCTATAACAACCAGAGCCTGTTGGCGTGTGGTTGTTATGAGAGCGAGGACAGCGGTATTACTCGCTTTGGTCGCCAGGTGATTCGCGAGATGAACCGGGTCGGCATGGTGATTGATATGTCCCACAGCGGCGAACGCTCGACGCTTGAGGCGATCGAGATTTCCGAGCGCCCGGTGATCATCTCCCACGCTAACCCGAGCTTTTTCCACGACGCCAAGCGCAACAAGTCTGGCAAGGTGCTCAAGGCGATTGCCGAAAATGACGGACTACTGGGCTTTTCGGCCTATCCATTCCATCTCAAAAACGGCCCAGACTGCACCCTGGAAGATTATTGCGACATGATTGCCCGTACGGTGGACATGATGGGTATTGAACACGTCGGCCTGGGGACTGACTTATGCCAGAACCAGCCGACCACAGTGCTGGAATGGATGCGCAACGGCCGCTGGTCAAAAGAGATGGATTACGGTGAAGGTAGTGCCAACAATGCCGGCTGGCCAAAGCCACTGGCTTGGCTGCGCGATAGCCGAGACTTTCCCAACCTGATTGATGGGTTGCTTGCCAAAGGGTTTGGCGAAGACGAGGTTGCTCGCATTATGGGGCGCAACTGGGTCGAATTGCTGGAGCGCACGACAACCCGTGGTGGTGATTGAGCACGCCAGGACGCACTGCCCATCCGCCGTGCGTTGCCCGCAATAGCTAATATCCATAACAAGCAGTATTCGCAATAACTAATACCCACAATAATCAATAATGAGGTTTCCCCATGGACTCATCCAAAAAAAAGGACGATGCCTCAGGGCTGGGCAAGTTCGGTGACCCTGTGGTGCTCGGGCTTAGCGGCGGCTTTGTCGTTCTGTTTGTCGTTCTTTCACTGATCAATATTGAGGGGGTGGCCGATGCGATTTCAAACGGTTTTGCCTGGACCGCGGCGGTGTTGGGCTCGTATTTCCAGTTGCTGCTGTTACTGACCTTTTTTATCGCTATTGGCTTGGCTATCTCACCCGCAGCTAGCGCGAAAGTGGGTGGCCTGGATAAGCCTGAGCTGAGCACTTTCAAGTGGCTCTCAATCATTATGTGTACCCTGCTGGCCGGAGGAGGTGTCTTCTTTGCTGCCGGTGAGCCGGTGTATCACTTCGTGGTCACGCCGCCCGCCTTCGACACCGAAGCAGGCACGGTGGAAGCGGTTGCCAGCGCGCTGGCGCAGTCGTTCATGCACTGGGGCTTTCTGGCCTGGGCGGTACTTGGCTCGCTGACAGCTGTTGTACTGGCTTACTGGCACTACGACCGTGGCCTTCCGCTGCAGCCGCGAACTCTGCTGTATCCGGTGCTTGGCGAGCGCCTGATGCGCAGCTGGGTGGGCGGCGTGGTCGATGCCTGCTGTGTGATTGCGGTGGTAGCAGGCACCGTTGGCCCGATTGGCTTTCTGGCCACCCAGGTCAGCTTTGGACTGCATGAGCTGTTTGGCATCAGCGAAGGCTACACCACTCAGCTGATAATCCTGATAGTGCTGGGCGCCGTGTACGTCACCTCTGCGGCTACCGGCATTCATCGAGGCATTCAAATGCTTAGCCGCTTTAATGTGTTTCTGGCCCTGGCTATCGCTGCCGTGATTTTTGTCTTTGGCCCAACGCTGTTCTTTACCAATGCCTATCTGCAAGGCTTTGGTGAGTACATCACTTCGTTTTTCGCCATGGCGACCATGACTTCAGAAACCGCGCCGGCTTGGTGGATGCAGTGGTGGACGGTGTTCTTCTTTGCTTGGTTTATTGGTTACGGCCCGCTGATGGCGATTTTCGTGGCACGTATTTCCCGTGGCCGCACCATTCGTCAGATGATTTTGGCGGTGGCGGTTATGGCACCCATTGCGACTACCGTCTGGTTTACGCTGCTGGGCGGTTCCGGCATCCACTACCAGCTAACCGGTGTAATTGACTTGGCCGAGGCACTTAATAACTTCCAGTTTGACGTGGCCACATTGACGGTAGCTCAGGCGCTACCGGGTGGCACTCTAATGGCCTTGGCGATCCTGCTGCTAACGACCATTTTTGTAGCCACCACCGGTGACTCTATGAGCTATGCAATTGCTGTGGTGTGTACGGGTCATGATCAACCGCATACCGCTGTACGAATTTTCTGGGGGGTTACCATGTCGTTGATGGCCGCGATCTTGCTCTATATGGGGGCCGGCCAGATCGGTGTGTTGCAGCAGTTTATCGTGATTACCGCCATTCCCGTTTCACTGGTGCTGTTGCCTTCGCTGTGGCTGGGTCCGCAAGCGGCTTATGCCATGGCGCGGGAGCAAGGGTTGAGCACCCGCAAAAAGGACGTTGTTCATGATTAATCGCGAATGGGGGCTGGCCCCTCTTAACCTGCGTCCTGCGGATGATGTCATGCAGCTGGAACGCTTGGGCAGCCTCCACGCCTGCCGACTAAGCTTTGTGCGCACCCTGATGCGCCAGATGGGGCGCCAGCGCTGGCAGGTCAGTCAGGAGCATTTTGATCTGGATGAACACGGTTATGGCACCGCTATTTATCGGCTGCAGACACCTTATGGGCGCTACCATGGGGTGATGTTTGCCCAGGCATTGGACGACTCGCGACGCACCGACCGAGTGATTGCTGAAGCCTGGGATGTCACCTTCGGCCTAGTAGAAGGCGATGTGGACGATAGCTTGCTGGAGCAGATGGCTGCCAATGTGCCGCTGCAGGAAGCTGGCCGCCAGCATCCAAGGGTACTGGTGTTATCTCGCGCCAATAAAAGTCTGCGCAACTTTGCCTACTTTGTTGAAGCGCTTGCCAGCGGCCAGCAGCCGGACCCGCAGTGGCTGACTCGGGTAGGCTATCTTTACCGTACCACGGCGGTTTACGGCAACGGCAAATTCGGCATTGCTGATTTTGCCCGCCTGCATGAAAACCCAGACTTTCGGCGACCGTTCTCGCCGCAGATGGCCGGGGTCTATCTGCTACGCCATTTCTCCATCGAGCAGGTTGAGCATTTGGCCCGCTCCCGGGCACCGAAAACTGCCTGTGCACTGGCCACCGAGCTGCGTCGATACTTGGGTATCGGCAACTCGACGGGCTTAGGGATGGCGCCTTTTCTGATTAGCCATCCGCAGTTAATCGCGCAATGGGTCAATCAGCGTGAAACCGCCCTGGCGCTTGCTCAGCGTCAGGCACCCAATGAAGAAGACCGCAAGCGGCTAATTGCGCTTACCCGCCGCGCCCTACAGCATCTGATGGAAACCGTCACCGAAGACATGGAGCAGACCGAACGCAACGCCGAGACCGTAGCCAGCCTGCCGGATGTGCTCGTTTGGTTGGAAAGTGCGCCGTTGGAAGACGACCTGTGGGGCCAGCTGGTTGCCTGGAGCGAGCGGACTCTGTCGCTGGAAGCCCAGGAGTTGATAAATACGCTGTTGATTGAGCTTTACCCTGAGCTGGTTGACCCGCTTGAAGAGCAGATGGGCGTTACCGAGAATCTGGATCTTCAGCCGGATATGGCCCTGATTCACCTTCGTCAATTGATCGAGACCCACTATAGCTGGGCGCTGGAGCATGACTACGAAAGCCGCGAAGGCAGCTACTGGTTCTGGTACCGCTCAACCGAAAAAGAAGAGCCGCGCCTGGGTATTCGCCATGCAGAGGCGGGCGTCGAGAAAGAAATGCTGATTGCCATGGGGCCAAGGGTTGCCCACAGCCATGAGGCAATATGCGAGTTTCTTGAAGAAGCGCCACGCGCCAAAGTGGTGGATTTTCTGCTAGCAAAGCCACGTCATAAAGAGATCATCCGCCGAGTGCAGACCCTGGTAAAGGATACCTACGGGGACATCCATGCCAATCTCTGGCGTCAAGACATGAAGCCTATGCACCTTTTGCGCACCAAGCTTTCATTTTTCGGTGCCAGCCGCTTTGACCCCAAGTCCGACCGCTGGGTGCGGATTACCCTGTTCCAAGGCGCGCCGTTGGTGGAAGAACTCAACGCCGAACCGGAAGACCTCAGCCATTTTGATGACTGGAGCTTTCCGCTGCAGCCAACGCTTGAAAATGGCGCTGTGGGGCCTGCTGGATTATCGCCCCATGCCAGCTCACCAGCGTCAACCGTTTATCAACCTGCTGCTGGTGGAGAAACATCATGAAAGTCTCCTTCAATGAGCTACAAGGGTTGTGCAGAAAAGCTTTCACTGGGATTGGCTTTGAAGACGGGGACGCAGCTGATGCCGCTGATATGGTGGCGTGGATGCAGTGTCATGGCTTCAATGCGATTGATCAGCTCAACCGCGGGCTGGATTTTTTACTGGAAGAAGACCCTGAAGCGTTGCCCGCCGTTATTTATCAGGATGGTGACTTAGCGGTACTGGATGGCCATGGCCAGAGCGTGCTGCGTAGTATCAGTCTGGCGACCGAGCTGGGCTTTGCCAAGGCCCGGGCGCGGGGGCTTTCGGTGGTAAAAATTCGCCGTTGCCACAATCGTCAGCTGATCATGGGCTATCTTTCACGCCTTGCGGGGCGAGGCATCAATATTACCGCTTTCTGGCGCAACGCACAGGAGCCACTCACCGAGCAGGTGGTGGGTTTTCGCGCGGGCCACCCAACGCCAGAAGTATGCATCTACTCGGTGCGCGATGTGCCGGAAGAAAACGAACCCAACGACGGCATTACCTTGGTCATGGCCAACCACGTTGAGCTACTGCCTTCCCTAGGCGAGGACCACGATCTGGATCTGTTAGCACGTCACTCTGAGTCCGACTTAATGGCCTGCCGCGAGCGCTCGCTGAAGGAAGGCATTGAGGTAGATGATGCGATCTGGGCGCGTCTGAAAGCGCTGGCACATCGCATCCTGGTGGAGTCCTCCGAGGCTTCCCGAGGCGGCGCCGGTGCTGGTGTCAACGACAACGATTGATAGATAAATGAGAGCATTGCAATGATTCAACCGATAAAAACCGATCTTTATGCGGCCAAGGCGCCACTCGAATGGGCCGTGGTTGGCAATGGCATCTTATTTACCGCACAGATTCCCATCGGCGCCGACGGTGCTGTGGTAGAAGGCGGAATTGAAGCACAAACGCGCCAGACGCTAGATAATCTGCAGCATACTTTGGAAAGCGCTGGTGCGGGTATGCAGCAACTAACTCAGGTATTGATCTACGTGACTCAGCGCGAGGACCTGGCTACGGTTAACCGTGTCTATGCAGACTATGTCACCGCGCCTTACCCCAACCGTGCCGCCATTATTGTGTCTGGTTTTGCGCGAGAAGAAATGTTGGTAGAGATGGTAGCCTATGCTGCTATTGATTATGTTGCATAAAGATTGAATTTTTGATTTTTGGCTAACGCAAAAAAGAGTATGCAAGTGTGAAACAAAAATCTGCTAAGCGGCAACGAGTAAACAAATCACCTCGTGGTAAGCCACGTGGCAGAGGGCTAAGCGTTATAGCCTTAGCAGCACTACGCGACCTGCTGGGTGATGAGCGTACCACCCCCGCACTCAAACGCCGCGATCTGCTGATTGAGCACCTACACGCGATTCAAGATGCCCATGGCTATTTATCCGTGGTTGAACTGCGCGCATTAGCGACCTATATGAACCTGCCCATGGCCGCGGTGTACGAAACCGCGACCTTTTATGCTCACTTTGACGTGGTTCACGACCACCAGGCGCCTCCACCGGACACTACTATTCGCGTGTGCGATTCGCTCTCCTGTCAGTTAGCGGGGGCAAATAAGCTGCACCACGCCTTGGAAGCTCGGGTCGACCCAGCCTCTGTTCGGGTGGTTCGTGCCCCCTGTATGGGCCGCTGCGACAGCGCGCCGGTGGTGGAAGTAGGGCATCACCATGTGCGGTATGCCACTGCAGACGGCGTCGAGGCGGTGGTGGACACCGGCCATTTTCACCCGGAAGCGATTGTTTGGCAGCGGTTGCAGGCTTACCGCCAAGCCGGTGGCTTTGAGCTACTTAGCCAGTGCCGTAGTGGTCAGGTGACGGTTGAGGCGCTTATGACATTGCTTGAGCGCTCGATGCTACGCGGGCTGGGCGGGGCAGGCTTTCCCACCTTTAAGAAGTGGCATTTCGTGCACCAAGAGGAGGGCCCGCGTTACTGCGTGATTAACGCTGATGAGGGCGAGCCCGGCACCTTCAAAGACCGCTACTACCTGGAAAAATCGCCGCATCAGTTTTTGGAAGGGGCGTTGGTCAGCGCCTGGGCCATTGAGGCTAAGCAGCTCTATATTTACCTGCGCGACGAGTACCCGGGGCTTCACCGGGTTTTAAACGAAGCAATTAATGAGCTGGAAAAAGCTGAGCTAGTGGTGCCAGGGTTTATCGTGTTGCGCCGGGGTGCAGGGGCCTATATCTGTGGTGAAGAGTCGGCGCTGATTGAATCCCTTGAGGGCAAACCCGGCAAGCCTCGCCATAGGCCCCCTTACGTTGCCCAGCAGGGGCTGTTTGGCCGTCCCACGCTGGTTAATAACGTCGAAACGGTGTACTGGATTCCACGTATTTGGAAAAAGGGCGCCGCGTGGTTTGCTGAGCAGGGGCGCAACAATAGAAGCGGGTTACGCAGTTTTTCCGTATCCGGCCGGGTAAAAAACCCCGGCGTTTACCTAGCGCCTGCGGGTATTACCTTGGGTGAGCTCCTTGAAGAGTACTGCGGGGGCATGGTGGAGGGCCACACCCTGGCTGCCTACCTGCCTGGTGGCGCGTCGGGCGGTATTCTTCCCGCCAGTAAGGCGGATATTCCGCTGGATTTCGATACGCTACATGAACACGGCTGTTTTATAGGCTCGGCGGCGATTGTGGTGCTTTCCGATCACGATAACCTGCAGGCCGTAGCGACCAACCTGCTGGCCTTTTTCGCCGATGAGTCTTGTGGGCAGTGTACGCCTTGCCGAGTGGGCACCGAAAAAATGCTCACCTTGCTGGAGAGTCACCACTGGGATGTTCAGGCGCTCACCCGCTTGGCCCAAGTGATGCAAGACGCCTCAATTTGCGGGCTGGGGCAGGCGGCACCCAACCCGGTGCTGGGGCTCCTTAAAGATTTTCGAGCCGAACTTAGCCAGCAGCAGATTATCGTCAGCGATGCTGCTAGAGGGAGTACGCCATGACCGCCCCCTTTACGTTAACCCTGGATGGCCATGCGGTAACGGCTTACCCCGGTGAAACCCTATGGCAGGTGGCCAAGCGCAGTGGAGAAACCATCCCCCACCTGTGCTTTAAAGAAGCGCCCGGCTACCGTTCCGACGGTAACTGCCGGGCTTGTATGGTAGAAATTAACGGCGAGCGTGCCCTGGCCGCCAGCTGCATACGTGAAGCGGCTCCCGGTATGGTGGTGCGTAGCGCAAGCTCTACTCGCGCCGTGCAAGCCCGGGAAACCGTGCTGGAACTATTGATGGCCGACCAGCCCAGCCGGGCGGAAAGCCCTGACCGTTCCAGCCACTTTTGGGCCATGGCTGACCAGCTGGCGGTTAATGAAAATGCTGTAAAAGCTTGGCTACCGCCACGTCGTCACTCATCGGTTAGCCATGCGGCGGTCGCGCCTACCATTGCGCAGCCGGATACCAGCCACCCGGCCATGCACGTTAATCTGGAGGCATGCATTACCTGCAACCTATGCGTACGGGCTTGCCGCGACGTGCAGAGTAATGACGTGATTGGTTTGGCGCAGCGCGGCGCAGCCACCGCTGTCGTTTTTGATTTTAGCGACCCCATGGGCGACAGCACCTGCGTGGGTTGTGGCGAGTGCGTACAGGCGTGTCCTACTGGCGCACTCATGCCCGCCACGCTGGTGGGTGCGACTGGGCGCGGTGATACGAGCAGTCAGCGCCAGGTGGATTCCGTTTGCCCCTACTGCGGCGTGGGCTGTCAGCTTACCTATCATATAAATCATGATTCCCTGGCTTACGTGGAAGGGCGCAACGGCCCTGCCAACCAAGGCCGCTTATGCGTGAAAGGGCGCTTTGGATTTGATTACGTCAGCCATCCAGCGCGGCTCACCAAGCCACTGCTGCGCAAGCCCGGTATACCCAAAACCCTCGACCCGAACTTTGACCCTAATCACCCATTGAGCCACTTCCGCGAAGCTAGCTGGGAAGAGGCGCTAGACGCGGCAGCAGGCGGGTTGATCAACATCAAAACCGCCCACGGCCCAACAGCGTTAGCGGGCTTTGGCAGTGCCAAGTGCTCAAATGAGGAGGCTTGGCTGTTCCAAAAGTTGGTACGCACTGGGTTTGGCAGCAATAACGTCGACCACTGCACGCGGCTATGCCATGCCAGCTCCGTGGCCGCGCTGATGGAGTGCTTGGGTTCAGGCGCGGTGACCGCCTCGTTTATGCAGGCGCTGGAAGCTGACGTGGTGATTCTCACCGGCTGTAACCCGGCGGTGAATCACCCGGTGGCGGCCACCTTCTTTAAGCAGGCGGCCAAACGCGGCACCGAGATTATTATCCTCGACCCTCGCGGGCAGGCATTAGATGCTTACGCCAGCCTAAGCGTGCGCTTTACGCCGGGCGCCGATGTTTCGCTGTTTAATGCGCTCTTGCATGTGATTATTGCCGAAGAGCTGTATGACGAAGCGTACATCGCTGCCCATACCGAAGGTTTTGAGGCGCTTAAAAATAGCGTGGCACACAGCACACCTGAGACCATGAGCGCGCTGTGCGGCGTAGCACCTGATACCCTTCGCGACGTGGCACGCCGTTATGCCAATGCCGATAAAGCGATGATTTTCTGGGGCATGGGTATCTCCCAGCATACCCACGGCACTGATAACGCCCGCTGCTTGATCTCTTTGGCGCTGGCCTGCGGCCACACGGGGCGCCCTGGCACTGGCCTTCACCCGCTGCGTGGGCAGAACAATGTTCAGGGCGCCTCGGATGCGGGGCTAATTCCCATGGTGCTGCCGGACTATCAACCGGTGGGCGATAGCCAATTGCGAGGCGCTTTTGAGGAGCTCTGGAACACGCCGCTGAGCGATGAACCGGGGCTAACCGTCGTTGAAGTGATGGATGCCATCCACGCAGGCAGCGTGCGTGGTATGTATATTTTGGGGGAAAACCCCGCCATGTCTGACCCGGATCTGACCCACGCCCGGGCTGCATTGGGTATGCTTGAGCATTTAGTGGTACAGGATCTGTTCGTCACCGAAACCGCCCAGTTAGCTGATGTGATTCTGCCTGCCTCCGCCTGGCCGGAAAAAGAGGGCACCGTGACGAACACTAACCGCCAGGTGCAGCTAGGTCGTGCAGCGCTGCCCTTGCCGGGAGATGCCAAGCCTGACGGGTGGATTATTCAAGAAATCGCCAATCGCTTTGGGCTTGGCTGGCACTACGCTCACCCTAAAGAGGTGTTCGCGGAGATGCAGCAGGGCATGACGTCGCTAAATCACATTAGCTGGGAGCGGCTGGCGCGGGAGGGGTCAGTGACGTATCCCTGCCCGGCGGAGGATGCGCCGGGCCAGGATGTGGTGTTTAGCGATGCCTTTCCGCGCGCTGGCGGGCTGGCAAAATTCGCCCCCACGCGTCCGCTGCCGCCGGATGAGCCAGTGGATGACGAGTACCCCACAGTGCTCACCACCGGCCGGCAGTTGGAGCACTGGCACACCGGCTCTATGACCCGGCGTAGCCAGGCGCTGGATGCGCTAGAGCCAGAAGCGGTAGCCAGCCTTTCGCCCGGCGAGCTTTATCGGTTAGGGGTCTCCCCCGGTGAAAAGCTGACGATCACGACACGACGAGGCACGATTACGCTAACCGCCCGCATGGACCCAAAAATTCCCGATGGCATGGTATTTGTGCCGTTTGCCTATGCTGAAGCGGCGGCTAATCTGCTCACCAATCCAGCCCTTGACCCTTACGGTAAAATACCCGAGTTCAAGTATGCTGCCTGTCGGCTCAACCCGGCCTAAGTGATTGAAGCTGCTCATTGAGGAGCGCGCTGGGCTAGCGCCTAAGCTTCCCGCCAATCACCAGCATACATGGCGTTAGCAGGAGCGTAAGCCCGGTGGCGAAGGTTAGGCCGCCGGCGATGGCGCTGGACATCTGGGTCCACCATTGGGCGGAAGGGGCGTTAAAGCCAAGGGCTGGGGCAAACAGATTCACGTTAATGCCCAACACCATGGGCATTAGCCCCAGCACCGTGGTAATCGCCGTCAGCAATACTGGGCGCAGGCGCAAACAGCCCGCCTCCAGCGCCGCCTCTGCGGGCGTCATGCCATTGCCCCGCAGCTCGTTGTAGGTATCAATCAAGACAATATTGTTGTTTACCACAATGCCTGCCAGGGCAATAACCCCCATGCCCACCATCACAATGCCAAAAGCTTGGCCGGTAATCAGTAAGCCCATCAGTACCCCTGCCGTTGAGAACACAATGGCAGAGAGCACCAGTGCCGCTTGGTAGTAACTGTTGAACTGAGTGACTAAGATCAGCGCCATGAGGCCAATGGCAATCAAAAAGGCGCTAATCAAAAACTGCATCGCCTCTTGCTGGTCTTCTTGCTCGCCTGCCACGTTCACCATCAAGCCTTCGGGCAGTTGGCCTTCGCCCGCTGAAAGCAGCGCCCGCAGGCGCTCGTCGGCTAGGTGGCCGGGGGCTAAGTCTGCCTCAAGGGTGATGGCTCTCCGGCCGTCAATGCGGTTCAGCGTGCCAACTTTGGGTGCCGGGGTCAGCGTTACAAAGTGAGAGATAGGCACTTGGCCGCGCTGGGTATTAATAGTTAACCGCTCAAGTTGATCCAGCGATCGCCAGGACTCGGGCAGGCGAACGCGAATATCCACTTCATCGCTCACCGTAGGCGGACGGTAGCTAGCCACCTGCAGTCCCGTGGTCAGCAGCTGTACCGCACTGCCAATGGTCGTAATGTCGGTGCCCATGCGGGCGGCGGCTTCACGATCAACGTTCACCCGCCACTCCACCCCCGGAAGGCTGCGGTTGTCCTGAATGTCGGTGAACCCGCCCAGCTCACGCATAAGCCCCACGAGTTGATTAACCCCCGTATCGGCAACGTCCGGGTCGGTGGCGCTTATCTCAAGCACAATGGGCTTGCCGCCACCGGGGCCCATCTCCTGTTCCTGAAACTCCAGGGTGATGCCAGGGATATCCTGGGTGCGCTCGGCCATATCGTCTAATATCGCTTGTGCGGGGCGGCGCTGGTACCAGTCCACAAACTGAAACTGCAGCACGCCCACCACATCACTGCCCATCTGCTGGTCGGGCACTGCAAATGAACGGGCATAAAGCGCTTCTACTTCGCTCATGCCACCCAGGCGGTTTTCCACGCGCTGCAGGATGGCATCGGCTTCCAAAGCCGAAAAGTCACCCCGGGCGCGCACTAATACCTGGGCGCTGTCTGGTTCCACGTTGGGAAAGAAATCCACCCCGTGATTAAAGCGTGCGTAGCCGGTGTAGAGCAGGGCGATCAGTAGCAGGGCGAACAGCAGTACCCAGCTAGGGTGTTGCAGCAACCGTGCTAACAGGCTGCGGTAATGGCGCCCAAGGGCCGTGCTTTCGGGATTGGTGGTTCCCTCGTAGGTGGCTTCTTCACTTGAAGCGAGGGCCTCAGAAGCCGGTTTGGCAGGGCGGGTCACCAGCCGCCCAAGCGTAGGTAGAAATATAAGCGCCATGGCCAGGGATGCCAGCAAGCATAAGATCACCGTGGCGGGCAGATACTTCATAAACTGCCCCACCATCCCTGGCCAGAATAGCAGCGGTACAAACACCGCCAACGTCGTTGCCGTAGAGGCAATGACCGGCCAACTCATGCGCGACGCTGCGTTCAGCCACGCTTGATGGGGTGATTGGCCGTCATTTAAGTGACGGTCGGCCAATTCACTCACCACAATGGCGCCATCCACCAGCATGCCAGCCACTAAGATCAACGCGAACAGCACCACAATGTTGAGTGTAAAGCCAAAGGCCCATACCAGTAGAATGCCGGTTAAAAATGCCCCCGGAATAGTTAAACCCACCAGCAGTGCCATGCGCCAGCCCATCACCGCCACGACAACGATCAGCACCAGCACGACGGCGGTCAGTACGTTGTTTAACAGCTCGGAGAGCATGTTCTGCACCGTGACCGATTCATCCAAAATAGTGGTAACGCTGAGCTGTTCCGGTAGCAGGTCGCCTGCCTGGGCAAAGCGTTCCCTTACGGCATCGATAGTGGCGATAATATTGGCCCCGGCGCGCTTGGAAATTTCCAGCACCACCGCAGGCTCGCCGTCAATACGGGCAAAGCCCTCGGCCTCTTTATAGGTGGGGTGAATCCAAGCCACATCGCCGAAGGTCACCACTTGGTCGCCTTCCACTTTCACCGGCATCTGCATCACATCATCAAGGGATTCAATAATGCCCGGCACCTTCAGCGCTAAACGCCCAGCGCCAGTGTCCAGACTGCCGGCGGCGACGAGGCGGTTGTTGCGCGATACCTGATTAAACAGCGCGTCAAAATCAATGCCATAGCTCTCTAGCACCAGTGGATCAACGACGATTTCCAGCAGGTCTTCCCGCTCCCCGGCAATATCCACTTCCAACACATTGGCGATGCCTTCAATCTCTTCTTTGAGGCGCCGGGCAATCGTAATACGCTCGCGGGTATCTAACTGCCCGGAAAGGCCAATGGTAAGCACAGGGAATTCGGAGACATTCACTTCCATTACCCGCGGCTCTTCGGCTTCAGCGGGCAAGCTGCTGCGGGCAATATCCACGCGTTCGCGTACATCAGAAAGGGCTGTATTCGGGTTGAAGCCTGGGTCAAACTCAAGGGTTACCGCAGCATGGCCTTCGCTGGACTGTGCGGTGAATTTGCGTAGCCCTTCGATCCCCCGCAGCTCCTGCTCCATGGGGCGAACTAAAAGCCGCTCCCCATCTTCGGGGCTAACCCCTTCCAGAGAGAGCGAAACGTAAACAATGGGGATAGTGACGTCGGGGTTGGCTTCCTTAGGAATGGTTTGCCAAGCGGCGATGCCCGCTAGCAGTAACCCGGCGAGCAGCAGTAGCGTGGTGCGCGTGTGGGTAAGCGCCGCATTAATGAGTTGGCGCATAACCACCTTCCTGGCGGTTGGCAGGCACCGGCGTGACGGTATCGCCCGGGGCAACTAAGCCAGCGCCAAGGGTAATCAGTTGCAGCGGATCCGGCAGACCCGTCACGTAAGCGCGCTCAATATCAGCGCTTACCAGTTCAATGGCCGTTTGGGCCACCTGGTTTTCATCGACGATGTGCTTAACCGCCAACTGGCCCTGTTCGTTCAGGCTAAAAAGCGCGGGGGAGAGCGTATGTACATGGCGCGGCGGCAGGGTAATGGTGAACTCCGCGCTGCCCCCTGCCAAACGTTGCCGGTCAGGGTTGTCCAGGGTTGCTTCGATATAAAAGGTACGGGTGGCCTCTTCAGCTCGGCTACTGATATGGGTTATCTCGCCGGTTAGCGCGCGCCCGTTTAACAGCCGCGCAGTGACCGGTAGTCCAACGCTGAGTTCGCCGACCTGCTGTTGAGATACCCAAGCCGTTCCGGTTAAACGGCGGTCGTCAATTAAGCGGCCCCACTCTTCACCGGGCTGCAGCAAATCGCCTAGTTCAACCTGCACCCGGTCAAGGACGCCCTCAAACGGGGCGGTGGGGCGGGTGTCGTTTAGCTGTTTTTCCAACTGGGCCACCTGGGCGGCGCTGGCGCTTAACGCGCTCTGTAGGCGCAGCAGTTCTGGCTGTGAAATGAGCTCCCGGCGGCGTAGGTTTTGCGCCCCGGAAAACTCAGCTTCTGCCACGGCAAGCTCATCCCTTGCTTGCTGCAAACGCTCGGGTAGGGCTTCATTGTCCAGCACCAGCAGGGTATCGCCTTGGGCCACTGTCGCCCCCTGGGTAATGGGCTTTTCCGCCACGAAGCCAGCCACGCTAGCGCGTAAGATGGTTTCGCGTTGGGCGGTTAATTGGCCTTGAATAACCTGCTGAGGAACAAAAGGGGTGCTTTGCTGAACCATCACCTCTACCCGTGGAAGCGCCTCGCTTTCCGCGCTGCTGCTCTCGGGTGGGTCGGTTTGAAAGCGCTGAAAATCGCCAAAGGCAAGCCATATTACCAGCGCTAGAACCAGCAAGCTGGCAAGGGCGTAAGAGTAGGGGATTCGTCGCATGGGGTTGCTATATCCGTATAAGCCCAGAAAACCGTATATTTAAGCTGTACGTTAAAGACCGTGCTGAAGGCGGGGCGCGCAGCCTGTCACACCATAGCGTAACCCCAGCTTCTCAGCGAGTACCAAGCAGCGGCGGGAAGGATACTAGCCTCATGTCTGATTGAGTTTTTGCCCGGCTGGGCATACCATCTTGTCGTCTTAATTTCTGTCGAACCACCCTCAGGCGAGCCCTTACACTAGGCAAACCATCAAGGAGCAATGATGAAAGATCCAGTACGTATTGCGATTACCGGCGGCGCAGGCCAAATCAGCTACTCTCTTATTTTCCGCATCGCCGCTGGCGACATGTTGGGGCCGGATCAGCCTGTCATTCTTCAGCTTCTGGAAATCCCTCAGGCGATGGACGCCCTGAACGGCGTGGTGATGGAAGTCAACGACTGTGCCTTCCCGCTGGTCAAAGACGTTGTCGCAACCGATGACCCCAACGTCGCGTTCAAAGACGCGGATTTCGCCCTGCTGGTAGGTGCCCGCCCGCGTGGCCCCGGTATGGAGCGTAAAGACCTGCTGGAAGCCAACGCGGCTATCTTCTCTGTGCAGGGCAAAGCGCTAAACGATCACGCCAGCCGCGACGTACGCGTCCTAGTTGTCGGTAACCCGGCTAACACCAACGCGCTGATTGCTTCTTGCAACGCGCCGGACCTGGA
The DNA here is from genome assembly GCA_002966495.1 of Halomonas sp. GFAJ-1. NCBI lineage: Bacteria > Pseudomonadati > Pseudomonadota > Gammaproteobacteria > Oceanospirillales > Halomonadaceae > Halomonas > Halomonas sp. GFAJ-1. The sequence goes on from CP016490.1 coordinate 2,042,742, forward strand.
CGCGGGTCAGTTCACCGCCATGACGCGTCTGGATCACAACCGCGCGCTGACCCAGCTGGCTCAGAAAACCGGCAAGCATGTTACTGACGTTGAAAACATGATCATCTGGGGCAACCACAGTGCCACCCAGTACCCGGATCTGGCCCAGTGCAAAGTCGATGGCAAAGCGGCGTTTGATCTGGTTGAGCGCGACTGGTACGAAAACGACTTCATCCCCACCGTTCAGCAGCGCGGCGCGGCGATCATTAAGGCACGCGGTGCGTCATCTGCAGCGTCTGCCGCTTCTTCTGCTATCGACCACATGCGCGATTGGGCGCTGGGTTGTGACGGCATCGTCAGCATGGCGATTCCGTCTGACGGCAGCTACGGCATCGACGCAGGCATCATTTACTCTTACCCGGTGCGCTGCCAGGGCGGTAAGTACGAAATCGTTCAAGGTTTCGAGCTGGACGCGTTCAGCAAAGAGAAGATGCAGGCCACCGAAAAAGAACTGCGTGAAGAGCGCGCTGCCGTTGAGCACCTGCTCGGCTAAGCACGCCCGCTGGCGCTCTTCAATGAGCGCCTAGCAAACACAAAAGCCCTGCAAACTCAGTTTGCAGGGCTTTTTTGACCATTTACGCTTCACTCACTCACCACTCACCACTCACCACTCTCAATCACGCAAACTCATAATCCGCCAATGGCGCGTTTCGGCGACTTCTCGGAGCGTATCATCGGGGTCGACGGCGACGGGGTGCTCGACTTGCTCAAGCAGCGGCAGGTCGTTATGGGAGTCGCTGTAAAACCAAGCGCCATCCATGGTTAAGTCTTGATCTTCAAGCCACTGCTTTAAACGCGTGACTTTGCCTTCGCGGAAGCTCGGCACCCCTGACACCCGCCCCGTATAGTGTCCATCGATCATCTCCGGATCAACCGCGATTAAATCATCAACGCCCAAGCGCTCAGCAATTGGCGCAGTAATAAAGCGGTTGGTGGCGGTGATAATCAGCAGCGTATCCCCTTTGGTGCGGTGGCGGGCCAAAAGCTCTTCGGCCTTGGGGAGAATATGCGGCTCAATTTTGCTGGCCATAAACTGCTGATGCCAGGCGGCCAGCTGTTCCGGCGTGTTTTCTGCAAGCGGCTTCAGTGCCATCTCCAGAAACGCTGCCATATCCAGGGTGCCTGCGTTGTAATCGGCCATAAAGCGTTCGTTGGCTTCTCGGTAAGCAACAGGATCAACGGCGCCCTGTTCGAGTAGAAATTCACCCCAGGCGTGATCGCTGTCGATGGATAGCAGCGTATTATCCAAATCGAAAATGGCCAGACTCACGGCGCTCCCCTTATGGTTAATGTGATGGTTGATAGCGTGTTAATCGCGGGACACAAAGCGGCGGATTATCGCAGAGTCGCCCTGGTTTAACCACTTAGCTCTATATTGTATTGATACGGCTGTCTCCCTTGTGGAAAAATGGACATAACTGAAAATTTATTAAGGTGATGTCCGTGATCGACGCTGACGGCTTTCGCCCCAATGTTGGCATTATTATTGCCAACAGCCAGGGGCAACTGCTCTGGGCGCGTCGTGTAGGACAAAATGCGTGGCAATTCCCCCAGGGAGGCATTAAAGCAAGCGAGACTCCACAACAAGCGCTTTTTCGTGAGCTTCACGAAGAGATCGGCCTAACCGCCGACGATGTTGATATTGTCGCCTGCACCCGGGGCTGGCTGCGCTACCGTCTTCCACGACGCATGATTCGTACCCACTCGCGACCGGTCTGTATCGGCCAGAAGCAGAAGTGGTTTTTACTTAAGATTCGCTGTCAAGAGAACCGAATCTGCATGACGGCTACGCCCAAGCCCGAATTCGATGGCTGGCGCTGGGTAAGCTACTGGTACCCGCTGGGGCAGGTGGTGCCGTTTAAACGAGAGGTATATCGACGCGCGTTACGAGAGCTTTCTCCGCGTGTACAGCGCCTAGCACAAGATAACGAAGGGTAATTGCGCTTTGCTGCCTAGGATGAGGCAGTCAAGCCAGCCGGAAATCCCTCAGCGAGGCAAATAATAGTGAAAAGTAAAACCTCCATGCTTGAGGTGTTACGTCGCGTCATTCAGGAAGTGAATGGCGCTCGAAACCTCGATGCCGCGCTGTCAACCATGGTTCGCCGCATACGCAAGGCCATGCAAACCGACGTATGCTCTTTTTATCTTTACGATAAAGAGCTTGAGTCGTTAGTGCTGATGGAAACCATTGGTTTGCGTACCCAGGCGGTGGGCCGCGTGGTGCTGCCCCTGGGAGAAGGCTTGGTGGGGCTAGTCGCCAAGCGCAGTGAACCGCTTAATTTGGAAGACGCCCAGGCGCATTCCCATTTTCGCTATTTTGAGGCCACGGGCGAAGAGCGTTACTCAAGCTTCTTGGGGGTGCCGATTATTCACCAGCGCCTCATGCTTGGCGTATTAGTGGTTCAGCAGGCTGAAAAACGCCAGTACGATGATGAAGACGAAGCCTTTCTGGTCACCATGGCTGCTCAGTTGGCAGGGGTGCTTGCCCATGCGTTAGCCACGGGTAATCTTTCCCGCCCTGCGCTGCCGGGTGGCCAAGCCATGTTCAAAGGCGTGGCGGCATCCCCCGGTATGGCCATGGGCGAAGCGGTAGTCATTACCCCGCCCGCTGATCTTAATAGCGTCCCGGATCTGATTCCTAGCGATCAGGATTACGAAGTTGCTCGCTTAAAAGAGGCCATTGGCAAAACGCGCAGTGAGATTCGCGCTGCGGGTGAACGCTTGGCAAGCCGTATTTCTGCCCAGGAACTTGCTCTCTTTGATGTGTACCAGCAAATGCTTGGTGAAGCAGCGCTCTCAGAAGAGGTAGAGAAACGTATTCGTGAAGGGCAGTGGGCGCCTGGAGCGTTGGCCGATGTGGTGCGCCGCCATGTGCAATACTTAGAGCGCGTCGATGATGACTATCTGCGCGAGCGGGCGGCGGATATTCGCGACCTGGGCCGCCGCGTGCTGTCGCACTTGCAGGAAGATACGCCCTCAACGCCTGAAACCTACCCTGATAACGCCATCTTAGTCGGTGACGAAATCAGCGTAGCGATGTTGGGTGAAGTGCCGCGGGATAAGCTGAAAGGCCTGGTGTCGGTACGCGGTTCAAGCACCTCTCACGTGGCTATTGTGGCCCGCGCCATGGGGATTCCCACCGTGTTGGGCATGGTAGATTTACCACTGCCGCGCTTAAACGGCGCCCCTGTTGTGCTGGATGGGCACCGTGGCCGCTTGTTTGTGCGGCCCGCTGAAGAGCTGAAAACCCGCTACGCCAATTTAATCGCCGAAGAGAAAGCCCTCAGTGAAGTGCTGGAGCACGAGCAAGACCAGCCCAGCGAAACGCCTGATGGCCACTCTATGCCGCTGATGGTCAATACCGGCTTAGCCGTCGATGCCAGTTCGCTGCTTAAAAGTCGTATTGGTGGCGTCGGGCTATACCGTACCGAAGTGCCGTTTATGATTACCGAGCGCTTTCCCGGTGAAAAAGAGCAAATGCGGATGTATCGCGAGCAGCTCGAAGGCTTTGCGCCGCTGCCGGTGGTAATGCGCACCCTGGATATTGGCGGCGATAAAGATTTACCGTATTTCCCTATTGAGGAAGCTAACCCGTTTTTGGGCTGGCGCGGCATGCGGGTAACCCTGGATCACCCCGAAGTATTGATGGTGCAGCTGCGCGCCATGCTTAAAGCCTCTCATGGTCTGGGTAACCTCTACGTGCTCTTTCCGATGATCACCAATGTAGAAGAGGTCGATGAGGCGCTACGCCTGCTAGATCGTGCGATTGTCGAGTTAGGTGAGGAGGGTACCACCGTCATCCGCCCCCAGGTGGGCGTGATGATCGAAGTACCCGCGACCATTTATCAAATGGATGCGTTGGCCAAGCGGGTTGATTTTTTCTCAGTGGGCAGCAACGATTTAACGCAATATCTGCTAGCGGTAGACCGCAACAACCCACGAGTATCAAGCCTTTACGATGCGCTGCATCCAGCGCTTCTTGGTGCGCTGCAGGAACTCTCCCAAGATGCCAAGCGGCTGAATAAACCTATTTCGCTGTGTGGAGAGCTGGCAGGAGACCCGGCAGGGGCGCTGTTATTAATGGCCATGGGCTTCACGAGCCTTTCCATGAACGCCCCCAGTTTGCCTAAAGTACGCGCGGCGATTCGCCGGGTAAGCTTTACGGATGCAAAGCAGCTGCTTGAAGAAATTATGCAGCAGGATACCCCCGCTCAAGTGCATGCCCATTTAAATATGCGCATGGATGAATGGCAGCTTTCGCACCTATTACCCCCGCGAGACTGAACTTGAGAGTGTCGTTTCCCCTTCAAAACGGCCGAGCGGCCCAAAGCGCTGCTCGGTCATTGCCACTTCCCCTTGCTGATTGAGCGTTAACCACGTTGTCGCCCGAGTGCCGTACTGCTCACCGATAATAAAGGCGGCGGAAAGCTGGCGTTCAAGCGATAAGCTAACCCCCGTATCGGGCAAGCTGGTGTCAGGTGCTACCCGTGGGCTGTGCAAGGCCTCTTGAGTAGCGTGGCGCCAGTTATCAGGGTGGCTATGGGCTAAAGCCTGCTTTACGGCGGTTAACTTTGGCCAGGGAGTGTTTAGCGTCGCATTGGAGAGGCCATGCACCCCGCTGGCGATCTCGGTCAGGTGAGTGCCATCGTAACCTCTATGCAGATGCCATAAGCGTTCTGTTGTAGCGACGAGCAGGTTAAATCCGGCGTAGTGCTTCGCCTCGGTGTTAGCCAGTTCTATCAGCCAAGCATCAATGTCGCTACATTGCAGGGCGCTCGCCACCAGTTCCCCCCGGCTAGGTGCGTCGGCCGGCGTAGCAAGACGGGGGTCGCGTACATTGGTTAGTGCGGCTACCCGACCCTGCTGGTTCGCCGCCAGCCATGTGCCTCCCGCTTCTAAATCCCGTCCGCCCATCAGCCCACGGGGGTTATCCCAAAAGGCTAATGGCGCCGTGGGGCGTGCGTGAAACTCATCGCGGTTCGCTGCTAAGCGAAGCGGTTGGGTGCTGCCTGGGTGCCAGGCAAAGGTGATTAAGCACATCGCGAACTCTGTCATCCTTCAGATTCAGTGAGCAACAGCGTCAACCTCTACAAGAGCGGAATGACAGCGTTGGTGTCTAGACGTACACTAACCTTAGACCAGGATGTTTGACCACCGCTGCTTGACCGCAATTCAGGACTCTGTACATGCAATCCTATCAGCGAGAGCACTTTTGGAATGCCGTTACATGGCCGATTCTTTGGCCTTTGCTGCTTGTGCAAGCCGCACTGGTCATGCTGTGTGTGTCAGTGGGGCTCGTTATCTGGGGGATGTCGCCAAATCAAGCGTCATGGAGCACAACGCTGTGGCTTACCCTTACCTTGCTATTAGGCAGCTGCATGAACGTGGCTGCTTTCCTTATGCTGCTCAAAAGCCGGGCTAAGCGGATAGACGTGCTCTTCATGCACGAGTTAAAAGTACTTGAGCGCAACACAAAGGCGCTTAGTCATACCGTGGCGCGCTCGCCATCGGTTGAACAGCCAGTTGCGCCCGAGAGTACAGAGCTGTTTTTGCCGCTACAGCGGGTGGCACACGTTAACGAGCTGCTTGCCAAGCTAGTGAGTATTCAAGACAAAGCGCCATTTATACCGCCAACGACTGAGCAACCCAAGCAGGACCCAGCGCTGCTTGAAAATCTACATCAGCAGCAACAACAGCTTAAGCACCTTATGGCGGGGCGAGACCGTGCACGAGAAGAGTCACGATTAAAGTCAGGCTACTTAACACTGCTACAGCGGGAAGCCGATAACCTGTTTGCTTATCTGGATGACTTAATGCAGAAAGACCAGTGTAAAGAGTGCCATCAAGATATTAACCACGTGCAAGACCGGCTGGCTGATATTCGTGCTCTGCTGGCCAATTTTGCCCTGGAAAGTGTTAGCGAAGCAGGAGGTGATCAGGCGTTGCCAGCCAGTACCAAACGGCAGCTTAAGGTGCTAGTAGTGGATGATGGCCCCGTAAATTTAATGCTGGCGCGACAAATGCTTGAGGCCCAAGGGCTTTATGTAGAAGGAGTAAGCAGCGGTGAGCAGGCATTAGAGCGACAACAAACCACGTTTTATGATTTGGTATTCATGGATATTTTTATGCCAACCTTAGACGGGTTTGAAACTGCGCGACGCTGGCGCGACTATGAACATAACAATGAAAGCCCACGCAGCGTGCTGGTCGCGTTAACCGCAAATGTTGATAATGCTAGGCGTGATACCTGTGAGGCCGCTGGGTTAGACGATGTGCTTGCTAAGCCCTACCAGCCCGAAACGCTCGTGGGCATGATTACCAAATGGGTACCTAATAGAAACAGCGAGACACCTACCCCATGACAGTAGTGGCTATTATTGCAAGTTATTTAGTTTTAGGGGCGGCAGCAGGCACAATGGCGGGGCTATTTGGCGTTGGCGGGGGGCTTATCATTGTGCCTGCGCTAGTATTTGCCTTTGGCCTGCAAAACATTGCCCCTGAAATCACGATGCATTTGGCGGTAGGTACCTCGCTGGCTACCATCGTGATAACCGGCGCTTCTTCAGCGCTGGGGCATTTTCGCAAGGGAAGCGTGCACCGCCCCTGGTTTATGGCGTTACTACCTGGGTTAATGCTGGGGGCGATTGGCGGTGTATTTATTGCCGGTAATCTGTCGGGCACTGTTTTGGGTACTCTGTTCGGTATCTTTGTGCTGCTGTTGGCAGTCAAAATGGTGCTAGGCCTTAATCCCAAACCGGGGGTGGGGTTGCCTGGTAAGGCCGCGATGACAGTAGCCGGTGGTGTTGTAGGCGCTATTTCTGCACTATTTGGGATTGGTGGCGGAGCAATGACTGTTCCCTGGTTATCGCGCTGTGGTGCTTCCATGACCCAGGCGGTAGGCACTTCAGCTGCCTGTGGGCTGCCCATCGCGGTGGTAGGCGCTATGACGTTTATCATCGTCGGATGGGGTAATCCGCTGCTACCCCCTTGGGCCACGGGGTTTGTTATGTGGCCAGCCTTTCTAGGGATTGTGCTCACCAGCGTGCCCTTTGCAAGGTTAGGGGTGAAACTTGCCCATGTGCTTCCAGCCCAAGCGCTACGGTTCTCATTTGCAGCGCTGCTAGCAGTCGTAGGGCTTCGCTTCATTTTGGCATGATGGCTTTTCGGCTCACGTGTTGGCCGTTTTACTTCTTTTCGCTTAGAGATTTTTGATGATCAATTATCCAACAATTGACCCGGTCGCAATTTCACTGGGTCCGCTGCAAGTTCATTGGTATGGCTTAATGTACGTGGTGGGGTTTGTGGCTGCCTGGTGGTTAGGCTGTAAGCGAGCGCCGCGCATAGGTCTCACGAAAGACGATATTGGCGATTTACTGTTCTACTGTGCCATTGGCGTAGTGGCCGGTGGGCGTTTAGGCTACGCGCTATTTTATGGCCTTGAGCAGTGGGCGGCAGACCCCCTTTGGGTTTTCCGCGTATGGGATGGCGGTATGAGCTTCCACGGCGGCCTGCTGGGTGTGCTGCTCGCTGCTTGGCTGTTTGCACGCCGCAAGCAGTTGGCGTTTTTTACCCTTACCGACTTTATAGCGCCATTAGTGCCGATTGGGTTAGGCGCTGGGCGTATAGGCAACTTTATCAATTATGAGTTACCGGGGCGGGTAACGTCGCTGCCTTGGGGGATGCCTTTCCCAGGTATGGGGCCTGAGCCACGCCACCCTTCGGCGCTTTATGAGGCGCTGTTAGAAGGCGTTGTGCTGTTTGTCATTCTCTGGTGGGTATCTTCCAAGCCTCGTGCGCGCGGCTTTGTGTCGGGGCTGTTCCTGCTGGGCTATGGCGTATTCCGCTTCATGGTAGAGTTTGTACGCAAGCCCGATGCACATATTGGTTATCTTGCTTTCGGCTGGTTCACCATGGGGATGCTGCTAACGCTGCCAATGATCGCGTTTGGCCTCTACCTGATTGCGTGGTCACGCAATAACCCTGTCGACGCCAAAACTGACGTAAGTAAATCGTAAGCGGTGAATAGTTATGTGCGACTCCCAGGTCGCACATAGCTTCTGGTCGCACATAGCTTCTAGCCGCATATGGCTTCCATGTATAGAATACATGCCCACACTGCCTGACAATCTGGAAATTCTGTGACTGCAACAACGCCCACGCCGAAAGAAGCGCTTGAACAGCCGTATCTTGACTTAATGCGCACTGTGTTAGAGGAGGGCGTTGATCGCAACGACCGGACGGGTACCGGCACGCGCTCAATTTTCGGCCATCAAATGCGCTTTGACCTCTCCCGTGGCTTTCCGCTGCTAACGACCAAAAAACTGCATCTACGCTCTATCATCCATGAGCTGCTATGGTTTTTGAAAGGCGATACCAATATTGGCTACCTTCAAGAAAATGGGGTGCGCATCTGGGATGAGTGGGCGGATGAAAACGGCGATTTAGGGCCTGTTTACGGCTATCAATGGCGTAGCTGGCCAAACCCTAAGGGTGGCAGCGTAGATCAAATTGCCAATGTGCTAGAGCAAATTCGCACGTCGCCCCAGTCGCGTCGGTTGATTGTGTCTGCCTGGAACCCCGCCCAGGTAGATGAAATGAAGCTGCCGCCGTGTCACTGCCTATTTCAATTCTATGTGGCTAACGGGCGCCTTTCCTGTCAGCTTTATCAGCGCAGTGCGGATATTTTTCTAGGCGTGCCCTTTAATATTGCAAGCTATGCGCTGCTGCTTAGTATGGTCGCCCAAGTGACAGGGTTAAAACCCGGCGAGTTTATCCATACGCTCGGCGATGCCCACTTATATAGCAATCACTTAGAGCAAGCCCAAGAGCAGCTAACACGTACGCCCCTGGCTGCGCCTAAGCTTACGCTTAATGATCAGGTAACCCGCTTATTTGATTTCTCTTTCGAGGATATAGAGATCACCGGGTATGATTCACATCCCCATATAAAAGCGGAGGTGGCCGTATGAGCTCCCAAGAGGGCGAATTCGACTCGCTAGTACCGGTCGCTATGATTGTTGCCATGGCGAAAAACCGTGTCATTGGCGTGAATGGCAAACTACCCTGGTACTTGCCTGAAGATTTAAAGTTCTTCAAGCGGATGACCCAAGCGAAGCCGCTGGTCATGGGGCGTAAAACCTATGCGTCTATTGGCAAGCCGCTACCTAACCGGCTTAATATCGTGGTAACGCGAGATACAAACTTTCAGGCAGCTGGCACGCGGGTATGCCATGATTTGCCGACGGCGCTGGAGCTAGCTGATCAGCAGGCCACCATTGAAGCGGCTGAAGAGATCATGGTGATGGGAGGCGGTGAGATTTATCGTCAGGCGCTACCTTTTGCGCAACGCCTCTATATTACTGAAGTAGACATTGATGTTGATGGCGATGCGTCCTTCCCAGAGTTCTCTCTGGAGGAATGGCGCGAAGTGCAGCGGGTTGCAGGAAGCCCAGCGGAAGGGCAGCCCCACTATGATTTCGTCGTATATGAGCGCTTCAACGACTGATTAGGACAAAGGAGGGGAGCATGGCCGCCAGCGTACAGCACTTATTAGCATCATTAGAGGCGCATCTTGAGCGTACAACGTCCGAGCTAAAAACGCTTCGCCGAGAGAATGCCTGGCTCAAGCAGCAACTGGCTGCCCAAAGCGAACCAAATGACGATATACCCGTCCCTGAAGCGTCTTTGGAAGCGCCAGAAAGCATCCCCCAGCAAAACGAAAAGACAGAGCCGGAGGCAGGCGAGCGAGGCGCTACAGAAGGAACAGTAGAGCGTGCAGTTACAAAAGAAGCTGCACAAGAAACTGTGCACGAAGTTGCAAAAGGAGCGGAAGCACCTTCACCCCAAGCGCTTCTAAATCAGTGGTACCAACGTTATCCGAAGGCCTTTTTTAAAGGGCACACCAAGCCGCTTAAGATTGGTATCCATCACGACCTTGCCCAGCGTGAGCCTTGGTCGGGTAAATTAATTCGGCGAGCGCTTGCTAACTACGTGAATTTACCACGCTACGTAAAATCAATGCGCGAGGGCGTAGAGCGCCTCGACTTGGATGGTAATCCAGTGGGAAAGGTTGATAAAGAAGCCTCTTTACACGCCCGCCAGCGGCGAAAAGAGCGGCCCACTGATGAATCGGCTATAGCCCCGCAGAAAAATGCGGCGAAACCGAAAAATGCCACTACAATGGTAGCTTCAGCAGCGAATAGCAGAACTACCGCGCAACCGCTTAATAAGCATGGCGATAAGAATGCTGGGCTGCTTCCCTCGCAAGGAAGTAAACCAAAGCCGATAAGTTTAGAAGAAAAACTAAAAGGTCTTCAGCAGAAATTTGAAGGCCACTGAGACCGGGTAAGTCTAGCTGGGTTCCCTAAAAAAGCATAAATCGTAAAAAAACACTGTTTTTTTCTATTGCGTTCATTGGGTTCACGGTATAGAGTTTGACCTGCGAGCATTGGAATATAACAAGGTTTAGCTGAGGACATGCCACATACCACCGGGAAAAACCGGAGGATGGAACAAGAGCATGACCCGCAAGCCAACTGCAGGCTTCATTTTTGAAAGCTTGTAAAAACGATCGAAACAGTAAGCTAGTTAAGGAACCTACATCATGAAAAAGACACTTTTAGCGACTGCTATCATTGGCGCCCTCGGCGCTTCTGCTGCCGCTCAAGCAGCTACCGTATACGACCAAGACGGCACCCGTCTGGACGTTTACGGTCGTATCGCAATGGGTATTGAAGGTGGCGGCGTACCTGCCAATGACGGCGCAAGCACAAGCGCAGAGTTTCGCGACGTGTTTTCTCGTCTTGGCTTGCGTATGAGTCAGGATGTAACGTCAGATTTGACTGCCTTCGGTCACGTTGAGTGGCGCTTCCAGGCTGATGGTGGTGACAACCGCTTCAACGCATTTACTGAAACTCGTCAAAGCTATATCGGCTTGGAAAGTAACCAGTTTGGTACTATCCAGGGCGGTAACTTTGATAGCTTTTATAATTCATTTGTTTCCCTACCCTTCGATGTTTATCTGAACCAGGGTTTAGAGTTTCAAGGTCATCCGAAGCAGTCCCGTGGCGACTCTATTGGTTACTACACGCCTGATCTGAATGGTTTCACTGCTGCTCTGCAGTTGAAGCACTACAGTGACCGTGGTGAAGATCTAGACCGTGATAGCACTGTCGTTGCTGCACAGGGTGGTGTTCGTTATCAGGAAGGCCCTGTGACTGTTGGTCTAGGCTTTATTGAAGATGTTGAGCGTGGCGAAGGCACCGGTGAAATGATTTACGGCCTGATCGGTTCTTATGCTATTGATGATCAGTTAACATTACGTGCCGGTTTTGAAACCCAAGATCGTAATGATGATCCCAATACTGCTGCTCGTTTAGCCGCCGATGATAGAGATAATGGTTTTGACTCTTACGGTTTAGGTCTAACATATACGACTGGGCCGTGGGCGTTTAACGCTGATGTGTATCATATTGATCGTCGTGGTGCTGACGACAGTAATTCATGGGCAGCTGGTGCATACTACAAAGTTTCTAGTAACTTTGATGTGTTCGCAGAGCTATATGATGGTGATGCTCCTTCGACTCGCGACGCTCAAATCCGCGACTTTTCTGACGATGTTTACTGGCTGACGGGTGCTCGTTACCTGTTCTAAGCTTGGTTGAAACGTCTCGCTTTAAGTAGTAACCGCTAAAACTGGCAATAGAACCGGCCTCTTTGAGGCCGGTTTTTTTATTTTCAATATCCTAATTATATTTTATTTATTTTGTTGTGATAACCCCCATTATAAAAAAATATCCTTTAAAATCAATAGCTTAAAAAATTAAGTATGCAATTCTGCAAGCCTGTTTTGCAAAACTGCATAGCAATCGACGAGATGGTATTTCTTGCAAAATTGCAGTCATCCATTGATGTCGATCTTGATGCGCAATAAGCTCTATAAAATGTAAAACCGTATTTGCTTCCTGCGGCTTTACTGTATGTCACTTAAAGCTCAATCATAAAAATGCGCATACTTATCCAGCATCCGAGAAGGTGCTTTGCGAAGCTGTGATGAAGCCTCGGTGAGGCCAAGCGCTTCCAGCACCCAGCGCCTCCGCAGCGTGAAAAGATCGTGAAGGTTGCTGATTCATTAGCTGAGTTTGTAAAGCGATAGCTGACGCCCTTCCAGACTCGACAAAGATGACTATGCACGAGAGCTTTGCGTCTCAGGAATAAGTCAAAAGACTCTGGCCTATCTAAAGCGTGGCTAAAGGTTGCCCAATATCATGCTAGAATTGCTCACGCTCGGCTTGTCCATTACACAAGTTCACTCACCACGTCGTTAACGAATGATCAAGTGATCGTTGAGCGGGTGAGTAGGTGCCGTCTTGAGTATAATTAGTCCAGTTTGACCGCAGGTGCTTTAACAGCATGCGCTTCAAGAATTGTGGCGTTGTGATGAGCTCCTTCTAATGACGGGATGCATCCGAGTTAGCCCGGGCGGTGGCACCTAGGGTCCTGGCTTTGACATCATTTCTTATTGCAAAGAGTCGCCGCGCTATTAGCGAGAGCTACGTGCAGGATTTAATTTGCAGCGTTGCAGAAATCGGCACAACATTACAGCGCAGCTGCGAACAGGTATGATAGTTTACGTTTATAGCTGCCAGCCGATCGACAGTATTGTGCCTGGCTGTGTCAATTAACGAGCTATGTAAGTTGATAGGAAAAGTATGAATGTAACCGTGTTCGGAACAGGCTATGTCGGGCTGGTGCAAGGCGCCGTTCTTGCTGACGTAGGTCATAACGTAGTGTGCGTTGACGTAGATGCTGAAAAAGTCGCACGCTTGGAGCAGGGCATCATTCCTATCTATGAGCCAGGGTTAGAGACACTCGTTGCTGAAAACCATGCGACAGGAAGGTTGACGTTTACCACCAACGCAGAAGAAGGTGTTAAGCATGGTGATGTGCAGTTTATTGCAGTAGGGACTCCTCCTGACGAAGATGGCAGCGCTGATCTTCAATACGTATTAAAAGTGGCTGAAACTATTGCCACTCACATGCAAAAATCAGTAGTGATAGTAAATAAGTCCACAGTGCCAGTTGGTACTGCTAACAAAGTAACCTCTAAAGTAGCTGACGTGTTAACTAAGCGTGGCGTTGATTTTTTGTTTGATGTCGTCTCAAACCCTGAGTTTTTGAAGGAGGGGAGCGCTGTTGCTGACTGCAAAAAACCTGATCGCATTATTATTGGTACCAATAATAGCGACACTATTGAGATCATGCGGGAGCTTTACGCTCCGTTTAATCGCAACCATGACAAAATGATTACCATGGATGTTCATAGTGCTGAGCTAACTAAGTATGCGGCTAACTGTATGTTAGCTACTAAAATCAGCTTCATGAACGAAATGGCTAACCTGGCTGAACGACTAGGTGCTGATATTGAAATGGTTCGGCAAGGAATCGGCAGCGATCCACGCATTGGGTACCATTTTATTTATCCTGGCGCAGGTTACGGTGGTTCTTGTTTTCCTAAAGACGTTCAGGCACTTATTCGTACAGCGGAAGGTATTGCCTTTGATGCAAAAGTGCTTAAAGCAGTAGAAGAGCGCAATCAGCTGCAAAAAAATTCGTTGTTTGAAAAAATTAGCCGACATTTTGGTAACCAGTTGGAAGGCAAGGTAGTCGCTTTGTGGGGGCTTGCCTTTAAGCCCAATACTGACGATATGCGTGAAGCGCCTAGCCGCGTGGTGATGGAGTCGTTATGGCAAGCAGGAGCTAAAGTAAAAGCGTATGACCCCGAAGCGATGGAAGAAGCACAGCGCATTTATGGGAATCGTAATGATTTAACGCTATGTGGTACTAAAGAGGCGGCGCTTAAAAATGCTGATGCTCTCATTATTGTCACTGATTGGCAGTCCTTTAAAGCGCCCGATTTTGACTTGATTAAAGCAACGCTTTCTCAGCCGGTTATTTTTGATGGCCGTAATTTATTTGATCCTTCTCGCATGCTGAAAAAGGGAATTAAATATTATGGTGTTGGCCGATAAGTATTGAAATCTATACTTGTCAAGTAAGTTTAGACGCGTCGTGCAAATTAATTAGCCTAATAAGCATAACCGCTATGCGGTAAATGGAGAGCAGTAATGACGGGGGATAGAATGGATTCACGGGTTAAGGAGAATGCAAACCCAGGTGAAATGTTGCTGGTTGACTTCGTGGTTTTGCTGATAAAACAGTGGAAAATCATGCTTGCAAGTGTGGTTTGCATAATGCTCTTAACACTGATTGCGCTATGGCTGAAGCCAGTAAAGTATGGGTTTGTCACGGTGTACGCTATTGCTTCTTATGAAACACTGGAAGGAAATCGTGTGGGGCTTGAAAAGCCCGAAGAGGTCATCGCAAAATTAGATAATGTTTTTATTGACCAGCAGCGTAGGCAGCTTTTACAAGACGATGAAATCACTGGTATTACTTTTGATGTCGATGTGTCTAACCCTAGAAACACCCTGTTGCTTCGCATAAGTAGTGACGCGGAGACAGCATATCGGCCTGTTGTTGAACAATTTCACGAAGGCTTAGTCGCCTCCATTCAGGAAGATCAGCATCAGCTGGTTGAAAGCTTAACAGAGAGACTAAATGAACAGTACGAAGCTTACTCTCAAGCGTTAGAAGCAGCACGTGAGTCAAACAGTGAAGCTGCACGCGAATTACAGGTTACTTTTTTTGAGAAAATGCTCCAGCTCGAGCGTCGTATTGAAAGTATTAACCCCGGTGACTCAACCCAGTTCGCGTTACAATCCCTTGAGCCAGCGGGTATTGGTAAAAAGTTTATCTTAGCGATTGGTATAATAGTAGCTTTGCTGTTGACTCCGTTAGTGGCGGTGTTCAGTGTTTTTGTAAAACAAGTAGCTGTTGCTTATCGGCGTGCCAAGTAAGTTGAGGCATTTGAAGCGCTCAGTGCCCGCCGGAGGCATCCATGGACCTTGAACTGAAAAAGTGCATCAATATCTTACTGCTGTGTTTTCTCATAGCATGGCCTGTTGTTGATACGGTGAATGGTTATTTTTACTACCATAACGTGCCTATACCGAGCATTTCTGCGCCCTATAAGGCACTAGGTTTTATAGGGCTGATGATCATGATGTTGATTTATCATGTAAGGCTGTTTGTATACGCACTTTTATGCGCTGCATTGATCACCTTGTGTCTCTTTTACCAGGTGTTCACTTACGGGCATGCCATCGAAAGCATCACATGGGCTGTAAGGGGGCTACTGACACTAGTTTTGCTGTTTTATTTAGTAGGCGAAGCTAAGCATCCAAGCGATTTTTGGAACCGTCGAAAAATTGCATGGTTAATGTTTTTTTACTTTTTCATTATGTCGTTGAACGTCACGCTAGGTGTGTTTGGCGTTGGAGAGTCCCAGTATGCCGGGGGAATAGGCGGTAAAGGTTTCATCATCGCAGGTAATGAAATGAGTTACCTCATGCTGGCTTCCGCCAGCATTGTGCTATTTCGGCTTGCGGAGACGAAAAGTACTTGGCTGCTAGCTGGTGTGTTTGGTGTGTTTCTGATTTTTTTCCTAATGAAAGCCACTAAAGTTGCGATGCTAGGCATCTGTTTAATATTCGTGTTTTCTCTCATACACAACGGTTACTTTAAAGTCAGGCGCATCCCTACTGTATATACGTTTGGTTTGATAGGCATGGCGGCGGTCATCGTACTTGGCTATCAGTTCATACAGGCGACTGGTTTACTTGACCGGATGCTTTTTCTACAGCAATTACACGGTGGTTTTTGGGGGGCATTACTTAGCGGTCGTCTCTCTTTTCTGAAGGAAGCGATTGAGCTTGTGATCGTGCCTTTTGGATTTATGGATGTCCTGTTTGGAGTGGGGGTTGATCAGCTACTCAGCATTCGAGGGTCTCTGGTTGAAATAGATATTGTCGATGTATTCATTACGTTTGGCGTGGTGGGTGGCGTGCTCTTTTATTTGCCCTGGCTGCTAGGGGTCATCTGGGCAGCCCAACTGTTAAAGCGTCAATCACGGTTTGGGATTAGTTTTTTGCTACTTATTTTTACCGTGCTGGGAGTTAGCGTGGCAGCAGGGCATGTGGTGAATTCAGGCATTGCTTCGAGCGCTACCGCATTATTGGTGGGGTACCTTCATAAACTAAAATATGAACAGCTGACATTCAGGGAGGAATCATGAAAATTCTGTTAGTGGGATCTTTCGGAGGTCACTTCATACAGCTAAAGCGGCTTTATGGGCAAATAGTAGAGAATGTGGATCAGAACAGCGTCTCGTTTACCTTTGCTAGCACTGAACAGGGCTTAATAGTAAACGAAGCCCCCACCCTTTTTTGCCCCAATATACACCGTGGCAGTCGCATAAAAGACCTGATCTCTGCTGTCCGTAGAACGTATGCCGTGTTGAAAATCGCTAAACCAGATACCGTCATTTCTACTGGCGCGCTGCCTGGCTTACTCCTCTGCTTTATCGCTAAGCTTATGGGCAAACAAGTGATCTGGGTCGATAGCATGGCCAACTACCAGCAGCTCTCCTTTTCTGGAAAGTTAGCGCGGTTTTTTTGCGATATCTGTCTCACCCAGTGGGAGCATTTGGCGGCTAATGACAAGCGCGTCAGCTACTGGGGAAAAGTCCTATGATTTTTATCACTGTCGGTACCCAGTTGCCGTTTGATCGCTTGTTGGAAACTTTTGCAGAATGGCGCGATACCAGCGGCTACATAGGGGAGGTGGTTGCTCAGGTGGGTGAAAGTAGCGAGTTTACCCACCCACATATGAAAGTATTCAAAACGCTCTCAAGTGACGAGTATTACCAATGGTTTTGCCAAGCGCAGGGTATTGTTTCGCATGCAGGAATGGGCAGTATTTTATCGTGCCTAGATCATGGCAAGCGAGGCGTATTTCTACCGCGCCAATATGCACTAGCTGAACACCGCAACGATCATCAGCTGGATACTGCCAAGGCATTTACGGGCCGGTTCCCAACACTCTCGTTTTGTTCCAATAAGCAGGCATTTTTTACCGCCCTTGATGAACTGATAAACCCTGATGCGGCCTACCAGCTTTCAGGCCAGAAAAGCCAAAATAATGAGCTAGGGCGTCATATTGCTGAACATCTTGGTATTAAGGGCCGCAAGCTATGAAACAGCTGCTTTTATGGACCAATCTTTACCCTACAAAGCAAGCTCCTCACTATGGCACCTTTGTAAAATCGACTGAGCAAGCATGGCGTCAGGCGCTGGGTGACGAAAACGTCCAGCTTGTCGCGATTCGTGAAAAGCCTACCGGCAAATTCAGCAAGATTAAGCTATATGCAGGTTTGCTTACTCGGTGTGTTCTTTCGTTACGCAATAAACCCGTCGGGACTCTGTTGGAAGTTCACTACCCGGTATATTTTTTGCCACTGCTGTATTTGCTATCACTAGTTAAGCCCAAGCATTTTTATCTGGTGCTGCGCTTTCATGGTACCGATCTCGTACAAATCACGAGTTCGCGGCTATTTCGTTCTTGTTTTCATCGGCTAAAGGGCAATGTAGATCTGTGTGTGGCACCTTCAGAACATTTTCGCCACCAGATCAACACACATTTGGACTTTCCCTTATCACATATCGTTAAAGTGTACCCTGATAGCGTAGGGGAGCACTTCGTTGCACGGCCGACTATGTCATCAGTGACGCAGTCAGATATGTTCACTGTAGGCTGTGTGTCACGCCTAGAGGCGGGTAAAAACTGCCAATCGCTGCTGGAAGCATTTGCTAAGCTCGCTATCCCAAATAAGCGCCTAATCTTGGTTGGGGAGGGTTCTCAGCGAACTGTGTTGGAACGGGCAGCAGAACAATTAGGGATTGCATCTTCAACGACATTCACTGGGGCGCTTCCTAGAGAGCAGTTGCCAAACATTTTGACGGGTTTCTCCGTGTTTGTATTTCCATCGGTTAGCGAGAGCTTCGGTTTGGTCGCTGTAGAGGCACTGGCCTGTGGGATTCCCGTAATTGCGAACGCGAAGCTGCATGCATCGAAGGAGTATATTCAAGAGGGCAAGAACGGCTTCTTTTATGAGGATGGAGTAGAGGGCCTGGTCGCAGCACTCGAAGCGTTTTATGCCCAATCTGAAGATAAACGTGCTCTTCTCCGCGAGCAGGCAAGCAAGGTGCGCGAACAGTTTAGTGACCAGCAAGTATTCTCCCAAGGGGTGAGTACTATTTTGAGAAAGCAGCAAAGCGATTGAACATGTTGATGATTGAATGCATAAAGAGAGGCCGCAATGGGTAAGCCAAAAACGATGACGTTTTCTGAGCGTTTCCCTCCGCAGGTGGTATTTCCCTTTTTTGATGTGCTCGCCATTTTTGTTGGCGGCTGGTTAGCGTACTGGGTACGGTTTAGTTCGCTTCAACCTCATGAGCGCTATGTGCTCGCCTTAATTTGCATTGGCCTTCTAGTGCTGGTGATTAATAGCATGTCTGGTAGTTACCGTCGCTGGCGAATTACACCGGTAGCGCAAATGTTGGGTAAGTTGTTATTAGTGTGGGCAGCAGTGGGTATCACTGCTGCATCTTTGATCTTTTTTTCCCATGCCGCTGATCGCTATTCCCGGTTATGGATTGGCTTAACTCTAGCAATATCGTTTCTATTTGCAGGAGGGGCGCGCACGCTGGTGCAGCTTGGCTTACAGCATGTGCGCTTGCGGGGAGGCGCAAGACGGCCGGTTTTTTTGATTGGTCCAGCGACCAACGTACTCAGCGTTGCAGAAGGTATCCGCAGTGCCGCCTGGGAAGGGCACAGCATCGCGGGTGTCGAACGTATTAAAGGTACAGTTAGCGATGAGTGTATCGCGCGTATTGTCCGGCGAATTAGCCGCTCTAAGGCGCGAGAGGTTTGGATCTGTGTTCCCTTTGAAATGGGCCAAACGGTTCGAGCGCTGTTTTATGCACTCCGCAACCACACGGCAGAAGTGCGCTTCATTCCCGCGTTTGAGGATATGCATTTACTTAACCACCGCATGAGCGAGGTGGCAGGGCACTATGCTATAGACCTAAGTGTGTCACCTATGAGCGGTATGTCTCGTTTTGTTAAGCGTAGCGAAGATATCATCATTGGTTCGCTTATCTCCATTATGATCCTACCGGTATGCTTAGCGATTGTGCTGGCCATCAAGTTCACCTCGCCAGGGCCTATTCTGTTTAAACAGTATCGAGAAGGATCGAATGGTCGACGGTTCAGGGTCTATAAGTTTCGCTCAATGCATGTGCATCAAGAAGAGGTAGGTAGCGTCACCCAGGCAAGCAGGCATGACCCCCGGGTTACTCGCGTAGGGGCATTTTTGAGGCGCACTTCGTTAGATGAGCTGCCGCAATTCTACAATGTACTCCAAGGTCGCATGTCGATTGTCGGCCCACGCCCGCACGCGCTTGCGCATAACGAGCAGTACAAAGAGCTGGTTGAGTCCTACATGCGCCGCCATAAAGTGAAGCCAGGTATTACTGGTTGGGCGCAGGTTAATGGTCTACGTGGGGAAACAGATACGCTACAAAAAATGCAGCGTCGAGTAGAGTATGATCTGTGGTACATAGACAACTGGTCGCTTTGGTTGGACTTAAAGATCATCGTGCTGACTGTATTCAAAGGTTTTATTAATAAAAATGCCTATTAATTCTTGAACAACATTCAATAACTGTCTTTAGCAGAAGGCGGGTTGATAGGGTGTGATAGACTCGCACTTTTAAGTTTTTAGCGGCCTAACGTGCTCCTTAATTGCCAGGATTAGTGATTTAATGACGTTGTTCACCCATTTCTCTACTAAAAAAGTTGCTTCCTTTCCGAATCAATTTACGAGTATCGCTGTTTTTTTATTGTCAGCGGCATGCTTGGTGGTGCCTAGCGGTTACTCCATCGGTGCAGTGATGCTGTTTATCGCTGGTGTGGGGATGATCATCGCACGTCGGCTGCCTGTACTAACCAAACAAGACACCTGGGTAATTGCTGCGCTACTCGCTTATGCAGTGGTGAACATGCTTGAAGCTTGGCTGGATGGACAGGGAAGCAGTGGGCTTGATAGACCCATTCGTTTTATTCTAGCAATTCCTGCCTTGTTATGGGTGCTGCGCTACCCACCCAAGCTGGCTTATCTATGGGGCGGTATAGCAGTTGGAGCTATAACTGCAGGCAGTTGGAGTGGCTGGCAAAAGTTAGTCGAAGGCGTGGAACGTGCCCAAGGCCACACTCAAGTGATTCAGTTTGGCAACTTAAGTATGCTGCTAGGTGTGCTCTGTATAGCGGGACTTGGTTGGGCCGCTACTCAGCGACGTTGTGGTATATGGCTGGCATTGCTGCTGCTAGGGGCAGCTGGTGGCATGTTGGGCTCACTGTTTTCAGGC
This sequence comes from Halomonas sp. GFAJ-1, assembly GCA_002966495.1. Lineage (NCBI taxonomy): Bacteria > Pseudomonadati > Pseudomonadota > Gammaproteobacteria > Oceanospirillales > Halomonadaceae > Halomonas > Halomonas sp. GFAJ-1. The sequence goes on from CP016490.1 coordinate 2,063,168, forward strand.
AGCCGAGGAGGGTGGGTCGGGTTTCCGATTGTACTGTTAGTGCTATATCGGGCCTACGGTAATCAGCTTTCGGTTAAGCTGAAAATAGCGACGTTAGTTGCCGTGGTGGTCGGTGGTGCTACGGTGTATGCGGTACCGCAGATGGGAGTCCAGGAGCGTATCCATCACGGCTTCAGCGATGTTGCGCAATATATTTCTGGGGAAAACCGCTCTACCTCGGTAGGTGCACGGTTTGATATGTGGCGTGGTGCTGCTCTACTTATTAAAGAAAAACCACTTACCGGTTGGGGAAGTAATGGCTATGCCGATGCCATGTCCGCTTTTGGAGAGGCCGGTGTGATCAGTGATGAAGCCGCCCAATACGGTCATGCGCATAATGAGTTTATTGATGCGCTTGCCAAACGAGGCCTGCTCGGGTTGGTAGTGCTGTTAACGCTTTACTTTGTGCCTCTGCGCTTATTTGCCCGTCACCTCAAAGCTAAACACCTTGGCACTCGGGCGCTAGCAACTGCTGGTGTGCTGCTGCCTGTCACATTTATGGATTTTGGTTTAACTCAGGTATTCATGGGGCATAACAGCGGGGTGATGATGTACGCCTTTTTGCTGGTAACACTATGGGGTACCTACAATGCTGCTCGGCCACATCCCTGCAGGACTGAGCAAACCGGTTAGGTGGCAACTTCAAAATAGCGGATTACCATCTTTCGGTACCAAAATAATCGTAAAATATTTATAACTCCCAGTGCAAAAGGAACGGCATAGATGATGTATACCCACTCTTGCGCTTCAGGAATAGACCGCACGATTCCGAATACTAAAAGTACTAATGAAAAGACCACCATGTTAAAGGTAAGTGAGAAACGCTCATAGCCACAGAAGTTAATTAGTACTGATTCAATCACGCCTAGCTGACCTGTTGCTACATTAAATGCAAATGCAGCAACAAAAAATAGAACTATCCAATAATCGGTGACCGCATTAGAGATGTAAAAATACATAACGATAGTAATAGAAAGCGTAGGAACCAAGACGGCTACTAGTGTGTATATTTTTTTGCGAAGCGGTACTACTACTGTAGATGCATAGTCTCGCAACATGACCATTTTCGATAATGCGAAAGCATTATTGTTAATTAATCCTCTCGGCAGAGCAGACATAGCACTAAACACCGCTACACACAGGGAAGCTACAATAGCAACATCGTTGCCTCCAAGCGCAATAAATAAAGAGGGCAAAATAAATCCAACACCACTACTGGCTGCATTTGAAAAGCCCACTACTAAGCTCGAGAGTAAGTCTCTGAGAGGAATTAATTTTACTCCAGCAGTAAATGCGCCACCACTTTCCTGCGCAGCCACTATCCCCCAAACTATAAGAAAAGCAAGTGCGTAAGACACAGTCAGAACATTCAATAGTTTCCCTGCGTCTAATGGGCCCAAGGTGAGGAACGCCGCTAGAGTAAAGATAAGAAACAAAAGCCCAATGATAAAATCATAAAAGAAAAGTTTCCAGAAATGTCTTTTAAAAACTAGGTAATTTCGAAAAACTTGGTAAAGTGATGTTATTAATGTTAGCCCTAGTACAGCCCATAAGTTGGGTACAGGAACCGCCAGTGAGATCACAAATAGCACACATGCTGCAACGCCTCCTCCGATCAGGGAGCAAGAGAGCGCATAACGAAAAAAAATCGAAAATCTTTCATCATTAGCCATTCTTTTCATTAAAATTGTAGCAAATCCAACACCAGACACCATGACAAAAAAAGACGCTAAGGTATACTGGGTCGAAAAGAAGACAACACTATCCTGCACAACAAAGAAGCTAGCAAAGCCAAGCACAAATATGCGGAATCCACCTGGTGTGGCGGCAGTGATAAATGGCAGTAGCTTTTCAATAGAACGGAGGGGATGCATGATTAATTCCCCAGCCGGGACTTAATATTACGCATCACACCTCTCACTACTCGAGCTAAAAAAAGGAAGTTTTTTCTAGCAGGTGTTTGTCGATCACTTTCTAACGAGCTTGCAATATTAACAAAATCTTCCCAAACCAATAAAGGCCTTACTTCCTTAACCAAAACGCCTTTATTTTCATAATAGGGCCAGTCATCTAATACACAGCAGATTGTGCGAGATGCTGCTAGTAACTTTTCTGCTCCTGCGGGTGTGATCACATAGCCAACTGCACCAGAAGGCCAAGTTTTAAATCCTCTTCCTAGCGTATAAGTACCCAATGGCTCACCATTTTTTAACGGCTCAAGAAAATGATACATCTTTTTATGGCGATAATCTTTTTTAGAGTGACCTAACAAAACCACATCAAAAGCTACCGGTTCCATTGCTAAACAATCTAAAAAGTGCTTAATGTCCTCATCTATAAGAGCATCATCTTCAAAAATCACGGCCAGTTTTCCCCCGGCAATTACCTCCTGCCAAATTTTTCGGTGGCTAAGAAAGCAACTGACCTCACCCTTGGTGAGCATTCGTCCATATTTTTTTACGATTGCATTACGATTAATTGGATGAGTCATCTGTTCGATATCTTCGAGAACAGTTGCATCGATGTACTGATAGGTAAGGGTTAGGTCAGACATCTGGCGCTCAATGGACTTAATCCTTGTCTCGTCTCTCATTGTCAATACATAAATGCTAAAATGCTTAGTGCTCACTCATCTGCTCCTTGATTGAATATCGTCCATCGATCGTCAGGGAAATAACTAACCATATTGTCTCCCAGCATACGCTCAATCAGCTACCAGGCGTTGGTTACTCGGGCTTCAAAGCTAAGGTACTCTATTTTCTTCGTTTTGCAGGTGAGTCGCTATGGCTACTTGTAGGCCGAGAATTCGAGTTTTAGGCGGTACTTAGCTTTGAATGTAGTCAGCTGTGGCTGTAAATCGCAGTTTGATCTTACCCCGCAGCAGTGGAAACTGGTTTATGCGATAAATTGAGGTTCAAGGACCTCAGGGCTGATCATCTCTATAGTACTGTGCCGTCGTTGCTAGTTATAGTCGAACTTGATGTTTCCAAATGCCTGACGCCTCATATCGCTTCGCATTTTAAACTGTTCTATATGGATCTCTTCAACCTTGAGACTTTGGAAGGTGCGTGCGGTACGGCATGATTATAACAGTTGCCTTTGGCACTCATGCTGTAATTTATCTCATATCGAACCAGTAGCGATTGGTAAGCGCGCCACTAAACCCATCTACCCACTTTAACGTTGGCTGATCACACTCAGGGTCTCTTTGATTTTGGAGGTTATCATGAACCGCGAACTCAATCCCACCCAAGCGTTAAGCCATGGCCTTGAACCCGTTTGATCAAGCGCTGTTCGTGTTCGGTAATCGCCAGCGCGATAAAGTGAAACTGCTGTTCAGGGAACGTAACGGCTTTGTTGTGTGGTACAAGCGCTTGGAGCGTGAGCGGTTTAAATGGCCCACGCACCTGAAGGACGAGACCGTAACGTTAACGGGTCAAGAGCTTAACTGGTTGCTGGATGGCTATAATTTAAAGGCCATGCAGCCTCACAAAGCATTGGATTTTCAGCGGGTTGGATAGTCGTAACGCTCCTATTTTAGGGGCGTTTTTGGTAAACTAAGCGGCATGAAAAATGCCAACGCTTCCTCACTGACAGTCACTCAGCTTGAACGTAAGCTGGCCGCTGCTGACGCTGAAAATGCGCGGCTGTTGGCGTTGATGGAGAAAAAGGAAGCGCAGTGGGAGGCCACCAAGCAGTCGTTGTTTGAACAGTTCCGGCTGGCCCTGGAGCGTCAGTTCGGCCCTTCCACTGAGAAGTACCGCGTCGATCAGCGGGATCTTCTGATCAATGAAGCGGAAGTAGCCGTTGACGAGGAAGACAGTGACGCATCGGCGTGCGACGCCGTCGCTGATGACGCGACGAGCGAGATCATCACGTCTGCTAAACGTCGCACGCGCGGCGGGCGTGTTGCGCTACCGCCGGAGCTGCCGCGTATCGAGGTCGTCCATGAACTGCCCGATGATGCTCGCTACTGCCACGATGATGGCACCGCGCTCAAGGTGATCGGTGAAGAGGTGAGTGAGGAACTGCACGTGGTGCCTGCCCGGATCGAGGTGATCCGTCATGTACGACGCAAATATGCCTGCCCGCTATGCGAAGAGGGCGTCAATACCGCCCCGGCACCCGCCAAACTGTTGCCCAAGAGCAATGCCAGCGCCACGCTACTCGCCTATGTGGCGACGGCTAAATACCAGGACGCGCTACCGTTATATCGCCAAAGCCAGATCTTTGCCCGCCATGGCGCTGAGATCCCCCGTAATACCCTGGCACGCTGGATGGTGCAGGTGGGAGAACGGATCACCCCACTGATCGACAGGTTGCGCCAACATCTCTTAAATGCCTCGCTGATCCACATGGATGAGACGACGCTGCAGGTCAATCAAGAAGCGGATCGCTCTGCCAGTATCGCCTCGTACATGTGGGTGCAGCGCGGTGGCCCGCCGGGTCAGCAAGTCGTCTTGTTCGACTACGCCGCCAGCCGCGCCGGACGGGTGCCCGTTGATCTGTTGGGCGACTATACAGGACGCTTACTCACCGATGGCTATGAAGGTTATGCCGAGATCGTGCGTCGTAATGGGATCACCCATGCGGGCTGCTGGGCGCATGCCCGGCGTAAGTTCGTGGATGCCCAGAAAGTGCAGCCTAAAGGTAAAACCGGTAAAGCGGACTGGGCGCTGAACCAGATCCGTAAGCTGTATGGCGTGGAAAAGCAGGCGAAGGCCCTTGAACCCGAGGCGCGTCAGGCGCTGCGTGAACAGAAGAGCCGCCCACTGATCGATCAACTGCGCATCTGGCTCGACAAGTCGCTGGCCCAGGTGCTGCCTAAAAGCGCGCTGGGTAAAGCCCTGCACTACTTGGATAACCAGTGGCCTCGGCTGATCCGGTTCCTGGGCGATGGCCTGATCCCGCTTGACAACAATCCGGCAGAGAACGCCATCCGCCCGTTCGTGGTGGGGCGTAAAAACTGGCTGTTCAGCCACACCCCGCGCGGTGCTCACGCCAGTGCGGCGATTTATAGCCTGATCGAAACGGCCAAAGCCAATGGTCTCTCGCCTTACGACTACTTACAGTATGTCTTTGAAACGCTGCCCACGCTCAACGAAGACGAACTCAGTACGCTGTTGCCCTGGCAGTGGAAAGAGACATTACCGGTCTAAGCACTGACTGCCTAGGTGTGGTTAGTGGCTCGCTTACGATCAAGGGGTCTACTTGGCCTCCGAGTCGTCATTTTATCGAGTGCTGAAAAAGCACCAACAGCAGCACCATCGAGGGCGAATGAAGCCACGCCGCTCAGTACCAGAGCCGACGAGCTTTACGGCCACTGGGCCCAATCAAGTCTGGTGCTGGGACATCAGCTACTGCTCTTCCGTTGTGCGTGGTCAGCACTGGTATCTTTACCTGATTATGGATATCTACAGTCGCAAAATCATCGCCTGGGAAGTCCACGAGGCGGAATCAGGCGAGTTAGCGAAACACTTGCTGGAGCGTGCCCTATTGCGCGAAGGCTGCTGGCATCATCCTCCGGTATTGCACTCTGATAACGGTGCGCCGATGACATCTTATACGCTGAAAGCGAGGTTAACAGAGCTGGGGATGTTGATGTCTTACAGCCGACCGAGGGTGAGCAATGACAACCCTTACTCAGAAGCGTTGTTCCGCACTGTCAAATATTGCCCAGCGTGGCCCACAAAGGGCTTTGCATCGCTAAACGCGGTACGTGACTGGATGCTGACGTTCGAACACGCTTACAACGAACAACACCTGCACAGTGGTATTCGCTACGTGACGCCCGCTGACCGGCATCAAGGTGTCGATCGAGAACGCCTTGAACATCGCAAAGCGGTTTATGAAAGAGCTAAACGTCGGCATCCACAGCGTTGGTCGGGGAGCACCCGAAACTGGGAGGTACCCGGTTCGGTAGCGCTCAACCCTGGCAAGCTTCAGGAAGTCGAGTGTAATAAACAGGCTGCTTAGAGGCAGCCATTTGGACAACTAGGTTGAAAATCACCGAGGGTTTGGGCATGCTTTTGTGGTGATGTCTGAAACGGCTGACTTTTTATATAAGACGACCGACTACTACCATCCTGAGTCCGAGCGCTGCATTCGCTTTGACGACCCCGACTTGGATATTGAATGGCCAGACTTAGGGGTGCCGCTTTCGCTATCGGAAAAAGATCGAGCTGGATGCAGCTTTAAAGCTGCGGAGTTTTTCGGCAAGAGCTGAGGGTGTCTTATGGGAATGACCGTGCTCCCCTCAAGAAGACAAATATTCCCTTTAAGTTCCATGCGCCGTTTCCACCTCAAACGCCACGATCTGCCGCTGCTGGCGGGAAAATTCCACCCCAATCAGATGGATGGGCTTACCGGATGAGCGGTATTTGTCGGCATAGCCTTTGGCCTTGATCTGCTCCAGTGCCTTGCCTTCGGGTAGCTGCTCCACCACCTTGAACTCGAACAGGTAGAGATGGCCATTGAAGTCGACGGTCATGTCCACTCGGCCGTGGTGGCTGGCGTCTTCCACGATGATAGCGAGCCCCAGGGCAGCAAAGTGGCTGTAGAAGACACTCGCGTAATGCCCTTCATACTGGGCAATTGGGTTGTTGCGATACCAGTCGTGGGGTAGTCCGGCGTAGAGTGCTTTAAAGTGAACCTCCAAGCCCGCTAGATCGTGGCGCTGCAGGACGTCCATGAGTCCGAGTTGGTGGGTTTGTGCCTCAGTGTGACCGATCCCGAGCACAGGAAGCAGTAGATCATTAAGGCTGCTTTCCACCTCCAGATTGGGAAATCCCAGCGTGTAAAGCCGGTAGCCCAGCATCGGCTCCTGCACCTCCTTGATGGTGATGTAGCCAGTCTGAAACAGTAGCCCTTCGGTGGTGATGTCGTCCACGTCGAAGCGTCCGAGCAGCTGGGCCTTAGCCTGAAGCCGATCTAGTTGAGGGGTGAACACCCCGCGCTGCTTGAGAATGTCCACCAGGAAGGTGGGCGTGGCGCTCTCGAACCAGTAAGGGCCGAACTCACGCTTCTGTAGTAGCAGCAGTACATCGAAGGGGTTATAGACCGATGCGACTTCAGGGCTGCCCCAGCGGTAGCCGTTGTACCAAGCGCGAATGGTGTCACGGTCTAGGCCAGGTAGCTCGGGGGCAAAGACGGTGTCAATATCGTCATCGGTATAGCCGCAAATCGTGCTGAACGGGGCATCCAGAGTGATGTCGTTGAGATTGTTTAGTCCCGAGAACAGACTAACCTTACTGAACTTAGAGACTCCGGTGATCAGTGCTAGATGCAGATGGGGGTCGGCATCCTTGATCACGCTATAGAGATTCTTCAGTCCCTCTCGCAACTCTCGTGCACGCTCGGGCTCCAGGATATTGTCGAGGATGGGCTTGTCGTACTCGTCGATCAGTAGCACCACCGACTGGCCTGTTTCTTGATGAGCAAGTTCTAGCAGGTCAGAGAACTCCCCTGGAATATCCGTGTTGGGGGTAGCGGCGGCCCGCGTAAAGCGCTCGCGCTCCTTACGCAGCTGATGGCGAATGCGTGTATCAAGCTCCTCACGATTACGCACCACGCCGCTACCAAAGCTTAGGCGGATGACTGGGCGGGCTTTCTGCTGCCAGTCCCAGCGGTCGTGAATGTAGAGGTCCTCGAACAGCGCCTGACGGCCCTCGAACAGGCAGCGTAGGGTGTCGAGTAGCAGGCTCTTGCCGAAGCGGCGTGGGCGCGACAAAAAATAAAACTTGTTCTGGTGGACCAGGCGCTCGATGACCGGCGTCTTGTCGACGTAGTAGTAGCCACCCTCGCGGATTTCCGAGAAGGTCTGAATGCCTATCGGCAGTCTAAGGCGTGTACCATCGGTCGCCATGCGGGCCTCCAGATAGCCAAAAGTCACTAATTGACAACAGTTTACTATACCACCGTCATATTGGCCCGACATCTCGTAGCGTGGGAGTAGAAGCTGTTGTTTCACATCACTTGTGCCGGGCAAGCTGTAGGGAGTCGCTTAGGGACGGGTTTCCCCGCACGAAAAGTACGGGAGATATTGCGTAGCTGATCAATATCGAGTCGATGGGAACTAGCTACCGTCGACCCGATAAAGCGTAACCTGTATAAGTACGAAAGCTGGAACCTGTAATGTGACCACAGAGAGTCTTTGTCATGGCAGGATGGTACCGAGCTGAACCCTTTGTAGATTCACTGAAAGCACTGAATCCCAGAAGGCAGCAGGGTTGTCTTAAACTTGGTTGGCATCAAAAAAAGTCTCCCGCGTTATTTTCAAACTCATCCGCAATGCGAATATAGCGTTCAAACGTATTTTGATCGCGATGTCCACTCACTCGTTTGATCTGTACATCGCTTTTGCCGCGTAAGTGCGCTTCCGTGATAAAGCCTGCTCGAAAGCTATGAGGTGTATAACCTTTAGAGGCTAAGCCGGCTTTATCCAGCGCCTTTAGCATCCTTATGTAAAGTGTCTGGGGCACCATCCGGCCCGCACCCAGTTTACCTTTCGCGCTAACCCCTCGAAAAATCGCACCTTTGACAATGCCGGAAGCTGCCAGCCACTGCTCAAGTGTGGCGACGGGACAATATGACGTATCGGACGGTGCACGCATCAAACTTTTCGTTTCTATCCGACCTGAGCGGTTTGTTTTGCTATGGCGTAGAGTAATGATGATCCCTTCCGGTCGCCACTCGATATCCTGGTAAGTCAGAGCCACCACTTCACTGCGCCGAAAAGCACCGTAAAAGCTAAGCAAAAATATGGTGCTATCCCTTAACCCATGAAGAGTTTTGCGGTCTATGGCGTCGAGCAACGAATGCAGTTCTTTAAGGCGTAGTGCGGGGGCTGATTTTTGGCGAGTATCGCGGCTTTTTTTGATGCCTCGCAACACGCTGCGGACAGTGATGGTGCGTACAGGCGATGGCAAATTGTGAAAACGGTGCCACATATGCAGTGAGTTGGCATAGCGCTCAAGCGTGGCGGGCTTCTTGCCTAAGGCGTTTTGGGCCGATAAATAATTGGCAATCTCGATCTCAGAGGCGGGTAACACACCGCCTGCGCGCTGATACACTTTCAAATCAGATCGCATGGCTTTTGCAGTATTGGGTGAAACGCTTTCAGATAACAAACGTCGCGCATCGCGTGACAGGCCGAGTTCATTAAAAGAGAGTTTGTCTTGATTAGAGCGTTGACGCGCCGCAGCGAGAGACAGGGAGTGATTAGGTTTTTTCATTATTCAGACTCCCTTAATCGACCAGGCGCAAGGCCACAAGGCGTTCATAAAACGCTTGTGAAAATGCCACATCAGACTCAATACTGGCGTTTGCATTGTTGCTATGAGCTGTTGCGTGAAAAGTCACTGAAATATCAGCATTAGCTGCGCCTTCCTTGCTGCCCTCTTGATGCGTGTCGGTGTCATCTACGGTGGTGGCTGAGGCGGCGTCTTCACGTTCAGCTGCTGTCATGCGCGGATGCTCCTCAGCAGGCCGATCAGTGTTGCCAACTGGGGTGACATAGGCGAGGTCGTCTGGTAGGTCGTCAGCAAGCCGCCGCGCAAATCGTCGAAGAGAGGGCTCGTTAAGCGCGTACAAATAGCAGGTGGTATCACGATCATTTTGCCGCCGAATAATGCGGCCAAGAACTTGTCGAAAAAACTGTTCGGTACGTACGTGGCTGAGATAGCAACAAACGCGCAGTCGGGGTAGGTTCACACCCTCAGTGACCATGCCTACTGAGACAATCCAGGCAGTCTGCGAACAACGGAATGCTTTTAGTTGTGCGTGAGCAGTTGGATCGTTGCTAGTGACTAAGCAGACAGACTGATGCGCATTCTCTAAGCGCTGCGTAATTTCTTCAGCGTGCTGGATACTGGCCGCCACCATTAAGCCACCTGCATATGGATCGTGCTGGCGCAGTTCGCTTAAGCGATTGATACCGAGTGTTAGCAGATGGGATAACGGGGCGTCATCGCGAATGATATGGGCATAATGTACGCCAGGGTGCCGAAGCAGCTGTGGAATGCTGGCATATTGACGTGCTTCTTTTTGCCCAGTCCTTGGATGAATGCGTGTTAACCCAATGCTGCGGTTATCGACCAGTTCTATATGTGGATAGCGGCAAACGCTATCTTGGATAGCCTCTTTCAGCGTGTACACAAAGTCGGGTATTAAGCGCTGTCGAGGCGATTTAGACGCAGTTTTATCTTCAACGTCTGTCGGGGTGGCTGTTTGTTCCACGTAACGCAGCAGCGGCAAGCAACTGCCATCTGTCCGCCAAGGGGTACCCGATAGGGCAAGCGTAAAACGTACATATCGTTCTAATACGACAAGTGTCATGCCCCATTGATTTGGGGCCTCCACTTGGCCACCAGGGGCCGATGCGTGGTGGCTTTCATCCCAAATAAGAAACACATTTGCATTCAGGCATAGCTGTTTGAGCGAAGCCAGGCGATTGGTGAGTGCATGATAGGTAAGTGTTACACCAACCGCGCCAAGCTGCCCGTCCAAAGAGCGTTTGAGTACTGTCTCTAAGGTGTCGCGTGCATCGTTCACAACGGCGCGAGTAGGGCCAAGGTATACGACGTAATCAATATCCCCGCGTTTGATTAACGCCTCTGCTAGCACGGCAGCGAGCCGCATTTTGCCGGCGCCTGGTGTGGCTTGGCAGAGGAAATGGGGTGTTTGTGATGACAGGCTAGTCAGGGCGCGTGCCAGGCAATTGGATTGCCACCGTCGTAGCGGAGGCGTTGCAGAAGTTGGGCTGGCAGTGCGGTGTGCTGGGGACTGCTGCTTCATGACGGTTTCCCCTGACTTGCCAGTTGAGATCGCAAGGTCACGTTAGCGTCCCATTCACCTTTCAGGCGGCTGCTTTTTTCCAGCGCGGTTTCAAGAAGCGGACTAATACGTGCTTTTTCATCAGGGTACTGATCAAGCACCTTTTTGTAATACTCAGCCTCGCTCACTGCAATTTGCATGCGAGTGCTCAGATGCTGTCGGTCTTTTTCTAAAAACACCAACAGGTTGTCATTGCTCGAGCGATGCGTTCCGGGAGATTGTGGGGCATTGTCGGTAGTTTGCTGTGTACACTCGGCCTCGACTACCTCGAGGTGTAAGCGAAAAATCGCGCGGTTTTCGCCCATCACCCCTACACGAGTCGCTAATCCCAAGCGTTCCAAAGTGTGTAAGCGGTCACGAACATAGTAGCGAAGTTGGGTTTTGTCCGTATCTGCAAAATCCGGCAAAGCGCTAAGGTCATTGCGTGCTTCGGGAATCGTAAACTCAATACCTGCATGGGCATAACGCAACAACAGGTTGTCTAATGCTTCGGCAATCATGCGGCCTAACGGGTTATCTTGACGTGGTTTACGAGGTGGTAGTGACGAGGAGGTTAACTGGCTCATGCGCTCACCTCCTGCTTGTTAAACCAATCTCCCAAAGGTGAACAATGGGTAATGGCGTTCAGGCAAGAGAAATACGTGAAGTAGCTCAGCAAGTAAGCGCGTGGATAACTGAAAATGGTGGGGGATAAATTAACGGCGGGTAGGGCAGTGTTAACAACTATCTGCCGATCGTATAGAGGTGTGGATATACATGTTGCCATGGATAGAGCTCCTTTTGCTTAGGGGCCGCTCCACTGTCGCCAAACAGTATGGAGGCGGCCGTACGCAGGTTGGCGAACCGGTGCAAAAGGAAACCGGCAGACCCGAGAGTCTCCCACGCACGACCGCCATATTCATGGCTAGCACAAATGAGCGCCTTCCATGATAGGGGCGCTTGCGCGCCTTTTGCTTGTCAGGTCGCCAAACCTGGTTGAGAATTTGTTCTCAACTGCTGTAAAAATATCAGGGCGTTATTAACTTGTAAAGTCTTCGTGTTGTTTCCTTGATCAACCTATTTTTTAACGTCTAGGTGTCAGGCCTCTCACTTAAATGGTCTGCCCTTATAAATGGTCTGCAAGAGCAGGTGATTGATAGCGCTCTAGTTTTTCGGTTTTGGTGCCAGTATGTCACTGTGTATGAGCCCAAGTGTATGCGCGTAGTTCTCTAACAACGTGCCGGGTTCGCGGTGACCTATCCACTTAGTGACCTGCAAAAGCAAAGTGCCTCTTGCCAGGGTGTCACGTCCTTCTGCGCCGCAAAAATGCTCAAGAATCTTTTGTAAGGGTTCCGGTTGGAACATCCAGTGGTGCCTATGTTGTAGGGTGTTTCGAAAATGCGGGTGTTGAGCCGCATGCAACCTTAGTAACGTCCAGGAGACAGCCGCGTGGCGCAGACCATGAAAATCAATATCCTCACCCAGCATATAGCGCATCCATTCGATGACGGGTTGAATTAATGACTTGCGTGTATAGGTTTCCGGTGAGTGTCGAGGGCCGAACAGCGCGGCTTCCGTTAACGACCACTGCGAGCATTCTGACAGGCGAGTATTGACCCACCTATGCATGCATTGGATAACGGAAGGTGGTGCCATAATATGCAGAGCCACTCGCCGCCTAGCCGCGGCTGTTTTTCCGCCTAGGATCTCGACCCAACAGTTGCGGTGACTTTGCTCATTAGCATCACTAAATATGATGGAATTCAGTGTTAGCGATTCAACTTCAGAGGCGCGCAGCCCACCATAAAATCCAAGCGCAATCACCAATCCCATCATTTGGCGTGGGTCGCCGTCGGGTACGTTGTTTGTCAGCGTATTCCATAGCAGCTGCATATGGTCCGGTGACAAAATGCGTGTGCGTAAGACGCTGGGTGCCAGTGTACCTCCTTGCTTCTTGGGCAGTGATACGTCTTCTAACATGCCGTGCTGTTGGCAGAACCGTATAAATTGTCGAAAACTGATTTTGAAACTTTCTAGCGTGCGGGCGGACCACTGGGCGCCGGATTGGGCCTCCATTTGCAGCTCGAGTACAACATCATCATCCCAATCGCTAAGATCGAGCACTGCTTCATGCAGTAGCATGGTGATAGGAGTTAGTCGTGAAAGCTGGGTGCGTGCTGTACTGAGTGTATTCCCTTCAGTACGCAGCTGATAATAGAGGAATTGCAGTATCCAGTCTGGATAGTGCCCGCGATGACCAATAAGCCTTTTTAGCCGTTTTTCATAGCGTTCTAACAGCGTCTGCATATCCACTGTATGTTTCTTGGCCACTACTTTTTTTTTATTGAGTCGAGCAGCTTCGGCTAAAAACTGTCTCAGCAGGTTTTTAGCGCGGCGCTGCCAGTCGATTGGTAAATGTTGAGTAGAGAAACTATAAACGCCCGCTGGGCGTGTTGTAGAGCCTGCTTCAGGAATAGGTGCTGGTGTTTGATTATGGTTGGATACTCGGTCAGGTAACCGCCCCATGCTGGCACCTGGGGCATACTGATGGGCGTCATCGTTTTGGGCAAGCAGCGGCACTGGTGTGCACGTTGGCAACGGATATTGTCGTAGCAGTGTAGACCATAGAGGAGGAGTGCCGCGCACAACGTCAACGTAGCGGCTAGCGGATACGACTGATGACCAGTGACGCAAGGCATACCACTCATGGCTGTCGGGGTGTGAGCGCAGTTCAGTTAGGCACTGTTTTACTGTTGTTTTTAGCCTCTGTCGTAGCTGTTTTCGTCGCTCTTTATAATTTAAGCTTTCAGCATCTTCGCTGATATCAAATAACCACGTTGTTGTGTTTTTACGTTTCAGACGCGTGGTTAGTGCTCGGATGGGTATCCATACATCATCATGCAGGGTGATCCGATAATGCCCGTCGTCAGGCCACTGGGCATGAGGAGATGATGGGATGGCGAGCTCGCGTCCGTTGATATGTTGCTGCGAAAGCATAGCTAGTGTGCCTAGCATGACTGTCTCACTCATTCCTGTCCTTGTCATTAATCGAATGGCCAGCAGCATTAGCCAAGCGTCGATATCCTGACGTTTCCGGCACCAGGGCAGCAGGTGTACCTCTAAGGCAATCATCTGCTCGGACATTGAAAAAGATCGCGGTGTGGTGGGAAGGGCAGAGGGCCGATGGACAGCGATGGGCTCCGGCATTAATACGGACTGCATGCCGGGCACTAAGTTGAGAGCCGTCAGCACGCGGTTAACGCGGTCTCGAGCTTGTCTTCTTGAAATGGAGCGCTCGGTAGCCTGACGCCATTCAAAAAAACGCTCGATTAGCGCTAAAACATCCGGCTGCTCGAGTTTTAGTGTTTGGATAGGCGTGTCACCCAGTGCATTGCTGAGTATGTGTGTTGTATCGCTGAGTTGCGATGCTTGGGTGAGTGGGTGGTTTGCTTCTTTCCACTCGCTGATTAGTCGCTCTGCATTTAGTAATTCCATGGCATACGGCTCCAATTCAGCGGTTGATATCCGCACGCGTTTAACCACTTTTTTAAAACATGACACAGTTGAGGGTGCCCTTGTACTCCCGACGGGGTTTCTGAACGAGGCGATGACAACATCCTTCCGTGGCGTGCGTGCCCAAGCAACGCGTCGACTTGGGCGTCCGGCACCGACTTGCGCAACCAACTAGCAAGCGAGTGACGAGCAACATTATTTTGGCTATCTGATATCAATGATAGGTTGAGAGTCGATATGTCTGACCAGTGCATGCCACGTAGTATTAAGTGTTGATCGCGCCGAGGTTTAAATAGCCAGGTGGGTGTGTCCAAGTTACCGGTGCGTTGATCATCAATAACGACCTCTGTAGAGCTCGCGACATGCATGACTAAAGAGTGCCAGCGGTGTAGTGATTTAAGGCTGTCGCGCACTGTAGGAAGAACAGGAATAACGCGCGACTCTAACCCGCGCGCTGAATTTTTGTCATGTACCCACTGCTGCTTTTGACCAATACGGTTCTCGCTGCTTGGGCCAATCGGGCGGGCACCCGTTGATAGCTGCCAGCCAAGTAGTTCATGTGCTGAAACCAGCTGTGAGAGGCATAACAGAGCATCAGTAGGAAACGGTTTATAAGGTTGCCATGTCTCGAGCTCTGCCTGTGAACTGCGCATGCGTTGACGAATATCATTAAATATCGACAGAAAAAACACGGGTGGCTGCGCAATGGCCGACCCAAAAGTCGCTGATGTGTGATGAGCGTTAACAGGTATTGCGGCAGGCAAAGTGGTTTTCGGAATACCTAGGTGTTGCAGCGTTTTATCCAACACGTGCTGAAGCTCGTTTCTGGATAGTTGTCTGTAAGCGGCTGGCGCGGAGAGGCCCAGGCCAAACTGACCAGCAAGTGCGCTTGCAGCCACATCATCAATGGCATGTGGCCGACGATAAAGCCAACTGCTTGCGCTTAAACGATTGGCGGTGGGAATCATGCCAGGTTCGTTACGAAAATAGCGTTTGAGATGTCGGTTGAGCTGGCCGCGGGCACCACGAAATGGGCGTTCTGAGAGTGGAAAGCGATTAAAAAACTCTGTCAGTGATGGAGGTAGCGCGAGCTGTACCCACTGATTTGCTGGGTTACCATTGCTTGAAG
Source organism: Halomonas sp. GFAJ-1 (assembly GCA_002966495.1). Classification (NCBI taxonomy): domain Bacteria; kingdom Pseudomonadati; phylum Pseudomonadota; class Gammaproteobacteria; order Oceanospirillales; family Halomonadaceae; genus Halomonas; species Halomonas sp. GFAJ-1. Next base: position 2,078,661 of record CP016490.1, read on the forward strand.
AGGGGCCGTCGAGTAAACGATAACACAGCAGGCTTTCAGCGGTGCACCAATGGGGGCGTTCGTCTTTTGGGTCGGCAGTGGCCGCGTTAATATACTCGCTAATGATGAGTCGCATTAATCGCTGTGGTGGCAAACCAAATGCGAGAAGCAAAGTCGCAAAAAACTTTAAGTTTAATTCGAGTGGCTGCGCGAGTACTTTACGCACCGTCTCGTCTGTTAGTCGTGCGAGATCGGTAATCGCAGGCAATGATGACACTGGCGCGCCCTGCGTCCGTCGACGTACGAGCTGAACATCATCGGTTCGGGTAAGCGTAGAAGAAAATTTGCGCTGTACTTGAGTGCTTTCGCTTGATTCTTCTCTATCGCTAGGGGCTTGCTTTTGGCCTTTAATAGGAATGTCATGCATGCCAAAAACTGTATTCTCGGACTGGCTACTACTATCATACTGTCTGTCGCGCTCTTTTCGTATAGTTAGACGGTTTGGCTGAGGTGTCTTTGATAATAAAGCTAGGCGTTTATTATGCCAAGGATCGCTTTTAAGCGTGCCGCCTGCACTTTTTTGACGATTTGAGCTGCTATATTCTCGTTGTTTTTCACCGGGCGTGAGAATTTTATTAGCCAACATGCTTAAAGTGTCTATTTTGTCTTTTAAACGTTTTTTTTGTGTATGCAGTGCGTCACTTCTGATGGTTGCTAAAATGTCAGAGCCTAAAGATTGTTGTGTTTCTAAAACCGTTATACCTGATTTTATAACAGCGCAGATAACGTCACGCGCTGCCAAGACATGGTTATAAAATGTCGATTTTGATATGCTTTTATTTTCATCAACGCTACTGAAAAGGTGACTAAAGTACTGCCTGGACTTTTTTGCTAATGCATTTGAGCTTTGAGAGAGATAAGAGGGATGAGTTAGTGCATAATAGACAGGATAGTTAGTTCCAATGTGCTCGGGCTTGGTTTTATTAATCAGTTCACTAGCCTGTAATTTTACAAGCAGCGTGTTAGTATCAATTTTTTGAACGTCACTACTATAAAGTGCAGCTGCTTTTTGAAACGTCAGCAGAGAGACGGGTGTCTGTGAATAGCTAACAACATCAAAAATACATGTTTTTTCATCATCAGACAGAGGGAGGCAGCCTATGGCGGACTCCCATTGTTGTTTGATTTCATGAGGATAAAGGCGTTCATTGGACATTTTTATAACTCAACATTTAATGAGAACTGTTTTTCTGCTTTTTCAGCAGCATTATTAATAATGGCTAACGATTTTTCAAAATTAGATGGCTTTTTTTGATGGTCAAAATTAGTGCTTGTTTTTTTAATTTCCGTACTGTTATCTGTTGGCGTTCTTTCAAGCTTGCCTTTGGGTTCTGTGTTTTTTTTATTTTCTGGTTTCTTCCTGGTTTTAATGTCAGGCATATGGGCAAGTGAGCTCTCGCTAAGGTTAGCTGCGTTGAGCAATGTTTTATAGTGGCGCAGCGAAAGTTTCGCGCTATTGAATAGAGTGTTTTCTATGCACGTTTTAAGTGCTGGGTTTTGTGAGATTTCGTTGGCCGCCTTTTTCCATAGTAGCGAACCGGCCGAATCTTTCTTTTTATAATGAAGTTGCTGAATCGTTCCGAGAAGAAAGCTCAACAGCATGCTATGGTCACTTTTTATAGATGCTTCCTCTACGATGTAAACAACTAAGTTTTCCATCAGTGAAAAGCTATTTTTAAGTGATGATTTCATCGAATTGAGCTGTGCAGTTATTGAGGGTCGGTTTAATAGCTGCTCACCCCCTCCTTCCGGTAGCAAAAGGACAGGAGGATGCGTTAGCACGACATTTTGCGCTCGGTCTGAAGCGCCACTCTTATAACTGCTGTTGTCTGTAAAGCCAAGAAGCTCTTGGGCTGATCGTACATCTATGCGTGCTTTAATAGTGTATGGATGACCAGTAAGTGGCTGAAAATTAATGTTCATGTGCAACGCTCTTTTATGTGTGTACATAGTGATAAGGGGCAATTTTTCGCTTCGTGCCCCAGCCGCGTTGGAGCGTTTTAAAAATTCAAGGCGGCAATCAGCACACACCCTCAAATAGCAGGCATGCGTAATGTCACCCCTCGAGCGCTAAACACCCGAAAAAATGACGTTTTAAACAGAAGGTAAGCGCGGCAGAGAACTGCCTAGCCTAGTAGATTGATAGCGCCAAAAGATTACGGCGATAAAGAACAAGCCAGCCAGCACCTAGCGCTATTCGTCATGGCCATTGGTCTAAGCCATAGCAATAGCAATAGCAATAGCCTACACAGCCCAAGCTATGAAGAGTGAGGCAGCCATGATTAGCCGGTGTGGAAGCTTCATTCGAAATAGCAAAGTGCAAGAAGGCAGCATTTTCCAAATGGATATCTTTGGAAGCCATCCTATAGGCACATTTGTATTGGGGGACTCCTAACAACCGATTTTGAACATCGAGAGGGAGCCGTAATAAAAGTGAAGATAGGTGATCATCCTCACCATGCGACAGCGGATAAATTAAATGCAATTGTACTTAATCAATGCATTATTTACCGGCACTGTGCGATAAGTACCTACTATCAGTAGATAGTCTTGGTTGGAAATTTACCATCGCTATTTCTGTATTGTCAATCACTTTTTCGCGGATCATGATTTTCGCGAGTGGCCTTGCGTGGTGCATGGCGGGTTTGCTTTAAAAGAAGCTTGTATAGGGTTTGTCTACGTAGAGCCTGCTATGCGAATACCTTACAATGGCGCGTGCATTTTAATAGCACAGGTTAATTAATATTCACCCGTACAGTGTAGGGCAAGGGAACACGCCCGTTTAATCCCTGGGCGGTAGCGTGCCTTTTTAATGGAAATCCTTATGTTACTAGATACTCCTATTTCCCTATCGCGGCCAGCGCGCATGCTGCTGGCGGCGCTAAGCGTTGCCGTGGTAAGCGGCTGTGCCACTAATTACCCCTCTGGCACCTCACAGCAACCCGCACAGTACGTACTCACTAACGACACCGCTAAGCCGCTGGAAGATGAAGCGCTAAACCGTTTCTTGTCTCAGGCGCCTGCCAGCGGGATACATAGCATGGCACGCAGCCCCTGGGGTGATAACGTCGAAATCATCGCCGACTCAACCTACCTAGCCGCCAGTGGCCGCCAATGCCGCCAGCTGCGCGTGGTGGCGGCGGGTGGCAATGCCCAAGCCGCGCTAGTGTGTGAAACGCCAAATGGCTGGGTGAGCCAGCGACTTGTGACCCAGGCCGTAGAAGGGCGCTACTAATGAGGATTTTACTGCCGATGCCGCGTATTTCGCTAAAACACAGCGTGGTTGCCGTGACGTTGATGATAGGTGCACTTGTAGCAGGCCCCGTTTCGGCACAGTCGCTTAGTCTTGCTGATTCTATTTTGCCCGAGCAGAGCGCAAGAGGTGGTCAAAGCGGACAACAGCAAGAACAAGTAGATGATACCCCTCGTGCCGATTGGCGTAGCGGTACCTTCGGCCCTGTTAACTTACCTATGCAGAATCCTGATGCGTTGCCGCCTTTTGGTGCCAACCTCTTTACTGGTGGTTTTCGTGGCGCTATGGGCGATGGTCTCAATGCGGATTACCGTATTAAGCCGGGTGACCAAGTCACCGTGCGTGCTTGGGGGGCTTTTGAACTCGACCGCGTTCTGCCGGTAGATGCCCAAGGCAACATTTTTATCCCTGGCTCTGGCCCGCTGAATGTACAAGGGCAAAACAGCCAGCAAGTAGATAACAGCGTGCGCCGCGCGATTACGTCTGTCTACCCGGATAACGTAGAGGTATACACCAACTTACAGGGCGTTCAGCCCGTGGCCGTCTTCGTAACCGGCTATGTGGAAAACCCCGGCCGCTACGCAGGCACCCCTAACGATTCGCTGCTTTATTTCCTCGACCAAGCAGGCGGTATCGATCAAGACCTAGGCAGCTACCGTCAGATCCGTGTGATGCGTAACAACAGCACCGTAGCTACCGTCGACCTTTATGACTTCCTGATTAACGGCACCATTGCCCGCCCGCAGTTTCAAGATGGCGACACCATTGTGGTAGAAGAACGCGGCCCTGCCATCGCAGTCGGGGGAGATGTACATCGCGAACACCGTTACGAACTAACGGGCAGCCTGCTCAGTGGGGCTGAAATCGTCAGTTTGGCGCGCTTAAGAAGCGGCGTATCGCATGTGCTGCTGCGTGGCGACCGTGAAGATGGCCCCATCGCTCAGTACTTCCCCATCGATATGTTTTACGGCCAAACGATTCGCAGCGGCGATGAAGTCCTGTTTAGCGCCGACCAGCGCAGCGAAACCATCGTGGTGGAAGTGGAAGGCAGCTATTACGGCCCATCGCGCTTTGCGCTTCCCCGCAATGCACGCTTAAGCGAATTGCTGGATGCCATCGCAGTGCCTGAAAATATGACCGCCGTTGAAAGCATTTCACTACAGCGGGAAAGCGTTCGCCAGCAGCAGGAGCAGTCGCTTCAAGATAGCCTGCGCCGCTTGGAAACCACTTATCTGGGCGCGTCATCGCGTACCGACCAAGAAGCGCAAATACGCCTTCAAGAGGCCGAACTCATTGAGCGCTTTATTGAGCGTGCCAGTGAGCTAGAGCCAAGCGGCCGCTTAGTAGTTGCTTCAAAGGACGGTATTTCTGACATTCGCCTGCAGGATGGTGATGTAATCACCATTCCCGAAATTAGCGATTCAGTACTCATCAGCGGGGAAATTCTTGTGCCTCAGGCCGCGGTGTATCGCCCGGGCATGAGCGTTATCGACTACGTGGAAAGCGCCGGTGGCTTTACCGAACGTGCAGATAAAGACCAAATTCTGCTGGTTCGCCAAAACGGCGCAGTGGAGCATGCCCGTAACTCGCCGCTTCGCCCAGGGGATGAGATTCTCATCATGCCCAAAGCGCCCACCCACAACCTTCAGTTAGCGTCCACGCTTACGCAAATACTGTTCCAAATCGCCGTTACCACCCGTGTAGCCTTGGATCTGTAAGCGTTTTAATGGTGAGTGGTGAGTAGACGAAATGCTCACACCTCACGCCTCACACCTCACTAATTTAAAAGTAGCGCTATGGCTAATGTAAAAGGGGCGCCAAAGGGCGCCCGCACGCCTTGGCAAGTCACCCGCAGCGTGTGGTACGCCATGTTTATGCGAGAAGCCATTTCTCGCACCATGGCAGACCGCATGGGCTGGTTCTGGATGATTTTTGAGCCAGTGGCGTTAGTTGCCATCATGGTAGCTATTCGCAGTTTTATCCGTGGCGACCGGCTGATTGTGAATGCTGAATTCATCCCCTGGATGATTGCTGGGCTGATGGGGTTTTTCTTAGTGCGTGAAGGGATGCTGCGCGGTATGGGGGCCATTGAAGCCAATAGTGCGCTGTTTGCTTATCGGCAAGTACAACCTGCAGACCCAGTGCTGGTGCGTAACTTCCTAGAGGGTATGCTGCGTACCTTTGTTTTTTTAATCTTTATCGTAGGTGGCTTGATGCTGGGGTTAAACATGTACCCCGATAATGCAATTAGGGCGATGGGGGCCTGGCTGTCGCTTTGGAGTTTAGGGCTTGGGCTGGGGCTAGTGACTTCTACAGCCGCTACGTTGGTGCCGGAAGTAGGCCGCGTGATTCGTATGCTGTCTTTGCCGCTGTTGATCATTTCTGGCGTCATTTTTCCGCTCAATCAGCTGCCTCACTGGCTGCTGGAATACCTGATGCTTAACCCTATTCCACACGCGTTAGAAACCCTCCGACTGGGCTTTTTTGAAAACTATCAGGTCATTCACGGCACCAGCCTGCTCTACTTCTGGTTATTTACGCTTTCACTAATTTCAGTAGGGCTACTCATGCACCTGCGTTTTGTTGATCGGTTAAAGGCAAAATAATTCATGTACGTTTCCCTACGTCGATTTGTAAAAACCTCTCCCCAATGGGCCGTTGCATTTCTTGCCATCCTGCTGGTCTCATTCTATTGGTTTGTTTGGGCAGAAGAGCGCTACGTATCCCGCGCCACGGTAGTATTAGAAAGCCCCCAAGTCGCCACGCCAGAATTCAGCCTTTCATCATTAATGGGGGGCGGAGGGGGTAACACGGCAGATCTCCTACTGCTGCGTGAGCACTTACTATCAGTAGATATGTTGCGTTTGTTAGACGAGCAGCTAGGGATTCGCCAGCACTATAGCGAGCATGGCGATTTTTTTGCCAAGTTGCGCGATGCAAACGCCCCGATTGAAGACCTGCACAAATATTACCTGCGCCGGGTAGAAGTGGAGCTGGACGAATACGCTGGGGTGCTGAATATTCATGTGCAAGGCTACACCCCAGAGTTCGCCCACAGCATGGCAACGCTACTGCTGGAAGCTGGCGAAAACCACATGAATGAAATGGGCCACCGCTTAGCAGACGAGCAAGTGCGTTTTCTAGAGCATCAAATGGTACGCCTGGAAGACCGCTTTAGAGATACCCGTTCAGAGTTACTCGACTTTCAAAACCAGTACGGCTTAGTATCGCCCACCTCCACAGTGGAAAGCATTAACCAAGTGGTTGCTACGTTAGAAGGCGATCTTGCCCGCTTACAGGCCCAGCGCAACGCACTTGCCAGCTTCCAAAGCGCACAATCTTCCGAGATGCGCCAAGTAGAGCGCAATATTGAAGCACTTCGCGACCAAATCATTGAACAGCGCGACCGCCTAGCCCAAGCGGCAGGGGACTCGCTTAACCGCATCTCCGCCGAGTACGAAACCCTAGAGCTACAAGCTCAGTTTGCTCAAGAAACCTACTCAAGTGCCCTGGCTGCATTAGAAAACACTCGCTTAGAAGCCGCCCGCCAGCTCAAGCAAGTAAGCGTACTGCAAAGCCCGCTATTCCCCGAATACCCAACCGAGCCTAACCGCTTATATAACAGCAGCGTGTTCGCCATCATTACCATCTTTTTGGCCTTCATCCTCAGCATGCTCATCATGATTGTGAAAGACCATCGGGATTGAGTTTTGGTGAGTGGTGAGTGGTGAAGAGTGAGTGGTTGGTGGTAACTCTTGAGCAATGGTTGAATCGCCCCGGATATTCTAGACACCCGTTAGGCTCTTAAAGTAACGCCTTTCATACTCAACCGGTGACAAGTTATCACTTGTGCCGTGTCGGCGCTTTGGGTTGTAAAACATTTCAATATAATTGAACACGTCACATCTAGCTGCTTCGCGTGTTGAATAAATCTGTCGCTTGATTCGCTCTCGCTTTAGAAGTTGAAAGAAGCTTTCAGCAACGGCGTTGTCATGACAGTTACCACGTCGGCTCATGCTGCCTACCAAGTGATTCGCTTTCAGAAAGCTTTGCCAGTCTCCACTGCTAAACTGGCTTCCTTGATCCGAATGCACCATCACCGTTCCTTGTGGCTTGCGTCGCCAGACTGCTGATAACAAAGCATCCAGTACCAACTCCGTAGTCATGCGAGACTTCATCGACCAGCCAACCACTTGACGAGAAAACAGGTCGATAACTACCGCTAAGTAAAGCCAGCCTTCATAAGTGCGGATGTACGTGATGTCCGTCACCCAAGTAACATTTGGCGCTGTTACTTCAAACTGACGGTCTAAATGGTTAGGGGATACAACAGCCGGTTTTCCACCGCCATAGCCGCCAGGGCGTCGTCGATAGCCTGTCTGAGAACGTAAACCTTCCCTACTCATAAGACGCGCCACACGGTGCTTCCCGCAAGCTTCGCCAGCTTCACGCAAGTCCTGGTAGACCTTGCGATAGCCATATACACCGCCGCTTTCAAGCCAGGAGTGCTTGATCAATCCCAGCAAGCGCTCATCTTCTCGCGCTCGATTAGAGAGCGCTTTTTTACACCATGCGTAGTAACCGCTGGGGTGCACTGCCATCATCTGACACAAGCGACGTACCGAATATTGGCTCGCATAATTTTGAATAAACGCGTACCTCAGTCGGACTCCCTGGCGAAGTACGCGGTGGCCTTTTTTAATATGTCTCGCTCTTCTGATACGCGTTTGAGCTCGGCCTTCAAACGACGGTTTTCAGCTTGGAGATCATCATCTTCTTGCCGTTGTTCTACCGGCTTATCGTAGCGCTTGATCCAGATGTACAGGCTGTGACCTGACACGCCTAGCCGCTCAGCGACCTCGGCCACGCGATGGCCGCGCTCTACCACCTGCTTGACGGCTTCGATTTTGAATTCTTCAGTGTAGCGGGGATAGCTCATGGTTCCTCCTAGATACCTTTAGTATAAGGCCTGGAGGTGTCTACGAAACCTGGGGCGATTCAGGTTGCTGAGAAGTGAGGGGGGGGGAATGAGGAAGCATCAGGAGTTGCGAGTTTGGCAACAGGCGATGGATCTGGTGGAGCAAATCTGATCTTACCCAGCAACAGTGGACACTGGTTTAAGCGATCATTCGGGCTTCGAAGACCTCTGGGCTGATCATCCCAATAGCACTGTGTCGCCGTTGCTTGTTGTAGTCCAGTTCGATGTATTCAAACACTTGGCGTCTCATCGTATCCCGCGTTTTAAACTGCTCTCCGTGGATCGCTTCAACTTTGAGACTGTGGAAGAAGCTTTCGGCACAAGCATTATCATAGCAGTTGCCTTTGGCGCTCATGCTGCACTTGAGCTCATGCCGCGTCAGTAGTGATTGGTAAAGCATGGAACAGTACTGACTGCCTCGATCAGAATGGACGATCACGCTTTTGGGCATTTTGCGTTTCCATAACGCCATCTGCAGCGCATCACAAACGAGGTCGGCTGTCATACGTTCACTCATTGCCCAACCAACCACTTTACGAGAGTAAAGATCAATGAGCACGGCCAGGTAAAGCCAGCCTTCGCCCGTCGCCAAATATGTGATATCACCCACCCACTTTTGATTGGGAGCTGAAGCCATGAAGTTTTGCTCTAGTAGATTTGGCGCCACTGGCAGTGAATGCCGAGAGTTCGTGGTTGCCTTGAACTTGCGGGCTGCTTTAGCGCGCAAGCCTTGGCGTTGTAAGCTGGCAGCCACCGTCTTACGATTGATCGGCATTCCATCATCTCGCAGGTCTAGCGTTAATCTCGGGGCGCCTGAGCGACCCTTACGTTGGTGATAAGCCTTGGCCACGCGCTGATCGATAATGGCTTGCTGGCTGCGTTTTGGAGACGAGCCCCCTCGCGCTGCCGCCAAGCGTAGTAGCCGCTTCGAGCGACCCCAACAACATGGCACATACGTTGAACGCTGAAAGCCTGACGATGACGATGGATAAAGGCGTACTTCACTTCAGGCTCTTCGCGAAGTACACCGCGGCCTTTTTTGTGATGGCCAGCTCTTCATTGGCTTCGGCTAACTGTCGCTTCAAGCGAGCGTTTTCTTCTGCCAGTGACCGCTCTCGCTCCGATGTATCTTGTTGTTGCTGAACCTTAGAACGCCACTGATAAAGCTGACTCGAATGTATGCCCAGTTCACGAGCCGCTGCAGCGACGCCTATGCGATCAGCAAGCGCTAACGCTTCTTGCCGATAGGCATCTGAATAACGGGTATAGGATTTTTTCTTCATTGATGTCGTCGATCTTGCCATTGTTCACCTCATCGTAGCGTATTACATTCTTGAGGTGTCCACTGTTACTGGGCAAGATCAATCTATCTCATCACAGCGCAATTTCCTGATGACGAACGGTATGGCCTCACAAGTCAGATGCGTCGAGCCGTGGTGTCAGTTCCTAGTAACATTTCCGAAGGTGCAGCAAGGGGTAGTCAAAAAGACTTTATTCGTTTTTTGTTTATTGCACGTGGATCGTTGAGTGAAATTGAAACCCAACTGCTGATTGCCCAGCGTCTTGGCTACATTCAGGATGTGGGCACTACCATTGAGTTGATTAACCAAGTATCAGGTTTGCTAGGTGGGTTGATTCGCCATTTACAAAATCGATAATTACTCACAACTCACAACTCACAACTCACAACTCACAACTCACAACTCACAACTCACAACTCACAGCCCTCATGCTCAACATCATCCACCACGGCGGAGCCGTTGGCGTTACCGGCAGTTGCCACCAGCTTATCCTCAGCAGTGAACACTCACTATTAGTGGATTGTGGCTTGTTTCAGGGCGAAGACGAAGCGCAAGACAGCTTCCAGCAGCTGCAAATCGAATTCGATATCAGCACTGTAAAAGCCCTCATCATTACCCATGTACATATAGACCACGTAGGGCGACTGCCTTACCTGCTGGCTGCAGGCTTTAAAGGGCCTATCATTTGCTCTGTTCCTTCCGCCGTGTTGTTGCCGCTGGTAATTGAAGATGCGCTCAAAATCGGCTTTACCCGCAACGCCCAGCTTATTGAACGCTTTCAAGCCCAGCTAGCATCCCAAATCGTTAGTGTGCCCTACGGCAAATGGCATAACGTGGTCGAAAAATCCGGCGAAGGCGGCATTACCACTAGAGTGAAGCTCAAGCGGGCAGGGCACATTCTTGGTTCTAGCTATGTAGAAGTAGCCCACCAGGATGCCAGCGGCGAAAAAGAGCGAGTTGTGTTCAGTGGAGATTTAGGCGCCCCTTATGCACCGCTGTTACCCGCACCGCAATCACCCTACGGCTGCGAACAGTTAGTGCTGGAAAGCACCTACGGCGACCGGCTACATCCAAATCGCCGTAACCGCCGTGCCATGCTTAAAAAGGCTATAGAGCAAGCGCTTACTAACGGCGGCACGGTGATGGTACCCGCCTTCAGCATTGGCCGTACTCAAGAGCTGCTCTACGAGTTGGAAGGCATCATTTTTGAAGCCAGCGCGAAATCCAAACCCAGCCGCTGGAAAGCGTTAGAAATCATCGTTGACTCACCACTTGCCGCCCGTTTTACCCAGGTTTACCGCCAGCTAAAACCCTACTGGGATAATGAAGCCCAGCGCCGCCTGCGCAGTGGCCGCCACCCGCTCAACTTTGAAAATCTCTATACAGTAGAAAGCCACGAAGCCCATGAGCAAACCGTGGCGTACCTTGCAAAAACCGGCCGCCCAGCGGTAGTCATTGCCGCCAGCGGCATGTGCGCAGGCGGGCGCATCATGAATTACCTAAAGGCTATGTTAGGCGATGAGCGTCACCAAGTTTTATTCGTAGGCTACCAAGGCACAGGCACCCCAGGGCGCGCTATTCAACAATACGGCCCCCAGGGCGGTTGGGTAGAAATAGACGGCCAACGGTTTGATATAAAAGCAGGTGTCACCACTATTAGTGGATACTCCGCCCACGCAGACCAAAAGAACCTGCTCAACTTCGTCAAACGCATGCGCCGCTGGCCCCACACGATTCGTTTGGTGCACGGTGAACAAGCTGCTCGCATAGCGCTCAAAGATGAACTCGAAAGCCTCTATAAACGGAAAGGCAAAGAAGTGAGAGTAGTGATCGAGGCGTAATCACCATTCACCATTCACAACTCACAACTCACAACTCACAACTCACAACTCACAACTCACAACTCACAACTCACGATTCACGATTCACGATTCACGATTCACCACTCACACCTCACGATTCACAAACAAATGATCGAAATTCGTAATCTCTACAAGCGTTACCACAACCACCACGGTAGTGACTGGGTGCTGAAAGACATCAACCTCACCATACCCAAAGGGGTAAGCGTTGGCTTGATTGGCCCCAACGGCGCAGGTAAATCGACCCTGCTGCGCCTGATCGCTGGTATGGATACCCCCGATAGAGGAGAGGTCATACGCCACAGCCGTGTTTCATGGCCGGTGGGGCTATCGGGCGGCATGCAGAACAACATGACGGGGCGGCAGAATGTCAAGTTCGTGGCCAGGGCGCAAGGAAGTGATGTTGAAGAGGTTCAGCGAGTCATTCGGTTCGTACAGGACTTTGCAGAGATAGGTAGTTCGTTTGATGAACCGGTACGCACATACTCATCAGGCATGCGCTCAAGGCTTTCCTTTGGTCTATCGCTTGCCTTCGATTTCGATGTGTATATATCAGACGAAGCAACATCCGTAGGCGACTTGCGCTTCCGTAAGAAAGCCACATCAGCATTTAAAGAGAAGGTTGGCAAGGCCAGTATTATTATCGTTTCACACAGCGAAGGCATTTTGCGTGAATTATGCGATGCAGGAATATGGATAAACAATGGCGATGCTATCTGGTACGACAACGTGGACGATGCCATCAAGGCATACCATGACAGCATGGCGGAACAAGATGGCGATAATCAAACTCAAGGAGAGAGTGAAAGTGCGAACGAGCAAGAAGTGTTAGCTGCCAAAAAGCAAATGGAAGTGGCAAGAGCAGAATATCAAAAGCTGCGGGACCAGTACGCAGCCCTTCGTGATTCATATTTCGATTAATAGGTGAAACAGTGAGCAAGTTGACCAAGTTTTTTAAACATCCTGTCATGTTTTTTGAAGATGCCCAGAAAAATAAAAAGCTGAAAGAAGGCAAGCCCAAGATTTTTGTCGTGGGATTTAGTACCTGGAAAACATATCTACGCATGTATTTTTCAGAATACGATTTGGTTTTTCTACCTAAAGACATTAAAAAAAGTCAGTTCAATTCGCAGTATCGTAAGAAAATACTTTCTCTAAAAGACTCGTGCCAAGTATTTATCTGGGGATTCAAGGCACCTGAATATATATTGGAGTTTTTAAGAGAAGAAAAAGTTTCAACCAAGTTTGTTGAAGATGGTTTCGTGCGCTCCGTGCAACTGGGCGCCACCAAGGCACCACCCATGTCATTGTGCCTAGATAGTAAAACACCATATTTTGATGCTACAAGACCTTCCGAACTTGAAGATCTGCTCAATAATTTTGATTTTTCAAGCAAGCCGGAATTGATTGTTCAAGCAAAAGAAGGGATAAAGCTGCTCCTTAAAACGGGAGTGAGTAAATACAATAACAGCAAGTCAATTAAAGTCGAAAAAATTTATGGGCCTAAAGCTAACAAGCGAATACTTGTGTTAGGTCAGGTGGAAGATGATGCTTCAATTCAATATGGTTGTGATAAAAAACTAACCAATAATGATGTGGTGCGCTTGGCCGTTGAGGAGAACCCTGGTGCACAGGTCATATATAAGCCACATCCTGATGTGTTGAATGGGCATCGCCCGTATCAGTCTGACCCATCCGATGTTGAAAATATAGCATTGGTGCTCAAGAGAGATATTCCGCTGGCAAACGCCTTTGAAACGATTGACCATGTTTATACGATTACTTCTCTAGGTGGTTTTGAAGCACTATTGCGTGGTATTAAAGTTACTACATTAGGTTGTCCATTTTACTCTGGTTGGGGGCTGACTGATGAAAGACAGAGCAATAGTCGTCGAAATCGTACACTTACACTAGAGCAGTTGTTTGCAGTTTCATATTTGGTTTATCCTACGTATTATAATTCAACAACAGGTGATAGGTTAGGTTTTGATGAAGTGGTTTGGCTGATTAATAAAAGTGCTGCTAATTCAGCGTCTGTTATTCAAGCCAAGCAGTCAGCTAAAGCTATGTCGGAAGATAAGAAAAAAATAACTTCATCCTTGATGGTAAATGTTAGTGCTGGTTCTAAAGTAAATAAGCGTGGCTTTCTTATTGGGTTTGGGATGCATAAAATTAAGTTTTATGCTGATCAAATAACAGAGTACAATTGTTGGGCTTTAAATATGCCTGTATCAAAACAGGCAGCTTTAAGTGTAAGCCAGATCATGTCTGCGTGTTCTCCTAATGAAGGAGACGCATTCATAATCTGGGGGAAAAAAGAACCTGTAGGGCTTGAGGCACAAGCTTATTCACTTGGAATTGATGTTATACGAATCGAAGATGCGTTTATTCGGTCAATAGGCCTAGGAGGCCATCATGCTACACCATTATCATATATTTATGATAAAAGTGGCATATATTTTGATGCTAGTAAGCCATCGGAGTTGGAGCACATTCTTAGCGGTTATGACTTTCAATCAAACACTGAGTTAATGGAAAAAGCAAGATACACCATTGATCGGATGCTTGAGAATAAAACGAGTAAATATAATTATGCTAAAGATGTGGCGATAGAAGATTTATATGGACCGAAAAATAAAAAAAGGATTTTAGTTATAGGTCAGGTAGAAGATGATGCTTCAATACAATATGGTTGTTCAAGAAAAATAACAAATAATGATCTTGTTATCATGGCCGCACTAGAAAACCCAGACGCGCAAATAATATATAAACCTCATCCTGATGTGCTGACGGGGCTAAGAAAAAGGCTTTCTGATCCTTCTTTAGTTGAGAATGTGGCGCAAGTTCTTTATGAGCCAGTATCAATTTCAGATGCACTAAGCACTATTGACCACCTTTATACTATCACTTCTTTAACTGGCTTTGAGGCCTTACTTCGAGGTATCCGCGTAACTACTGTTGGCTCCCCCTTTTACTCAGGCTGGGGGTTAACAGACGACCGCCAAACTAATTCAAGGAGGCAGCGTAGGTTGACAGTAGAAGAAGTTTTTGCTGGAGCTTATATTTTATACAGCAATTACATAAACCCTTATACAAAAGAAAAGATAGATATAGTTAAAGCCCTTGACTTATTAGACTGGATGAAGACGACAAAAGTTCAGCCTATTGATAAGCAGGGTTTATATTCGAACAGTAAAGCTGTGATTGCGAAAATAAATAAACAACTGTCGGATGGTAAGGTCGAGGAAGCAAAAGATAGTGCAGATCTCGCAGTTGGAGCTTATGGGGATATTGATTCCTATTTGGCCAGAGCTAGAGTTAAAGTGTTAAGTGGAGAGCTTGGCGAGTCTGTAAAAAAAGATATTAAATTTGCGATTGAAATGACAGGCTGGAAAGACAAAAGGGCTCTTTTGCAATATGCAAAATATTTGTGGGAGTTCGAAGGCTACGATAAAGAGTTACACAAAGCAACATCTGCTTTAGCCCGTCACGACACCTTGACTGTGAATGAAGCTAAAATGATTTGTGCGATGCTCTGTGATGGTGGGTTTTATGGTAAAGTTGAAGATCTGATTTCAAAGAATAAAATTGGTAAAAGTGGATTAGGGTATTTGTCATTAAGTGCTTATGTTGATAAAAGTGAGGACTCTTTTGCTAATGACGATAAAAAAGCGGCTGTGCTACATAAAAAAATAATTTCAGCTACTCATGGGTTTGAAAACTATATTAGAGAAAATTCCAACTCTTTTTGTATCGTTGGAAATTCTCCTATTGAAATAGGAGAATCACAAGGGACTACAATTGACAGTTATGATTATGTGATTCGTTTTAACGCTTATGACACTGGTCATCCATATTGCAAAGATTATGGTTCTAAGACTAATGTGTGGGTTCGTATGCCGAAAAACATGCTAAATATGGATGCACGATCAGAAGATGATCTTGATCTTGTGATAATTAGTGGCGCTAATTGGCTCAGTCGTATGGATGATGGAGTAGAAACTTTTAAACATTTTGTCGAGACTTATAATCAAGTGGGTGTAGTGCCATTTAAAGTCTATAGCAAGCTTGTCTCTGAGCTTCATAGTCCTGCGAGTGCTGGCTTGCAAATCTTGTATTGGATTTATACTTTAATTGGACCTATTGATAAAAAACAGATCTTTGGTTTCCAATTAACAGATCAGAGTAACGGAAAAGATAGTCAATATAACAGTAGTAAAAATAGATCGGTAAGGCATGACTGGAATAATGAAAGATCTCTTTTTGAAAAAATTGTTAAATAAATTTGGAGATGGTTGTGAAAGAGTTAAAATTGCTAGATTGTACTTTGCGTGATGGTGGTTATTACAATGCCTGGGATTTTTCTGAGCAACTAATACATGAGTATTTAGATGCAATGCAATCTGCAGGTGTTGATATCGTTGAGCTAGGTCTTCGTACGCTCAAGAAGCAAGGGTTCCAAGGCCCTTGTGCGTTTACTACAGATGAGTTTTTGGAGAGCCTTACCATC
Organism: Halomonas sp. GFAJ-1; assembly: GCA_002966495.1. Taxonomy (NCBI): domain Bacteria; kingdom Pseudomonadati; phylum Pseudomonadota; class Gammaproteobacteria; order Oceanospirillales; family Halomonadaceae; genus Halomonas; species Halomonas sp. GFAJ-1. Next base: position 2,094,604 of record CP016490.1, read on the forward strand.
CCTTCAGGCCTTACTGTAGGTGTAATGGTTAATGGTAGCGAACTAGTTGGTGAAATTCCGCAAATTGAGGCTTTAGAACGGCTATTTCCCAATAGTGCTTCTAACTCTCCAGTAGAATTAGTGCGAATTGCCTGTCACGTTCATGAATTTACCAGTTCTTTGCCTGCAGTAATTTGGTTAAAGGATAGAGGTTATAAAGTTGGCTTTAATTTAATGCAAGTGGCTGATCGAACTGAAGATGAAGTGAAGGCCCTTGCTCGTGAAGCTAAAGCATACCCACTTGATGCACTTTATTTTGCGGATAGTATGGGCAGTATGAATCCAGATCAAACTGCAAAAATTATACAGTGGATGCGCACTGAGTGGTCTGGTCCTATGGGAATTCATACACATGATAATTTAGGGTTGGCTTTGTCAAATACTCTGCGTGCGATTGATGAGGGTGTTACATGGCTAGATTCAACTGTTACTGGCATGGGGCGCGGTCCTGGTAATGCGCGTACTGAAGAATTAGCTATTGAGCTTGCTGAGCGGCGAGATAAGCAAGTTAGCATCGTGCCACTGATGGCCTTACTGCGTAAGCATTTCAAGCCTATGCAAGAGCATTATGGCTGGGGAACTAACCCATATTACTATTTGGCTGGGAAATATGGTATTCACCCTACATATATCCAAGAAATGTTGAGTGACGCTCGTTATGATGAAGAAGATGTGTTGGCTGTTATTGAACACCTTCGTGTAGAGGGAGGTAAAAAATTCAGTCTTAATGCTCTTGATGCTGCACGTCATTTTTATCGTGGTGAAGCGAGAGGGAATTGGTCGCCCATAAATATTTTTAACGGTAGAGATGTACTTTTGTTAGGTTCAGGTCCAGGCGTTGGAGATCATCGTAAAGCTTTGGAGCGTTATATAGAAAAAGCTAAGCCTTTAGTAGTTGCTCTTAACACGCAAAAATGTATAGAAGCAAAGTTTGTTGATTTTCGCGTTGCTTGTCACCCTGTACGATTACTAGCTGACTGCGAAGCTCATACTAAATTACCACAGCCATTAATTACCCCATTCTCGATGCTGCCCGTTGATGTGCAAAAATCTTTAAGCGAAAAAGAAATATTAGATTATGGTTTAAAGGTTAAGGCCAATACTTTTTCATTTGACGAAAATGCATGTACTGTTCCTAGCTCTTTAGTTGTGGCTTATGCACTTGCAGTCCTTAATAGTGGAAAAGCAAACAAAATTATGATGGCGGGCTTTGACGGTTATGGAGCTGATGATCCTCGCAGCCAAGAAATGCACCAGCTTTTTGAAGAGTATCTAGCTAATAAAGAAACAGTGCGGTTGGTGTCAATAACGCCGACTCGATATGCTCTTCATACAGAGTCTGTTTACGCACTTTAAAAGCCTAATGAAGGATAATATTATGCGTAGTGTTGTGTTGATACCCGCACGTTTTGGTTCTACACGCTATCCAGGTAAGCCGTTAGTTAAACTTCTTGGAAAACCTATGGTGTTATGGGTTGCTGAAATTTCGGCCCGCGCTGTAGGAAAAGAAAATGTATATGTTGCTACAGAAGATGCGCGTATTGTTAGTGTTGTCGAGGAATCAGGTTTCCAAGCAGTTTTAACGTCAGATGACGCACTGACAGGCACTGACCGACTTGCACAGGCCGCTTTACAGGTGGAGTCAGATATCTATATAAATGTTCAAGGCGACGAACCTTTAATTGATCCTTTAGATATTTTAAAGATTCGTGAAGCAAAGCTAAACAATATGGATCATGTGATTAATGGCTTCAGTTGGGTGTCTGAAGATGAAGATCCTCATAGTGTTAATATTCCCAAAGTAATAACTACAGAAGATAACCGGCTTGTTTACATGTCCCGTTTAGCATTGCCTGGATATAAAGATAAGAAATGTGCACCAAAAAGCTATAAAAAACAGGTTTGCATCTATGCTTTTACAAAAAAAGAGTTGCAGTTATTTAAGTCATTTGGTCGTAAGAGTGAGCTGGAGTTTAGCGAGGATATTGAGATACTGCGTTTTCTAGAAATGGGGAAAACTATTCGATTAGTAGAAACAAAGCCTGGTAGTTTAGCTGTTGATGTGCCAGAGGATGTTTATAAAGTTGAGGCTGCAATGCGCCAGGCTGGTCTGAAATGAAACAAAGTCTATCCAAATATAAAACGTTAATTTTTGATTGCGATGGAGTTATTTTAAATTCAAATAACGTAAAGACGAATGCGTTTTATAAGGTGGCTTTGCCATATGGTGAAGTTGCTGCACAAAAGTTGGTTGACTATCATGTGCTCAACGGTGGAGTGTCTAGGTATAAAAAATTTGAATTTTTTATAGATAGTATTGTTAAAGATTTGCAGAGTGGCCCTTCTTTAGAAGAATTGCTTACGGCATACGCGATGGAAGTGCGAGACGGATTATTAAAGTGTGAAGTTGCTCATGGACTTTCTGAGTTGAGAGCCCTGACATCTAAAGCTCGTTGGCTAGTAGTATCTGGAGGTGATCAAGAAGAGCTAAGAACAATTTTTCTCGAAAGAGGTCTACTTTCTTTCTTTGATGGTGGTGTATTTGGTAGTCCGTGTACCAAGGAAAATATAATTGCTCGTGAAATTAAGTCTAAAAATATAGAGTTTGATGCTCTTTTCATAGGAGATAGTAGATATGATTTTGATGCATCTAGGGCTTTTGGGATAGATTTTTGTTATCTAAGTGCTTGGAGCGAATGGAGTGTTCCTGAAAAGGAATATTCTAAGTTTAAATTTTGCTACGACTCGTTAAGTAACTTCTTAGTTTAGCCTTGAGGTTTTCTATGTCAGTAAATTACAATAATGTATACGATTACTGTTTTTCTAAAGCAATAATTGCGAAAGAGAAAAAAGTTGTTATTGAGTTTCCTGCCCGTATTTTAGGCACTAAGATAGCTACTAATATTCATATAGGCGCATACACCTATATTCGAGGCGGAGAGGTTAGGTCGTTAAAGAAAATAGGCAGGTTTTGTTCTATTGCTCCTAACCTTAGAGTTGGAGATGGTTTGCATCCGACTTCATACCTGTCCTCACATCCATTTCAATATAATGGTAATGATTTTTCTTTTGCTTCTGAGTATAAAGAATATATAGAGTTGTCCGAGAGTTTTAATCCTCCTTTGCAAAAAAGAGCTGGAACAATTGGTAATGATGTTTGGATAGGTAGTAATGTAACAATTATGAGAGGTGTTAATGTTGGTCATGGCGCTGTAATTGGTGCTGGTGCTTTAGTGACTAAGGATGTAAAGCCATATGAAATTGTTGGGGGTGTACCATCCAAAACTATAAAGTTCCGTTTCTCTGAGGAAGTGATTGACAGGCTTTTAAAATCAAAGTGGTGGGATTACTCGTTGCCATCACTTTCTGGTCTGGACTTTGCTTCTCCAGAAAAAGCTTTAGATGAAATCGAGAATAGAAAAGAGAAGAATTTGATGAGTCTGGCCAATAGAGATAAGTACCTTTATTTTAATGGGAGGGTTAAGTTGATAAAATGATTAATTTTAAGATTTTTTTTGTTTCTTTGTTTAAGAAAGTGAGTGGCTTTGGTTTTTCAAGTCACGAATTTAAAACAAAATCTAGTTCTTCTGGTTCTGCTTTGCTAGATCTTGGTGAGGGTAGTGTTTTCAATTTTCAGCATAATCCTTTCGCTAAGATTCGCGGAAATGTTACGGGGAAAAAAAATAAAATAATAGTTGGTAGTGGGTCTAAAGTTGACTGTGAAGTTACTATGGCTGGCGATTTTAATAAACTTTATATTGATGAGGGCTGCAAGGTTAAGGGCAGGATTATAATAAGAGGTAATAGGCAGAAGGTGCGAGTTTTTAGAAACACTACCTTTCAAAATGTATATATCCTTTGTCAAGAAGGCTGTGATGTTTTAATTGGTCGTAACTGCATGTTCTCTCGTGACATAGAAATACGTACCACTGACGCTCATTCAGTAGTCGATGTACAAACGCGTGAGCGAGTTAACAAACCTGCTTCGGTTAAAATTGGTAATCATGTATGGGTAGGCGTTGGCAGCTTAATTAGCAAAGGCTCACAAATCCCCAATGATTCCATCGTAGGTGCATATTCTTTCGTAAATAAGAAATTTACCGAGGAAAATGTGCTAATCGCAGGTACTCCTGCAAAAATTGTCAGGCATGGGGTGACCTGGAACAGGGGCCGTAAGCCCAAGTTCACCCAGGCACAGCTTGAACATTGGAAAGAACCACCATCAAAGACGGAATGATGACCATGAATTTGAACGGCTACAATATCTCTATCGCGAACGACAAAGCATTTACCCTGCTGGCGGGTATCAACGTGCTTGAGTCCCGTGACCTTGCCATGACGGCCTGTGAAAAGTATGTGGAAGTCTGTGGCAAGCTGGGTATCCCTTACGTGTTCAAGGCCAGCTTTGACAAGGCCAACCGTTCTTCCATCCACTCTTACCGTGGCCCCGGCCTGGAAGAGGGCATGCGCATTTTCGAAGACGTGAAAAAAGCGTTCGGTGTGCCCGTGATTACGGATGTACACGAGCCTTGGCAAGCCGCTCCCGTGGCGGAGGTGGTCGATATCCTCCAGTTGCCCGCCTTCCTGGCTCGCCAAACGGATCTGGTCATGGCACTGGCCAAAACGGGCAAGCCTATCAATATCAAGAAACCCCAGTTCTTGAGCCCAGGGCAAATGGTCAACATCGTCGAGAAGTTCAAGGAAGCAGGCAACGACCAGCTCATGCTCTGCGACCGGGGCACCAGCTTTGGTTACGATAACCTGGTGGTCGATATGCTGGGCTTTGGAGTGATGAAAGATACCTGTGGCAACTTGCCCATCATTTTTGATGTTACCCATGCACTGCAGCAGCGTGACCCGCTGGGTGCCGCTTCGGGTGGCCGTCGCAAGCAAGCATTAGAGCTGGCCCGTGCCGGTATGGCCGTGGGTATTGGTGGCCTGTTCCTGGAAGCACACCCCGACCCGGACAACGCCAAGTGCGATGGCCCCAGCGCCTTGCCACTGCATTTGTTGGAGCCGTTCCTTACCCAGATCAAGGCTATCGACGATGCAGTAAAAGTTATGCCTGCGCTGGAAATTGATTAAGGAGTTGGCTGTGTCTACCTCTAACCGTGTTGCGCTGGTTATACCTGCGCGTTTCGGCTCTAGCCGTTTGCCCGGTAAACCCCTGGCCGATTTGCTGGGCAAGCCTATGGTGCAATGGGTGTTTGAGAAGGCACAGCAGGTGCCTTCTGCCCATACCGTGGTGGTTGCCACTGATGACCAGCGCATTGTCGATGCCGTGAACGCGTTTGGCGGTAAGGTGGTGCTGACATCAAAGGATCATCCTTCCGGCACCGACCGCTTGGTCGAAGTGATGGGCCAAGTAGACGCTGATATCTACATCAACTTGCAAGGGGATGAACCCCTGGTTCGCCCCAGTGATGTAGAACAGCTTGCGCAAGGCATGTTGGTCGACCCCACCGTAGATGTGGGCACGCTTTACCATGCCATTGAAGATGAAGAGGCCCAGAACCCTAATGCAGTAAAAGTTGTGTTAGGGCAGGCGGGTAACGCGCTCTATTTTAGCCGTTCCCCTATACCTTACCCCCGCGAGGGGGATAAACACCCCGGCTTTAAAAAGCATGTGGGGGTGTATGCCTATCGCAAACGCATTTTGGAGCAGTACGCCCAGTTGCCTGCCTCGGCATTGGAGCAAACTGAACAGCTCGAACAGCTGCGGTTGCTAGCGGCAGGCCTGCGTATCCGCGCCTTTGAAGTAGCGCCCACTGGGCCAGGGGTCGATACCCCCGAGTGCCTTGAAAAAGTGAGGGCAATACTGGAAGGCAAGCCCTATACACCCGCGTCGCCACTGGCCCACGTCAAGCTACTGATTACCGATGTAGACGGCGTGCTGACTGATGGTGGCATCTATTACGATGCCACAGGTGAATGCTTGAAGCGTTTTCATGTGCGTGATGGCTTAGGCATGCGCTTGCTGGAAGAGTGCGGTATTAGGGTGGCGGTGCTTTCTGGCCGGGATTCCCCCACGTTACGTAAACGCGTGGCGGATCTGGGTATTAACCTGCTTGCGTTTGGTGTGAAGGACAAATATGCGGCGTGTTTAGCGCTTATGGAACAAGCAGGCGCCACACCAGCGCAAACCGCTTGTATCGGTGATGATTCTATTGATCTTCCTGCCTTTGCGGCGTGCGGGCTGTCTTATGCCGTGGCCGATGCTCCCAGCTATGTGAAGCAACATGCCACTGGCGTGCTTACCTTAGCGGGTGGCCAAGGGGCCGTGCGAGAACTGGCAGACGCCATTCTTACTGCTCATGGCCGGGCAGATGTATTTAACTCAGCGAAGGGCTTCCATTCAGTTTCTGGTGGAGCTGCCCAATAAAGTGGCAGAGCAACGTGATAGAAAAGGATAGACATCAAATGTCGAGTATCAACGTCGGTAAAGAAGTATTCGAAGTCCAGGCCCGTGCATTGGAAGCAGCGGCTACCCGACTGAACGGTTCCTTCGACCAGGCCGTGAATATGATTCTTGAAACGCCGGGGCGCGTGATTATTTCCGGTATGGGTAAATCGGGCATCATTGGTAACAAGATGGCGGCCACACTGGCTTCTACCGGCACGCCGAGTTTTTCCGTGCACCCGGCGGAAGCCTATCATGGCGATTTAGGCATGTTCACTGCCGACGATGTGGTGGTACTGATCTCCTATAGTGGCGAGACGGAGGAAGTGATTCGCTTAATTCCATCACTACGCCATTTTGGGGTAAAAACAATTGCGATGGTGGGCAATCCGGACTCAACCTTAGGCCGCAACTGCGATCTGGTACTGGATGTATCGGTAGAGCGTGAAGCGTGCCCGAATAACTTAGCACCCACCACTTCCACGACCGTGACGCTAGCCATGGGCGATGCGCTGGCGGTGGCGCTTATTGAACGGCGTGATTTCCAACCCCATGACTTTGCGGTATTCCACCCTGGCGGTAGCCTGGGTAAACGGTTGCTGACGCGTGTGAAAGACGTGATGCACACGGAACTGCCGATTTGTGCCCCGCACGACAACATGAAAGAAGTCATCATGACCATTACTCAAGTTGGTTTGGGTATTGCCGTTGTCGTAGATAGAGGCACCATTAAAGGCGTTATTACGGATGGTGATTTGCGCCGTACACTGTTTAACCACGATAGCTTTGATGGATTAACAGCTGCTAGCGTAATGACTCCCTCTCCGCTCACCATCAATCAGATGGAAATGTTTGCAGATGCTGAAAACATTATGCTGAAGGCCAAAGTGACCTCTTTGCTGGTGGTGGGAGAAGAAGGGGCGCTAAGTGGTGTGCTAAAACTTCAGGATGCTGGGCGGCTTGGCTAATCTAGCTTTATCTAAACAATTAGTGTTTTTTAATTCAGCATGAAGTACTTATGAAAGTATTGGGGTTAAGAGGGGCAGGATACATTGGTGCCCAGGTGGTCAAGCAGCTGGCCCGTTCAGGGCACTGTGTTGTCGTGTTGGATAATCTGTCTACTGGCTTTCGTGAGTTAGTGAAATATGGTGAACTGGTAGAACACGATTGAACCGATACTGTGATGCTCAACTAATTGTTGAGCATCATCATTTTGTTGGCGTCATGCATTTTACCGACTTCAGCTTTGTAGGCGATTAGGTGAACGACTGTGACAAACATTATTGTAACAATGTCACCAATACCCTCAATCTGCTAGATGCTATGGCGTGCAACGCTTTATTTTCTTTTCTATAGCGGCAGCGGCCAGCTTTGGTGAATCTGAATACGTGCCCTTTGATGAAGCACACCCGCAACTACCCATTAACCCCTCCGGTGCTAGCAAGCTGATGGTAGTGTGGGTATTAATGGACTATTCCGCAGCTTATGGGCTTCGCTTTATTGCGTGGCGTTATTTTAATGCGAGTGGTGCTGACCCTGAAGGTGTTTTGGTTGGATCGTTTTGCTCTAAGTGTATATTAATCAATACGTTTTTTATCACGATCATCGTCATGGCTATATTGCGCACGGTAAATATATTCGGTGCGAATGGCAAACCTAGCAAGGGAGACGCAAATGGACGCCATCACTCAAGATTTTTTTGATCAAACCCCAGATGCCAACGTGGCAAAAGAGCGTGTCGCCTTTGGTACATCAGGCCATCGAGGGCGCGCTGCTGACCGCACCTTTAACGCGGCGCACATTTTTGCGATTACCCAAGCCGTGGTGGATTACCGTAAAGCGCAAGACTACCAAGGGCCACTGTTTTTAGGTTTTGATACCCATGCGCTTTCTCGCCCTGCCTGGGAGTCCGCGCTGAGAGTCTTGGCGGCTAATAAGGTGCCCGTGCTGATTGAAAAGCATCACGGCTACACGGCAACGCCGCTGGTTAGCCACGCTATTTTGCAGCACAACAGCCTTCAACATCAGGCGATGCCAGGAGCGGCCAAAGCCGATGGCCTGATTATTACGCCCTCCCATAACCCACCAGAAGATGGTGGTATTAAGTACAACCCGGCCCACGGTGGGCCTGCCGATACCGACGCTACAACATGGATTGAGCAGCGTGCTAATGCCTATTTGCTAGGTGAGTTAGGCGAAATGGCGCTGGTTTCGGTTGAAGATGCGCTCGCTTACGCCCAGGAGTATGACTTTACGGCCCACTACGTAGCGCAGCTGGGTAAGGTGGTGGATATGGCGGCTATTCAAAGCGCCAGCCTTACGCTAGGGGTAGACCCCATGGGGGGAACCGCGCTGCCGGTATGGCAAGCGGTCGCTGAGCACTACGGCCTTAATCTTGAGGTGGTCAATACCACGGTCGATGCCAGCTTTAGCTTTATGCCGCCTGATCACGACGGCAAAATTCGCATGGATTGCTCCAGCGCTGCCGCCATGGCGAACCTGTTAAACATTAAAGACCGTTTTGATCTTTCTTATGGCAACGACCCTGATGCCGACCGCCACGGTATTGTGGATGCCAACGGGTTGATGAACCCTAACCACTTCTTAGCCGTGTGCGTGGACTACTTAATCAGCCACCGACCCGAGTGGGCAGTGACACTTAAAATCGGTAAGACGCTGGTGTCCTCTTCCATGATTGACCGAGTGGTTGCCTCCCACGGGCGTGAGCTTTATGAAGTGCCGGTAGGGTTCAAGTGGTTCGTGGATGGCTTGCATGAGGGGTGGCTTGCCTTTGGGGGAGAGGAGAGCGCAGGCGCTAGCCTGCTTACCCATGATGGTAAGGCATGGTCTACTGATAAAGACGGTATTGTGCTGTGCCTATTGGCCGCCGAGATATTGGCGGTTACCGGTAAAACACCGAGCGAGTATTACCGCACCTTAACCGAGCGTTTTGGCGAGCCGTTTTACAAGCGGGTCGATACTGCCTGTACCGCTGAAGAAAAAGCCGCTTTCAAACAGCTAAGTGCAGAGAGCGTTACCGAAACCATGCTGGCGGGTGATCCGATCACTGCCGTACTGGTCAACGCCCCTGGTAACGGTGCAGCCATTGGTGGTTTGAAGGTAACGACTGACAACGGCTGGTTTGCTGCCCGCCCCAGCGGCACGGAGTCGCTTTACAAAATATACGCTGAGAGCTTTAAGGGCCCGCAGCACTTAGATGAACTGATCGAAAGTGCCACAAAGCTACTTTCCGGTGTGTTGGGTAGCTCGGTGTAAACTGCAGCGTACCCGCATAGCGATACTGGGATTAGCAAAAATCCGCGTAAACCCTCGCCCGATTGAGGGCGGGGATACAAGCGGGCAGCGCGCTAGCGCTGCAGGGGTTGTAGTGTCGTATTTATCTGGCACTATACATTCATACAGTCAACGAGTTGAAGCCGTTGTGTTAACAGCCACCAAAGTACGCATCTACCCCACCCCCGAACAGGCTGATTTCTTGAATCAGCAATTCGGCGCGGTGCGGTTTACGTACAACAAGGCACTGCACATTATCAGCTCGCAGTACAAGCGCCATGGCACCAAGCTGCGCGCTAAGAAAGACCTCAAGCCGTTGTTGGCGGTGGCGAAGAAGTCTCGCAACTACCACTGGCTCAAAGCATTTGATTCTATCGCACTGCAACAGGCGTGCATTAACCTGGATCGCGCCTTCCAGAACTTCTTTAACCCCCAGCTTAAAGCCCGCTATCCGCGTTTTAAACGCAAGCATGGCAAGCAATCGAGCTATCACTGCACCAGCGTTAAGGCGGGTAATGACTGGATCAAAGTCCCCAAGCTTACGCCGATTAAAGCCCGAATCCATCGAGAGATCGCCGGCACGCTGAAAAGCATCACACTGACCCGCACCCCCACGGGCAAGTATTTTGCCTCGCTGCTGGTGGAGGATGGTGTGGAGGCAGCCGCACCGCTGCAAACGGTGGAGACGGTGCTGGGGGTCGATATGGGCTTAACGCATCTGGCCATCGACTCCACTGGCCGCAAGGTCGCCAATCCTCGCTTCTTGAAGCTGGCGTCTGCCAACCTACGCCGCAAGCAGAAAGCGCTTTCACGCTGCCAGAAAGGTAGCAAGCGCCGTACGAAAGCGCGGCTAATGCTCGCCAAGGCGCACGAGCGGCTGGCGAATGTGCGTGCTGACTTCCAGCACAAACTGTCTCGACAACTCATTGACGACAACCAAGCGGTGGTGGTCGAGACACTGAGCGTGAAAAACATGCTCAAAAACCGCAAGCTGGCCAAGCATATTGCCGATGCCAGTTGGAGCAGGTTGATCGAAAAACTGGCGTATAAGGCGAAGCAGCAAGGCAAGCATCTGGTCAGAATCGACCAATGGTTCGCCAGCTCCAAAACCTGCGCGGGCTGCGGCCACAAAGTCGAACAAATGCCCCTCAGTGTCCGCACCTGGGATTGCCCAAGCTGTGGCACAAAGGCGATTGACCGTGACGTAAACGCCGCGATCACTATTCGCCAGCAAGGCATTTTAAAATTAAAGGCGGAAGGGCTGTCCGTCTCTGCCCATCGAGGCCTGTGTAAGACCGGTCACGCACCGGCTGCGGCCTAAGACGTGGGAAGCCTCACCCGTGGTTGCGTAGCGACGTAGGGTGGGGAGCAGTCACCGTCTAATTTTCCTGTGTTGATGGCGTTGGTGGGCGCTTGGAATAGTCAGTTCTTACATATACCAACCCATGCCGTGCTGCCTTATGATGGCCGCTTAAAGAGTCTACCTGCATACTTACAGCAGTTGGAGATGGAATCTAACGGCAAAAGCGTGGGTCGCGATGGTCATTCGGTTAATCATGCCACTTGCCCTATTATGTGGGGCGATGTTGGGCCAAATGCTCAGCATGCGTTTTATCAGCTACTTCATCAGGGCAGCCACACGGTAAGTGCAGACTTTATTGCTGTGGCATCACGCCCCGCGGTAGCCTCTGAAAAAGTGAACCATGCGCTGCAGTCTCAGGAAGCGCTCACCCTGGCAAACTGCTTAGCCCAAGCGCAGCTGTTTGCGCTGGGAGATGACGCCATTCCCCAGGCGTTGCGGGGTTATATGGCGCAGGGTTATCGCGGTAACCAGCCTAATTCTGTTTTACTCTTAAAAGTGCTGGATGCGTGGACGATTGGAGCGCTGCTGTCGCTTTACGAGCATAAGGTGTTTGTACAATCGGTGCTGTGGAACCTCAATCCCTTCGACCAGCCAGGGGTAGAGCTTGGTAAGCAGCTAGCGACCAGCCTTTATCACACGTTATCGGGTAAGCCAGTCGAGCAGCAAAACGTCGAAGACCCAAGTACTGAGCAGCTGCTGCGTAAAGTAACTGAGTGGCGCGAATAGTTTAACGAAAAAGGAAGTATGTAATGTCCCAAGTGCGCAAAGCGATTATCCCGGTCGCCGGTTTCGGTACACGGCTATTGCCGATCAGCAAGGCGATCCCGAAAGAGATGGTGCCTGTTGTTGATCGCCCGCTCATTCAGCACGTGGTAGAAGAAGCGCTGGCGGCAGGCATTAATGAGATTATTTTAGTAACAAGAGCAGGGAAGTCGGCGATTGAAGACCACTTTGATGCTCATTTCGAGCTTGAGCACTCGCTGGCAAGTAAGGGTAAAGATGCGCTGCTTGAAACGCTTTCTGCCATTTCGCCTAAACAGCTAAAAGTCACCAGCGTACGCCAGCCCAATGCCAAAGGCCTGGGCCACGCTATTTTCTGTGCTGCACATTTGCTGGATAAAGATGAACCGTTTGCGGTGATCCTTCCGGATGTACTGGTGAAGCCCCAAGTAGGCAGCACTGCCTGTGACCTGGGCAGCATGGTAGCGCGTTGGAATGCCAACGACGCCTCCCAGATCATGGTGGAAGCCGTTCCCCAGGAAGAGGTCTACCGTTACGGGATTGTGGACTGTGACGAGCCTGCTGCTGGTGAGAGCGCCACAATGCGCGGTGTGGTTGAAAAGCCAACGCCAGAGGATGCCCCTTCGCGTCTTTCCGTCATTGGTCGTTATGTGTTGCCGTATCGCATTATGGAACTGCTGCGTGACCAGCCGCCGGGCGCTGGCAATGAAATCCAGCTGACCGATGCCATTGACCGCTTAATGCAGGAAGGCAAAACCGTACAGGCATTCCGCATGCACGGCCGCACCTTCGACTGCGGGCACATCGAGGGCTGGTTGAAAGCCAATACCACGCTCGCCCGCGAAGCAGGTTACGATATTTGATGCTGTCTTAATAAGTGTGTTTCATTAAAGCCGCTCAGCTGATCACTGTAGCGGCTTTTTTTCGCCCAACACATGGAGGAAAGGTATGCACGATTTGCTTGAGCAAGTGTTAGGCATTGCCTACAAAGCCAATGAGGCCATTATGTCGGTTTATGCCCGCAGCTTTAGTGTTGAGCTAAAAGCCGATAAAAGCCCGCTCACGGAGGCAGACCAAGCTGCTCATAACGTGATTATGCAGGGATTGCAGGCGCTTTCTCTGCAGTTACCTATTCTCTCTGAAGAAGATATTGAAGGATTTACTGGGGTAGACAGCGAAGGCCGTTATTGGCTGGTAGACCCGCTGGATGGCACTAAAGAATTTATCAAGCGCAATGGTGAATTTACGGTCAACATTGCGCTGATTCAGAACGGAAAGCCAGTATTGGGCGTGGTGACCGCGCCTGCTCTCGACATTGCTTACTTAGCGGCTGAAGGAGTAGGGGCATTTAAGATAGAAAATGGTCAGCGTTATGCTATTCAAACAGCAGGAAAACCAGCGCCTGATAATGTGTGGCGAGTCATGGGTAGTCGTTCTCACCCAAGTCCAGATTTAGCAGCCTGGCTGGATAAATTAGGCCGCCACCAAGTTCAGCCTATGGGGAGTTCGCTCAAATTTGGGCTTATCGCGGAAGGTAAAGCTGATGTTTACCCGCGCCTAGGCCCTACCTGCTTATGGGATACTGCGGCCGCCCACGCTGTTGTTCTTCAAGCGGGCGGCCGAGTAGAAAATTTAGAAGGTGATTCACTTAGCTATGCGAATCCCAACCAACAACTAAACCCTCATTTTGTAGTGTGGAGTTATTGATTAAAAAAAAGCAAGGCACGGCGCTATTAATGGCCAAGTGCAACACCTGACCCATCCGGTATGGTGTTGCTATGACTCACTGCTATCTTCACCTCTCTGCTGAAGACCGAGCTGCCTTCATGCTGATGCGTGCTCACCACTCGATCCGTGCCATCGCGCAGCAATTGGGACGTGCACCCAGCACCATCTCACGGGAACTGGCACGCCACACGACTGGTGATCCTGGCGAAAGAGGATGGCACTAATGCCACAGCGGCGGCAGTGGTCTTCAGCGAAAAGCTCCATGAGGTGCCGCGAGCCCTGCGCCTATCCATGACCTACGACCAAGGCAGAGAGATGGTGAAGGCCGAGATTACTCAGAAGATCGGTACCACGATCTACTTCGTTGACCCGCATAGCCCATGGCAACAGGGTTCCAATGAGAACACCAATGGACTGCTGCGACAGTACCTGCCGAAGGGCACGGGCTTGTCGGTCTACAGCCATGAAAAGCTCGACGCCATCGCCGACTCACTGAACACACGGCCTCGCAAGACGTTGGACTGGCGAACGCCGCTGGAAGTCTTCGCCGAGGTGTTCAAGAAGTCGGTCACTGGCCCGAGCACCCTTCAATAGCATTGCGCTTGGAACTTGAGACCATCGTATTCAAAAACCTATTATGCGGTGATGCCGCTGGTTGTCACTACGGGCGACTATGATCAAGGTAAATGTTGATTGGGTGGCTCGCCTTGCTGTAATAGGCTTATCTGCGCTAACTCTCGCGCTTCGCCGGGCGGCATGCCGAAACGTGCTTTAAACGCGTTATAGAACCAAGAAAGGTTGTTAAACCCAGATCGGAAAGCCACTTCTTGAACAGGAGGTGGCGTCAAGGAGGGGGAAGTAAGCTCGTTGAGTGCACTGGTTAACCGCTTTTCTAATAAATAATCCGTAAACGAGGTGCCTTCGTCTCTAAATAGAGACCGAATATAGCTGGTTGACACTTTATGGCGCAACGCTAGGTCATCCAGTGATAACGGGAGCCTGAAGTGTGTATTTATATCAATTTTGATTGCTTTTAAGCGTGCCTTTTTCAAGCTGCTACGACTGGCATGAAAGCCGACACTTCGCTTAGAGCCCAACGTAAGGCAGGCAAGGTCAAACAGTTGGCGGGTGATTTGCATCGTAGTGGCGTTATCAATGTCATTACTTTGCTGCGTGAGATCAAGCGCTATGCGTGTGATGTGGTTAAGCGTCTCATTGTGGTGAAAAAGGTGGTCGTACAGCTTATTAGAGCTTTGTAAAAAAGGCGCCAGCTGAGAGCGTGAAAAGGCAACGCTCAAAAACTCTACGCTATCACCCTGAAAATCAACGCTACCCGATTGATAATTCATGACCACACGCGCCGAACCTGGCACACACAAAAGGGACGGGTTTGATTGCAGATTGGATTGCCAAACCCCAGAGCCACCTGGGTGAATAAGAAACGTAATATCGTCATTACCGTCTGTCACTTGCCTTTTGCCACGAGTTGCTTTTAACGAAGATGTGGTGACGTGGGCAATCGAAACACCGGGAAGTAATCGAACTCTTGTTTGAATATCGGGATGTGTGTTTTTTTGGGCATGAAGCTCAACGTTTGCCATTGCACCGTAAGCTTCTTGTGCAGCCTCTAATCTATCTTCTGGTTCAAACTGATTGGTCGAGAACGAAATGAACGCCATTGCTTCACCTTTCCGCTAACGCTATTGATATTGTTTGAGTGCAATAGCGTTGACATTTTCCTCTACTTTTGACGCAAGAGGTGTGGTGCGTGTGTAGGAGCTGAGGCTGGTAAAAAGCTAAGCTTTGAATTGCTTGCATGTAGCTCGCGTCTGGACAGTAAGCCCACTCACATTGTTCCAATCTGGTTTTATCGACCAAATTCCGTAACCAGGCCAAGTGCATGAGGTTTCTCATTCTACCGAATTGGTATTTCTTAGCTCAGGCATGCTTCCACGCTTTCTCAACTAAAAAATATCGATTCGGTAGCGCTGAGTGGAAGTCGTGCCTAAGACGTTAATGCTAGGATCATTTATGGACTCATGAAACCAAGATTGTAAAACGCGTGGATCCACGGTAGGCATGGGAGCCACATGTCCTGCGAGGTGTGGAGGTCTTAGAGCGATGGGTGACGCGGATTGAATGAGTGGCTTTAGTGGAGGCTAGAGAAAAAGGTTGCTCATATAAATGAAATAATAAATAGCGAAAAATAGGGGACTCAATGTTTATTTCGCGATACATGCATTCGATGACCAGCACCATAACGGTTCTTATTGTTGTGATGGCGTCAGGCGCGACAGCTAACCAGGCCCACGGTGGTTTATTAGACGTTTACCAGTTGGCGAGAGACAACGACCCTATTTTTAGAGAGCAGTTCTACGGCAAGCAGGCAGCCGATGAACTCTACTATCAGGCGCGCTCAGCCCTGTTGCCACAGGTCTCAGTAACGGCCAGCCAATCACAAACTTATCAAAATATCCGACAGTCAGATAATGAAAGCTTTGATAGCGGCTCTGTATCGTTTCCTACTACACGCTATGGTGCATCTATTTCGCAGTCTGTCTATGACTACGCACGTTGGTCATCCTTTGCTCAATCGAAAAAGGAAATCCGTCAGGCAGCCTCAGAGCTAGAGGTGGTGCGCCAGAACTTGCTGTATCGAGTCGCAGAACGCTACTTCGATGCCTTGTCTATTTATGAAAACCTTTCCTACCTGCAGGCTGAGAAGGGGTCTGTTGAAGCGAATTATCAAGAAGTATTGGCACGCTTTGAAGACGGCCTCACACGCTCAGAAAATATGTTAGACGCTAGGGCGCGATTAGAGCAGGTGAGAGCACGGGAAATTGAAGTTCAAAATGCCTTACGTGATGCCATTGAAGCGTTGGCTGAAATGATTGGTGCGCCGCCACAACAGCTTGTGTTGCTGGGTAGTGATTTACAGCTTTCACGTCCGGATCCCGACTCTCAAGAAGCGTGGGAGACATTGGCAATTGAGCGCAGTCCTCGGCTTAAGGCAGCAGAGCTTGCCACAGAGGTTGCGAATCGGTCGATTGACGTACGTCGTGGGGGGCACTTTCCTACGCTGGATCTACAGCTGAACTATGACTTTGATGATACCGACGGCTCCTTATTTGGGGGCGGTAGTGAGGTTGAAACACAAGAAATAGCCTTACGTCTTAATGTGCCCGTGTATAGCGGCGGACGAACCTCTTCAGAAGTGCGTGAAAGTGTGAGTCTCTTAGAAGCCAGTCGGTCTCAGCTAGAAGGCGTAACGCGTGAGCTACGCCGTGAAGTGAGGTCGAGTTATCAAAGTATTCTTTCGGCAAAAGCGCGTGAACGTTCTTTGCGCCGTTCCCTTGAAGCCAGCGAGCAAGTGGTTGAATCAAGGCAAGTAAGTGTGGAAACGGGCATTGTTCCTCTACGCGACTTATTGGACGCTGAAAGAGATTTGTTTTTTGCGCGAAGCGAATTGGCCGCTGCTAGGTATGACTACCTAATTAACGTATTACGCCTTAAACGAGCTACGGGCGTGATTAATGTTGATGACCTTCGCGAAATCGACGAGAGGATGAATGAGCATGTCAGTATCTCAAACATCTTTAATTAAAACGTCGAACATTGCTTCTGCTAAATCGTCGACTGCACATGCATCGTCAGACATGGCGACCGGGAGTGTGGTCAATGATTTAGAGGCACTAGTGAAAGGTCTCGGCGCCCCTTATCTCGTGGAGCCTTCCGCTAAGTTTCAGCCGGGTCAATGGCGAAGCGACAGATGTTTGTTCGGTATCGACGTGAACACCTTAACAGCCGAGCAGTGGCAATCTCGTCTACAGCCTATGCTACAGCAATTAGGGATGTTGGCAGAGGACGAACAGTCATTCATGCGCCTGCTTTATGCCCCCGACGCTGAGCAAAAAGCGTCACCTCATTACCTGCTGGTAGGGGTGGAGGGCAAGACTAACAAAGTGTATTGGGAGCACTCCCTTTCTCAGCTGCGTCACCATGATCCTATCAACCCCCTAGTGCTTTACAGCGCATGGAAGTGGCAATCTCAACATCCGGCAATAATTACCGACTATGTGATGGCACCGGATGCTCATCAGGCGCAACGACTGATACAACGTGAACTCCAAAATCTGCCCCCTGTGGTAGAGGATTTATTAGAGCAACTTGAAATCATTGCGGCCCTCAAGAACACGCCATGGCCGCCACTTACTGTTGATGTTATCGAGCGTGCGCCACCGCAGGCTTTGTCGCTACCGGCGCCTGATGACCGCACACCGCGTTGCTCTATCAACTTACATCTACATCACTTTGCACCACGGCTAGGCGATATCGCGGCGCCAATGTTTGCCTTAGCACGGGAGTGGCTCAGCGCTGAGCGTGATGAGTTAAGGAAGTGGTTAGCACACTATGGCGATCAGATGCTAAGTAATGTGTCATTAGGTGTTGACCAGCATGCTAAGCCTTTTATGACTTTTTATTACGGTGGGAAGGTAAGTTCATCGTCATAGCGGTGGACTCGTCTCTCTGCCAACAACGCATCGCACGGGCGATACCTCTTAGTACTTAATAAGACATCATTAGGAGAAATTTATATGTCTACCCAGCTGCTGATTTATCGAGACATTCAACCGATTACTCGCGACAAACATAAAGAGCGCTATCTAAAAGTTAGCCGCGATTTCCGTTTCGCGAGTAACGTCAACTCTGTCCCGCTGATGGCGGCTGAATTTCCTGCGGCGGCCACAGACCTGCCGATTGTGTTCACCGCTGCAGAAGACGGCGGTGTGTTACCCGTGGCGATTTTGGGCCTACAGCAAGATGAAAATTATCTCGTGGACGCCGAGGGGCAGTGGCGGGGTGAGTATGTGCCAGCGTTTTTCCGCCGTTATCCCTTTGTATTTGCGTCCAGTGAGTCGGGTGATACGTTCACATTATGCGTCGACGAAGCGTACGAAGGTCTAAACACTGACGGTCGCGGCGAGCGGTTTTTTGATACTGAGGGTGAGCAGACCCAGTATTTAGAACGTATCTTAAACTTTTTGCAGGACTATCAAGCCCATTTCCAGCGCACGCGCGCATTCGGTAAGCGTCTTGTAGAGCTGAATATTCTTGAAGATGTTCAGGCCCAAGTTCGCCAATCTGAAGGTGGCCCACGTACCCTGACTGGTTTTAAAGCCGTCAACCGCGAAAAGCTGAAAAGTTTAGATGAGCAAGCACTGCAAAAAATGCTGGCGACTGACGAGCTAGAGTTGCTCTATATCCACTTGCAGTCAATGCGTAACTTTAACCGCCTAAACCGCTTATCTGCGGGCGGTGAGCATGTTGACGCACAGTCAAAAGGTGACCCTGCTGATGAGGGTATGCCCAGCGAATCCGACCCAGTCCACTAAGTGGGCTGTTTGCTGTAACCCCTATGTACGTATCAATCATTCAATACGACACATAGGGGTACTCAACGCTTTATAAAGCGTGCCAGCGTTAGGCCACTGTCGATCCCCCGTTAAACAGTGGCACATCAAGTAGGAGTTTTGTCATGAACCGCCCGTTCCAGCCAACGCGTAAAATGCTTTCTGCCTTAGTCGGTCGTTTGTCACGCAGTGATAAAACGCAGCGTGCTTATGCAAAGAAATCTCGCTTTATTTTTGAAGGGTTAGAACAGCGAGTGCTCTTGTCGGCAGACCCATTAACAGCAGCGTTGGCAGGCGGTGGTGACTTCGAACTGCGTGTCGCCGAGGAGGAAGGTGAGCAGCACTTGATGGTGATGCAGCTAACCGACGAGGGTGATGAACTGGTTGAGAAATTCCAGATTGACAAAGCACGTGACGAAGGCAAGGTGACGCTCAAAGCGGATGACAGCGAGGATGTTGAAACCAACCTTGCGCTCTTGCTGGGTGATCATGCCGATCAGTTAAATGGCATTGAGTTCGTCTTTCTCGGGGGAGAAGGCGATGAAACGTTAAACATTAGTGATGCGGGCGGCGTCACGTTTGACTTTCAGGCAGGTGATGGCGACGACCGTATTATCGATCAGGGTAGCAATGATGGACGCTGGGAAGTTGATGTTGAATCAGAAAGCGGAAAGCGAGATAGCTGGCTGTCGTTTTCTGGCGTACTAGATGTTGAGCTTACTGAAAGTACTGGCCAACACACACTCAGTAGCAGTGAAGCGGCGGCTACATTTTCTGTTTTTGATGAATCACTGGTACTGATTGGTGGTCATGAAGACGACCCGGATGAGCGTGAAGGCATTACCTTTGACGGTGTCGCGATTCTCGAAGGGCGCCATGAAGATACGTTGAGCTTTGCGACATATTTTGACGGTGTCGAGGTCGACCTATCACTCGGCACAGCCACCGCATTAGGGGGTGTGTCAGGCTTTGGCACACTTGAAGGTTCGAACGCTAACGATGTTCTCATTGCAGATGATGAAAGCATTACGCTGCGTGGGCTCTCAGGCAATGACATCCTTCAAGGCGGCGGCGGTGATGACACGCTGATGGGGGGCGCTGGCGATAATTTATTCATCAATACTGGCGGAACCGACACCTTTGTTAGTGAAACAGAGGGCGATGATGCCTTTTTGATTGAGCGCAATCATGATGGTGCGGTTCTCCGACTAAGTAGCGGTGAAGAGGGCGCGGAGGTGGTTCTCAGTGATAGTAACAGCAGCGATGAAACCACCCTGCTGCACTTTGTGACGCCACCCACTGAAATCATCCTAGGCGCCGGAGCGGATAGCCAAAATGTCACCCTGGATGCCAGCGGCTATGGTCTTGGTAGCGTGACGTTCCAGATCCAAGGCCAAGATGTCACGGCCATGGGTAGCGCAAGCGATGACTTGTTTGTGTTGTCGCCTAACGGAAGCGGCACGCTTGATGGCGGCGGCTTTGACGATGAAGGCAACCTGCTGCAGCTAGAAGCCAACCAGAATATGGTGCTAGGCGAAGACATGTTGGCAGTGTCTGGCACACAGCGGTATACCTTCTCAAATATGCAAACGGCCTTGCTGATTGGCGGCGCCAGTGATAATACGCTAGACGCCTCAGGCTTCGCAGGCAGCGTGCGTTTGGAAGGAGTGGCGGGTAATAACACGCTTAGAGCCAGCCAAGATGACAGCCTGCTGGTAGGCGGCAGCGGCGATGATACCCTTATCGGCGGGGCAGGCAACGACGTTTTAACCGGTGGCCGCGGCAATAATGCTCTTGACGGTGGTGGCGGCACGAACCAGGTATTTGGCCAAACGACACATCGTCTGACGCTAAGCGATGACACCTTAGTGCGCGGTGACCAGGAAGAGATTGTCAGGCTTACCTGGAGCGGCAATCAGGATGAACAGGTTCGTTTTTTCTACGGTGAGAGCGATGATTTTGACCGCAGCGTAGAGCTGGCTGCCAACGCAGAAGCGCTGGAAGTGCAGTATGCGTTGGAGCAGCTCGACGGTATTGGGCGGGGCAATGTCCAGGTAGACCGCGAGCTGTCTGAGCAGGGCAATGTGTCGTGGGTAGTGCGCTTTATCGGTGATTTTATGGTCGCCGACGTTGATGGCAAGGCCAGTAAAGAGCTGCTGACGCTGGGGGCGGCAGCAGCCTCGCAAAGTGCGCTGAGTGTGCAAGCACATCGCGAGCAGGAGCGGCGTTTTGGGGTCGATACCTTAACCAACATTCAGGGCGGTCTACTACAGGCTTTAGAGTCTGGCAACGTGCGCCTTGATGCCAGTGGCTTTAGCCATGATGTCTACTTCGAAGGTAGCGGTGGTCAGGATACGTTTATCGGTAGCCTAGGAGATAACACCTTTAACGCCCTAGCCGGTGATAATCATATTATTGCAGGTCAAGGGGTCAATACGGTGACAGGCGGAACGGGCACTGACCACCTGATCTTGAACCTTTCAAGCGATACCTCAGAGGTTGATCTAAAAGGCAGTGAGTTTAGCATTACGGCTAGTGACGCGACGGTAACGTCCTCCTACCAAAATATCGAGCGTGTCTCTATTAACAGCGCTGACGATGGTGGTGAACTTTCCCTTGATGCAAGCGAGTACCACGGTGCATCGCTCTCGACGCGCTTAGCGGATTTAGTCAGTGAAGCGGCGCTCGATACTCTGATTGTCGAGGAGGAGAAGGGCGGTAGCATTAGTGATGAAGGTCAGCTGATTAGCCCGTTGCGTCTGAGCGTTCAGGTGGGCAGCGGTGAGCAGCAAGCCATCTCATTTAGCGGCGTGCGCCAGCTTGAAGACGTGGTGAATCAGCTCAATAACCTTGATGATGTTGACGCAACGTTTGACGCATCTTCAGGCCGTATTAGCGTCACCGCGATAGATACCTTAACGCTTAATGCCCTGGGTAATGCTGATCAACAAGCCGCGCTTGCCGGGCTATTTGACGCACTGGGCATGTCGTTAAGCAGCGCCTCTGGTAGCACGTGGCAGAGCGAGCGGCTCGTCGCTAGCGGCGTGAGTGTGGTCATGGCGACTGATGCGGCGCTAACTGCCGTAGGTAGCCAAGGTAATGACCGTTTCCAGGTTGATCATGCCAGGGCACATAGCATCGATGGCAATGGCGGTGTAAATACGCTGACGGCATTTTACGCCGGTGATATGCAACTGAGTGATGCGTCACTGGTTTACGACTTTAATAATGTTGAAACAAACGATGATGATGATGAAATCGTCGATGATCAACGGATTACCGCCGATCTTTCCAACCTGCACAATGTGACGCTGACCGTCACCGGTGACCCCACTGAGACGGATATCGATGCCACCGACTTTAGTGGCGATTTCGTTAATTTGGTGACGCATGTTAGCGGCTCACTGATCGCAGCAGATAGCGACAATACCCATACGCGGTTTGATGTCACCACCGACGGCCTCGCCGCAGATGCGATATCAATTACGACTCATTCGGCAGCGCAGACTAGCCAAGTACGTGCGTTCTCTGGTGATGTCGATACGCCTTCGCTTGCAGGACTTGATGCCGTCAGTATTGATGGATCGGCAGACCTTTTGTATGCCTGGACCGGGGATGTAACGCTGCAGGACGAGACGCTTGATATTGATCGGGCGATCACCCTTGCGGCGGATGGCGTGCTAACGCTGAAAGATGTCTCCATCAATACCACCAGTAATGACCTACTGATAACGGGCGATGCGGTTCGCGTTGAGGGCGGCGAGATCATTACGGATGGCGGCGACTTGACGCTCGAAGCGGCTGCCATTTATGTCGGTAAAGCCGCGGAGCTCAATACCTGGGGCGGCTCAGAAGACGGTCAGCTAGCCCTGAATGCCCGTCCAATGGGCTTCCTTAACGGTGGTCCGGCCAATGGATTTGTGGACGTTGGGCTGTTTGACCTGAGTGTTGTTATTGAAGAAGCCGAACTCAAGGCGGGAGACATTATTGTTGATGCCCGCATCATTGACCCTGATCGGTCGTTAATCCGTTTGGACAGCGGCAACGCCACGGTTAATAGCGGTATCGATGCTGCGGTTGGCTTTTTAGAGGGGCTTTCGCTCTTCGGGAGTATTTCTGTCCTACTGGCCAGTGGGGATATAGACATCGGTGCTGACGCTGAGCTGGATGCCAGCGGTGATATCCGGATTGACAATGAAATTGAATTAACGGCCTCCATGGAGCCTACGGTGGCGTTTGGCATTGGTGTCTCGGTGGGCGTGCTAACCGCCTATGCCAATGTCAATGTCCACGGCACGCTAACGGCGCAGGACGACGTCGTTATCAACACGCGTGTGTCCACGACTCAGGCCGCCACTGCCAAGCCGTCGGGCATAAAAGGCTTTGCGGGTTCCGCCGCGGTCACGGTGTTAAGGACAGAGTCACGCGCGATGGTGTGGGAAGATGCCACCATTACCGCCGGACGCGACGTGATTGTCGACGCGCGTACAATAGACAGAGGTGCTGTATCGGCAACCTCGGGTGCCGAGAAGGGGAAAGTGGGGGTTGCCATCGCTGTTGCAGTGGAGAACGGCCTCACTGAAGCGCAGCTGGCAGGTAACGTGACGGCGGGCGGCGATATTAAGGTCAATGCGGACACGCGGCGCGAAAGTATCAGCGGTACACGGTTTATTTTTCTTCCTACGTCAGCTAATGGCGTCTCTGCTTCGGCGGGTACCGCCAAGCCGACCCCAGGTAGTGTGATTGAAGGGATCAGCGATAGCTCCGAGGATCTTGCTAAGTCGCCGCTGACGCTGCTTGAACCGCTGAAAGAGAAAGTAGGCGGCTGGGCAAGCCAGTTAGGCGAAAAGCTTAAAGTTGATCAGCTAGCGAAAAAACTATCGTTTGGTGGCGATAGTGATGGCGAAAAGCTCGATCTTGCTGCTGGTATTGCGGTAATGGTAGACATTAACGTGGCAGAAGCACGGCTTGGCTTGAAAGACGGCGTTGATCGAGACGGTAATGCGACAACGGTGCGTTCACAGATCACCGCAGGTGGTGCGGTAGACGTGATTTCGCTGAGCCAGCATCGCCCCAACGTGAGCGCGTCGGGTTCTGCTGCCAAAGATGGCCAAGCGGGAAAAGAAAGTGACAATGAATTAACCAAGCTTATCAAGAAGCGCTTAGCCAAAAAGTCAGACAGTAATGCCAGTGCAGACGGCAGCGCGAAAGATAAAAAAGACGAGAAGAATAAAAAATCAAAAGAAGATCAAACCGCTACTGTGGCTATCTCTGGTGCGGTGAGTGTCAGCGTGCTGGACAATCAGGCACATGCTTCGATTGAAGGGAATGTGGACCTTGATGCCGGAACAGATGATAGCCGAGACGACCGTGCCATCCGCGTCGATGCGCAAAGTATCAATGCACTCGACCTCACCAGTGTGTTCGGTGCGAACCTGGTCACCAGTATTATTGACTTGGTTAATGCAGAAGATGGCAGCGATTTTAGCAGTGATGAAGGCGAGCAACGTGTCGATAATGGCACTAAGGTCATTGTAGATGACGATCATACCGTTGGTGGTGACCCAGGCCATGTGTATCAATTCCTGGGAAGCAACAATACGCTGATTGACTTGGCCGATGAGGACTTTGATAACCCAGATCGTTGGGAAAGCTTAGGTACTCCGCTAGAACAGCAGATTCCCGATCTGATCAATACCATTTCAGGCTACTTCTCCAACAATTTTGGCCTCAACGGCAGCTTTGATACCTGGACGATGGCGACGGCCTCTGGCGAAAAACTTGCTTTAGCAGGGGCGGGTACTGTTTTTGTTTTAGATCAAACCAGTGATGCGCGCATTCGTGAAGGGGCGCGTATTAACGTGGACGGTACTGATAGTGTCACAGACATCGACGTGGATAGCGGCCGATCAGTTAGCGTGACAGCGAGTTCGCAAAACGATGCTTTGAGCGCGGTAGGTAACATTAAACTGCCCGGCATCTCTGCACCAGGAAGCTTTAATCTTGAGCGCTGGAAGGAGTCGTTCAGCAAAGATAAGTTTAGCCCAAAAGAAATAGGCAATAATTTCCTCGCGACCCAGGCGGACTCCGTTGCGATTGGTGCGGCGTTCACTGCCAATATTCTCGGCAGCCAGACACGCGCTGAAATTGAGTCTGATGTTGTGCTGATGGCAGACAGCCTTGATGTGAGTGCCGATCATCAGTCAATTCTATTAGGTGTGGGCTCTTCGGGCGGAAAGTCTCAAAAAGTAGCGTTTAACGCCTCTGCTGTTGCTAATGTCATCCAAAATAGCACGCAGGCTTGGATCGCTGATAACAGTTTCATTCGGGTAGGCAGTGGCTCTGTTGATAGCGGCGATAGTGATAGCCCTGCTTTGCGTGTTAGCGCCAATGATGCGTCTTACATGATCAACCTAACCGGCAGCTTTAACACGGGTGGAAAGGCCGCCGTGGGGGCATCAGCTGGGGTGAGTGTATTGGAGCGGGATACCCGTGCCATGGTGGGGCGTGAGGCCAGCAGCTCTTGGGATGACAGCACGCTCTCTAATCTTCAAGGTTCCATCGTGGTGGGCGGCGATGCTCAAGTCGCGTCCACTAACAGTGGTGTGGTTATTGACTTGGCCGTCGCGGGTAGCGTTGCAGGTAAATCCAAATCAGGCACTAGCAGTAACTCTTCAACCCAACCAGCGAAGGACGACCCCGGTAAATGGCCTAATAACCAAGCCAACTACGACAAAGTGTTGGGTGATATGCAGGGCAAGCTGGGCAGTGGTTCAGGAAGCTCGTCAAGCAGCAGCTCGAAAATAGGCGTGGGTCTTTCGGGGTCTGTTGTAGTGCATGTCGGTGACGATAACACTATCGCCACGGTGCGCGGCTTGGACACAATGGAAGTCGACGGGAAGGTGGAAATTGCCGCCAATGACGCTACCCAGATGGGCATGTTTGCCGGCGGTGCCGCGATCTCGTTAAGTCAAAAAAGCGTGGCCGTGGCCGGTGCCGCTACCATTGCGGTACAAAGCGGTACAACACAGGCAGGCGTTGCAGATATTCATCACTGGCAAAGTGATGATGTGGCTATTAGCGCTGAGCGCGAAGGCTGGAGTGTCCTGGGGGCAGCTGCCATTGCCATCGCAAAAGGGGCTAAAGGTGCTGGGGTCGCTGGCTCCGCCAGTGCATTGGTATCGACACGCACGGTCGATGCACGCTTGCTGAATATCCGTTCTGGCAGCGCCGGTCACCTGCAGGTTGAGTCTCAGGATGCGGCTAACACTATCTTGATCTCTGGGGCTGTTGCCGCCAGCGGTATGGCGGGTGTCGGCGCTTCTGCAGCCGTTAGCTACATTGAGCATGAGGTCACTGCACTCGCTAGGAAGGTGGGCGATGTTTCGGGTGACTTCTCTGGCGACGCGTTTGACGCGGATAGTATTAGTGTTACGGCGGATAACGATGCCTTAATTATCTCTGTTGCGGCGTCTTTAGGAATTGGCGGGGGCGGCAAAGGTGCCGGCATTGCAGGCACCGTTGGCGTCAACATTGTTAATAACACGACCCTCGCCGCGCTTGAACGCAGCAACCTGAATCTTAACGCTGGCGATGAGGCTGATGTCCATATTGTCGCAGCGGATTCTGCCAGTGTATGGAGCTTAGCTGGTGCCTTGGGTTTTGGCAGTAAAGCAGGCTTCGGTGTGGCCATTGGTATCAACACTCTGACTAACAGCACCGAGGCACGTTTGGCGGATAGCCGTATTAGTCAGGCGAATAGCGTTACGGTTGATGCTTCTGCACGAGGACTGATTCGGTCTGCCGCCGTTGGGGTTGGCGTTAGCTCTGCGGTGGGCGGCAGCGGAAGCGTGTCTGGCAATATTATTGTCAACGAAATCAACGCGAACCTGACGCGGTCTCGCATTGAGCAGGCGTCCGGTGAGGTAGCGGTCAGCGCCTATAACCAAGCCGTAGTGCTCTCTTACGCAGGTGCTGTTGCCGGTGGGTCTAAAGCGGGTGTGGCGGGCAGTATCGCTGCTAACTTTGTGATTTTTGATCAAGCAGCGCTGGTGAACGGTGGAACCATTAATGCAAACGCGCTAAATGTGTCGTCCATTTCTGACACTCTGGTGTTTTCTGTTGGTTTTGGTGCCGCGGCCGCTGGTAAAGGCGGTTTTGCCGGTGCGGTGACGATCTCAACCATTGCGGGGCAGACACTTGCTGAAATTGGCGGCGGTGCAAACGTGTCTGTTCATGATGATATTGATGTTCAAGCACAAGATATAACGCGTGTTGCGGTGATTGCCTTTGGGGCAGCGGGGGCGAGCACGGTTGCTGGTGGCGGCAGTTTGAGTACCACTATTCTGGATAACGCGGTACTCGCGAGAGTGGCGGATGACACTGTTTTAGAAACGCAGGGTGACATCAATGTTTTCGCTGGTCTGTCAGAAGAGAGCCAGCCGATACTTAACCTTCGTCAGCTAGGTATTGATGTCGACCTTAAAGAATATGGAACGGGGTCCGACGATGCCGATGATGCGGCGGATGCAGGCTTAGCCGCCCGCTCTGATGAGTTTGACTTGTCGGCGGGTGTCATCAACATCAGCTTTGCCGGGGCAGGCGCTGGAACAGTTGCCGGTGCCGGTGCCGTTGGTCTGAACTGGTTGAGAAGCTCGGTGCGTGCTGAGATTTCAGGGCAGTCCACACGCCTGGATGCCGGTAACAACATTAATGTCATTGCGAAAGATCAATCGGCGGTGATTAACGTCGCCTTCGGTGTGGCTGGGGCGGGCACCGTGGCCGGGGGGGCCGCTATTGCGTTCAACTATATCGGGGGAGACCCGACAAACCCATCGCGCAGCCTGCAGTCTGAAGATGACATTGACACCTCTCAAGACCTGCTCATCACTAACGTGCAAGACGATAACGAGCGCGAGTTTGTTGCTGGCGAGGTCGCCGCTGTTATTGAGGGTGCAGAGCTTGTTGCCGGGGGCGATATTACGGTTGATGCACAGGCTGAAAGCATCCTGGCTAACCTGACGGCCGGTGGTGCCGCTGCAGGTACTGTTGCGCTGTCTGGGTCTATTGGCATTAACTTCGTTCGCCATCAGGTAGTGGCCGATATTAGCGACGGTGCAGATGTGAAGGGTCGCTCGGTTCAGGTAACGGCAGGCTTGGCGCCTATTTCGATCAACATTGCCGGTGCCGCGAGCGGCGCAGGCACCGTGGGCTTGGCGGGAGCCTCCGCAACGACCGACATTAACACGGCCGTTAAAGCATCTATCAGAGGGAGTGCAACCTCTGTCACGGCCAGAGAAGGCGATGTGGTGGTCGATGCATTGATGCGTCGTATTACCGACGGTGTTTACGAAGGCATTAATGAGCGTGATCTTGCCCAGGCGGATGTTGATAACACCGACCCAGACGCTGATATCGAAGACGAAGACGACGATAAGACACCGCTTAGCGTGCTTGAAAGTGTGGGGCTCGTTGATACCGATGACGCTCCAGAACTCCCCACGCCCACTCAAGCAGGTGACCAGATATTCACTGCGGCCATTAGTGGTGCCGGGTCAGGCACAGTATCGATCGCCGGCGCCTTATCACTGAACTGGATGCGCAGTACAGCGGAAGCTGTTATTGAAGGCGCAACCGTCAAAGCCGATCAAGGCGATGTGTCGGTTAAGGCTGAAGACCGCCTAGGCATGAACGCCTTTACCATTGCCGCCGGTGCATCCGGTGCTGTGTCAGCACTGGGTTATATGGCCTACAACTATATCGGCGGTAATCCAGGCAGCAGTGGCGATGATGACACCAATGTGGTGCGTGCGCGTATCGATGATGCTGTCGTCACGGCCAGCAACATTGACGTACAAGCCATCTCTGACTCGGCGATCAGCTCCTACACGGTAGGCGCGTCGGTCTCTGTTTATGCGAGTATGGTCGGCTCTGTTGCGCTTAACTTCACAACAAAAGATGTGGAAGCCGAGGTGACGGGCTCTGAGTTGACAGCGCGCGGCGGCGACATCGTGGTGAATGCACAAGACACCAGCACGATTATTTCAGGTGCTGTCCAGCTAAGCGTTGCCGTTTACGGTGGTAGTGTCGGTGTCACTGTTTCGCTCAACGATATTACCAATACCATTAGCGCGGGCGTCGAAGAATCGGCACTGACGGCCGAAGACGGCGGTAGCATCATTGTGACCGCTGATGCGTCGGCTATCACAATGAACGTGGTGGGCGGCGTTAGTTTCGGTACCTTTGTCAGTGCCGCTGCCAACTCGGCGGCAACGGTGGGTGGCAATACGGTTGATGCTTATATCAAGGGGCGCAGTAGCGATGTAAGCGCCTACGATATTGTGGCCGATGGCCACGTGCTGGTTCACGCCAACAGCAACGACCGTAACTTTGTGATTGCAGGTACCGTATCGGCGGGCTTGGTGGCTGGCGGCATTGCCGTCGGTGTCAACCTAATGGGTTCTGATACCTCGGCGACCGTTGCAGATAATGTCAGAGTGCGTGCAGAGGGCAACGGCAGCACTGTCGATATTTTCTCTGCCTGGGATAGCGACGACGATGCGTATGAGACGGAGCCCGGGCGTGGTGTAGCGGTATTGGCGACCAGTCGACTGCGTTACACCCACTATGCTGTTGCAGCGGGTGGTGGTGCCGTAGGCCTTGGTGCCAATTTGTCCGTTGATGCGTTGGCCGGCTCCACGAATGCCCGTGTTGAAAATGCGCATATCTCTTCTGGTCAAGATGTCACCGTGCGTGCACTCCATGCCACTCAGGCCGATAGCGGTGGCGGTACGCTTGCTGGTGGCATTTTTGCGGGGGCTGCGGCGATTGATACATCGCTTGCTTCACACCGGACACTGGCTGAGGTTGTGGGTAAGCGCAGCGATATCATCAGTGCTGATGGCGATGTGCGGGTTGATGCGCAGAGTGACGTGCGTCTTGAGACGTATGTCGTGGGTGTCAGCATCGGGTTGGTGTCAGTGGCGGGCTCAGCCAGTGCGCTTGACGTCTCTTCTTCGACGTCGGCACGCATCACGGGGGTATCTGTCGATGCTGATAACATTCTGGTTCAGTCCAAAAGCGAAACACTGTTAACGTATATTGTCGGGACTGCAGCCGCAGGCTTGTCTGCCAGCCTTGGTGCTTCATTATCAGTCGGCCTAATTAATCCTGACACCGTTGCCGAAGTACTAGGCGCGAAGCTAACAGCCAGCGGTGACATCACTGTGGCTGCGGATCAGCGCGCTGCTGTTGAAGTCTCTATGGCAACTGCTTCCCTTGACGGCCTAATGGCATTAGCGGGTTCTGTATCCGTCATAACGTCTGATGCGTCAGCCAGTTCGTTTGTAGGAGATTTAGTAGATACCGATGGGAATGTTGTCGCTAATAGTGTTTTCAAAGCGGGCGGCGATATCAATATCACGGCGGTTAATCGGACGATCATCAACCCCTGGGATGAGTTCGCGGCTAATTTTATCGGCACATTGAGTGCGGGTGGTTTGGCCGGTGCAGGGGCGTCCGTTGATGTCATGGTACTGCGAGAAACGGTGTACGCCACCGTTGGTGATAACACGACGCTTGAGGCGAATGAGCGGATTAATATCGATGCCCACTTAGAGCGTGACTTGACGTCACTGGTGATGGGGTTTTCAGTCTCGGTGGGGGCTGCGCTGACCGGCTCAATCTCTGTTCTTAGTCTTGGTCAAGGGCTACGCGAGGGAACCCGCGATACCTTTATGGGTGAGGATGATGGGATCAGTGAGTTGATCGCTGATAGCTTTGGAAATGGAGCTAACTATCAATTAAACAACGATCGCCAAGAAAACCTAGAGGACGTACGCGTTGAAGGTAGCGATGACCCAGATGCTATTAATGCCCCCATTGGTAGCGAAATCGACAATCCCAATGCTGACACCCAGTCTTCTCGCGATCGCGTCAATAACGGATTGCTTGCCAATAATCTTAGTCCAGAGTTACCCAGAGCCAATCAGATTGACGGTGATATTACCGTTGGCGATGTGGGGGCTACCGTCGGCCGAAATGTGATCTTAACGGCAGGCAGTGATATTGATGTGTCTGCCAGGGAAACGCTGGATGTTGACGTTATTGTAGGTTCCGGCGGTGGGGCTTTATTGGGCGCTGTGGGGGCATCTGTCTCAACGTTGGATAACTCCACCGCGACAACGGCAACAGTCTCTAGGGATGCCGTCTTAAGCGCTGGCGAGAGGATCCGTGTAGGAAGTCACTATGATGCTCACGTAAGCCAAGGGGCTTACGGTGGCCAGCTTGCGCTGGGTCTGGGAGCCTCTGGTCAGGCCGCAGTTCTGTGGGATGCCACACAACAAATCGCGTACCTTGAAGACGGTGCCCGTATTGCCCAGGCAAGTCACTTGGACGTTGTAGCAAATGCTAACCGTCATTACGCACTCGAATCTGCGGGTGGTGCGGTCGGTATTGTGGGGATAGGTGTCTCGGTCGCTCAAGCCGAGCTAACAGGCTCTACTCGCGCCTATATCGGTGAAGGCGTCACCGTGGGCAATCCCAGTGATGTGGGCTCTGCCGGGAATGCGGGGGCGATTTCCTCGATTATTGACAATGTCAGCGTAACGGCCTCATCCAACGACAATATCGATATTTATGCGTTATCTGTTGGTGGCGGAGTCGCAGGTGGTGCCGGTGTTGAGGTTACCGTCACGCTTGAGAATAACGTAGACGCTTTCATTGGTAGTGGCACTCAAGTGTTGGCAGGCAATGTGTTGCTTAACGCAACTCAGACTCCCGTCATTGCCACAGACACAGTGGGTGTGTCAGCGGGTGGTTTGGGTGTAGATGTCACAGTGACTGAGATTACACTCGGTGCCGACATCATGGCAGCGTTAGGAACAATTACCAACGATCGTCAAGTTAATGGTGACAATCTTCGTATCACTGCAGAAACAGTGGGGGTGCAGGCGGCCCTGGTACGTGACGAACATGAGAGTAGCGTCAGCAGTGATGCGACCGGTGTCAGTGGCTCGGTGATCGGGGTTTCTGCATCGATATTAGATATGATTGACCGCACGCGTGTTATTGCAGAGGTCGGGGCTTCAGCGGCGGTGACCTTACAAGCGCTTCCGGCATTTCAGGCACAGCGGTTGCAAAAACTTAGAGAGGAGGCAGCTGAGGGAGGTCTAGATGAAGAGTTGTGGAGCGGTTGGACGGTTCCTGATGTAAACAATGCGGAAGCGCTGACGCTTGCGGATTTGCCTCTCCAAGATGTGTGGTTCAGCGTTGATGCGCGCCAGGAAAGCCGTGTCGATGCTGATATGGGAAGTTATGCCGGTGGTGGTGTTGTTGTTGGTGCGGCAGTTGCGCGTCTAGATCAGTCTACTTATACCCTTGCCCATGTAGGGGATAACGCGCGAATCGATATGGCTCGTGGTTATGTTAACGATGCCAGTGAAGTAGACCAAGTCTTGTCTGTCAGATCGGTAACTGAGCAGGTAGCACGTCTCAATACGCGCGCCATTGCGGGCGGATTGGCCAGTGGCGCGGGCGTGGAAGTATCTATTGATAGTCAGAATAGTGTGCTGACGAAGGTGGGCGAATCTGCCGAAATCATTGCGTTTAATACGGATGCGACGCTAGATCTCCTTGCACGGCAAACGCTCGACGTTGACGGAACTTTACGGGCATTAGGAGCAGGTCTTCTATCGGGTGCTGGTGCGCAGGCAAGCTATGCTTTGAGTCCGGATACCCAAGTTATCATTGGTGAAGACGCGCTACTAGATGCGGATGCAATAGCAGCACGTGCCACAGCTGAGGTGTTCAAGCGCGATGTGGTAGAGCGTGGCTCGGGTGAAAATTTCAATATCCAGGGTGAGGCTTATGGCTTGGTATCGGGTGCGGGACTTGGGTCTGATATTACGCTGTCAATCGCAACCGAGGTAACGGTAGCCGATAATGCGCAGCTAACCGCACGCGGTGAATTTAATGCAGCGGATGGTAGCGGTGATATTAATCTTCGTGCCTTTAATAATTTAGATATTCGCGACCAGTCCTCGATTTTAGCTGGCGGTCTGCTGGCGGGTACTGGAGCGACATCGTCCTTTAATGGAGTGGATATTGAGGCATCCGTTACCGTGGGTGCTGCGCTTCTTGATGCACGACGTGACCTTTATTTAGCGGCCAATACTCAGGCTAATATTGCCATTGTTCTCTTCTTGGATGCCTATGGTGCCGTGACGGTTACGGCCGGTACCACAGAGGCATACCTTGCACCAACCAACAGCGTGAACATCGTCCAATCTGCTCAGGTAGAGGCCCGCGGCAACATCTGGTTACTGGCAGGTCGTGACAGTAACCGCATTGGCGATGCTTATCGTGTTGTGTCGACCGTTGATACGCTATCGGGCAGCCTCGCGCCCGTTGATGTTGTTGATGCAGAAGCTATTCTTTTGCGCAATAA
Organism: Halomonas sp. GFAJ-1; assembly: GCA_002966495.1. Lineage (NCBI taxonomy): Bacteria > Pseudomonadati > Pseudomonadota > Gammaproteobacteria > Oceanospirillales > Halomonadaceae > Halomonas > Halomonas sp. GFAJ-1. The sequence continues at coordinate 2,128,026 of CP016490.1, forward strand.
CCTGATCAATGTTGAGCGTGATGCCCAGGTGTCTAGCCTTGGTGATATCACAATATTGGCGGAAGATTTTGATGGGGCGGCGATGCTGGCCCGTGCGAAGGCCGTCAATTGGATTAATGCAGCATTGGGCGGTATTAATTCTGCCCTGGGCGGGACAGAAGCTCAGTCAGGGAATAGCACCGCGACATCTAACGGTATTGTGACTATTGATGGCACATTGGAGACTGGGCGTGAGCGTGTTCAGCGTTTGGTAGTTGACATTGCTAACGGGTTTTCTTTTAACGACCTAGATGAACCTGACCGTCCGTTAGAGGAGATTTTCGTAGCATGGGACCAGTTTAATGATATTGGCTTTACACTTAGTCTTGGCAATGTTGAGACAACACTGTTTGAAGAGTGGAGGGAGGCCAGGTCTCGTTTAAATGATTATCGTGGTATTGGTTCGAGTGATGTTATCGCTAGCCTGAGTGACGAAGTATCACGTATTGAAGCACGCCTAGAAGCACAAGGTTTCATCGACCCTGATAGCGGTGCGGTTAATGATCCAGGAGTAGTAGAAATTGTGCTTGACGATATTGATGCAACCGCTGGTCGCATTGATATTTTTGCTGATTACCTAGGGGGGAGTGGTAACTTTATTTCCCCACGAGGATCTGATGTCACCATCGTTAACAAAACGCCGGCATGGATTATCGTTAACGACATTACGATTGATGATGGTGCGTCAGGCTTTTTCTATAACGGTTTGCAAGTTGAAAAAGATGCGGATATTGCAGACTTAAATAGAGCCCCTGATGCAGAAGCGCTGTTGCCTATCGGCGTGACACTGAGCGGCGTTGCGTTTGGGTATACGGCCTCATTGAGTGGTGATGACGATGCAACCATCACGATCGCCAATACCTACTCAAATCCTGACGCTGACCTAGCTGCGCTTGCTACCTCATTAGGCCTTGATAATACACAAAGCAACCGCAACAGTTTGGTGTCTGAAGAGTTTGATCGTGATGCTATTGCACCGAGTGTCGCCGTGCGCGGTTCTATTTATGCACCGCTAGCAGAAGCAGTTATTTTTGCAGGCAGAGATTTCGACCTGAGCACTGATGTAAATGGCTTAACTCAAGGGCAAACAGCGTCGATTAATGTAGCTGATCTGGTTCTCTCCGCTCAAGATTCGATCAACATCGGTGGCGTTTCACGCTTCGCATTGGGTGAAGCGCCTTACCTGACGATGAAAGATTTTACGCGAAATTGGGCATACAGCGCTGACCCCGAGACCCCCGAGATTACGGATGCCTTTATAGAGAGCCAGCCTCTATTTCTTCAGTCTTTCTACCGGTCGATGCAGCGTCTGTATGACAGCATGAATCTCTCTGAAGAAATGTTCGATGCCCTTGAGGACATTACTAACTCGACGCCCACGCAAGCTCGGCGTATCAACATCCAGGCCGATGTTATTAACTTAAATGGCCGGATGGTAAGCGGTGTAGGTGAGTATGACATCGAAGTTAATGAGAGTGATGAAGCGTTTATTGAACGCCAGCTAAACCGCGGAATCAGCAACACGTTCAGGCTTGGTGATGCAAGCAACCGAAGCGGAGTGAACATTGGCTTCAATCCTGACACCATGCAGATTGAAGTACAGGATGCCGTAATCGGCGGTGGCGATGTCACCATAGACGGGCATCTAATCAATACCGGTAGTGGTGAAATCGATATTTTTGCCGGATATGGCGATATCAACGTTGATAATCGCACACGTTTCGCTATTTCCCTGGCAGATATTGATGTATCCACACCTGGGCGTGGTTCACTAAGCATCACTGACAGAGAGTTGTGGTCAGGTGATGATGAGCGTGACACAACCCTAGGTGATCAGGTTGATCAGGTCATTATTCAGCGTAATAGCGATGGCCAGTTTGAGGTGGAACACAGCGGCCGGAACTCTAACGCAAGTAACTTCAATCAAGGTACGCTTTCTCAACAGGCGCTGATTAACGAAGACTTTTCCTATGCTATTGCTGAAAATCGTCGCTATGCATTCGAAGTGGCGCAAGTACAAGAAACAAGAACAGAGTATGTGTTAAGAACGTCCAGTTGGATTGGTATTGATGCGCTTGCATCGGATCCACCTGATGAAAGTTCGAAAGACACACAGACGTTATCACAGCGTCTGCTACCAGTTGGTTCAGGCGATAAAGGCATCGTTTATACAAGTGACGAGTCTTTAGACCGTTACAAGTACGAGAGCAGAAGGACGAGTGGATCAACAGAGCCTGGAAATGCCGATGGGGCGGGCATCATCGATGTTGGTCGAAACGAGATTAAGCTTGATGACGATCGCTATGTAGATGCAGGTATTTACTTTACATCAGGTGCAGAGCTGGTTGAGTCGACTTGGTATGGCAAGAAAACGTATGAAATCACATTATCCCAACGTGAAATCACCTCCACCCGACATCGTCACGATATACAAGCAGATAACGATGTAAGTATTAATTTTTGGGGAGAAGAAACAGGCAGCATTAACGTTAATTCGGTAGGTGATATTGTCATTGATGGTGCGATGTCGAGTGCCAATGGGGATGTCTCACTGTCCACGCAAGGCAGTATCCGTAACGGGTCAGCCGAGATTGGGGCACCCCGCATTGAGGGTGTCAATGTAACCCTTGAGGCAGATGATGGTATCGGTAGCGAGCAAGCCGACGGTACGCTGGATCCAGTGCAGGTTAGTCTCGTAGGATCAGGAGGAGTACTGAACGCTGAAACAACTCGAGGCGATGTCTTGCTATCGAGCGGGCCTACTAGCTCTCTTACTATCGGCCAAGTGACGACCGGTTCAGGCGATGTTTGGATAGAGACTACGAGAAGCCTTAATGCGGCTAACAGTAATTCACTCGTGCAAGGCCAAGCGATTACGTTAACGGCGGGTGTTGATATTGGTAGCAGTGACCAATCACTGCGTATTGATTCAAGTAACCGAGATGAGAACAGCGCTGAAGCCCAACGTCGTAATGATGTACTGACGATCAATAATGGAGACAGTGGCAATGATGTCTTCATTGAAGAAGTGTCTGGTGATTTACGCTTAAAGGAAATCATCACGCGTGGTGACGTCTTTATTGAAATTAAAGAAGGCAGTCTGTTGGATGCCAATACGGAGTCCGAGCGTGATGAAAGAACTTATGAAGAACTAAGGGATGGCGTTTGGTCAGCGCTTTCCCTCACTGACGGAAATCGTGTTGATGAAGCGATTGAGCGTCTTGAAACCCGCCGCACCGCGGAATACAGCGGTTACTGGCATGAGCGCCTTCAGCTTTCTGACGATGAGCTTGGTACGCTAGACAATGAGACACGTTATCAGCTGTTTATGCTTGATGAGGAGAGTGCTGTTCTTCTAGAGCTTGGCACTGATGATAATGGAGATGAAAAAATTGTAGGCTTGGCTGATCTAGCGCCAAAAGGTAGTGAGGGAGCCGAGCACCGTCTATATACATCTTCACAAGATTTTGAAACTGTCGCTCGCAGTCAGCTAAGACACATCGATAGTAGTGCCATAGCAGATATTGATGTTTCTCAACTGGATGACGCGTTAGCGGATGAGCTGAGCCGGCTAGTGGCGCAGGGTGGATACGTTATTGATACCAGTAGCCTTGCGCTAAATAATGAAGAAAAAGTGACGTATCGTCGCTTTGTAGCGTACGACGAAAATGCCCAGATCTCCTTAAGCGATAATGAGCGGGCCGCGTTAGACCAAGATCAAATTAATACCTTAGAAGTAACGAGAACAGAGCGTTTCCATCAACTGCACGCGACTTATGGCGGTGAGACAGATGTGTTCCGCAGCGATCATGTCATTGTCGTTAGTGACGAAGAGAAAGATGAACTCCGCGATAACGTTAAAGTATGGACTGAAGAGGAGCTGTTAAGTCTAGTCGGCGAAGGGCTGCTGCAAGAGACAACTGATACGCGCTTAGAAATCCAGGCACCTAACATCAACGCTGGTGGTGCGATCACTATTTTGGCGCGAGATGGCAGCGTGGGCTCGACCGATGCCTATACGGTTATTACGCTTGAATACGAGACCGATGCTAATGGAGAAGAACGTCTCAAGACATTAAGCGATGATGATCGCGTTCAGCTGTCAGCGTCTGAGCGCAATGATATTTCGTACATTCGTGATGGGCTTTTAGAAGACGTTAATGTTGATTTTGAGGTGAGTGATGATGGCGGGCAAAACACGCTAACCGCTATTCTGCGCGAAGATGAAGATAATCTTGAAGATTGGTCGCACTTTAATGTGGGCGATACCCTCTACCTAAACGGTAGCAGCACACTTAATTTTACTGAAAATGCCCGATATCTCACGGTGACCTCTATTGAGGGTAATCGGCTTGAAATGAGTGCTGAAGGCGACATTGTTAGTGAAACTGATAAAGTTGTTGAGCTAGGTCGTGTCGTACTGGATCCTCTCAATGTAGAAGAAGGCGTTCGTTTTACACACATCGTGATTGACCAGCGTAGCGATGTGAACATCTCTCAGCGTAATACGTCTGCAGGTATCACCATCGAAAGCGGTGAGTCGCTATACCTTGGCTCGGATGGTGATGTTGTGATTCGCTCGCTTGATGTAGGGGCAGATCTAAGAATTAAAGTCGACGGCAGTATCCTGTCCGATGGAGCGGTAATCAACGCAACCGACGCTATTCTAGAAGCAGCCACTGGAAGTATCGGTACCGAAGATAATGCTATCGAGCTGCAGTTAGATAACGATGGTCTTATTACAGCGCGTGCACGTCAGGATATCCACTTGGTGACAACGGAAGGACGTGATGCGCGTATCGCGACCTTGTTCTCAAGTGGTGGTGACATCGTCATCAATTCTGACGGCAAGATTGTGGATGGACTAAGACACGAACTGCTGAAATTACTGGCCAGTAACGGTGAAATTATTCTTCATGCGCAAGGCCATATAGGCGATCTTGCAAATGATAACGTTCTAGAAGTCCGTGCTGCCCAGGGGGTTACGGCGACGTCCCAAAACGGTGATGTTGCGCTCGATAGCGTTGACGGAAGCCTAGTGGTTAACCAAGTTGAGGCACAAAACGGGAATGTTTGGCTGGCTGCTGAAGGCTCCATTGTTAACGGCTTAGGCGTTGATCCGACGGTCGCTAATGTTATCGCTGAAGACTTAGAACTTCTGGCACGCTTTGGCGGTATCGGCAGTATCGAAGGTGATTTATTTACTAATCTGAGCGGACGCTTGGATATTGATAGTTTTGACTCCCTCTACCTGACAGATCAATCAGACTTGCTCAACATCGGTACAGTTCGTGCCGGCAGTGAGACGAGTGATCGCCTCGCTTTCATCACTTCGTTAGGCGCGATACGAAGTGCACTCTCTTCAGACGAACAGGAAAACCTTCTTTCTACCAATGTTCATCTGATTGCGACTGACGACATTGGTGAAGCAGACAATGTCATTACCACGAGAATTGGTGATCTACAGGGGCAGTCGATTAATGGCAGTGTCTTCATTGATAACCAAGGTGCTATGACCATACGCAGTGGCCTTGAGGCTGCTAACGATATCAACCTTGAGATTAATAGCCCGATCACTGTCGAAAACAACATGATGAGTCATCATGGCGACATCAACATCACGTCCAATGCTAGCAATGACGACATCGTTACGTTCACTAATGGTGCGCAGGTTATTGCAGCTAACGGCAGCGTTATTGTTAATGCTGCTGAAGGGATTGTGATTGATGATGGCAACGTGCTTATTAAAGCTGCCTTCGATGTTGAGTTCTACTTACAGGTACATGAATCCAGCCAAACAGATGGATTTGCAGATCTCAGCATGGGCCGTATTGAGGCGGCTAATACCTTCTTAATGCAAGGAGGCGAACGCCTTCAGACGTGGACATTGGATGATGAGCTAATTGTTAATGCTCACAGCATCGAGATTGTCTCGCTTCAAGGAGACAATGTTTATCTGTTGGGTGGGGCGCTAAGTGCAAGCCGATTAGAGTTTATGGGGGGAGGCAATGACGACACGCTTGTTTTCGATGGTGAACATGTAATTGATGATGTAAGCATTTCATTAGGTGGCGGTAGCAATAGCGCACGTTTTGAAGGGACGCTTAACGCCTCAATGGTGGTGTTGAACGGCAGCGATGGCAACGACCATGTGGTGTTTGATGGCGACCATAGACTTGATCGTTTAGACGTCAAGCTTGGTGCTGGAGATGACACGTTACGCGCACATGGGTCTATTCATTCTATCGATGGGATGCGCTTTGATGGTCAATCAGGCGATGACGATCTGCTGTTCCACGCCGATGAGCTCATCGGGCCAATTGATATCTTGGGTGGCGAAGGCGACGACCTAATTACTGTCGTTGAGCTTAATACACGCAACGCACTCATGACCTTAGACGGCGGAAGTGGTAGTGACATTTACCGTATTGTGACGCGCCAAGATGCAAATGCTGACTATGAAATTACGGTAGCTGATAGCGGTGCTGCCAACGATGGTGTTGATTATCTCTTTATCGAAGGGCGTGGCTACGACGCTTACGACGGATCGGTCGATATTAGTAGCTTAAATGCAGTTTCTAACGATGCTGAAGACTTGTTTTTAATACGTCGTAATTTCATTGCGCGGCTTGAGGGTGATAGTGCGCAGGGTGTTTCTGGCGACAATGTCGAACGTATTAACTACGATCAAAGTCTTAATGGCCGAGTCAGAATTAATGGTCACGATGGTAATGATACCTTCATTGTGGATGATACCTCCGCGATGATGACGCTTGATGGCGGTAAGGGAGATGACCGCTTCCAAATTGGGCAGATTTTTGCTGAAGATCCTAATGCACCTGAAAACCTGGTTGACGGTATTTATGTCAATTCAGGCGTTCGCGCAGGTGATGAAATTGAGACTATCAGAACAACGCAAGGCTTCTTAAGCAGTGGTAACCGTGAGTCTATGGTTATTTACGGTGGTAGTGGGGCCGATGAGTTCGTTGTCTATAGTAATAAAGGCCTGCTGCGGATGGAGGGTGAACGCGGCAATAACAGCTTTGTGGTGCGGGCATTTATTGTTGAAAACGACATCCAGGTACGTGGTGGTGATGATGATGACCTGATTGAGTACAACATAAACGCACCTGTCGATATTGACGGTGGTGGTGGCTTCAATACGCTTGTGGTTTTAGGTACAGAAGCTGATGACAACTTCGTTATTACCCGAGATGGCGTGTTTGGTGCTGGACTTAACATTGGATTTGACCGCATCCAGGCTGTCAACGTTGACGGGCTAGAAGGCGATGATACGTTCTATGTTTTATCAACCGCTTTTGATGTTGTTACTCGTCTTGTAGGTGGTCTGGGTAGTGATACGTTCCGCATTGGTGGTGATGTCACAGGGCGTGTAGTGGCTTCTGATGTAGAAGGTCGCAGCAGCTTGATCACTCATGGGGTCAATAGTGCTGATAGCGCTTATAACAACCTGCTCATTGATGGCGTCCCAGTCTCTATCGCAGATGAGTCTAGTGGGGCAGTCACTATTGATCAGAGGGGTGGAACCCGCATCCTGGAAGGCGGTGATATTGCGAGCTACTTCTTAGGCCTTGCGCTGCCCAGTGATATGTCTATTGCTGATGGGGCCATGGTGACGCTAACGGTGTCAGCAGCCATGTCGTCGACCACTGATCGAACACGCGCCCAGGATGGTAAGAAGCCTCAGACCGTGTTGCTTTCCAAAGCAGAGGATGGTGAGTTTACTAATGCATTAACGGTCGACTTTATCTTTGATAGTGATACTGGTTGGGGAAGCGATCAGGAAATCTTTGTTAAGGCGCCGGAAGATGGTGTGGTCGAAGGAACGCGCAACGTTGCCGTGAGTCATTTGGCCTCTATTACCATGCCCAATGATGAACCGGTTCCGGATGTATTGGCACAAATTAATGATCAAGCGATCGGCAATGCAATGATTACGGTCTTCGACCGGGATCAGGGAGATCTTTTCATTGAGCAAACGGGGCGTCGCTTAACCGTTATTGAAGGGGAAAATGGAACAGGCCAGTCTGATTCCTTTTCCTTTAGTCTGACTACGCCTCCGGCTGAGAACGAGACAGTCACTGTTTCGCTTTCTTTTGATGATCGTTTAGCGGTTGATCAGGATACCTTTACGTTCACTGCTGACAACTGGCAGGAACGCCAAACAGTTACCGTATCAGTGGTGAACAGCGATACCGTATCTAATCGGCTAGATACTCGTATCAGCTTTGATATTACGTCGAATCAGAGTGACTCAATCTATCAAAATACTCAGCCAGGATCTGTGCTTGTTAGTGCCTACGACAATAACAGCGCTGATGTCGTAGTACAGGAGATTGGTGATGGCACGCGGATTAGCGCAAGTGGAGGCACAGGCGCTTATACCCTTCGGCTGACCAAAGCGCCAACAGATGATGTGCTTGTCCGACTTAATAGCGATGGTTTCAGTGATTTTGATTTGAATAACGAGCGTATTGTGCTGGATACGGTTGTTGATGAGTCATTACAAGTTAGTGTGCTGGATCCAGTGGAGTCTGGCCCGCGGCTGGTGCTTCAGGATGGGCGGACGTGGTCGTCACTCGGTGTGTCAGTGGGCATGATAGTGGCCACTGATGACCATCAGGAGTTCAAGGTAAATAACCTATCAAGCGACGGCAGCGAGTTAAACCTTACGAAAAGTGCGAAAGGATTAACACAAAATACGCTGACGATTAATCGTATATCTACCCCAGCGGTTGTCTTTACCTCTGAAAACTGGTTTGAGCCATTTAACGTCGAAGTCGGCCTAGATGTAGATTACGTTGCTGCGACTGGTAGTGAAAATGATCGACAGTTTCCATCTCAGGATAACGTGTTAGACCGTATTCAGGGGCCGTTGATTTTAGAGGGTGGCACTAGCGATACGGATCGTTCTATTGCTGACGCTGTAATGTTGCCGTACGAAGATGACGGAGAGCGTGACGATCTTGTCATCGTCACACCAGAAGAAGCCGCTAAACAAGATACGAATTCGCTCATCATGTCAGCTGATGCAAGTGTCAGTGATCTTGAAGGTGTCCTTACCAGCAATTATGTTGCTGGGCTAGGTATGAACCAGGGCGTGCTGACCCAGGATGATGGTTTTGGTGACACGATCGAGACACCTTTGGGAATTACTTACCATGGTTTCCAGGTGGTTGAACTGCGCATGGGCAGTGGGAACGACAACCTGACCATTGACGCAGATCCGATCAAGTTTACTGGCGAAGATGTGAACGTCCGTGCTGTTGGAGATACTGTTCGGATTGAAAGACAGGATGGTGGTAGTTGGTATGACGATGGTTTCCGTCGTGCTGATGAGGTCTTTGTGAATGGACACCGTGCGGTGGTAAGTGAGGTTTCTGCGGGGCAGTCGACACTGGTATTGCTTTCATCTCTGGGTGCGTTAAATCTTGAAACAGGCATTCAGACTATTGACGTGATTCGTGAAATGCCACTTACAGTTGTTCATGGTGGTGGAAATAGAATTGATGATGGTGTTCGTGGTGGCGATACAATTGTTGTCAAAGGAGGCTACGATGCTCAAATGCCGCTCATTGTGTTTGGCGATACGGCGAGAAATGGTGGCCCTTACCGAGCTGAGGGTGGCTCGCTCACAGATCTAGCGCAGCGCTTTGAAGAGTTTGGCAACAATACGTTGGACGCTTCCCAAGCCATTGGTGGGGTTGTTCTAGTTGGTGGTCGCGGCGAAGACACGCTGATCGGAGGCTTAGGAGATGATCAGCTCTTTGGTGGTGGTGGTAGCGACATTATTGATGCAACGCGTGGTGGCAACAATCACCTTTATGGTGATGGCAGTTTAGATGTCACCATCAGCCACCGTCTGCGCCAGGCTGATAGTGTAATGACGCTGTATCATGCAAAGAGTAGTGTTGATGTAGAAACCGGAGACCGATTAGAAGCAGGCAGTAACATCCTCATGGGAGGAAATGGCAATGATATTCTTATCGGTGATCAGGGCGTTGTGGAGCTTAATGCTGCTGATGGCATGAGTGGCTTAAGATTGCTGGATTCTCAGCGTGTTGTGAGCATCGAAACTAAAAATCCAGAAAACTACGGTAGCAATACACTTAGCGTCACCGGTGGCAACAATGTATTGCTTGGTGGATCCGGAGCAGACAGCCTGCACGGAGCGGCGGGTAACGATATTCTCATCGGTGACCATGGCCTTATCGAGTTCTCTGTGGCCAACGAGCTCGATAACCCTACTCGGATAATCTCACGCGAAGAACGGTTTGACGGTAATGACACGTTAGTAGGTGGCAGCGGCGACGATATCCTGATCGGAGGCGGTGGGCAGAACACCCTCTATGGTGGTTCGCAGCATACTCATCAGCAAAGTGGGAATGATGTGCTGATTGGTGGTTACGCCGAACTTACGTTTGCTGATGGCACTTTGCGCCAAATTAACTCTTTGTACCGTCAAAATGGGGATGGAGATGTTATCTACACAGGTGACGGCGACAATATCGTCATCGGAGGTGAAGGTAACAATGAGATAGTTGGGGCAAAAGGCGCTACAAGCACAACTGTTCTTGGTAACAGCGGTAGTTTGGAGTGGAATGCTGACGGCCGTTTGACCTCACTGCAAACGTACATCACGGATTACGACGGTGATGATTCTATAACGATTACATCAGGAGATGTGATTTGGGCCGGCGGTGCTGGTAATGACACGCTAAATATTACCGATGCATCACAAGATAGTCAGCACGTTTTGATGGGTAGTAACGTTCAACTGCAGTGGAACGATGATGGTGTGCTGACCAGTGCTGCGAGTATCGCTCCTGAGAGCGCTGGTAATGACACTATTACAGTCAATGCAGGCAACGTCACCTGGATTGGCGGTGTAGGCGATGACTCCTTAACAATCACCGACGCCGACCAAGAGAGCCAGCATGTCCTGATGGGTGATAACGCTCAGCTTGGCTGGACGGATGACGGTGTGCTGGTCAGTGCCGAAAGCTTAGCAACCGACATTGGTGGTAATGATGACGTCTTCGTTAACGCGGGTAACGTCACCTGGATTGGCGGTGTAGGCGATGACTCCTTAACGATCAGCGACGCCGACCAAGAGAGCCAGCACGTACTGATGGGCGACAACGCCCAACTTGGCTGGACCGATGAGGGCGTACTGATTAGCGCAGAAAGCCTGGCCTTTGAAGAAGGTGGCGACGACACCGTGTCGGTTAATGCGGGCAACGTCACCTGGATCGGCGGTGTAGGCGATGACTCCTTAACGATCAGCGACGCCGACGAAGACAGCCAGCACGTACTGATGGGCGACAACGCCCAGCTTGGCTGGACGGATGACGGTGTGCTGGTCAGTGCCGAAAGCTTAGCAACCGACATCGGTGGTAATGATGACGTCTTTGTTAACGCGGGCAACGTCACCTGGATTGGCGGTGTAGGCGATGACTCCTTAACGATCAGCGACGCCGACCAAGACAGCCAGCACGTACTGATGGGTGATAACGCTCAGCTTGGCTGGACCGATGACGGTGTGCTGGTCAGTGCCGAAAGCTTAGCGACTGACATCGGTGGTAATGATGACGTCTTCGTTAACGCGGGCAACGTCACCTGGATTGGCGGTGTGGGTAATGACACCCTCGAAATCACTGAGGCGGCTCAGGGTAGCGAGCATGTCCTGATGGGTGATAACGCCCAGCTCGGCTGGACGGATGACGGTGTGCTGGTCAGTGCCGAAAGCTTAGCAACCGACATCGGTGGTAATGATGACGTCTTTGTTAACGCGGGCAACGTCACCTGGATTGGCGGTGTAGGCGATGACTCCTTAACGATCAGCGACGCCGACCAAGACAGCCAGCACGTACTGATGGGTGATAACGCTCAGCTTGGCTGGACGGATGAGGGCGTGCTGATTAGCGCAGAAAGCCTGGCCTTTGAAGAAGGTGGCGACGACACCGTGTCGGTTAATGCGGGCAACGTCACCTGGATTGGCGGTGTAGGCGATGACTCCTTAACGATCAGCGACGCCGACCAAGACAGCCAGCACGTACTGATGGGTGATAACGCTCAGCTCGGCTGGACCGATGACGGTGTGCTGGTCAGTGCCGAAAGCTTAGCAACCGACATCGGTGGTAATGATGACGTCTTTGTTAACGCGGGCAACGTCACCTGGATTGGCGGTGTGGGTAATGACACCCTCGAAATCACTGAGGCGGCTCAGGGTAGCGAGCATGTCCTGATGGGCGACAACGCCCAGCTTGGCTGGACGGATGACGGTGTGCTGGTCAGTGCCGAAAGCTTAGCGACTGACATCGGTGGTAATGATGACGTCTTCGTTAACGCGGGCAACGTCACCTGGATTGGCGGTGTAGGCGATGACTCCTTAACGATCAGCGACGCCGACCAAGACAGCCAGCACGTACTGATGGGTGATAACGCTCAGCTTGGCTGGACGGATGAGGGCGTGCTGATTAGCGCAGAAAGCCTGGCCTTTGAAGAAGGTGGCGACGACACCGTGTCGGTTAATGCGGGCAACGTCACCTGGATCGGCGGTGTAGGCGATGACTCCTTAACGATCAGCGACGCCGACCAAGACAGCCAGCACGTACTGATGGGTGATAACGCTCAGCTTGGCTGGACGGATGAGGGCGTGCTGATTAGCGCAGAAAGCCTGGCCTTTGAAGAAGGTGGCGACGACACCGTGTCGGTTAATGCGGGCAACGTCACCTGGATCGGCGGTGTAGGCGATGACTCCTTAACGATCAGCGACGCCGACGAAGACAGCCAGCACGTACTGATGGGCGACAACGCCCAGCTTGGCTGGACGGATGACGGTGTGCTGGTCAGTGCCGAAAGCTTAGCAACCGACATCGGTGGTAATGATGACGTCTTTGTTAACGCGGGTAACGTCACCTGGATTGGCGGTGTGGGTAATGACACCCTCGAAATCACTGAGGCGGCTCAGGGTAGCGAGCATGTCCTGATGGGCGACAACGCCCAGCTTGGCTGGACGGATGACGGTGTGCTGGTCAGTGCCGAAAGCTTAGCGACTGACATCGGTGGTAATGATGACGTCTTTGTTAACGCGGGCAACGTCACCTGGATTGGCGGTGTGGGTAATGACACCCTCGAAATCACTGAGGCGGCTCAGGGTAGCGAGCATGTCCTGATGGGCGACAACGCCCAGCTTGGCTGGACGGATGACGGTGTGCTGGTCAGTGCCGAAAGCTTAGCGACTGACATCGGTGGTAATGATGACGTCTTTGTTAACGCGGGCAACGTCACCTGGATTGGCGGTGTGGGTAATGACACCCTCGAAATCACTGAGGCGGCTCAGGGTAGCGAGCATGTCCTGATGGGCGACAACGCCCAGCTTGGCTGGACGGATGACGGTGTGCTGGTCAGTGCCGAAAGCTTAGCGACTGACATCGGTGGTAATGATGACGTCTTTGTTAACGCGGGCAACGTCACCTGGATTGGCGGTGTGGGTAATGACACCCTCGAAATCACTGAGGCGGCTCAGGGTAGCGAGCATGTCCTGATGGGCGACAACGCCCAGCTTGGCTGGACGGATGACGGTGTGCTGGTCAGTGCCGAAAGCTTAGCGACTGACATCGGTGGTAATGATGACGTCTTCGTTAACGCGGGCAACGTCACCTGGATTGGCGGTGTGGGTAATGACACCCTCGAAATCACTGAGGCGGCTCAGGGTAGCGAGCATGTCCTGATGGGCGACAACGCCCAGCTTGGCTGGACGGATGACGGTGTGCTGGTCAGTGCCGAAAGCTTAGCGACTGACATCGGTGGTAATGATGACGTCTTCGTTAACGCGGGCAACGTCACCTGGATTGGCGGTGTGGGTAATGACACCCTCGAAATCACTGAGGCGGCTCAAGGTAGCGAGCATGTCCTGATGGGTGATAACGCTCAGCTTGGCTGGACGGATGAGGGCGTGCTGATTAGCGCAGAAAGCCTGGCCTTTGAAGAAGGTGGCGACGACACCGTGTCGGTTAATGCGGGCAACGTCACCTGGATCGGCGGTGTAGGCGATGACTCCTTAACGATCACTGACGCCGACCAAGAGAGCCAGCATGTCCTGATGGGTGATAACGCCCAGCTGGGCTGGACGGATGACGGTGTGCTGGTCAGTGCCGAAAGCTTAGCAACCAACATCGGTGGTAATGATGACGTCTTTGTTAACGCGGGTAACGTCACCTGGATTGGCGGTGTGGGTAATGACACCCTCGAAATCCCTGAGGCGGCTCAGGGTAGCGAGCATGTCCTGATGGGTGATAACGCCCAACTCGGCTGGACGGATGACGGTGTGCTGGTCAGTGCCGAAAGCTTAGCGACTGACATCGGTGGTAATGATGACGTCTTTGTTAACGCGGGCAACGTCACCTGGATCGGCGGTGTGGGTAATGACACCCTCGAAATCACTGAGGCGGCTCAAGGTAGCGAGCATGTCTTGATGGGTGATAACGCTCAGCTTGGCTGGACGGATGAGGGCGTGCTGATTAGCGCAGAAAGCCTGGCCTTTGAAGAAGGTGGCGACGACACCGTGTCGGTTAATGCGGGCAACGTCACCTGGACCGGCGGTGTAGGCGATGACTCCTTAACGATCAGCGACGCCGACCAAGACAGCCAGCACGTACTGATGGGCGACAACGCCCAGCTTGGCTGGACCGATGACGGTGTGCTGGTCAGTGCCGAAAGCTTAGCAACTGACATTGGTGGTAATGATGACGTCTTTGTTAACGCGGGCAACGTCACCTGGATCGGCGGTGTAGGCGATGACTCCTTAACGATCAGCGACGCCGACCAAGACAGCCAGCACGTACTGATGGGTGATAACGCTCAGCTCGGCTGGACCGATGACGGTGTGCTGGTCAGTGCCGAAAGCTTAGCGACTGACATCGGTGGTAATGATGACGTCTTTGTTAACGCGGGCAACGTCACCTGGATTGGCGGTGTGGGTAATGACACCCTCGAAATCACCGACGCCGACCAAGACAGCCAGCACGTACTGATGGGTGATAACGGCCGAATCAACTGGCTAGATACGGGGTTGCTTAATCTCATTGAAAGCGTTACGCCTGAGGCAGGTGGCAACGACACCATAAGCGTTAATGCAGGCACCGTTCTTGCAATAGGTGGCAGTGGCAAGAACGAAATCTCAACAGGTCTGGGCAGTGATCGCATTATTGGTGATAACGGCCGTATTACGTTTGACGGCCAGGGGGAAGTTAAAAAGCTTACTTCAACTCATTTCGAATTTGGTGATGGTGACATCATCACCAGCGATGGAGGCGATAACTGGGTAATTGGTGGAAAAAGTAGCAACACCATTGACCTTGAAAGTGGTGATGGTGATAACAGTGTCATAGGCAACAATGGCCTCATCGAAGGTGAAAATAGTATTCGACGCCTATTGCAAAGTCTTGATGTTGTGGCTGCTACGGCTGGCAACAACAATATCGCTACAGGCTCTGGCCGTGATTATGTTATTGCAGGGATTGGTTCAAACATAACAAGCAATAAGGCCGGCGAGTCCATTGTTATCGGTGATGACGGTGTGATCGAGGCGGATGATGAAGGTCGCTACATCAGGGTGGCATCCGGTGACCCAAGCCTAGGCGCTAACAATGACCTTAACGGCGGCGCGGATCGCGACATACTCATCGGTGGCGCTGGTGATGACATCATCAGGGGGGGCGATGGAAACGATATTTTATTCGGTGACTTCGGGCGAGTCATCCGAACGGAGGATCGGCTCTTTGTTGATGCTAAACATCTGTATGAAGGTGGCAATGATAAAATCTATGCGGACGGTGGCAACAACATTGCGATAGGCGGCGCAGGTCAAGATCTCTTTGATGCCAACTTCGCTACTGACGCTTTCGTGGGTGACTACGGTTTTTTTGAAATTGAAATAAGTGCCCCTAACGAGCGCGAGCGCATTTTGCATTTTGAGACGGTCTCATACGGTCGCGTTGACTTGATTCGAGCCACACTTGAAGAGCTGTATACCACCAATAGGCATGACGATTTGGTAGAGGCAGAGCCTATTATCATAGCTCGGCCGCTTGGCTCGATGAACGTCATCGACACTGCTGCCACAATGGGGAGTGAAGCGAGGGGATTATCCAGCAGTATTGCAGATTTGATAGACACATGGATGGAGCGTCAGTCAGGAAGCTTACGTTCCAGTATCGCGAGTGCAACAGCGCTAGCAGCGACAGAAAGCCTGCGTAATGCTCCAGAGGCAGAAATAGCTGAGGTAACGGCTGGACAGTTAGCTGGTGGAGATAGCACTGAAGAGCCCCTGGAAATAGATAACCCTGCTCCAGACGACGAAATTATAGAAGAGACAGAGGATGATGGAACATTAACGGAAGCAATGGAAGCGACAGACGAGGAGTTATCTACAGATGAGGAGCTGCCAGAAAGCGATGTTGTGACAAGCGAAGAGCTTGATGGCCTTCCTGCAGGTTGGCTTGCCACAGTAAGTAGTGCTTCTGCCTTAGCGGTCGCTCATCAGCGGAACAAGACGAACGCAATAGATAGACTTGAAAAGCTACGTCGTGAGTCCGCTGCGCGAAATTGGAAAAAAATGACTAATCCGCAAAAGAATCAAGGTGGCGAATGACTGAGGCTGATGAAATACAGCGATGGTTAGAGCTTCAAGCTGATAGATTTGTCAGTTCGCACGTTCATTTGCATCTTGTAGAAGGCATCGCGCTATGGGAGCAGGAGGGGCAGTACCAACCCATAGCGCTGTGGCCAGCGCAAGCAGAAGGTGTAGGGCTACTTGATGTTGCCAGCCAATCGCTAGAGGCTGCGCAAGGCGCTGTTGTGGCAATAGACGAGGATAGATACGGTGTTGGTTATCCTATTTTAGATCGCTCACCTGAGGGAGGTGGCAAAGTAATAGGTGCCGTTGCGTTTCATGTCGCGTATCGGACACCAGCTCACTCGTCAAATAAGCGCTACCTCACTGCGTTTCTGTATCATTTGGAAGATTGTGCCTCGGGGTTAGAGTTGGCATGTCTTTCCAATGAGGCCCTAAAGGCTCATACCTCAACACGGCAGCAAAGCGAGTTTTTTTCGCTTTTGGCTGCTGTTTTAGAGCAGCCTACTTATGCGTCTGCAGCCTTACAGCTGACAACCAAGTTGTCATCGCTCATGCGCGCTGAGCGAGTGAGCTTAGGTTGGCGTTCAGGTGCGCGAACCAAGATTACTAGCATTTCTCATAGCGCTAATTTTAATCGAAAGATGAATCGCATACGTGCGACAGAAACATCAATGGACGAAGCGCTTGATCAACGATGCCCAGTCGTATGGCCAAGTGACCATGTGCTTGAAGGTGATGTGGCTGCCGTTAATCGTGCTCACTTTGCCCTGTCAGAGATGACAGATATTAGTAATGTGTTAACGATACCAGCCGTTGATCAAACGGGTGTTAAGGCGGCGCTAACTATTGAGAGAGAAAGCCCCTTTACACCAACTGAGATTGAAGCATTGAGCAGCGTGATGGCGTTGAGCGTGCGTGCGCTCGAAGAAAAGCGACGCAATGATCGCCCTTTAGTATTAAAGCTGCTGGTTGCCATACGTGGGCAGTTCGCTGCGTTGCTCGGCGCAGGACATCTTGGCTATAAACTAACTGCAATTAGCTTGGCTGCCCTTTTAGGCTATGCCTATTTCGCAACAGGCACGGCTTATGAAGCGGCAAATGCCACCTTGCTCAGTGAATCTCAGCACGTTATTTCAGCTCCGTTTCAGGGATATATTGATGCGGCTCAGGCACGTGCCGGTGACCGCGTCAGTGCGGGAGAGGGGTTGGTGTTTATGGATACGCGGGATCTCCGTCTACAGCAATTACAACACCAAAGTCGGTTAGCGCAGTTAGAAAGTGAAGCACAGAACTTGAGAGCACAAGGCGATCGTGCTTCATTGAATATCTTGGAAGCTCAGCGTGCACAAACGCAAGCCGATTTAGAGCTTGTTGAGTCGCGTTTGCAGCGATCTACGTTAGAAGCGCCTTTTGATGGGGTGATAGTGGAGGGTGATCTAACACAGCAGCTGGGTCGTGCGGTTAGTCCAGGAGAAGAGCTGTTTCGAATAGC
Source organism: Halomonas sp. GFAJ-1 (assembly GCA_002966495.1). Classification (NCBI taxonomy): domain Bacteria; kingdom Pseudomonadati; phylum Pseudomonadota; class Gammaproteobacteria; order Oceanospirillales; family Halomonadaceae; genus Halomonas; species Halomonas sp. GFAJ-1. Next base: position 2,146,220 of record CP016490.1, read on the forward strand.
ACCAGAAGGACGCTATCGCTTAGAGCTGGCTGTAAACGAGTCGAGGGTGTCTGAGATAGAGGAGGGGCAGCGCGGTCAACTGTTGCTGGCCGCATTAACAGACCGGCAGTTTGAGTTTGAAATACAGCGTGTCACGCAAGAGACACGTCAGCGTGAGGGAAGTAATTATTTTATCGCGGAAGCCATTGTACTAAGCGATGACGCTGCTTTTCGGTCAGGCATGGAGGGTATTGGACGAGTGCCTCTTGGTGAGCAGCGGCGAATTAGCATTTGGACTCGTGAGTTAAGAGAGTGGCTCTTAATGCTTAAATGGCGTTTTTGGTAATTTATGAGTGCTTCACTTTATAGCGATCAATGGCATCGTGTTTCCCACCTTGCACCGCGGCTGCGTAAACATACCAGCATACATCGTCACGATTATCGCGGTGCGCCTTGGTATGTTTTATTTGACGCTCTCACAGGACAAGCCCACCGTTTTACACCGGAGGCATATCAAGTCATTGGTCGTCTGGATGGCTCCTCTACGCTGCAAAGCATCTGGGATGATGTCAGCTACGAAATCGGCGATGAGATGCCAACACAAGATGAGTTGATAGGACTCATTGCGAAATTACATCATGCTAATATTCTTGCGGGGTATCACGATATTGATATCGAAGAACTCTCGCAACGAAGACGCCAAGGGCGCCTGAAAAAAATTAAGCAGGTCTTACGTTCTCCGCTGGGCGTGAAAATTCCGCTTGTTGATCCTGATGCCTTTATCAATGCCACTTATCCTTATGTAAGGCCATTCTTAAGTATCTGGGGGGCTCTGATCTGGATTGCTGTTATTGGCTTTGCAGTTGTATTAGCGGCGATGCATTGGGGGGCATTAACAGATAACCTTGCGGATAGAGTTTTAGGCCTTAATAACCTCTTACTCATGGCATTGGTCTATCCCGTTATTAAGGTTATTCATGAGCTAGGACATGCTTGGACAACTAAGGATACGGGTGGGGAAGTACACGAAATTGGTGTAATGTTTTTAGTGTTTTTTCCTGTACCCTATGTTGATGCATCGGCAGCTGCGGTATGTCCTGAAAAGAGACAGAGGATGTTAGTAGGTGCTGCAGGTATTTTAGTTGAGCTTTTTATTGCTGCGCTGGCCATGATGGTATGGCTATTAGCTGAGCCAGGTCTGTTACGGTCGATAATGTTTAACATTATGGTCATTGCTGGCATTTCTACACTGCTGTTTAACGGTAACCCTCTTTTGCGCTTTGATGCCTATTATGTGTTATCAGACTGGTTAGAAATTCCTAATTTTGGACAGCGCGCGAATCAGCAGCTTGGGTATCTAATTAAGCGATTCTTATTGAAAAAACGCGATACTACAAGCTCTGCAGATTCTCCCAAAGAGTCTTTTTGGCTTGTCCTATATGCGGTTACTTCTTTTATATATCGCATGTTTTTAATGGTGTTTATTGCTATTTTTGTAGCAACTAGCTACTTCTTTATAGGTGTGATACTCGCTATTTGGTCTCTTTATATGGCGCTAATTCTACCGAGTTTGAAAATCTTGAAGGAGATGGTTGTGGGCACGCAACTTGAAGGCTACAAAATGCGAGCCTGGCTTTGGCTTGTGAGCGTTTTGCTCGCAATTGTGGCAGTTCTATTTCTGATTCCGTTGCCTCACTCTTCGGTGGTTCATGGCGTTGTAGACAGCCGAGAACCTACAAATGTACGTGTCGGCGCTTCTGGCGAGCTGCGTCAGTGGTGGGTCGAAGATGGGGAGCGTGTTGAAGAAGGGCAATTAATGGCTGACCTTTATGCGCCTGAGCTGACAAGCGAAGTTGCTCGGCTTGAAGGTCAGAGGCGAGAGGCAGAGTTTCGTATGCAGGCAACTGTTCGTAACCCTCAAGCGATTGCCATCGAGCGTGAGAATTTAAGTTTGATTGAAAATCGGCTTGCGGACGCGCAGCTAAGAGCTGCAGGGACACGCGTAGTGAGTCCAAGAAATGGCCAAGTGAACTTGGATCAAGAGCGTATAGATCTTGGCCAGTTTATCCCACGTGGCCAAACGATTGGGACTGTCATTCAAGATAGTGATTTGCGTATTCGGTCGCTCTTGCCCGGTCACTTACAGCCTTTGATTGTTAACGATCTACAAGAGGTCAAGCTTAAGTTGCCGGGGCATAACCGTGAATTTGAAAGTGCACTGCTGGGAATATCACCGAGTGCGACACGTGATATACCTAGTATAACCCTTACTAGGCAGGGGGGAGGACAAGTAGCGTTAGATCCCGAGCAGGCTCAAGAGCTTATAGCTTATCGGCAGCATTACACATTAGATGTTGATGCAAGCTCATTGATAGACGCAGAGACGCACCTAGCGCTCGACAGTCGTGTTTTTATCAAGCTGATACATACGCCTTCCCCCATAGGTTTTCGGCTTTGGGACAATATTAGACGAAACTTTTTGTCACTTTTTGACCGATGAAATTAGGCTAACACTATGTTGTTTGCACTAAATCGCTATCCTGTTAATGGTGTCGATCGACCAGAAAAAGTGGTACAGCCACCTAGTTGGTTAGATCAACTGTGGGCATGGATTACTGCTCACGTGCATTTGCCTTCAGTACTATCACTTTTTGCTCTGAAAACACTTCTTCCCTTCATACATTACTATGGCAAAAAACTCCATCGTTTAAGCGATGGAGCGCTAGATCAGTATATACATGACCAAAGGCAGCAATTACTTAAAACGGGTGTCAATATTATTAATGTGGTCAGAAATTTTGCGCTAATACGAGAGGTTGCTCGACGAGAGCTTCATATGCCGCACCGAGATGTCCAGTTATTAGGTGGCATGTCACTTATGCGTGGTTGCATGACAGAAATGCAAACAGGTGAAGGTAAAACACTCACCGCGACCTTAGCGGCTGCCACTGCTGCAATGGCAGGCATTCCCGTGCATGTTGTAACCGTGAACGATTATTTATCCAAACGTGATGCCGAACTGATGCTGCCCATTTACGATCGCCTTGGGCTGAATGTGCATGCTGTTGTACACGATATGTCCAGTGCTGAGCGTCGACAAGCGTACCGGGCGGATATTACGTATTGCACGAGTAAAGAGCTTGTTTTTGATTATTTACGTGATATGAAACGTTTCGAAAATGTACGGTCGCCTTTGCAAGCGCATGCTGCCAACTTGCAAAGTCGCTTGTCAACTCGCCTGCTTTTGCTGCGGGGACTACATTTCGCTATTGTAGATGAGGCCGATAGTGTATTGCTCGACGAAGCGAGAACCCCCTTAATACTATCAACCGAAGATGACGGGAATCATGACCTTGGACTTCCGCTGATTCATGCATCACTTGAAATGACAGAAGAATTTAAAAAAGGAGAGCATTTTGATATTGAAAAAGGTGTTCTTTTCTTAACTGTTAAAGGCAAAGAAGTACTTTCGGATAAAATCGCTGTACAAAGACGCGCGCGACAACTTCATTTAATAGAAAAAGCAAAACTAGAATGGTTGGCGCATCAGGCGTTAGTCGCTAAACATCAAATTATTAAAGACCGTCACTACTTAGTAAGAGATGGCAAAATTCTCATTATTGATGAGCATAATGGTAGGGTGCTTTCAGATCGGCGTTGGGCAAAAGGCTTGCAGCAATTGCTGGAGGTTCTGGAAGGGTGCGAGCGTACACCTCCTAACGTGACAATTGCACAAATTACCTTTCAGCGATTCTTTCGCCGTTACCATCACCTTTCAGGCATGACCGGTACTGCTAAAGAAGTGAAAAAAGAATTGTGGCAAACCTACGGGCGCCCCTTTTTGCCTGTGCCACCACATCAAAAAAATCGTCGTCAAAAAGGCAATATTTATAACTTTAAGGACAATCACTCTCGCTGGGAGTGGATAGCTCAGCAAGCCTTAGAGAAGTCTAGTCAGGGTAGGCCTGTTTTAATTACCACCGTTAACGTCAATGACTCTGAGGAGTTATCTGCGCTGCTAGTGGATTCCATCCCACACCATGACGTACTAAATGCTCGTCAAGATAATAACGAAGCAGACGTAATAGCTCGCGCTGGGTATTCAGGTTCAGTGACAATCGCCACCAGCATAGCTGGACGTGGCACAGATATAAAACTTGATGACGCAGCTAAAGCATTAGGTGGGCTACACATTATTGCAGCCGGCTTGCATGATGCAGGCAGAATTGATCGTCAGATTGAAGGACGGTGTGCGAGGCAAGGCGATCCTGGTTCGATTGAATGGGCTATCAGTGAAGAAGATGCGATCTTGGATGAGCTGCAGGGATGGCATAAACACGTGGGCGGACTTTATAAGCGGCAAAAAAAAGCTCAGCGTTTGCGTGAGAAACGTCATGCTCATCAACGAGCGCGTATGCTGCGAGCTGATTGGAAAAGTAGTGAACGATTAGGGTTTAGCGGTCGTCTGGAGTGAAGAAGGGCTGCTCGGCAAAGGAGATAGCATGGTTAAAATAAGCGCATTAGTATCATTTCCTCTCGTGGTTTCCACATTGCTCGTGGCACCATCAATTTCTCACGCAGATATTCAGGCCGTCAGCTGCCTGGTGGGACCAAGCAGATCCGCTGTGTTGTCTAGTGGAGTGCCTGGGCTGTTAGAAACGATAAATGTACAACGCGGTGAAGAGGTAGAAAGAGACCAGGTGTTGTTTAGTTTGAATAGCGATGTTGAGGAAGCTAGCCTCGCACTTGAGTCTGCTCGTGTCGCATTCGCACAGCGTACGCTACAGCGCAATCAGAGGCTAATAGAGCGAGGCATTTTGAGCGAAAGTGAACGTGATGAAATGGATACTGAATTGAGTATGGCTAGGCTGCAGGCGGGTTTGGCGGAGGCAAGGATTGCGGATCGCATGATCCAGGCTCCATTTCCAGGCATTATCGCTTCATTAGATAGTGAGGAAGGAGAGTATATAGACAACACTCCTGTTATGCAGCTTGTCCAAATGGATCCACTTGAGCTTGAGCTGGTGCTTCCTCTAAATGCATTTGGTCGATTCTCAGTAGGCGAGGTATTAGACGTCGAACTGATTGAACCTATAGGGGAAATTATGCCTGCTGAGATTACCAGTATCGATCGCTTCATTGATCCTTCAAGTGGTACGTTTGTTATCTACTTAACATTGGATAACGCTGAAAACACGATTCCGCCCGGTATTAATTGTCGCTTGCCCAATGGTTGGTAATCGCCCATGAGAAGTTCTTGACATCCTCCGACCACTAAATCAGAGATTGTAGTGGCGGATTCCCAGTTTGTTGCCTTCCTGGTTCCTGCTTCGTTGTCCGTTGCCTGCCATGCCTTGGCATTGATCTTGCCCAGTAACAGTGGACACCTCAAGAATGTAATACGCTACGATGAGGTGAACAATGGCAAGATCGACGACATCAATGAAGAAAAAATCCTATACCCGTTATTCAGATGCCTATCGGCAAGAAGCGTTAGCGCTTGCTGATCGCATAGGCGTCGCTGCAGCAGCTCGTGAACTGGGCACGGCTGCGGCGGTAATCCCCCCATTTATAACCGGGGCGATAAGTAGAGTTGGTTAGGCAGCCATAGTCACTTTCTGTTTGGGTGTTATCCCACCCAATGCCATGTTCGGTCGCTCGTGGTTGTACGTCCAGAGCCAGCGTGTGGCAAAATCCTGTACTTCAGCGATTGAGTCGAACAGATAATGGCTCAACCAATCATAACGGACTGTTCGATTGTAGCGTTCAATGTAGGCATTCTGCTGTGGTTTGCCAGGTTGAATGTACAGCAGCTCAATGCCGTTTTGCTTCGCCCAGCGGGTTAGTTTGCCACTGATGTATTCCGGGCCGTTGTCGCATCGAATGGCTTTAGGCCGGCCACGCCATTCGATCAACTGGTTTAAGGAGCGTATCACGCGCTCTGCTGGCAGTGAGAAGTCAGCATCAATGATCAGGCCTTCCCGGTTGTAATCATCGATCACGTTGAACAACCGATACGTTCGGCCATCGGCCAACTGATCATGCATGAAGTCCATCGACCAGCAGTCGTTTAAAGCAGTGGGTACGACCAATGGCGCTGGCTTTTCACGCACCAGTCGCTTTTTCGGCTTGATGCGTAAGTTCAGCTCCAATGCCCGGTAAATTCGGTAGACACGCTTATGGTTCCAGCGAAAGCCTTTCACGTTGCGCAGATACAAGTAACACAGCCCAAAGCCCCAGTTACGCTGATTGTGGGTCAGGCGCACTAGCCAGTCAGCGATAACAGCGTTCTCATGGCTAAGCTTCGCCTGATAGCGGTAACAGGTTTCACTGATCCCGAAAACCTGACAGGCCAGCCGAATACTACAGCAGCCGGCCTCAACGACATTCTTTGCCATCTCGCGGCGTTGAGATGGCTTTACCACTTTCCCTCGAGGGCTTCCTGGCGCAGCTCTGCCTTCAACCGCTCTTCGGCATACATCTTCTTGAGGCGCTGGTTCTCGTCTTCCAACTCCTTGAGGCGCTTCATCATGGACGTGTCCATACCACCGTACTTGGAGCGCCATTTATAAAATGAGGCGCTGCTCATGCCGTGCTCGCGACATAGTTCGGGGACAGGCACACCAGACTCAGCCTGCTTCAAAATCGCCATAATCTGGCTGTCAGTAAAACGTGATTTGCGCGTGTGAAATCTCCTGTTTTTTCAGGTTACAAAATTCCACTTATCAACGCGATTATTTTTCGGGGGGATTACCCGGCCACAAGGTCGAGAAGCTGCCGCTATCGCAGCGCCATTGGCACTGTGAGGGCTGTGGCGAGGCCATCGGCCGCGACATCAACGCGGCCAACAATATCCGAACCGCCGGACTGGCGGGGTTCGCCTGTGGAGCGACTGGAGCGGGGGCAGCGGCGTAGCCGCTGTCTAGTGAAGGCGTGGGGAAGCAGGAAGGTTTTTGGGGTGACTCAAGAACCCTCGGCCAACGGGCGGGGAGTGTCAGCCGAAGAACTCTGGCTCTTGTCACTGAAGGCTTGCGTAAGTCGAGCTACGCAGGGAGCATTCAAAAAGTGTAAGAAATGCCTAGCGTTGCTACAGGGTAGACGCGCAAGCTGTCAGCGTCTTCACGTAGTTGGCGCTCTTCTTCCCGTAAGTCAGCATGGAATACTGGATCAATATTCTCTAGACCGCGTGAAGTTGACAGCTGAACATCTACGTCGGTGGTGAACACACCAAGTTCAGAGAAAAAGCCAAAGCCATTAGTGTTTGACGAACGCCAGCCCATGCCGATGTACGGTTGAATCGTATCCGCAATTACCACTTCACCATTAAGCGTGCCAATTTCATCAGCTGAATAGATGTTATCGTTGAGTTCGAAACTCTGGCCATCACGTGAACGGCCCGTGACCGTAGCGGTCATGTCTGGCAATGCCGCGCCAGCCGTCAAAAAAAAGCGCCCTGCAAAAGGGTAGTAATCAATTTTAAGCATGCCTGCTTGTAAAGAAATATCGCCAGAGTAATCGACATCGTCAGTGTCGTAATCACCGCTGTAATCAAGGCCACCAGCATAATTGGCAGTTATAGAAAAGCGATTATGGAAACGCCAAGAGCCTTCTAGGCCAACGCCCGTTGTTCCTGCCATCAACCCCAAAGTGAATGAGTCATCAGCAGTAGCAGTGCTGGCCGCAGCAGAAGTTAAAGCTAGTGCGGCGACAAGAGAAAGCGATGTTTTTTTCATCAGATTTTGCGCGGGATACCCGGTTCTTTTATCAAAAATCCGCGTAAACCCTCGCCCGATTGAGGGCGGGGATACAAGCGGGCAGCGCGCTAGCGCTGCAGGGGTTGTAGTTTCGTATTTATCTGGCACTATACATTCATACAGTCAACGAGTTGAAGCCGTTGTGTTAACAGCCACCAAAGTACGCATCTACCCCACCCCCGAACAGGCTGATTTCTTGAATCAGCAATTCGGGGCGGTGCGGTTTACGTACAACAAGGCACTGCACATTATCAGCTCGCAGTACAAGCGCCATGGCACCAAGCTGCGCGCTAAGAAAGACCTCAAGCCGTTGTTGGCGGTGGCGAAGAAGTCTCGCAACTACCACTGGCTCAAAGCGTTTGATTCTATCGCACTGCAACAGGCGTGCATTAATCTGGATCGCGCCTTCCAGAACTTCTTTAACCCCCAGCTTAAAGCCCGCTATCCGCGCTTTAAACGCAAGCATGGCAAGCAATCGAGCTATCACTGCACCAGCGTTAAGGCGGGTGATGACTGGATCAAAGTCCCCAAGCTTACGCCGATTAAAGCCCGAATCCATCGAGAGATCGCCGGCACGCTGAAAAGCATCACACTGACCCGCACCCCCACAGGCAAGTATTTTGCCTCGCTGCTGGTGGAGGATGGTGTGGAGGCAACCGCACCGCTGCAAACGGTGGAGACGGTGCTGGGGGTCGATATGGGCTTAACGCATCTGGCCATCGACTCCACTGGCCGCAAGGTCGCCAATCCTCGCTTCTTGAAGCTGGCGTCTGCCAACCTACGCCGCAAGCAGAAAGCGCTTTCACGCTGCCAGAAAGGTAGCAAGCGCCGTACGAAAGCGCGGCTAATGCTCGCCAAGGCGCACGAGCGGCTGGCGAATGTGCGTGCTGACTTCCAGCACAAACTGTCTCGACAACTCATTGACGACAACCAAGCGGTGGTGGTCGAGACACTGAGCGTGAAAAACATGCTCAAAAACCGCAAGCTGGCCAAGCATATTGCCGATGCCAGTTGGAGCAGGTTGATCGAAAAACTGGCGTATAAGGCGAAGCAGCAAGGCAAGCATCTGGTCAGAATCGACCAATGGTTCGCCAGCTCCAAAACCTGCGCGGGCTGCGGCCACAAAGTCGAACAAATGCCCCTCAGTGTCCGCACCTGGGATTGCCCAAGCTGTGGCACAAAGGCGATTGACCGTGACGTAAACGCCGCGATCACTATTCGCCAGCAAGGCATTTTAAAATTAAAGGCGGAAGGGCTGTCCGTCTCTGCCCATCGAGGCCTGTGTAAGACCGGTCACGCACCGGCTGCGGCCTAAGACGTGGGAAGCCTCACCCGTGGTTGCGTAGCGACTTAGGGTGGGGAGCAGTCACTGCCGGGAGGGATAGCGCGTCGCCCGCAGGGCGACAGAGATTACGCTACCGCCTGCTCCGCGCCTCCTTTGTGGTTAATGGATGATAAGAGGTGGTAGGCGTAGCCATCACCGCGTTGGATGACAGTGCAGTATTTGTAGGAAATACCTTGTACGGCACCATTTTCGGTTTGGATGTTAAAACTGCCGGTTTTGCGCACTGCGACGCGGCCGGTATGGGTGCCGGCCCTCTTGCCGGTCGTCACGATGGCTTTGACCATATCGCCCGTCTGAAAGCCTTTTAACTGCTTTTGCCGCATTAAATAGCCACGCGGAAAGCCGTGTTTGGTCAGGCGAGTGCGCTGGTAGCTGCCGCGCCCCATCGCTTTGATGGTTAAAGTGGGCACCTGCCAGTCGTTCAGCGTGCCGAACGCACCGATACAGGCGGCATCTAAGGCATGGGTTTTAGGGATGCCCAGCCGCTGGCGGTTGTATTTGGTGCGGCCACTACTGGCCACCGATACGGGAAGGTTAGTGGCTTTGAGCGCATTAAACAGCGCCCAGCGTGTGGCGTTGACTGCACTGGCATCGCGCAGCGGTTGTTTCAATTGGCGCTGCACGCGATCCAGGCGAGCGTCGGCAGTGTGGCCGTTGGCTTTCAGTCGGCGCTTCAAACCGTTGCTTGTGGCGAAAAAACGGGTAAGCGCCTGGCTATCCTTTTCCTGGTTACAGGGGTGGCAGCTCAAGGTTAAATTGCTGATGCGATTGGAGCCACCGCGAGAGTGCGGCACCACATGCTCAATTTCCAATGGTGTCTCGGTGTCGCCACAGTAGGCACATTCCCGGCCCCATTTTTCCAGCAGGTACTCGCGGATTTCGTACCCCAGCAGTGTGCCTTGCTGGTATTCGATACCGCTGATCTCTGGGTTTTCCAGCTTTTGCGTATCAAAGTGCACTAACTCTTGATCCAGTGCGGTGATCGGGGCCAGTTTTCCTAGCCGCTGTACCCAGGCCATCGTGGTATCGACACGATGCTGCAACGACGGTGCCAACCAACCTTTAGGCTTGGTGCGGTTGTTAAAGCGCGGGGCGCGGTAGCGCAGGTTTGCACTGCGGCGGCGACGCCGAAAGGCGGCGCGCTGTTGCAGTGCTTTTTTGATCTGGTAGCCGCGATGCGTAAGCTCAAACAGGCACAGCACATGGCGCTGCTCGCCATCTGATTCCCGCATCAGCGAAAGCCCCGTGGTTTTGCTACCTGGGTCGATGCCCAGGCGTAACGGCTGCGTGTCACCGCCGATACGATCTTTCAGTCGAAGCGTGAACGGGTAGCGTTTATGCACCACCGCCCGACCCCGAGCAAGCAGTAACCGAGCGCGCTTTTCACTGCACGGCATCAAAGGCTGCTTTTGTTGATCCAGTACGAAAACCGCCATGCGATTTCCTCCCTATTAACGCCCTTACGGGCCTTGTGTCGCGGGGCTTGCACCCCATCTCCCCTCGGGAATGTCGATAACCAGCTCCTGCCAACGAGGGTACGGTTAGCAGCGATCAGCACCTTCAGCGTTTTACCTTGCGCTAGCATGATGCTGACCTTTCAGAGCATTAGACTGAGGAAGCATCTACTGGTGAGTCTTAACGACCTATTATCAACGTAGCGGCGATATAGCCGCTCTCCCTGGTCAACCTAGCTTGTTTTCACAAGCTCCCTCCTTCAGGCGGGGGTAGCTGACTTATATGTCCAAATTGCTTATTTATTGAAATGCCACGCGTGGCAGTGAGGCAACCCAACTATAAAGAAAAATGAGCATTTTTTGAATCTTTGTTAAAAATTAGTGACTAACAAATTTTAGCTGTATTTTTTTTGCCATAAAAAGTTTAAATAGGGTTGATATGTTTTTTCTTATGCACCAGAAATGCGCAAATTTTTTTAGACTTTGGTCTATTTTTGTCGGTTTTTTGCCCCATACCGAAGCGGCATAGGGTATGCATAATTACGCTCTCGCAGTTAAATATGTGAAAGCTCTGGCCGGCCAATTACGTATTTTATAACTGCAAATGGTGTCTATTTATGCCCTATGTCCACGATACGCTGACACGTTTAGCGAAAAGTAGCCCTGCACAGTCAGAGTTTTATCAAGCCACTGAAGAAGTGTTGGAGTGTCTTCGTCCACTGTTTGAGCGTGCGCCGCATTATCACCAGCACAGTATCATTGAGCGCATCGTCGAGCCTGAACGCCAAATTATGTTCCGCGTTAGCTGGGTGGATGATGCTGGTCGCGTTCAAGTGAATAAAGGGTACCGCGTACAGTTTAATTCCGCGCTCGGGCCTTATAAGGGTGGTTTGCGGTTCCATCCTAGTGTGACGTCTGGAATCATCAAGTTTCTGGGGTTTGAGCAGATTTTTAAAAACGCACTGACCGGTTTGCCGATTGGCGGTGGTAAAGGTGGTTCTGACTTCGATCCTAAGGGCAAGTCTGACAACGAAATCATGCGTTTTTGTCAGTCGTTTATGACGGAGCTTCACCGTCATATTGGCCCGCATTCCGATGTGCCTGCGGGTGATATTGGCGTTGGTTCAAGGGAGATAGGCTATCTGTTTGGCCAATATAAGCGTTTGACTGGCCGTTACGAAGGTGTACTGACTGGTAAAGGGCTTAACTGGGGTGGCTCGCTGGGCCGCAAAGAGGCAACCGGCTACGGTGCGGTTTACTTTGCCGAGAACATGCTCACCGCCCGGGGTGAAGCGTTGCGCGGTAAAACGTGTTTGGTGTCGGGCGCGGGCAACGTGGCTATTTATACTATTGAAAAGCTGTGCGAGCTGGGCGCTAAGCCGGTGACGTGCAGTGATTCCACCGGCACGATTCACGATCCTAGCGGTATCGATTTAGGCTTACTCAAGCAGTTAAAAGAAGTACAGCGCGTTTCACTGGAAAACTATCTTCACGACCATCCGGACGCGCAGTTCATTTCGGTACGGGATTATCCGCAGGATGGGCATGCGGTATGGCGCATTGAGGGCGATGCAGCCTTCCCCTGTGCTACCCAAAACGAGCTGACTGAAGCAGACGCTAACGCCTTGTTGGCTAACGGTGTTAACTGCGTAAGCGAAGGCGCCAACATGCCTTCCACCAAAGAGGCCGTAGACCGCTTTTTGGAAGCCAAGATTGCTTACGGCCCAGGTAAGGCGGCTAATGCCGGCGGGGTGGCGACCAGCCAGTTGGAAATGGCGCAAAACAGCAGCATGGAGCAGTGGCCGCTCGAAAAAGTTGACGAGAAGCTGAAGCAAATTATGGCGGATATCCATCGCCAGTGTGCTGAGACAGCGGAAGAGTTTGGCGAGCCCGATAACTTAGTGCTAGGCGCCAATATTGCAGGCTTCCGTAAGGTAGCAGATGCGATGATTGAGCAGGGCGTGACCTAATCGCTTTTACAGCCTAATGCGTATATAGTGCTTGTATACAGTCCTTCCCTTTTTGGGGAGGGCTTTTTTTGTGGTTTATTTTTTACTGCTTTCTAAGGAGAGTAACCATGGGGCAGCGTCCTCCGATTATTATTAACCGTATTGATGCCGAACGGCTTCAGCGCCTGATCGATAATGCCGCTGAGAAAGATTTGATGGTCGCAGAGCTACTCGAAGAGGAGCTGCTGCGCGGTGAAGTGCTGGACCCCCAGGAAATTCCTGAGGATGTGGTAAGTATGAATAGCCAAATACGCTTTACCGATTTGACGCGTGAGCGTCAGATGATTCGCACCCTGGTGTACCCGCACTCGCTGGAAAGCGTGCCCGACGGTATTTCGGTGATGGCGCCCATCGGGGCGGCGTTAATCGGCCTTAAAATAGGCGACGTGATTGAGTGGCCGCTACCCAACAACACTGAAGTACGCCTGCGCGTCGATGCCATTTTCTGGCAGCCTGAACGCGAGCAACAGTTTCATCGCTAGTGAGTCGAGTGTTAACCCTCACGCTTTTGCAGGCTGTCGACCGCGAGTTCGATATCCTGAGGGCGTTGCAGCACATTAAGCAATACGATTGCGCGCTCTTCGCCTTTGCAGCGTTTGAAGACGGCTTCTAAATCTTTGAAGGGGCCATCGGTAATGGTGACTTTCTCACCGGCGCTAAAATAACGGTGGCTGCCTTCTTGGCGATGTGGCTGCGTTAACAAGGTTTCGATGAGTGCGTTGGGCACCGCAATGGGGGTATTGCCGAAGGTAAGTAGCCGCAATACGCCCCGTGTAGAGCGGATGGGGCGCCAGTTACTCACGGTCTGGTCCAGGCGAATAAACAGGTAGTAAGGGAAGAGCGGCTCGGTGATTGTGGTGAGCTTACCCTGACGTTTGCGCTGCACGTCTAGTACGGGGTGGAAGACCTCGTAATCCTGATTAGCGAGATGCTCAGCTGCGCGAAAAGACTCGCCACCTTTGCACTGGATGACGTACCAGCAGGGTTCACCGTTCTCTTTGCTCTCAGGGTCTTCTTGGCCCGATACTTCTTCCATGGTCATTACCTTTTGTGATTAGAAAGCAGGGTAACAAGTGTATCTAGGGTCGTGTCAATGTGTTCTTGGGTATGTTCGCAGGATAGGAAAAAACGTAATCGGGCGCTCTTTTCCGGCACGGCCGGATAAAGGATAGGCTGCACGTTGATATGCTGTTCAAGCAACGCATGAGAGAGGTGTGCTGCCAGCGGCGAGCTTCCCACAATCACCGGCACTACTGCCGAACCAATGCTGTGGCCGGTATCCAAGCCACGCGCTTGAGCCTGCTCTAAAAAATAGCGGGAAATCGTTTGTAGCTGGGTCACTCGCTCGGGCTCTTGCTGCATCAGCTCCAGCACTTTTAACGAGGGAGCTGCAACTTGAGCCGGCATGCCAACGCTGTACAAAAAGCCGGGCGCGAAGTAGCGGAGCGTTTCGACTAGCGCCTTGTTGCCAGCAATATAGCCGCCGCACCCAGAGAGCGTTTTGCTCATGGTACCCATCCAAATATCCACATCGGTTGGGTCAATGGCAAAGTGCTCCCGCAGTCCTAGACCGGTGTCCCCCATTACGCCAAACGAGTGCGCCTCATCCACCATTAACCACACGTGATGACGCTGCTTTAGCGCAATAAAGCGGGGTAGGTCGGGGATGTCGCCATCCATACTGTAAAGCCCTTCAATAACCACGATCACCCGCTCAAACTGGTGGCGGTGGCGGCTTAAAAGGGCATCTAACGCCTCTGGGTCGTTATGATTAAACGACATGCGCTTGGCGCCAGAGAGTTGAGCGCCTACTAATGAACTGTTGTGAATGTACTCATCGTGGAGTACCAGGTCTTTTGGGCCGAGCAAATACCCTAGGGTCGAGACGTTCGTGGCGTGGCCGCTTACAAAGGCAACCGCATCTTCCACACCGTAGGTATGGGCGATAGCTTGCTCAAGTTCACCATGGATAGGCCGTTCGCCAGACACAACGCGGCTGGCAGAAACTGATGTGCCGTAGTGCGTGGCTGCATCGCACGCGGCTTGCACAACGCGTGGGTCACCGGAGTAACCCAGGTAGTTATAGCTGGCGAAGTTGATGCAGGTATGGCCGTGAATACTGCTCGTGGCACCGGCAAGCCCATCATGTACTTTGAAGAAGGGATCTACCAACCCGAGCTGCTCAGCTCCCTGGCGCATCATCGCAAGCTGTTGATAGCCAGGGTGAGCGTCGAACCGTGTAAAGCGCTCGGGAACTGAACGAGCACCCTCTACCCCATTGTTAGAAGGTGTCGATGCGCTGGCGGCACGTGGGGTCGGGCGTTTACGGGCCTGTTCCAGCAGTTGTCGTTTCAGTTCAGAGCGCTTGGCGGTCATGGTGTCTCGGTCACAGGTGATGAAGCTGACTCATGGGTGAGCCCGTCCGCTCCATGGCGAGCGGCCAGAGAGGCTAACGCATCTTGTGGCGCTTCTTCAACATCATCATCGTGCTGGTGCAGCTTTTGTATCAGTACGCCTGCCAGTTTGTTCAAAGTAGACGCTTCGCTGAGCACCATCACGGGTACCTGAACTCCTAGCCGATTTTCGATAGCGGTCATGAGCTCAACGCCCATCAGCGAGTCGAAGCCCATGTCGTATACCGAGCGGTTAACGTCGATCTTCTCTTCGTCGATCAACAGAATGCTGGCTAGTTCGGCACGTAGAAGATCAGTCACCGTGCTGTGCAGCTCTTCAGGCGAAAGGTCGGCAAGCAGGGCGCTGATGTCGTCATTACTATCAACACTGCCATCATCGTCGCTGGCACGGGCAATTTCTGTGAAGCGCGGTGCGTTAGCGGTTGGCAGGAAGCGTGCCAGGGCGCCCCACTCAAGTTCAAGCACGCCTAGGCTTGCCCCTGGGGTGATCAACATTTGCTCCAGAACCTTCAAAGCATCGTCGGAACGCAGGGCAGAGCCGCCCAAACGCTCTTGCAGGGCGTCCCGTGTGCGGGTGTTGCGCGCCAGGAAGCCCACGTCTTCAATTGCCCCCCAGCGAACGCAGGTGGCAGGCATGCCCTCGGCGCGGCGGCGGGCAGCAAACGCTTCAAGCCAGTGGTTGGCAGCAACGTAGTTGGCTTGGCCTGGGTTGCCGAACAGCGTCGTGGCTGAGGAGTAGAGGATAAAGAAGTCTAGCTCGGCCTCACGGGTAAGGGCATCCAGGTGGCGTGCACCTTCAATTTTGGGGGCCAGTACTTTTTGAATACGTGCGGCGTCCAAATTGCGAATCAAGCCGTCATCAATCACTGTGGCAGCGTGCACAATCCCGCGAAGCGGAGCAAGCTCGTGCTGGGCGCGGGCTAGTACCTTGGCAAGTGCGTCGCGGTCAGTGATATCGCAGGCGGTGGCAAGCACCGTGACCCCTTGAGCTTCAAACTCGCTAATGGCTGCCTGGGCCTCTTCGCTGGCTGGTCCGCTGCGGCTAACCAGAATCAACTGGCGCGCGCCTTTGCTTACTAACCACTGCGCCGTTTTAAGGCCAAAACCGCCGAGTCCGCCGGTTATCAAATAGCTGGCATGTGCCGGTAGCTGCATGGCAGCGGTACCCAGCACCTCGTTCTTAGGCGGGGCGATGGGCTGCTCATAGGTTACGACGACCTTGCCGATTTGACGCGCTTGCTGCATGTAGCGGAAGGCGTCAATCACTTGGCTGTGGCTGAAGGCGGTAAACGGCAGCGGGCTAAGCGTGCCTTCGTTAAACAGCGCCATCATTTCGCCGAACAAGCGCTGGGTAAGCGCAGGCTGCACTTTCATCAGCTGGTCGGAGTCGATGCCGAAGTAGCTGAGGTTGTTGCGGAACGGACGCAGGCCAATATGAGTATTCTCATAGAAGTCGCGCTTGCCGAGTTCTAAAAAACGACCAAAGGGGCGCAGGGCGCGAAGGTTTTGGTTAATGGCTTCGCCGGCCAGGGAATTGAGCACGATATCCACACCTTCGCCCTGGGTGTCTTGCAAAATCTCTTCGGCAAAGGTGAGCGAGCGGGAGTCGTAAAGGTGCTCGACCCCCATTAAACGCAGGAAGTCGCGCTTCTCTTCAGAGCCCACCGTGGCGTAAATTTCCGCACCCAGCCACTGGGCAATTTGCAGCGCGGCAATCCCTACGCCGCCTGCGGCGCCGTGAATCAACACTTTCTCGCCGGGTTCTAGGCGCGCTAGGTGCTTCAGCGCGTAGTACACCGTAAAGAACGTGGTGGGAATGGTCGCCGCTGCGGCGTAACTAATGCCGTCGGGCAGCGGCGCCACGGCGTGCTGACTGGCAATCAGCCGGTCACTAAAGCTTGCTGGGCCAAAGCCAACCACCGCTTGACCTGGTGCCACATGGCTAACATTTTCACCGACAGCGATGACGTCACCTGAGAACTCAAGCCCCAGGGTTGGCCCGGCGAAACCATTCTCGATCGCCTCATCAGACAGAAGCCCCAGGGTGTACATCACATCCCGAAAGTTAAGCCCGGTGGCCTTGACACGAATTTCCACCTCATCCGCCCCAAGGGCGGGTAGCGGGCGAGGCCGCCACTGTAGCTGGCGTAGTTGGCCGGGTAAGGCAAAGCCCAGGGTCATCGCTTGGTGCGGTGTGGTTTCCTGAGCGTGGAGCGGATGGGGGGCGGGCAGCGTGCGTAGGCGGGTAGCCAGGCGGGTGCCTGCTTGGGTAATCACCAGCTCGTTTTCGTTATCCGGCGTCGTCACCGAGGCAGCAAAGGTCGCAAGGGTAGCCGCACTGGGTGCTGAGGGTACGTCGATAAGCGTTACCAGATGACCAACCGCTTCGTTCGCCAACGAGCGACCAAAACCCCATAGCGCAGCGTCGTCACTGGTGCTGGCTTCTTGGGTGGGTAGCCAGAGCGTGACACGGCTACCTTGCCCTTCAAGCCCGCTAGCTTCTAGCGCCAGTGACCATTGCTGCGCGCTATGGCAGCGCTGGGTTTGGGCGGCGGTGGTCGCGGCCCCTAGGCCGCGCAGGTCGATCACGTTGAGTACAGTGAATAGCTCATTATTTTCAGCAAGCGCCTCATCAAGCAGAGCCTGCGGAGTGGCGTCGCTGATGCGCAACCAAGCATTGGCAGTGCCAGACAGCTCGTCTAGCTGCGCAGCCAGCTGGGTGGCGAGTGCTTCTTGCGCATGGTTCGCCACCACCACGTGGCGCGCGGCTGGTAGCGGCGACGCGGTTGGTTTTTGAGCATGCGTGTATTGAGCATGCAGCAGGTAGGCGCCTGTATCACCCTCTTCCAGCGCGATAGGTGGGGATACCCTGAACCCTTGATTATTCAGCCAGTCGCTAAGAGTGCTCTGCTCAAGGGCCGTTTGGTCGATACCGGGGGTTGCCAGTACATCGTCTAGCCAGCGGCTGGGGGAAATACCCACCACCATGACCTGGGCACCGGGGGAAAGCTGAGCGGGCAGGGCATCAATCAGCTGCCGCGTGCGTTCGGGCTGGGTCACATCCACACTGATAAAGGCAAGCTGAGCTTTTTCTGCGCAGGCAAGCAGGGGAAGGGTGTCTTCCAGTGGCTGGATGTCCATCAGCGGGAAGCGCTCTTGCAACTGCTCCGCTTGGTGGCGGGCGGTGTCGCTGGTGGTTATGGCGCGGTAATGGTGTGCGTCTTTAGCAATATGCCGTGCGTTGGCAAGCTGCTCTAAGAGGCGCTGGCCTAAGGCTGGTGCGCAGGGGCCCGCTTCCAGTAGCTGCAGTCGCTGACCAGTAGGTAGCGTAGCTAAGGTAGCTTCCATTAGCGCCCCAAGCTCGGTGGCCAGCACCTGCCAGCCGCTCTCGCCGATCAACACTCGGTTAATACCGGCGAGATGCTCAGTTGTAATGCCCAGGCTTTCAAGCTCAGCGCTACCGTTAGTTAACTGCTCCCGATGGAGGCCTAAGCGGCCCACTAGGTGTATGGGCGCAAAGTAGTCTGGGTAGTCTTGCACCAACAGCTGCCAAATGATGTCGGGGGGCAGCTGTTCATTCTCATCTGTTGCCTGTTCGCTGTTTTGCTGGGCAAACGCTTCGCTCAGGCTATCGAGTAGCGGGGCGACTTCCTGGGCGTAACGCTGTCCAGTTTGGTGGGCATACGCGTCGCTTAGCCCTGCTAAACGGCTGAGCGCCTCGGCGGGCAGTGCCAGCGTGGCAGCATCAAGCGGCGCAGGCGTTAGCTCCACATCCAAATAACTGAAGTGCTGGTGGTGGGCACGGTTAAGACGAATCGCCTTAAAGCGTGTTTCCCTAAGCACGGCCACGGCGTTGCCTGCGGCGTCGAACAGTTCGAAATCGGCGGTAAACGAGTGGGGCGCGCGTTTACCCATCACTGCGCGGGCCACCACGGGTACGCCAGCTTCCGCATTGACCTGGATGCGACCAACGCGCACCGGCACAAACGCGAGCTGAGCGGCAAACTCGCTGTGTTGTGCCAACAGTGGGATGAACATCTGAAAAGCGCTGTCCAGAATGCCTGGGTGGACGTGAAGCGTGTCCAACTGGCCCTGCATCACCTCCGAAAGATGTACTTCCCCAATGACGCTATCGCCTTCAATCCAGCCACGGCTAATCGCCTGGAACGCAGGGCCGTAGTGCAGCCCAATCCGTTCGGCCATTTGCAGGTGCTCGTCCAGCGTGTAGTCAGGTGCACGAGTGGGGAGCGTTGGCGCTTGGCGGCTGAGTAAGAAGCCGCGGCTTTCGCGCATGCGACGGGCCACGGCGTTTAGCTGCCACTCGGTGCCTGTAGCGGGTTCCCGAGAGTGTATCGCCAGGCGGCCGTCGTCTGGGTTCAGGGTAAGGCGCATGGTGCGGCCATTGGGGCCGTCGAGCAGCAGCGGAGCGCGAATTTCTAGCTCTTCAATGTCCAGCAGCGGGGTGTCTTTTTGCTGCAGCGCGGCCGCAAGTGTGAGCTCGACAAAGCCTGCACCGGGGAAAACAGCGCCTTCGCCGACCACGTGGTCAGCAAGCCAGGGCTGGCGTTTGGTGTCCAGCTGGCTTTCCCAGGTGTGCTCTTGCTGAGCTAGCGGGTAGCCCAGCAGCGGGTGCTGGTAGTAGCGCAGTAGTAAGTTTTGACCATCGTTGGTGCCCTGCACCCAGTAGTGGGTACGCTGCCACGCGTAACGGGGAAGCAGTACGCGCTGGCCTTCTACTGGGAAGAAACGACGGCTATCCAGACTTAAGCCACTAAGCAGCAGCTGGCTTAAGCAGCGGTTAAGCCCTTCATGGCCAGGCTTGTGGCGCTCAATAGTGCCCACTACCAAACCATCACGCTCTTGCTGGCGTAAAGATTCGTTGAGATAACGACGCAAAATAGGATGGGCGCCCACTTCCACAAAGACGTTAAAGCCCTGCTCCATCAGCACAGTCGCGGCGTTATCAAACAGCACCGGTTCGCGGATGTTGAGCCACCAGTAGTGGGCGCCGAGGGCGCTACCTTCACTGGTGGTGCCGGTAACGGTGGAGATATAAGGAATTTGGGTCGTCTGGGGAGAAATGTCGGCCAGCGCCTCAACGACGTCCGCTTCGATGCTGTCCATGGCCGGGCTATGGAAGGCGTAATCAAGCGGCAACCGTTTAGCGAAAATGTTCTGGTCGCTGAGGGCGGCTTCAAGCGCGCTTAGCTGATCCCGATCACCCGCTAAGGTGATGCCTTTCGGGCTATTGATGCCTGCCAGACTAATGCGCTGATACTCAGGTTTTTCCAACCAGGGTGCAATCTCATCGGCACTCATGGCTACCGCGCTCATCTCACCTAGGCCACGGGTCTTGCCTTGGTAGTAGCTGCGGTAGTAAATGACTTTTACCGCGTCTTCCAGGCTAAGCGCGCCGGATGCCCAGGCCGCCGCCACTTCACCAACGCTATGGCCGAAAACTGCTGCAGGGGTAATGCCTTGGGCACTTAGCCATTCAGTAAGCGCTACTTGTAAGGCAAATAGCGCAGGTTGGGCGATTTCAGTGCGGGCAAAACGGCTCTCTGCGCCATCAAGCTGGTTCCGACCTGCTAGTTCGTCGCGTAGGGAGAAGTCGCCGTACTGCTGGAATAGGGTATCAACACGATCAATGGCACTGCTAAATACGGCGTCACTTTCCAACAGATCGTGGCCCATGGTTTCCCATTGGCAGCCGTTACCATCGTAAACAAATACGGGTCCGCAAGCGTCAGCTAAGCGCTCAAGGGTGGTGACTGAGTTTTCTTGACCCGCTGTTGCTTCCTCACCTTCTGCAAACTGGCTCAGGGCGTCCGCCGCGTCGGTGGGCGTGTGGGCAAAGTAGAGCGCACCGAAGGTGTGTTGCTCCCGGTGGTGGTAAAGCGTGTGGGCGATATCGTAAAAAGAGTGCTCGCTGTCGCGCAGGTAGGCTGCTAAGGCCTGGGCATTGGCAACCAAGCCTTCTTGGCTGCGGGCGCTAAGCCGGATAGGTAGTGCGTCAGCAGAGGTGTGACTAGGTACCGTGTTTTTTTCCGGCGCACTTTCTAAAATGACGTGGGCATTAGCGCCGCCAAAGCCAAAAGAGTTAACCCCAATGACTAAGCGACCCTGTGGCTTAAGTGGTTGGGCTTTGGTAACAACGCTGATATTCCACTCATCAAATTTGATGCGCGAGTTGAGCTTGCGAATGCCGATAGTGGCGGGCACTTCACGGTGCTGCAGGCTGTAGAGCGCCTTGGCAAGTCCAGCCACCCCAGAGGCTGTTTCCAGGTGTCCAACGTTACTTTTCACCGAGCCAATCAGCAGCGGCGTTTTGCGGTGCTTGCCTAACGCTTCGCCAATCGCGCGGGTCTCTATTGGGTCGCCAACGGCGGTGCCGGTGCCGTGGGCTTCCAGATAATCGATCTCGTCCGGTGAGATGCCCGCCTGCTCGTAGGCGCGGCGCATTAAATCAATTTGGGCGCTGGGGTTGGGCACTGTTAGGCCGGATTTGTGACCGTCGGTATTGACGGCTGAGCCTGCTACCACCGCCAGGATATTGTCGCCATCGGACACGGCAAGGTCGTAGTCTTTCAGCAAAAACAGCCCGGCACCTTCTGAGCGCACGTAGCCGTCGCCTGCGTCATCAAAGACTTGGCAGCGTCCGGTTGGCGAGAGCATGCTGGCTTTGGAGAAGATAATAAAGCCGTAGGGGTGCAGGTGTAGGCTAATGCCGCCTGCCAGTGCCATGGTGGTTTCGCCGCTGCGGATTGACTGGCAAGCTTGGTGAAACGCCACCATTGAAGACGAGCAGGCCGTGTCCAGCGACATGCTCGGGCCGTGTAAATCAAACACATAAGAGAGCCGGTTCGAGGCAATGCTTGAGGTGTTGCCCGTGGCGGTAGAGGCGTCAATGGCCCCCATGTCATCAGCCATGCGGTAGGAGTAATCAAGGCTGGCGACGCCCAGGAACACTCCGCACTGGCTGCCGCGTAGGCTGCTAGGGACTATGCCCGCGCTTTCCATGGCTTCCCAAGCAAGCTCCAGCAGCATGCGCTGCTGGGGATCCATATTCGCCGCTTCACGTGGCGAGATGCCGAAAAACGCTGCGTCAAACCCGCTGATGTCACCAAGGCTACCAGCGGAAAAAGTCACGCTGGTGCCAGGATGGCGTTTGTCTGGGTGCCAGTAGGCATCATGGCTCCAGCGATCTGGAGCCACTTGGGTGACGAGGTCTTTTTCGGCTTGCAGGTCCTGCCAGAACGTTTCAGGGGTGGTGCCGGGGAAACGATGGGCGGCGCCGATAATGGCAACGCGTTTAGTCATTCTTGCTCCTGAGGTTCTGGTTCTGCCTTGATCACATCGTTACTTATATCGCGTCCAAACACTTGTTTAAATAGCCGGACGCCAAGTTCGTTGGCTACTATCTTCTGTGGCGCGTACCCAGCAGGCGCTGGACTGGGTGTTTGTCCTACTAAATCTGTCGACCATAGCATGTAAGGCGTACTGCCCGTAGGCAGTGAATAGTGCGCGTAAGCGGCGGGCAGTATCGGCACATGATCACCGTACCATCCTAACAGCCCAGGTCTAGCGACTGAGTTTAGCGCTGTTTTAACACTGCCTAGCATTTGGTCAGCTTCACCTAAGTGGTGCAAATAGACCGCTAGATCGCGTAAGTATTCTGGCAGCGGCCAAGCAGCGTTTGGCAGTGTAGCGGCCAACCGCGCCTCATCAGGTGCTTCTAAATGCAGTGGGCCGTGATTTTCCATGGTAATGACAAATAGAAATAGCGGCCTATTATCGTCATCTTCAAGCAGGCGTCCAATCTTTCGTGCCACCGCGTGGTCACTAATATATTGGCCGTGCTTATCGTGGCTGTCGAATTCACTAACATCGATGAATGTATCAAAGCCAAGTTTGGGGAAAACCTGGTCACGCATGTAAAAGGTAGCCGGGTAAGGGTGTATGCAGACGGTGCGGTAACCCTGAGATTTAAACGCGCTGGCGATGCTTGGCAGCGGGTGCCGTGTAAGGGTGCGGTAAGGGTTAAATTGACGAGCGCCCCAGGTCTCTGGCGCAAGCCCGGTAAGCACTGCGCACTCGGTTCGCACTGTGTTAGCACCCCAAGCGGGAACCTCTAAGTCGCCGTGCTGAATGGCCTCAGCGCGGGTGGCGTCAAAATGCGCTAGCAGGGTGGAAGCAACCTCCGGGCACCAAGGGCGCGGGTCGAAAAACGACTCGCTCTGCACCAACACTACGTTAGGAAGGGTTGCGTTATCAGGTGTGCGTGACCCTGCGGCCATTTGCGTATCTGCTGCAGGCTTCTGGTGCTTTGCGATAGCACTAAAGGGCGAAGAGGCCGCTGCAGGAGGTGAAGAGCGCATGAGCGCAGTGCCGTAGGCCCACAGGCTGGAATAAAGTCCCAGGCTGTGGAGATCGGCAGCCGGCGCCAAGCTAACCGACGGTAGTTTATATAGCCCAGCCCCCACCAATAGTGCACCTAAAGCGGCGATGCCGAATGTCGCTAGTAAAAAACTAGCGCCGCTCCACTGGCTGAGTAGCGAAGACTCGAAGTACAGAAAACTGCCAATCGCAACTGCACCAGCACTGCTGGCGGCAATCGCAAGCCCAATACCAAAAAATGGCACGTAAAGCCTTGGGTGAAGAATCGCGTCCCAAAAATACTCAAAGTCGTGGCAAATAAAAGGCTCATTGAGCGTGCGGGACTTGGTATTGCTGGACTGTACGATGACCAACTGAAGCGACAAAATAAACACCACTGCAAACCAGGGGCGCTGTAATAGTAGAGTGAATAAGCCAAACAGCAGCAGCCAACTGCCTACATGGATGCTACTGGCGGCAATACCACGCTGCCAGAAGGGGCGCGGACGAGGCGTTAGCAGTGCTTCACATAACAAGCTGCCTAGCAGGCCTGCCGTTAGGGGGGCTACTAAAGCAAGTGTAAAAGAGGCCTGCATGTTAACTGCCTCCTGTGTGGTGAAAGCCAAAACGCTTTACCAGCCATTGGGAGATGCCTGCAGGTAGCACCGCAAGCCACCAGGTGCCGAAATTCAGCGGGAAAGGGAAACTCACCCGGGCGCGATTGGCACTGATGCCACGGGCAATCTTATTTGCTGCGCGCTGGGGTGACCACTCCCACGGTTTGGGGCCGGGCATTGCCTCGCTCATGGGAGAGGTGACATAGCCTGGCATGACCACTGTGACACCGATGCCGTGAGGCGCTAGCAAGCCTCTCAGGCCTTCGCCATAGGCTTTTATGCCTGCTTTGCTAGCACTGTAGCTGGGCGTGGTGGGTAAGCCATGCCAGCCTGCCAGGGAGCTGATAAACACAAGCTGACCGCTGCCTCGAGCTTGCATCGCCGGTACCAAGTGCTGGGCCATGGCAATCGGCGTCTTTAGGTTGATATCTAATAGCGCTTGAACGTCGTCCCAGGGCTCCAGCCCGCCCTCGTGAGTGGGGTGCGTGTTTTTGCCAGCGTTGGCAATGACGATATCTGGCACCTGATCAACCGATAATGCGGTTAACCATGCTTTAAGAGCAGTATCATCGGTCAGGCTGACCGATGAGAGCGTTACTTTTGCGCCTGCCATGCGACACTCCGCGGCAAGTGCTTCCAATGTCTGCTGTTGGCGGCCATGCAGTACAAGGTGGGTGTCGGGAGTGGCATAGACCTTCGCCAGCGCGCCTCCAATCGCCCCCGTGGCACCGGTAATTAAGACACAGCGTTGCTGAACTGCACGGGCAGAGACCTCGGTAGCCGAGGGGGGGGATGATCGGCCAGTGCTCAAAGCAGCTTCTCCAACGGTGAAGGGCAGGCTTCAAGTATACGCGCTGAGTTGTCCACGGCTAAATCAATGCTCGGTTGACAGTAAAACCCGCCATTCACTTGTGCGGCATGCATCACCGTGTTTTGGAAATAACCGAACAGCGTGGGGTTGGGTGCCGGAGGCTGGTGCCAGAACTCTTCCAGCGAACCTTCATAAGTGAGTCCCGCTAAATTATAGATGGGGTCACTCAGCGCAAAGGTGGGGCACCGTTTTTCAAGAGAAACAATGCCCACGGTGCTGTTAACCGTCACGGTGCCGACCGCGTGTTTGATGAGTGGATTGAGGTCGCCAGACTCTAAATAGACAATGCGCCCCTGTAGGCCGTAAAAATCCACCAGCTTTTCGATAATTTTAGGGTAATTGACTAGGCCCATATCCAGGGGGTGGTTTTTGATACACAGCAGTGCATCACTGGGGGCATGTTCGGCAAACGAGCCCATGACGTGATCCATCACCTCTTTCATATTGGCATAGGGCGAGTGGTCACGAATTTGTGCATCAGTATTGAGCTGAAGCGGCAGCATAAAATAGGGTTTGCCGCTTTCGATAAGTGATGTAATGCGTTTCGCATCTCGCTTTTTCCACTGTTTAAGTAGCGTAAAGCGCTTGATATAGCCCGCGTACTCAACCGGCGCGGTAATGGGCGCATGGTTGCGGTAGCGTGGCGCTATCAGAGGGTTAGCCAGGCCTGCCAAGTGATAGGCAACATCGTGCATCGCGCGGATTTTAAACGATGAGCGAAAGCGTACTGGCGGTGGGAGTTCAGGCAGCTTTTTTCCGGTTTCGTAAAACCAGCTGGGGTCGCGAGGCAGTAGTGAATGACCGTTCACTCCTTCGCGCTCTAAGGTAATCCAAAAAGGGCGAAAGTAGCCCTCTTCAAATACGTGGGTACGAACCCCTGCATCAGCTGCTTGATCAACGGCTGGGCGGTGAACTGGGCGTCGGTCGCCAAAAACGATTTGATCGGTAATCGCGTAACGCTGCCAGAGTGACTGTATAAATGCTGGGAGTTCGCTTAGCGGGTCGCGAAATAAGTGGCTATGACCATGGGTGAGTTGCCAGTAGGCCATGTCCCCAGCATTGAAATTGACTTTGACCACGCGGTGGCCGTCATCGGTTAGTCTACGCGCCAAACGTTGATTAAAGGGCGAGCAAACGCCTTGTAGAAATAAAAATGCGCGCTTTGGCTTCAACTCAATGGCTTCCAATCAGTAAATTACGATAGCCGCGATACAGACGCTGCTTCCATGTAAGACTATGTTTTTGTGATCTGGCCTGTTCCAACAGGCTTACGACGGTTTCAGCGTTACAAAGCTGACGGGAACGTGGGTCAACGTAGTTTGGATACAGCAGAAGTGTTCCTGCCACTAGCGCGTTGAGTGTTAAGACGCGCTGACGCCTTGGGCAGTGCATAGCATCCGTTGTTAACCCCCAGCCCGCATAAAACGGCAGACCGTAGGTGCATACATGACGGCCGCGCAGTAGCGCTTCAAAGCCGGTGAGCGAGCTCATGGTATGCACCGCATCAACGCGCTCCAAAAGCACGGTAATGTCGATATGGCTGGCGTCCAAATCATACAGGCGTTCAGCGTTAGTATCGAGTGTACCTATCCGAGCGCCGCTCAAAACATCGGGATGCGCTTTATAAACAATGAAGGCAGTGGGGTGTGCTTCTCTTACTGCGCTTAGCAGGGCGCTGTTCGTGCGTATTTCCGGCGAGCCGGTGGCAATAGAGGCATCGCTTTCAACTTGGCCGGGTACCAAGATAACCTGCTGGTTGGCGGGCAGTGTAATATCCTGTTGGCCGGGCACGTTGTACTTCGAGAGCTTTAACGCCACTAAGCGTTCGCGTAGCTGAGCGGCCCGCGTTAGTAGGTCATCGCTGAACTCCGCTTGGTTAAGCAGCGTCTCTAGCTCACTGGGTTGGCTTGGATCGTAGTAGATCCCTTGGCGATCAATAACCAAAGAGAGCGGCTGGGTGAGATCGACACCCAAGCCTACCGAGCGAATAAAGCCATCTTCCATGCGCCCTAGCTGGTCAAGGTGATGTGGGTAGCGGGCTTTAAAGTCTTCATTGATTCGGCTGGACCACACCAAAAATTGTGCAGAAGATGAACCTGCGATAGGTGTGACAGGTAGCTCTTTTTGATAGTGGACCACCGCAGCAGGCCCTAAAAACTGGCTGATAAAACGCCGTTTCCAGAAGGAGAAGCCGCAGGCGAACCATTGGCCGCGCAGTCGTTCTTGCTGACGCTTTTGATCAGCGATCAGTGCGATCGTCTCTTCTAGCGTAGCGGCCTTACCCGTGTAGGGGTTAGCGTAGCGGGTGTAGCGTAGATAGGCTGCGGCAAACATTTCTTCTAAACTGCGTTTTACGCGCCGCCGGGTACAGTGCAGCTGATCTTTCGTTAGCCCCCAGCCGGCGTAGAAGGGCAAGCCAAAGCAATGAACCTGCTTGCCGGCTAGCAATGCCTCAAAACCTAGCTGACTGGTTACTACATAAACGGTATCAACTTGATCAAATAGGGCCCATGGGTTGATGTCTTGGCTAATTAGGCGGCAGCGAGGATGGTTTTTTGCATTTGCTAAATGCCCCTGTTTTTTACCAGCAATCACGTCAGGATGGACTTTGACTAATATCTCGGCATCTGGGTGGTCGCTTAATGCCTGAGTGAGCATCTGTTCAAAACTTTCTGCACTAGCACCGCCATGATGAATAGAGGCATCGCCCGCAGTTTGATCTACCACTAAAATCTGTGCGCTACTATCAATTGGCTGGTCGATGGCATGGTTATATTTTGATAGCCGGTAGCGCTTTATTAGCGCTATGCATTGGCGGGCTAGCTCAAGCTCCTCGAACTCAAACGTGGCGCTGTTTAGCCAGTTCTCTAGGTCACTGGGGCGTGAGGCATCATAGTAGATCCCGGTATGGTCAACGATCAAACTGTGAGGTTGATACCCATCGGATGCGAGCCCTAAAGAACGCAAAAAACCATCTTCCAACGCAATATAAGGAAGCGCATAGCGTTTAGCATAACGACGGGCACGTTTGCTGGTGGGTTTAAGCCCCCAGCCAATAACGGCATCAGGTTTTGGTTTAACCCCGCTTATACGCGAAAAACACTCAAACTCAGGCAGAAATTCAGCAAGTGCAGAAATTTTGCGGATGCCATTTGAAGTATAACCAGCTGTACGTTTCGCCATTGGGGTTGCCGCTTATATATAAGCTTAAAGGAGTAGTCGGCGAACATACGTGAAATGGCTGTGCTTATCAATTTTGCCCAAGCTGCATCCGCGCAGATTGTATACAAGGCAGAGTGTTACGGCGTTGCCGGTCAGGGTGAATTGCCTAACTCAGGTAATTTGCCTAATCTAATTTACTTTTCAACGCGCTCGCGGGTGCCCTTTTTGGTAAGTTCTGTAATCATATCGTAATGAGCTGTGTCATGACTGATGCTAAGTGGATTACATTAGTGCTAAGGAAAGTTGATAACAGAAGGAATAACCGGTGCATTTAGCCCGTTTGGTTCACAGACTGAATGTTCTACGTTCGTTAAAAGGCCAGCTACTGCTGGGACTTTCTTGTGCGCTTTTGTTGCTGGCAGCGTTGGTGTTGGGTATGGCGTGGCAGGTGGGTAAGAACATGCTGTATGAAACGAACATGGAGCATTTACGCTACGAGACAAATCTTCTTGCTGATGAAATAACTCATCAGGTTGATCAACGTTTCCAAGCGCTTGAGCGTTTAAATCAATTGCTGGCAACAAATGAAGACGTTGACGCTCTGGAGGCTACGCTTAGCCAAAACGACGCGTTATTATCATGGTTCGAGGGTATTGTTATTGCTGATAGCCAAGGGCGGATTGTAGCGGACTGGCCCAGGGTGGAAGGGAGAAGGGGGCTTGAAACGGCTTCACTTGAATATTTTAAAATGCTGCAAGGGACGCGTCAGCCCTATGTGAGCGAACCCTTTGTTGGGCGCGCCAGCAATATGCCTTTAGTGCTGGTGGGTGTGCCTCGTAAAAATTCAGAAGGAGAGTTTATTGGCTTTATTGGGGGGGTAGTAAGCTTAAATTCTGGTGGTTTATTTGGTCGCTTGGCTAAAGTGCGGTTAGGTGAACAGGGGTTTGCTTCCGTAGCGACATCTTCGGGTAAAATTTTATACCATCCTAATCAATCTTTAATAAACGCTCCTATACCTAACCTAGCGGGCAATCCGTTGCTGGGGTTAGCGCTTGATGGTTGGCAGGGGGATGGGGTTGAAACACTCATTGATGGACGGCTGAGCCTGCAATCGTACGCGCAGATATGGCCCGCCAGCTGGGTAGTGGGTTTGTTTTTGCCTGTCGAGCAAGCTGAGTTCCCGCTCATAGGATTCATCCACAGACTGTGGTGGATCTGGGTCGTGCTTGCGATACTGATGATGCCGTTTTTATGGTGGTTGCTAGCACGTATTCTGACCCCCTTGAATCAATTAGAATCACAGATCGGTGAGGTGGGGCGTGGGCGTCGTGACCATGTTAGCCTTGCGACGACGATGCAAGAGCTTCAGCAGGTAGCAGTTACCTTCAACCGTGTAGAGGACGAGCGCCAGCAGCTTGTTGGTAATTTGCAAGAGCGCGAGGCCTTCTTGGATTCGGTTCTGAATGCGTCTCCTCAGGGTATGTTTGTCGCCAACTTTGGCGGCAATATTACCTATATGAATCCCGCGTTATTGGAGATATTGGGGATTTCTGCGGATACCCCCATGGGGGCATGGTTAAAGCAAATACATGCTGATGACCTGGATGGCGCTGAGGATATGTGGCGCCATAGCCTTAAGTCTGGCAGCGATTTTGTACGTCAGCTGCGCTTTATTCGTAGCGACAATGAAACGCTTTGGTTGGATATTCATGCGCGGGTGGTGATGCTTTCCCAGGGTGGCCATTCGCTGGGTTTGGTCGGGGTGGTTAAGGATATTACCGAGCGCCGTCAGCAAGAGGCTCTTCAGCGTTGGGAGGCTGAGCATGATCCACTAACCGGCTTGCTCAATCGTCGAGGGTTTGAGCGCCGTCTTGAAGAGGCGTTTGCTGATTTCCAGAAAACCAGCACACCTTCAGCACTACTGATGTTTGATCTTGACCATTTCAAGCCTATCAATGACGAAGGTGGTCATGCGCTAGGTGATGAAATGCTTCGCCGGATTGCTCAGGTAGTGGCGTGGGAAGTGCGCCGAAGCGACCATGTGGCGCGCCAGGGAGGGGATGAGTTTGCTGTTCTTCTGCCAAGTTGCACTATCAGTCAAGCAGAAAAAATCGCGGAGTCTCTGCGTCAAGCAGTCAGTGAGATAGCGGTAAACCAAGAAGGTAAAGAGTACACGGTTACGCTGAGTATCGGTGTTACCCGCTTCGACGAGGACGATGAAAGTTTTGACGATGCGCTTGCCAGAGCGGATGCCGCTAGCTATGAGGCCAAAGGGCTGGGGCGTGATAGCGTGGTTTTGCGGGTGCCAACGGAGCAGGATCTAGGCGCGCTGTTTGATAAATAATAGCATGTCGACAAACCGTTGCTATATGTAGAGTATAAGTAACTGCTTATCAGACTGAGAGTGCCCTTGTGGAGCTACTTGCGTTATTTTCCCGCACACTAGACGTTACGCTGCCGGTGTTTGCAATGGTCTTTGTGGGTATTGGCTTAAAGCGTTTGCGGTGGATTGATAGCGCCTTTGTTGCTACGGCCTCAACATTAGTTTTCAAAGGAACGCTCCCTACGCTTATATTCTTAAGCTTGATTAAGGCAGACTTGAGCGTCGCGCTGGATGTGCCGCTGCTGCTCTTTTTTGCCGTCGCCACATTAGCGCAATTTGCATTTAGCTGGGGGTGGGCGCATTACCGAGTACCTAGAGCCGAAAGGGGCATTTATGTCCAAGGCGCTTTTCGTGGAAACTGCGGTGTCGTTGGCTTAGCGCTAGCGGCGGGGATGTACGGTAATTACGGGCTTTCGGCGGGCAGTTTGTTGCTAGGTGTGGTCATCATTATGTACAACGCGCTTTCAGTGATTGCGTTGGCGGCTTACCAGCCCGGGCAATCCACCGATTGGCGAAACATGCTTAAGCATATTGCCACCAATCCGCTCATTCTTTCGGTATTTGCGGCACTGCCATTTACTGCTTTCTCGATTCCTTTGCCCAGCTGGGTAATCACCTCAGGAGATTATTTTGCCTCGTTAACCTTGCCACTTGCATTGATCTGCATTGGCGCAACGCTCTCAGTGGCCAACATTCGCGTAGGGAGCCAAGTTGCGTTGAGTGCCAGCAGTATGAAAATGATCATTCTGCCGTTTGCCTCCACGCTGGCGGCATGGTTAATGGGCTTCTCTGGGGAGCAGTTAGGCCTGCTGTTCTTATTCTTTGCCAGCCCCACGGCCGCTGCAAGCTTCGTTATGGTGAAAGCGATCAACGGCAATGTAGCCCTGGCGGCGAACATTATTGCCATCACCACACTGATGGCGAGCATTACAGTAACGGCAGGTATATTTGCTTTGCGCTTTTTGGGGTGGATTTGACATCCTCCGACCACTAAATCAGAGAGTCCAGTGGTCGGAGGATGTCAATTGCATGGCGTCCCTGGCAGGAGTCTGAACCGCCCCAGATTTCGTAGACACCTGGAACGATTCAGCCATCGCAGGGGCTAGATTGCTTCGCCGTTTCACTTCTCGCACAGACATATCACGCGCTCGGCTTTAAAACGTTTCTACCTCAAACGCTACAATTTGCCGTTGAGCGCTTGAAAATTCCACGCCCACTAAGTGGATGGGCTTGCCAGAAGCACGGTGTTTGTCGGCATATCCCTTGGCTTTGATTTGCTCAAGCGCCTTGCCTTCGGGCAGCTGTTCCACGACCTTGAATTCAAAAAGATAAACATGGCCACCAAAGTCGACGCTCATATCTACCTTACCCCTTAAGCTAACATCTTCCACCGTCACGCCCACGCCGAGTGCGGCGAAGTGGCTGTAGAACACACTGGCATAATGCCCTTCATATTGGGCAATGGGGTTATTACGATACCAGTCGTGGGGCAAGCCAGCATAAAGGGCTTTCAGGTGAGCCTCCAACCCCACCAGATCATGCTGACGTAATACCGTAAACAAGGTGCGGCGTTGTTTTGGAATGTCGTCAACACCCAGCGAAGGCAGTAGCGCCTGGTTCAGGCTGGTTTCAACTTCCTGGTTAGGAAACCCCAGGGTGTACTGGCGGTAGCCCACGATAGGCTCTTCGATATTCTTGATTGTTAGATAACCGGCTTGAAACAGCAGGGCATCCGAGCTGATGGCATCGACATCAAATTGGCTGAGCAGCTCGTATTCCGTTTCCCAGTGTGCTAACTGGGGAGTAAATACGCCGCGTTCTTTCAGCAGGTTGACCAGAAACGTTGGGGTGGCGCTTTCAAACCAGTAAGGGCCGAACTCACGTTTCTGCAACAAGAGCAGCACATCAAAAGGGTTGTAAACTGAATCGACGTTTTTGCTGCCCCAACGGTAGCCGTTATACCAGCGGCGGATCTCTTCGCGATCAAGGCCGGGAAGTTCTGGTGCAAACACTGTATCGATATCGTGATCGGTATAACCGCAAATAGCCGCGTAAGGCGCATCGAGAGTAATGTCATTTAGGTTGTTAAGCCCCGAAAACAGGCTGACTTTACTGGACTTGGACACGCCGGTGAGCAGCACAAAATGCAGGTGCGGGTCGGCATCCTTGAGCACGCTGTAAAGGTTCTTCAGCCCCTCGCGCAGTTCGCGGGCCAGTTCAGGGTCGAGCAGGTTATCCAGAATCGGCTTGTCGTACTCGTCGATCAAGACAACGACGCGCTGGCCATAGGCGAGATGGGCGTTTTCAAGCAGGCTGGCAAAGTCGTCGGCAATCCTTTCGGGTGGCGTTACATCAATCCTCAGATGGTGGCGCTGTTGCTGCAGTTGGTAGCGAATATTCGCGTCCAGATCCTCGCGGCTGGTGACCACACCGTTGGAGAAGCTGATGCGCACCACGGGATTGTGCGTTTGCCAGTCCCACTTGTCGTGGATATACAGCCCTTCAAACAGTGCCTCTCGGCCTTCGAACAGGCAGCGCAGAGTATCCAGCAGCAGGCTTTTGCCAAACCGCCGTGGGCGAGAGAGAAAGTAATAGCCGCCCGTTTCTGCGATGTTGTGAATCAAGGGCGTTTTATCAACGTAGTAATAATGGCCCTTGCGCAACTTTTCGAAGGACTGGATGCCAATGGGTAATATCTGACGGTACGTGGCTGGCATACTAGCTTCCTGGGACTCAGGGTAGAAACGGCTAACGACTTTAATAATGTCAGTCTAACATGCCGCTGAACTGAGGGGATGGATAAGGTTTTTTACTCATCTGCTGGAAGCTCCAGATCGCGCTGTGCTCATTGGCCGAGGGTCAAAAATGTCCAAAAAAAGGCCATTTGAAAATCACGCTTGTGCCAGCTTGGCGGATTAAAACGTAGATGTACCGGTGTTAAGCGGTGTGCCAAAAAGGCGTATCATCTATATTCTTTTTGTTTTAACTCGTTGTTATATATTTTTTTTTAATTTTTCGTCGCCAGCCTTCCTGTTTTTTGGGCCGCATAGCTGATTAGAAATGGTCTTCGAAGCCGAAGTCGTAGGTTCTTCCTACCATCGACAAGGTTGAAGGGTTACCCACTCAATCGTGGTTCAGGTATCAACTCACGGAGTAATATGAAGGCTCTTCGTCACTTCAAGTGGATTTGGCCTGATCAAACAGGCGGCCCACCGGGCTGCCAATCAGGTAGATTATGGCGATGAAGTTAGCCTCGTTCCGATAGCCACGTGCGCGTGACCGAGCCGCCTGGAATAGGCCGTTCATCCCTTCCAGTCTTGCGTTCGTCAGTCCCGAGTGCCAGCGTCTGACCACTGCTTCCGCGTGCCGCTCAAGTGTCGCCAAGGCCTTTCCCATCGGCTTCAGTAGTGGCTTTTCAGAAACCGCCGCTTGCATGACCTTGAGGTAGTTCGTGATGCGCCATCGAGCCGCTCTGGGCGTTGGGGCCTTCTGGATCCAGCGTAGCTTTTCCTTGATTATCCAGGCATCGGCCGTGGCGCTCTGATCGGCTACCAACTCCTGGAGCGCCGCTAACTGCTTAGGTCTCAGGTTCTCGTTGTCCAGATTTTTCAGCAGTGCCCAGCGCAGCGATAGGGTGTTCCTGCTCGCGGCGCTCTTTCTTGCGTACCTCATCCAGCCGCTTGGTAAAGGTCTGCACGATATGGAACCAGTCGACCGTCACCTCGGCCTTGGGAAGGTGCTTGGTGATGCCGCTAAGGAAGGCGGGCGACATGTCGCAGACTACCTCGATCACATTGTCCGTATCGCCGCCATGGGCTGTCAGGAAGGCGCTAAATGCTTGGATGGTATCCTTGCCGCAGCCTGGGACGGCAAAGATAACCGGTTCCTGCTTGCGCTGCATATCGAGGAACACTGTGACGTAGCGGTGACCGCGCCGAGACGCGGTTTCGTCTACGCCGACCGTCGCCACATTGGACAGATCCAGCTCCCCCAGCATGCAGCCCACGTAGTGATGCACGATACGCCATAGTCGTTTGTCGGAGATCTCTAGCTGCCGAGAGACGGCCAGCACCGGCATCTCCTTGACCAGCGACATGGCCGCTTGCTCGAACAGCAGCGTGAAGTCGCTGCCCGACCGCGCCCAGGGTACATCTATGCGTTTGACGCCATGTTCAGGACACTTCGTGCGGGGCACGCGAGCATGCAGGT
This sequence comes from Halomonas sp. GFAJ-1, assembly GCA_002966495.1. Taxonomy (NCBI): domain Bacteria; kingdom Pseudomonadati; phylum Pseudomonadota; class Gammaproteobacteria; order Oceanospirillales; family Halomonadaceae; genus Halomonas; species Halomonas sp. GFAJ-1. The sequence continues at coordinate 2,180,793 of CP016490.1, forward strand.
AACAGTGGTGCTGAAAGAAGTTCAGATGACGCCAGGTTTTGTCGGCAAAGTCGTGAGCTTGACAGGCCTTGCCGCACTCCGGACAGGGGTAGAGACTGCCTCGCTCCGCCTCAACATAGAGATCCAGTCGGTGAGGCGACACGGCGGTATCCAGGTGCTGGTTCTTGAGGATCCAGGGCGCTTCCAAGCCCAGGCCGAGAGTTAGAATCTGGGTGCCGTCCATGCCATACCTACTGCTGTTGTGGAGTCCATATTCTGGCCCAGCTCAGGGGACAAATTCCACACACAACGTCGAAGAGCCTTAGAAGGTTATGAGACTGGTAAAATAAGCACATACTATATGTCCTAAAATTACGTTTAATTAGCTAAAATTATTATTAGAAATGCACAGCTGTGTTGGTGGCTAGATGCACACCGGCTCATCCTGGTTACAACCTACACTCTGACTACTGCAAGACCTAAGAAGTTAGGAAAAGATTCGCCCACGCATTTAAAAACTGGCTAATGTCATTAGGCGTAATTTGGACTATGGATAGTACTGACAGTAGCCCAATCAAACTAAGCGTTATATCAATACGGAATGCGCGCCGTGCCTGAGCTTCTTGCTTTGAAGCGCGCTCAGCCTCTGTCCGCAGTTGCTCTTTCTCTCCTTGTTGGTAGCGAAGTTCCCGTAGATGTTGAGCCTTTTGCTCACGCTTGGTGAGGAGTAGATTCGAAATATCTTTCAGCTGTGAGGTTAGCTGCTGATTGGTTTCGCACAGCTGCCAATGCGCGGCGAGATGCGACCAAACTTGGTTAAGCTGTTGACGAGCAATATCAATAGGTCGAGCAAAAAAATCGCTAGCATTAAATGCTAAGACCTCTTCATGTAGGGTCGCTAGCGCATCAAAGCGTTGGTGCTTTAGATGCTGGGTCAGAGCTAACATCTTGCTTGTCATAATGTAGTGGTACGCTGCGGCGAGGGCTTGGCAGATAACAATACGTTGAAACTGTTGGTAGGTTGTCCCAACCAAAGCAAGCCCGTTGCGGTCGCAGGCAATTTGAAAGTGTTCACCTACCGAGACGAATGTACTGTCAGGTAGGGCTTTAGAGCCACGAAGAAAGTGCGACACAGCATACCGGTCTGTTGTATTTGTGCTATTTCCAAGTGGTCGCTCCCACCAGCCTACACGCGCTAATGCCTGACAATGTACTGCGTCATTATGTGGTAGTGGAAAGGGTGTAAATAAGACGCGAACACACACGTTTGCCGACAGTTGGAAGAAAGATAGCTTCCAATCCTTAACGTCATGCGTATTGCATGCAAATTGGCTATAAGACTCGACAGATGGAATAAAAAAGCTAATGCCTTGGTTGGCAATTTTCAGTGGAACCAGTTCGACAGGTGTGCTTTGAGTAATGCTGATGTAGGCAAATGAAGTTTTCATTTAACGTCTTCCCTGTTCGTAAGTCTCGTGTGCTTTCGTTATGTCGTTGAGCGATACCAACAAAAACAGCATGGTAGCGATGTCATCTTATGAGTGCCTACTGGCAAAATTTTTGCAGTTTTTGCGTGCGGAAGGATGATCTGACATTTAACGTAACGCTGCTCTTGAGCAGAATGAACCGCCCCGGTTATTCCGGAGACCGGTTTGTTTGAGTCAGGCAGCTTCACCCGACTCCTCCAGTTGACGATAATACGTCCTTTCTCGTTCTGCTGGTGGAACGTTTCCGATGGGTTCCAGTAGTCGGCGATTGTTGAACCAGTCAACCCACTCCAGCGTGGCATACTCAACGGCACCCAGCCCTCTCCATGGGCCACGATGATGGATCACCTCCGTTTTGAACAAGCCGATTATGGTCTCGGCCAGCGCATTGTCGTAGGAGTCGCCGGTGGTGCCGACTGAGGCATTGATACCCTCGTCAGCCATACGCTCGGTGTAGCGGATCGAGAGATATTGGCTTCCCCTATCACTATGGTGGATCAACCCTTGTCTGTGTTTTCGTGCCCACAGAGCTTGCTCCAGAGCGTCCAGCACCAGTGCCGTTTTCATCGACGTCGCTACACGCCAACCCACGATACAGCGTGCATAAACATCGATAACGAAAGCAACGTAAACGAAGCCAGACCAGGTAGCGACATACGTAAAATCGGCCACCCAAAGCTGATTAGGACGCATGGCCGTAAAGTCGCGTTTCACTAAATCAGGTGCTCGTTTCTGGCCGGGATCACTGATCGTCGTGAAAGGGCGTTGGCCTCGCACTACGCCGCGAATTCCCAGGCGTCGCATGAGTCGTTCTACGGTGCAGCGAGCAATATTAACGCCCTCACGGCGGAGTTGCCGCCAGACCTTACGAGCACCGTAGACGCAGAAATTTTCTTCCCACACTCGCTGAATCTCAGCGGTAAGAAGCGCATCCTGCCGATATCGATCTGCCCGCCGCTCAGGATCGGTCTCAAGTGCCTTGTGGTGGTAATACGTCGATGGGGCGATTGGCAGCTGGCTACAAATCGACTCGACCCCGAACTGAGCACGATGCTCGTCGATAAATGACACCATCAGTTGGGTTTGCGGTCGAGCTCCGCCTGGGCGAAAAAAGCAGCCGCCTTACGGAGAATTTCATTGGCGCGCTTCAATTCGACGTTTTCACGCTCTAGCTGCTTGAGTCGTTCATTTTCAGGCAGGTTAACCGAGCTATCTTCCTGCATGAGTTCTGAGCGTTTGCACCAGGCTCTTAAGGTCTCTGGTGTACAGCCAAACTTGCTGGCAATGGAGCAGATCGCCGCCCACTTGGACGGGTATTCGCCTTGCTGTTCAAGGACTAATCGAACAGCTCGCTCCCGGACTTCTGGGGAATATCGTTTTGGTGAGTTCATAACTCCATCCTCTCAAGATATGGAGTCTCCGGTAAAGCCGGGGCGGTTCAGAATTTAGCGAAAATTTTTGCTAGGTGCCTGGTACTAAATTCTTCGTATGATTCTGGAGCCAGGTATTTCTAAAGGATAGAATCATGTTGAATGTTGCGTCGCTCTCCTTGCTGATCCTGTATAGCAGACACAGTGCGCCTATTATTATGAGAAACATGCGCTACGCAGTTGTGTTATGTCGGGATAATGGGGACTAGCCCTCTAAGGCCCGATATTCATGCTCTTTTGCTTCGCATTGCACTGTGTAAAATTTATCAAAAGCCTACAGGTTTTTTTACCCTAAGAAAGTGTGTTTTTATAAGCTACGCATGCAAATAAGAATTAGTATGAATGTGAGTGCTGGCTGCTATCATGTTGTCAAATATGAGAAAGTTACCCCGACTGTTTTTGCCACGAACAGGCGTCCGCCTAGTGCTTATTAAGTATAAGGCATGTAGTAGGTCGATAATGTGTTGATTTGAAGAAGCCCACGCTATATGGGTAGTTCTGTACAAGTCTATGTAAGCATTGTGCCCAACCTTTAGTGCATGGTAGTGCACACTCAATAGATAGATTCAAAGTAAGCATTAAAATTACCATAACAGGGAGGTTTTCAATGTCACATGTTCTTGTCACCCATCTTGGCAAACCCCGCCTGCCCCATGGGGTAACAGATGGCCCCAGCCAAGTGCGTGACTATGTTGATGCCAAATATTCACTCGATGGTCATACCTTTGAAACGCCTATGATTGGTTTCGGGCTGATTGATCGCGTCAAGCCAAATCGTGTGATTATGTTGGGTACCACAGGCAGTGCATGGTCTTCGGCGGTAGGCGTATGTATGAACCGTGAGATCTGCCCCGCCGATGATGAGCACGCCTGGGCTTTGATGGATGACCTGCTGGCGCTTGAAAAAGCCGATGCCATGAGTGCCACGCTGCTGGAAACACTCAGTGCCTTTCTGAGCCACTGGCTTAACTTATCAGTGACCTGCCAGCTTGTCCCTTATGTAGAAGAGAATCCTCGTCAGGATACCGCTCGTTACCTGAAAGCCCTGGATGACGTGATTCATCCCGAAGAGCGTCTATCCATCGACGTGACCCATGGCCTGCGCTATCACCCCATGCTGGCCCTGGTGGCGGCCCAGTACTTTGCCAGCCTGCGCCAGACACAGCTGGAGGCCATCTACTACGGGGCATTCGACCGCATGAAAGAGGGGGTGGCCCCCGTACTGCGGCTGGACGGCATGCTCGATGTGCTCAACTGGGTTCAGGCCCTGAACAGTTTCGACAAGGATGGCGATTACGGTGTCTTTGCTGGTTTGCTGGAACAGGATGGCGTTGCCCAGGATGTCTGTGCGTCAATCCGTCAGGCGGCTTTCTTTGAACGTGTCACCAACGCCTCCCAGGCCAAACAAAAACTGACACCGCTGCGCCAGTACACCTTTGATGCTGAGGCCGAACCGCTGGCGGAACTCTTTGCCCCTGCTCTGAGGGAGCGCACTGACTGGGCCTCTGTTTCCAGCCGAGGCAACGCAGAACTTCGATTAGCTGAGGAATACCTGGGCCGTGGTGACTATCTTCGCGCCGTGATTTACGCCCAGGAAGGCTACATCAGCAAGCGTATTGACCTGGAGCGCGGCAACCCGAATGATTTTGACCACCGCGACGAGGTTTCCCGCGGGGATGATCTGCCAACCGCTTTCAGAACACTTAAAAAGCTGCGTAATACGCTGGTACACGGTTTGCGCAACACGGATAAAAAACTGGCTCGCCAGCAGCAGGATGAAAGCAGCTTGAAAAACACTATCAAGCAGCTGATCAGCGAGATCAAGCAGGGGTGAGTGATCCCCATCACCACTCGCCTGTCACTGAATAAATATCAAGGAGGAGCCTGAATGTCACCACCCACGCGCTTTCCAGCGCTACCCGGCGTGCCGCAGTTGCTTAAAGCTGAAATGCTGATTACCACGCCTATGTTTCTGGGGGATGGCGGGCAGAAAGCCACGTCCATTCGTCCACCCTCCATCAAAGGCGCACTGCGCTTCTGGTGGCGGGCACTGCAATGGCCGAGGCTCTATCAGCGCCATAGTCACGTTGGCACGGCGCTGGCAGACCTGCATACCCGGGAAGCAGCCCTGTTTGGTCTGGCTGCCGGGCACAAGGTTGCTCAAAACCATGATGATCAACATGAGCATCAAGACAAAGAGTCCGGTGGGCAAGGGCGTTTTCGGATCAGTGTTACTCAGCCGGAAGTCAAAGCAGACCCTGATTTCCGGCCGTCTGCTTCGATGCAGTACCTGTTGGGGCAAGGGTTATATAAAGGCAAGCTAAATCGTGACCCACTGCAACAAGACAAACGGTTCACGCTGGAACTGACGGCCAAACCCGGTGGCCAGCCCGTGACAGAGGCTCTATGGCAGAGCTTGGAAGAAGCCCTGCTGTGCTGGGGTCTGTTGGGCGGGCTGGGTGCTCGCGCCCGTAAAGGGCTTGGTTCGGTAAGCTTGCAATCTTTGGAAGGAGGGCAGTATCAGGCACCTCAGAATCGTACCGACTATGAAACTCTCCTAGAAACGTTGCTAGCACCATTGCAAGGCCAGGATGGCAAGCTGCCTCCGTTTACGGCGTTTTCTTCGGTCAGCCGGGTGGACATTGCATTGGAAGGCAAAAGCCCTGACAAAGTGCTGGAAACCCTTGGTCATGAAATGCAGATGTATCGGTCTTATGGTCGCAATAAGGAAGTTAATCGTCAGCCAGCAGAACAGAATTTTGCCGATGACCATGACCTGGTACTCCATGCCATCAATACCGATACTCTTAAACAAGCACCAAGGCGCACGGTGTTCGGCTTGCCGCATAACTATTTCTTCTCAAGCGTCAAAAAAGGGTACGAGCTTTCCGCCGCCCTGGGTGACCGTCGTGCCTCGCCGTTGTTGCTCCATGTACATCAGTTGCCTGAAGGCGAGGTGCTTGGGGTGGCTAGCGTAATGCCAGCGGTTTTCCTGCCGCCTGATAATGCCCGGTTAAAAGCGGGTTCAAGGCGTAAATCCGAGTATCGCTTGACCTCAGACGACATCGACTGGTCTGTGCTGCATGGCTATCTGGACCGTTTCTCTCAACGCCAGACACTGATCTCCCCGTTAACCCCTAACACTCAGGAGGCACAGGGATGAGCCAGCCAGTCAATAATGAACAGTTTTTCCACCTGACGCTGGGGCCGGTGCAGGGCTTTGTCGCCCAAGCACGGCGCACCCGGGATTTCTGGGCGGGCTCCTTTCTGCTTTCCTGGATGGCAGGCGTGGCCATGCACGCTGTGACCGCACAAAAAGGCAAGATTAACTTTCCTGCGCCTGATAACGGGTTTCTCAACGCCATGCATGGCAATACTTCCCAAGGGTTGCCCAGGCAAGGTAGCCTGCCCAACCGCTTCAAGGCTATCGAGGCCAAAGTGGAGGCAGGCTTTGAACCAGAAAAAGTTACCGATGCTTTAAAGGCTGCCTGGGTTGCCCTAGCCGAACATATCTGGCAACAAGACCTGGAAGTGCCGCTACGTGCCATGGGCGATAGACAGTACCGTACCACGCGGGCCATCTGGGAGCGCCAGCTTGCCAGCTTCTGGGAGGTGAGCTGGGTGTTGACCGCCGACGAGGCCAACGCCCAGCTGCTGGATAGGCGCAAAAACTGGCGTAACCACTGGCCGGCCGAAGAAGGCGGGGTCACCTGCATGATGATGGCCGACCAGCAGGAGTTGTCCGGTGCGTCCGGGCCTGATCGCAAAACGCTGGATGCGTTCTGGGAACCGCTGCGCGGTGACATGCAGACCGATCTGCGAGAAGGTGAAGTGCTCTCCACCCTGGCTTTTATCAAGCGCCGCTTTGCCCGCCATTTTGCCGAGTTTGAGTGGAGCCTGCCCGCTGAGCCAAGCTTTACCTTGAAAGGCTGGCAACTACCGGTCAGTGTGCCGTCCGTAATGCACTTGGCGGCCTGGCCCTGGCTGCAGTCCATGCTGCAAGAAGCGCAAACCGATGATGAACTGCGTGATGCCCTCAGCAACCAACTGGCCCGTGGCCATGACCTGCTGGGTGACCCGGAGCATGACTCCCTGCTACCCGGCCTGAAGCAAGACTTTGTGCAGGCGGGGTTGCGCCCCGATCAGGCGGGTGTTGACCCCTCCATTTTCTTCTCCAGCGTACTGGAAAACCCTCGGCGCTTTGCCGATAGCGAGGTGGAGGATAGTCAGCGCCAGAAACTGCTTGATGGGTTAGCAGGAATCCGCCGCCTGGGCGGGAAAGGCGAGCCTGCTCCCTTTTATACCATTCTGCTGATGGATGGCGACAGCCTGGGCAGCCAGCTCAGCGAGCCTGCCAAACAGGCGCCGATTTCTGAAGCGCTGAATGCCTTTACCAAGGCTGTGCCGGATATCGTCCAAGACCATCACGGCTTTCTGGTCTACGCCGGGGGAGACGATGTGCTGGCGCTACTGCCGGTGACTACAGCTTTGACGTGCGCAGCTGAGCTACGCCAGCGTTATATCGGCTGCTTTAACGAAGCGGCTAAAGAAAAAGGCCTAACTATTCCCGCCAGCCTTTCTGGGGCGGCGCTGTTCTGTCATATCAAGCGTCCTCTGGTCAGCGTGTTAATGGATGCTCACCATGTACTCGATGATATCGCCAAGGACACCACCGGCCGCGATGCCCTGGCCGTGCGTGTGTGGCAGCCAGGCGGGGTGCATGCCACTTGGTCGGTGCCCTGGGAAACGGCACTGGACAATAACGCTGTGGTCATCGAGCAGCTTGCGGCTACCCTGCGCGAGCAGGACAACGCCCGCTTTACCCATGGTTTCCTATTCCGGATCAAGGCCCTTGGTGAGCAGCTCGGCTGGCTGGCGGAAAAGGACGACGCCGAAGCGCACAATTTGCTACGCCAACTGGTGCGTGCCGAGATGCTCCACTCTGGGCTGGAGCTCAATACCAGCTTCAACAGCCAGGCACTGGATAAGCTGATTGAACGGCTGTTGAGGCAGGCCCGTACAACGGTCAGGGATTTTGATGCCGCAACCGGTACCGCCACTTTTGCCACCACGCCTGCACTAATGGGCGATACCTTCAAGGTGCTGCGTTTTCTGGCCCGTGAAGGCCATATCGACCGTGACCGCTAACCGTCCGCTTTCAAGGAGACAATCATGACGGAACCCACTAGCCGCGACCAACTAAGTTGCTGGCGTTTTCAGGCGGTCGATTCCTGGTTCTTCCGCGAGACCCGAGCCCACGATGCGGTGGGGGTAAGCGAGCTGAACAGCGTCTTTCCTCCGCCGGTGCGCACACTGTTTGGGGCGGTGCGCACCTGGCTGGGTGATCAGCAGGGCGTGAACTGGAAGGCATTTGCCGGTAACCCGGAACACGCCTGGCTGGGGGATGCCGACTCTCCCGGGCAGCTGTCACTGGTGGGCATGCAGCTACGTGCCCGGGATAACAAGGGGAAATGGCAGAGGCTATGGCCTTGCCCTGCCAACCTGCTGCAGGGAAAAAAAGCCGCTGATAAGCGTGAGGATACGCCTAAGCTGACTATCACACGTCTGGTGCCGGGCAAGGTGGAATATACCGATCTGGGCCATGTGGCACTGCCAGAGGCCGACCCTGCGGCACCTAAACCGCCGCCGGGCAGCAAGGTGCTGGAAGATGCCTGGCTCACTGATGCCGGGGCCAGTGCTTGGCTGGCCGGAAAGGTGCCGTTGCCCTCGGATATCTGGACACTGGATGACCTGGTGGCCAGCGAGCCACGCCTGGGCATTGCCCGTAACAACCAAAGCGCCACCGTGGTCAAGGGGCAGCTCTACCAGACCCGCCACCTGCGCTTTACCCGCGATGTCACGGTGGAGCTATGGCTACGCGGTGTGCCTGATGCTTTGCTAGGCACTGCCACCGCTCACCCGCAGACCCTGCGCCTGGGGGGTGAAGGCCGAATGGCTGAAGTAACTGTCACTCGGGAAGTCCGCATGGCCCTTCCAGCCGCTGGCACCCCAGCACAAACCCAGCAGCTGGCGCTCTGGCTGACCAGCCCGTTACCGTTGGCCACGCTGGATGCAGATGCTGGCTTGCCTGGCTTTAAAGACAAACGGGTAACGGTAGGCAACGCATCACAGGATGTGTGGGAAGGGGAGTTGAACGGTATCCCGTTGCAGATTATCGCTAATTGCCGCCCTCGGGCTTACCGCGAAGGCGGCTGGGATCAGCAGAACCACCGCCCGAAAGCCGTGCGTAGCTACCTGCCACCGGGCAGCGTGGTGTTCTGCCAATGCCTGGATGATACTCCTTGGCAGCAGGTGGTGGACGCCCTGCACGGCAGGTTTATTGGCGGAGAACCGGATTGGGGCAGGGGCCATTGTCTGGTAGGCCTGTACTGACAAGAAAGTATTGAAATAGCCAGTAAGAAATGGATAGACCAAGCATTTAAAGGAGATACTCATGGTAGCAATGGCACACCGTTTGATCGGGCTGATGACCCAGACCCCCCTACACGCCGGCGCAGGCAGCGCCACCGAAGTGATTGATCTGCCTATTCAGCGTGAAGCTCACACGGATTGGCCCTGCGTGTTCGGCTCTTCCATGAAAGGGGCGCTGCGTGCCGCTGCCGAAACTCATGGCGGCCTGAATGAGCAACGCATCACGACCCTGTTCGGTCCAGATGCTGCCAATGCCTCGGAGCACGCCGGTAACCTGCTGGTCAGTGATGCACGGCTGCTGCTGTTGCCGATACGCTCGCTGACCGGTCATTACCGCTGGGTCACCTGCCCTGCACTTTTGCGCCGTTGCCTGCGTGATGCCCAGCGCTGTGGCCATGTGATGGACGCACCAACGCTTCCAGCGGTGGCTGAAGGTGAAGCTCTGGTGGCACGCGCCGTGGCGAACCAGGCGCTTTATCTGGAAGAATTCAGCTTTACGCCCCGGGTGGAGGATACTCTGAATACGCTAGCCGAGTTGATTGCCGTGCTGGTGGACGCTGATCGCGAGGAGGAACTTGCTAGCCAGCTGACGTTGGTGGACGACGACAGTTTCCGTCATCTTTGCCGCAGCGCGATTCCGGTGCAGCCGCATATCCGCATCAAGAATGACACCAAGACTGTCGCGGACGGGGCACTTTGGTACGAAGAGAATATTTCGCCGGATACGCTGTTCTACTGGACACTGACGGCTCAGCCTTCGCGCAATACCAAGGATGAGGAGGCACCCGACGCCATGTTGAACGATTTGCTGGGTACATTATTCCCAGTAGGGCAGGCCTGGCTGCAGGTCGGTGGCAACGAAACCGTAGGCATGGGCTGGTGCCAGGTACAGGAGGTGCGTTATGGCCAAGTATAAAAAGAAAAAGCAGCCTCACGAGATGGCAAGTGTTGCTGAGGTAGCAAAAAAACAGACACAACCGTCAAGCCAGCCGCAGACTGGAAAAAACACCCCACAGCTGATGACCCAGCAGCGTGCCAACTTTGCCTTGCAGGCGGTACAGGATGCTATCGCCAATCCGTCCATCGAGAGCAAGGAGTTCAAAAGCCAGGTGCGCCGTTTGCCCGGTATGCTCCAGGTCAACGGCTTTGGCCAGGCGATTGCCTTTTATTACGCCAAGGGAAAAAGTGGCAAACTGCCCGCCTGTGGCGAGGTCTACGCCCTGTTGGAGCGCTGGCTGTGCGAGAAGAGTCCTCACTCCCCTTACCGTGGGGTTGGCGCGGCTGAACCGCGTTTGCTGACAGCTATAACAAGCGCCGACCAGCAAGCCTACCGCCAGGCCCAGGCCGAAACCCAGGCGCTGCTGCAGTGGGTCAAACGCTTCTGTGAAGGCCTGATCGTCAAGGAAGATAGCGAGCCACGCGAGGAGACCTGATGCAGCCGTTATATAAGGATGAGCACCATACACCACCGCGCACACGCGGTACTGGCCACCCGGGCCTATGGTTCGAGCGCTTTTACAACCGCTACCAGCCGGACTGGCAGGTTGACGCCACCGCCAAGCGCGATTTTCTCCAATCCTTGTTGGGGCACGGTGAAAACGAACACCAGTGTCAGGTGGGAGATGTCAACGCGCTGCAACAGCAGGCTAATGCTCTGGCCTCGATTGCCCAGCAGCAGGGTGGGCTGGCGATTGAACGCCAGTCCAGCTGGCACTTTTTGACCGGGCTTGGCAACCCGCACCCGGTGGAAAATGGCCTGACCTGGCACTCTGTGCTAGGAGTCCCTTACCTGCCCGGTAGTGCCGTAAAAGGCATTACCCGCGCCTGGCTGGAACTTAATGGCTACGATGCCCAGGTTCGCAAGCGCCTGTTCGGCAGCGATGACAAAGACCCTCGCGAGGCGCGCACCTTCGCGGATGAGCCCGAGTTGATCAGCGGTGAGGTGATTTTCTTTGATGCCCTGCCGGTTGAGCCTGTCACCCTGATGATTGATACCATGACGCCGCACATGGGCAAATGGTATGAGAGCGGCGACAAACAGCCGGGCAGCGCAGCCAACACCCCTGCCGACTGGCATGCCCCTAACCCGGTGGTATTCTTGGCGGCGACCAAGGTGGTAATGCGTTTTGCCGTGGCCCCGCGCCTGCGCCCGGGAATGACGGATGATCAGCGCGAAGAGGCCAAGGCATTGGCAGAACTGGCCAGCCAGGCCTTGAGCGATGCCCTTGAACACTTGGGCGCAGGGGCCAAGACCGCTGCCGGTTATGGCACCTTTGTGGCGCTGGACGAAGATAATCAGCGTAAGGCCGACAGGCGCCTCAAGGACTACGAAGCCGACCGTCAGGCCCAGGCCGAGCAGGCCGCCCTAGCGCAACTATCGCCGGAGCAGCGTACCCTTGAGGCACTGAAAAAAGGCATGGACGTACCGGCTAACCAGAACGCAGGCAGCGGCGGGGAGTTTCACCGAGAACTGTTGACGACATTGGAAGGTGCGGTGGACTGGCCCCAGCCTGAGCAGGATGAGCTGATCACCGAAGTGCGCAGGTTCATGAAGCAATACAGGCTCAAAAACAAGGAGAAGGAGGCCAAACGCATCATCCGTGAGGTGCTTAAACGCGAGCTGTAAGCAAGGCTTCCAGCAACGCAAAAAGCCCGCCAACCGTCAGGTCAGTGGGCTTTTCTCATCTATTTGAAATCCCTTACCATGGCGCGAGCCTTATTGACCATGCTAACGGCTTCCCGCCAGGCATAACCGGCGTGATTAAAACCTTCTATCAGCGTTTTTGGTGTCTCGGATTCTTCTTGTAGCCATATCGCCATGGTAGAAACGGAAATACCGACCAGATGCGAATAATCCCGCCTCTTGTCGGCAGCGACCGGCGTTTTTCATTGTTGCGAAAACTTCATCGCAATGGCCTTGTTGGCTGCCGCAATACCAATATTACCCAGCCCCCACAGCAGAGTGATTTGCGACAGTTTCAAACCACAGAAAAAGCCCAACTCCCGAGGAGTCGGTAGCAAAGTAACCCCAATGAGAATCTTCCGGTATTTTTTTGTGATGGCTTTACAGGCGCTGTTGAAAGGCCTGAATCTTCTTGTCATTCAGCATGAAAAGGTTAACGAAGCATAGATATTCGAGTAAAGCAGCAAGATGAACCACCTGCTGTCTCGCTGCTACTCAAGCGCTGATTTAAACGCGCAGTAGTGCCAGCACTAAAATCGCTACCAGGATAACGTCACCCATGTGCACCTCCTTTGTCACTGCGATATTGCCATGGTCTGAACCCCTTGATTCCCGGTCCAGAGCGTGAAGACCTCATCTTAATTTCTTTGCAAGCAGTGAAGGGGCCGTAAAAATTATTGGCCAGTCGTGTTGGTCGGTGCGTTCCAGGGACTGACTCAACCTCAACACTGTCATTACTGAGAGGGTTGGCGGGAATGACGGGGTGCAGGGCATGCGTGTACGTCTTAATCCCTTCGAAGTCAGAGAAGTGTCCGGACGGCGTTGATAGTTACATTGTACGCTATGGCTTGGTCTTAATCCCTTCGAAGTCAGGGAAGTGTCCGGACAATGCGCTTATTCTTATACTTAACTCTACTAGTCTTAATCCCTTTGAAGTCAGGGAAGTGTCCGGACGCACTGGCGAACCGGGCATATCGTCACCCCTAGTCTTAATCCCTTCGAAGTCAGGGAAGTGTCCGGACACGGCGTCATGATGCAGAACATGGCGTCCTTGGTCTTAATCCCTTCGAAGTCAGGGAAGTGTCCGGACCAAAACGTTGACATCTTCAATCAGGCAACCCGTCTTAATCCCTTTGAAGTCAGGGAAGTGTCCGGACGCCAACCTCAAGGAACCCCAACCATGCAGAGTGTCTTAATCCCTTTGAAGTCAGGGAAGTGTCCGGACAATAAACTGGCTGAAGTTGTCCAGCAGTATCTGTCTTAATCCCTTTGAAGTCAGGGAAGTGTCCGGACGGTTCGGCAGTGGTGGCGCCGTGCTGGCGCAAGTCTTAATCCCTTTGAAGTCAGGGAAGTGTCCGGACGTAGACCGCCTGTTGAAGGCTTGGGAAGTCGAGTCTTAATCCCTTTGAAGTCAGGGAAGTGTCCGGACCGCAGGCTAAAAAATAGTCGTTTCATATCAATTAGTTGGAAGCGATTTTTTATGACTGTTTTTGACATAAAAAGTTTGCTATTTATCTAAAAGTGTGAAGGTAATTTTTAGCCATTGCCAGCATCATCATGCCGCAGATATGGCAGTGGTGCAAGTTGCGCTTGCCAACGTCTTTCACATTACACCTACACCTTTCTCTGAACCTACAGAACAGTGCGGTCTGAATGTGAATCACTAAAAATTTTTGCATAGATTGCCGAAGGGCAGACTCAGTTACTATAGGGCATCAGAAGGAGGGAGCCGCTATGTCAACAACTTGGATTATCTCACGTCACCCAGGCGCTATTGATTGGTTGAATTTAAAAGGTGTTAACGGAAAGCTGTTGGATCACTTGGATATAGAGTGTGTGGCGCCGGGCGATACGGTAATCGGTACGTTGCCAGTTAATCTTGCGTCTCGTGTCTGTGAAAAAGGAGCTGCGTATTGGCACCTGAGCCTTGAACTGCCCCGGAAGTGGCGGGGGTGCGAGCTGACGCCTGATCAGATGGAAGCCTTTGGCGCTACGTTAACGGCGTATCAAGTTCAGCCAATCGTGTGAGGGTTTTCAGCCTTATTGTCCCTAAAACGCCAGAGAACATTAACATATGGTCCTATGGGGATTGCGAGCCTGAACACTTCTCTGACGTGTTATATGCGTCGCCAGAGCTGGCGGCAGAAGGCTTACTTGCAGGCAGCTCTGGCTAATGCGTTAATGAAAATTAAAGGGTAAGCATTCAGCTAATAAAGCATAGCGGGCGTCATGTGGTGCCTGTGGTGACAGTTGCGCAAGCTTATTACGTGCCTGGTGTGGGGCTGAGGCTAACGTTTGGTTAAGTGTTTTAGGGGCCGATACCTTGGCTTGAAAAGCAGGTAGCAAGGAGGTGGCAAGTGCGTTAAGCACTACGCCCATCCAGTGCAACGTGATACCACTAGCGCTATCAAAGCAGATAGCCAACGCCGCATGAAAGTGCTGTTCAGCTCGCACTTTATCAGGTGTGGCTGCCAGCAACAGCAGCCAACCACGATACGCATGAATCAGCCCCCACGGATGGCCGGTGTGCCACTGCCAAGCATGTGACTGCTCCCGATAAGCTATTATCACGTCTTGCAGCTTATCAGGATACCCAAGGCAGGCACGCAGCAGCAAATGATGCAGATACACGTCGCTGCCGCTTCCGCCTGCAGCGAAACGCCTTGCCACCCCTGGCAAATCCTGTCTTCTTGTGATGCTGAGTAGCAGGGCTTCTAGTTCGCTTCGCGGTTCTAAGGCGGGGCGAGACGTGTCATCTAAGCGTGCCATTACTTGATAGCTACGTGTTTGCTGATGCTCGCGCGCCGCCTGCTGAGCATCTGAGAGCGGTGCCAGAACCGCCAATGCTTTTGTAAAGTGCGCATCGGCATCTTTTAAACGGTGTTCAAAGGCGGCCAATTGGCCCAGTGTTGAATGCAGCTTAACGTGATTGAGACGCCCAGCGACTGCAATAGGCTTATTAACCCATTCATTGAGCATAGGAGCCATGACCCCAAACTCAAAGTGATTAGTGGTAGTAACCGCTGCTCTCAGCAGCGCCTGACACACCGCTGGCGCATTCTCGTCTTCGAGCTGTTGGCTGAGTTTTAACAACGTCTTTAGCGCGTCCATATCCACGTGGCCATGATGGTTAGCCAACGCCAGCCGAGCGCTGACAAACTCTAGCCTCAGCTCACCACTCAATGTTGTATCAGCAGGCATAAAGCGCTCCAGCCAGGCCAGTGCCGCTGAAAGGGTTACTAGCGAAGTATCTTTGTAACGTAATCGTTGCTGGACTTCATTAAGCAGCCTGTGCCAATGGCCGCGCTCTTTTTTTACCTTTTCTCCTAGCCTTGTCAGCCATCGTTCTAGCAAACCATAAGGACCATCACGTTCGGCAGCGCCGCATAATTCGTACCACTGATCGGGTGGTAACTGGTCATGGTAGGAGAGCGCTTGGTAAAGATGTGCCAGTGTATTATCGGCATATGGGTGCAGCAGACATGGCCCTAGCAGTTTGGCCTTTTTTAGGCGATCATCGCTAACGGCTGACGGGCTTCCCCAGGTATAAGCAACGGCATCTGCATACGCCAGCTGCGGGTGCGTTTTGCCCACAATAGATAACCTGAGTGAAAGACGGGCAAAGCGCGCCTGATCAAGTGCCTTAAACTCACCCTCTAACGTTTGTGAAAGTGCTTTTAGGTGGTTGTGGTCGGGCGTGTAACCGCTGCGTTGCTCAATGCTGACGTCCACACGCGTCGGTTGATTCTCTTCTACTGGTAGCATGTATAGCACCCAGCGTACTAGCTGCGAGACATGGTTCATCCAGTAGCTACCAAAGGCAATAGGGTCTTTTACAGAAAAGCCAAAAATGCCCACTTGGGGCGTATCAATCAAGTGCTGCAAAGCCCGGTCGACAGCCTCCGGCGGCTCATCTTTGCCATGAAAGTGAGGAGAAATAGGGGGTAAGCGGGCGTCGTGCGCTTTGACAATAGCGACAACACGGCCCAATCCTACCTCTTTTAAAGAAGCCGGCTCCGCTGTGCTGTCAAATTCACGGCCTGTTTCGTCAATAAGAATTTCCCAGCGAGAGGCGGGTGAAAGGCTGGCGAGGCTTTTTGGGTGGTGGCTACCAGTCTTCCATTTAACGGGTGTTAGAGTAGAACGGAACGTGCGGGTGCCTGTTTGGTGCCGCTGTTGACGGCGCAGCTGATCTTTGCGCCACTTGTCAAGTTCGATACTGAGGTGTCGAAAAACGCGAGCCGCGCTATGTTGTTTGATCGTTTTTAGCCACTCTTTGACGCTCTCACCATCTCCGTGCGTTGCTAGTTTTTGCTTAAGCTGTTGATGCAATTCATAAGCGTGGCGGCCATGGCGCTGAGCCAACTCAAACGTCGATAAACCATGTGGGTGATTCAAGGCAAGAATGTCGCGTTGGATTTGTTCAATATCACGGCACCGTTCCGGATCGTTTTCTCCCCAAGCGGTATAGATAAATACCTTATGGCAGTGTTGTTTCAATGTTTCTGGCAGGTTATGACGCGAAGGAGAGCGCTGCGGTGCCAGTGAAGGTGTTTGTGGCTTGGGTGGCGCCTTATCCAGAGCGACGCAATGAGAGCGTTTGTCTACGGCCCCGTCATTGGCATCCCCAAGACGCTGGGTAGTTTCCATTGGCTGGCCGGATAGCTTTAGTGCCGCCAGCAATTCATGGCGGTTAGTGCATAAAATGCTCTTGCTAGCAGTCACTCGGTCAACAAAAGCCAACCACTTCTCTTCACTTATCTGGCGGCGAAACTGCGGGCCGACAAAAAGCAACAGCTGCGCACGCCCAAAGTGATCTTGAAGGCTAGTAAGCTGTGTTTGGATGGCGCGCATGTCGGGTGTGGGGGGCGCCGTTACTTTGACCTCTATTACATGGGTACGGCTATGGTGTTGAATAAGCAGATCGGCTTCGCGCTGTGTACTACTATTACGCTTATCTTCACCACCTTCCACGTTGAGTGCAATGCTGTGAGCAGGGACACCTCCTTCTTGTATCCAGTCATACAATAATTGCTCAAGCCACTCGCTGGTTAGCCATCGTTTAAGCGTACTGGCTTGTGGGGATAACTTGCCGTTGCCTGGGAAGGTGAGTCTGCCGGTGTTCAGCATAAAGTGACCAGGTAATAGCGCGTCAAACGCGTTTACCCATTGCTGGATGTCAGCAGTCAGCGGTTGTCCTATTAGTAAAGTTATTTCGGCATCCGTTAATGTGACTGCGGCGACGTTAAAGGTAGGGTCGCTTTTGTTTGCATACCACACTTCATTTAAAAGTTTAAATAGCGCAAGCAGCGCGGCATCATTATCGTCAAGCGCCTTAAATATCTCGCCAGCCAGCGTAGTCCGTATATCAGCAGCCAGTGGCGACTCATCGGTTGATCGTGCTGTGACATTCGTGTTGTAAAGTCGTGCGACATCTATTGCGGCGACTTCAAGCAGCGGGGTGCGAAGGGAGGCTTCAGTGGGGCTTTCAAGGTGTGCGATTTCAGGCTGACAGGGCGATAGCGTAAAGTGCAACAGCTCATTGGTGCCGGCAGGTTTATAGTCGACTCCGTCCCAGGTCAGTCGGGTTAGCAGCGCTAATGAAAGCGCTTTTGTGCCGCCGGTCATATTTAGCCAGCAGCGCTTATCCGCAAATGCAGAAGCGTTGAGAAGAGGGCGTAAGACCTTGTCTACCCACTGCTGGGCGTCTAATGGGTGCTCGCCTGGCAATGCAGCTGAATCAACCAGTTGGTCGGTACGATGAATTAATAGTGCTGGTAGGCGCTGATGAAGCACGTTGGTGAGACGCTCAGCGGCCACGCGTGCGGGTTCAAAGTCGCTCACGATCAACACAAGCTCTTCAGGCTCGCGCGTTATGATTGCCTCAAGGTTAGGCAATGAGTAGTTTGACATCACACAAACATAAACTAGGGGTTTGCGATGAGCTGTAGAGTCAGCCATAGGGTGCGTCCTTTCGGTGGCGGAGTGCGAGCTTTTGGAGACCTTAAACAGAATATGTTGACGATACCATGGCTCCTCTACACGCTATATTCCTAGAAGTCATTTCATATATTCAAGGTGTTAATGCAAGGAGTGCTCTTATGCCCATCGCTTTTCCTGATGCTATGCCCATAGCGCGTTATCGCTTAACGCTACGTGCTGAAGCGCCTTTTCGGCTGACGGGGTATCCAGGTGCCATGCTGCGTGGGGCTTGGGGACATGCCTTGCGCCGTTTGGCGTGCAGCACAGGGCGTGATGATTGTCAGGGATGCCCAGTACGGCCAAGTTGCCGTTATGTTCAGTTGTTTGAGCCTGTACCGGATAAGGTTCGAGAGGTGGCGCGGGATATTCCACCACCCTATATCGTACAAGCGGCGCTTTCACAGCCTAAAGCGTTGTCGGTAGGAGATAGCTGGGCGTTTGAGATGGTGCTATTTGGCAAAGCGCTAGCAGAGCTACCGCTGATTGTGTGGGCATGGCAGCTGGCAGCACGCGCTGGACTGGGTGATCAACAGTCACCTATGCGCCTAGTGAGTGTCGATTATCAGGTCGCTACCCATCACTGGGAGACGGTTTGGGAGGCAGGAGAGACAGCATTGGTGCCCACCCAAGCGCCACGTATACGTGCGCATCACGCAGTGCTCAACCTGGGGTCGGCGCTTGAACCAGTGCCTACTAGCGTGAAATTAGCGCTTATCACGCCGATGCGTTTGCAGCATAAAGGAAGGATCTGTGAGCCACACCAGCTCACAGCAGATGTGTTTTTTAACAGCTTATGGCGAAAGCTAGCGTTGTATCTTGGCCATTATGCCAGCATGACGTTACCAACCATGCCTTCAAAACAGGGGTTACGGCTGCAGCCGCTCTCTTTGGAGCGCCAACGGTGGGCGCGACACTCGCGAAGGCAGCAACATGCCATGCGATTAGATGGCGTGACGGGCACACTAAGCATACATGGCGCGTTACAGGAGTGGTGGCCTTGGCTGTTGCTTGGCCAGTATACGCATCTAGGTAAGAATACTAGCTTTGGCTTAGGGCAGTACCACTTGGTGTTAGAAGCCGCCTGATCAACGCGATTAGGCGCAAAAATTTTCGCTCCCAGCGTTGACGAATGATAGGCCTTACTGTGTGTGCACATCCGCTGTCGAGGAGTTGCCCATGCAGAAAGGCCACAAAGTTGTTCACGTTGCACGTCCTGAATTGGGAGTGGGCGAAATTGAATCCGTGGTAGGTGAACGGTTCAACGTACGCTTTGGATCTTCTGGTTTCAGTGGTATCCCTACGAGTGCCCTTGCCCCTGCGGCACTAGCTGCTACAAGCAAGACGGACGCTCCTTTGGCGCTAACGCCCGAAGCTCATCTGCAAAGCGTTAGCCAACGCTACGGCATTGGCTCACTCTGGCACATAACAAGCCGTGAAAACGTAGCGACGATTTTAGGCAGGGGCCTTATGAGCCGCCACCTTATGCAGCAGTCAGGGCTGGCTATGGTTGATATCTCCGACGCAACGGTTCAGGACTACCGTGTGGCTAAGGGTATCCGCAATGGGCTATCACTCCACGACTACGTACCGCTATATTTGCGCGCCCAGAATCCTATGCTGTTTTGCCGTCGTGCTTACAACCGTACGCTGTGCCTGCTGGAAATCGACATTTCGGCTTGGTTGCAACAAGGCGTGCTTTTCACCGACGGCAATGCGGCGTCCTTAAATACATGTTTTTACGAGCGCCTTTCGGATTTGCGGTTCCTGGACTGGGATGCACTAAATGCCACATATTGGACCAATGTGCCCGATGGCAAACGTAAGCGCTGTGCGGAAGTGCTCGTACCTAATCGCCTGCCGGCGCGCTTTATTTTGCGTGTGCACACAGCGTCACTGGAAAGCGCTGCTTGGTTAGCGCAGCAGGGTGTTCAGGCGACATTTTCACCGCACCGTTTCTTTTAAGGAGTAGGCCATGGCCTTTCATATTATTGAAGGCAATATATTTACCAGTGACTGTCAGACGATAGTGAATACTGTTAACTGCGTTGGCGTGATGGGTGCCGGTATTGCGTTAGAGTGCCGCCTGCGCTATCCGAAAATGTATGAGCGATATGTAGAGATCTGTCAAAAAGGCCAGTTAGATATTGGCAGGCTATGGTTGTACCGAACGGATAGCCGTTGGATCTTAAACTTTCCGACCAAGAAACACTGGCGCTACCCCTCAAAGGAGGCTTATCTACGTCAAGGGCTAGAAAAATTCACCGCCACTTATGCCCAGAAAGGAATCCGCTCTATTGCGATGCCGCTGCTAGGTGCCGATAAAGGGGGGATTGATCCAGAGATTAGCCTAAGCCTTATACAAGAGCATTTAGCGAACGGCCATGAAGGCCTGCATATAGAAGTGTACCGCTATGATCCCACTGCCCATGATGACGTATTTGAACGCTTCAAAGCGCGCCTTCTCCGCGAAACCAGTGTCCATATCCAAAACGCGAGTGGTTTGAAGCCAAAAGCACTGGAAAATCTACGTGAGGCCTTGCAAAGAGATGACATTGTTCAGCTTAACCAGTTATTGCAAGTAAAAGGTGTTGGGCTAGCAACGTTGGAAAAAGCATTTCGTTACGCGCAGGCACCAGACGCTACAGCTCACGATCTGTTTGCGGCTGAATCCGCGACTAATTGATGGTGAATATTGTAAGTACGGTTCTTGGCACTACGCCACTAGGCGAACGGCCAAGGCTTTCCCTTGCTAATCCCTTCAAAGTCAGGGAAGGATCCGGACCTAACCCGTGAGGGGTGGAATCGACTTGCGCAGTCTTAATCCCTTCAAAGTCAGGGAAGGATCCGGACTTTCCTGTACGACCTGGGAGTCCACCCAGCGAGTCTTAATCCCTTCAAAGTCAGGGAAGGATCCGGACAGGTGTATCTAGTCTGTGCCGTCATCGTCGGTTGTCTTAATCCCTTCAAAGTCAGGGAAGGATCCGGACGATGCTAATGGCTCTGGCGATTCCGGCGACGGTCTTAATCCCTTCAAAGTCAGGGAAGGATCCGGACCTTAAATACGATGACCCTACCTTCCTAAGGGGAGTCTTAATCCCTTCAAAGTCAGGGAAGGATCCGGACATAACGAAGACATTGAGCAGTGGGCGGCTATCGTCTTAATCCCTTCAAAGTCAGGGAAGGATCCGGACATATTGCGTCGTTATCCTACTAATACCACTAAGGTCTTAATCCCTTCAAAGTCAGGGAAGGATCCGGACTGAAAATGGTATTCAGACCGTTTCCATCAAAATGTCTTAATCCCTTCAAAGTCAGGGAAGGATCCGGACTGAATCTCGAAAATCCTGAGCGCCGAAAATTGTCTTAATCCCTTCAAAGTCAGGGAAGGATCCGGACGATCAAGAGGTTTGGATCATGCCAAACACTCAGTCTTAATCCCTTCAAAGTCAGGGAAGGATCCGGACCCCGAGGCCTTTAAAAAGTCGTTGACTATCAAAGGGTTGGAAGCGAAATTTTATGACTGTTTTTGCCATGAAAAGTTTGCTTGTTTTCCTTGGATGTGCTAAGTGGATTTTTAATGAGCCTCAAGGGGCATCTTGCCCGAAAAAACCGCGCTGCTCAAGCGTTGGAAAGCCTTCGATATGCAGCCCCGCGGGTAACGGCATCTTTCCCCACCAAACGATATTGTGTTCGGCCAACAGCGGATAACCGCGAACATCGTCGGCCTTTGGGTCTATCGCCAGGGCGAGTTCCGATTTGAGCCGCTGTAGCTGGCGGGGGGTGCCATGCCATGCAAAGACGGAGGCCTGCAGGGAAAAGGCGCAACGCTTGAGCAGGCCATGCACTTTGCGCAGGCGTTTAATGTCCCGGATGTCATAAACGATGATCTGCCATTGTGTATCGCTCATAGGGCTTCCTCAGGTAGGCGGTGTTGGTCAATTTTACGCGCCAAAGTGCGGGCATACCCGGCTAGGCAGCGGCGCCATTGACGCTGGGCGTCGTCCAGATGCGCGTAGTAGATTTCCCGCCCACCTTTGCCTAGCCAGCAACCACGCTCGCTAGGCGGTGAAAAATGCCGGCCAGTGAGAATACCCTCGTTGAACAACTCGACCACCCAGGCCTCAATGCGTGGGCGCAGGGGTTCCATCAAGTCGCAGGCCAACGATTTTCGGCCACTGACCAGTCGGTGGTAGCAGCCTAGCTCTGGGTCGAGCCCCATTTTTTTGAGTTGACGAACGCTTTCTTCATAAGCCAGCACATAGCTGAGCGAAAGAGTCGCGTTGACCGGGTCTGGCGGCGGGCGGCGCTGGCGCTGCTGAAACCCCAGCGAGGCAGGCAGTTTTTTGCGCCAGAAGGCAAACAGGGATTTCTGGCGTTGCCTTCCCAGCCCCGCAGAGTGGCCTCGTTGGGGGTGTCAAGGACCTGTGTTACGCCTGTCATGATGGAGGTATATGGTGTGTTGGCAGTCTCCCCCTGGGCACGCAGCACACTGGCAGTGACTTTGAGTTTGTGGCTGACTAGATGCCGAGACCATATCAGCCGGTCATTGGCATGGGATTGCCAGTGATATTGCACGCTGCGCCGGTGCGCTTGCTGGCTGTGGTTGGCATAGAGCGAGAAGCTGTTATCCGCGTGGCGCTGATTGACCACGATAAAGTCGATGCCGCGCTGGAGCAGCTGGCCTACCAGCTGCGTGGTCACTTGAACACTGTGCATGCAGATGAGTTGAGTCATGCGTGATAGCGGCAGGCTGCGAGGAGGCTGTTCCGGCTCGCGGATAATTAGACAATCAGTGGTGTATTCCAGGGACAGCTTGCGACGGTCAAGAATGACTCGGCTCATGTGGTTTACCTCTAGGTCAGCTAATCACCAATAAATCGCCACTGGGCGAACAAAAACCGGTGCCCAGTTGCCAAGCATGCTGGTAAGGCAGGGTGCGGGCAGCAAAGAGACTGTCTTGGATATCCAGTTCGCAAGCCAGGGTGTCCAGCCAGACCAGCATTTCATCGCGTTTTTCCTGCATTTCAAACACGGATTTCTGATACCCCTCGGCATGTCCCCGCAGGGCACGCAGGCAGCGACAACGCGTGCGGTTGTCGTGAATGTCATAGGCCACGACCCAGGCGGATAACGCCATGTATCACCGCTTGCCCACACGCTCATTTGAATCACCTGCCGCGAGGTCATTCATCCTGGCTAAATGTCTCTCTACCTTCTGCCAGGTGGCGCGGGTATCTCGCTTCAGTGACTCCTGGCTCTGGGTCAAACGTTGCTCATGAGTATCGGCTAGCCGCTGATCAAAAGTTCGCAGCGCCTTAGCCCTAGCACGTAAGAGCCTTTTCAGCCCTTGGCCGTGTGTCGCCATTGGGTGTCTCCTGGTTGAGCAAGTTACTGTCAGTGTGCTGAATCGCAAAACAACAAAGGAGAAAGGAAAATTTGTGGATGGCCTGCTAAAAATTTTTGCTAGTGGACGCCTAAAGCGAGCAGGCTAGAATGGCTCTGCTTAAGCAAACTAAAAATTGGCCCTATCTGACATGGAGATGTTATGTCCCTCACCCTTCTTGCTGTTACCGGCATGACCCCGCAGGTGATTACTGAAACGCTGTATGGTCTGCATCGTCAACGCAGCCCCTGGCCGTCTCGTATTCACATCATTACTACTGAGGTAGGTAAAGGAGTGCTGGAGCAGAGTTTGTTGGCGGACCGAAAACTAGCGTCGCTATGTGAAGAGCTAGAAAGGCCAGACTTTTCTCGTGAACAAGTGCGGATTGATGTCGTGCCGGATGCCGAGGGCAACCCCGTGGATGATGCCAGAACACTCGCGGATCATGAGGCATTGGCCGATTTTATTATGCAGACCGTACGTGAATTGACAGCAGACGAACGTATTGACCTGCATGCCTCCATTGCTGGAGGGCGCAAGACGATGACCTTTTATCTAGGCTATGCGATGAGCCTGTTCGGGCGCCCAGGTGACCGCATGTCACATGTGCTAGTGAGCGAGGGTTATGAGAGCCATCCCGAGTTCTTTTTTCCGACCGCTACTACACAATGGATCACTGATCGTCACGGTAACCAATGGGATGCGGCAAAAGCGGATGTCAGCCTGGCGGATATTCCGTTTATCCGTCAGCGCGATCAGTTGCCGAACCTTTTGCAGCAACAGGGTGATTCTAATGGTAAGCGGATGCGTTTTCGCCAGCTGGTGGAGCTGATCAACCTGGGTGCGCAGTCGCATCGCCTTGGTATCCGGCTAAATGCGTCGGAGCAGCAGCTGGAGATACTGGCAGAGGGTGAGTGTGTATACCGCCTGGCTTTTGCTGGCTTGTTTGACTGGTGTTGGTATGAGGTAGTGGCACGGGCAACCCGGGAAAACGATGGTTCTCTGCGGCGTCATACTGATGACGGTAGCGAGAACACGGCATATTTTGGTCATGCGGTGATGGCGCGTCTGGCGGTTCATCTGGGCTTGCCCTATGACGCCGAGCGGGACTTGCGGCCTCAGGTGGAAGAGTGGCTTGATCAACACGTAGCTACTTTGGAGGCGGCTCGTATCCGGTCGGTGGATTTTGAATCCAGCATGTTGCGCGGGCTGGATGTTAGCCAGGCAACCAACCGTATCAAACGTCGTTTGACTGCAGAGCTCCCGGCAGGCATCGCTACACGCCTAGCCCCTGGGCTGTATTTTGATGGTGCGGGCATTAAGCACACCCGTACGCGCCGGGGAGGGGGGTATGGGCTGAACCTTGACCCGGAGCAGATCCTGCTGAGTGAGGAGTAGCCGCAGGCGGCTCAACGGCTGAGCCAGCATTTCCCGTATACAGGCAGTACGCTTTTTTGCATGGATATTGATAAGGAAAGGATGCGCATTAATGGAGAGCTCGCGGGAAAGGCAATCGACGAAGGATTGGATGAGGGCGTATCTGGCCAGGCGAGGGTGAACCGCGCCGGCTTGACCAGTGCGGTTGGAAGATTGGCTTTGGGTGTCGCCTTAAACGTCCCTCCCTGCTGCATGGCGTAGTCAAGGATTAACGACAAGTAGCGCATGAGTGGGCTGGTGGATAAGTCGTCGGGTGGGTGGATGTTAACTCCAGAGACCTCATTAAACGGTGCATATAGCCAGTTGTACCTTTGCTCGGGCGTGCGTCCACAAAACGCTTCCACGGCGGACAACCACTGACGCGTGAAATAAGCCCCCCAAAAACGCAGCGCAAATAAAAATTTTCCAGACACAGACAGACACAGCAGCAAAAGCCAATCTGAGATTACAGTCAGCGGCTAAGGCCATCATAAGTAACCTAATGCTTGCAAAACTAGGGGAACCACTAGGGGAACCGAAGCAAAAAGCGCAGATGCTTCAAAGGAAGGGAAAGTATAACTCACTGATTTACATGGCGTCCCTGGCAGGAGTCGAACCTGCGACCTGCCGCTTAGGAGGCGGCTGCTCTATCCTACTGAGCTACAGGGACTTATGGCGCGCGTAGTATAGCGCGTCACAGCGCCACGGCCAACCGCATCGGTTTATGGGAGTTGGGTGGGGTCTAGCTGCCACTCTCCAGCCCGACCCTCTGCTGTAAAAACTGGGTATAGTAAAGGGGCATCACAATATTGGTTTGCGCTAGGGCTGAGGAACCCTGTGTGCCCGTTAGCTTAAATGTTTTGTTTGGTGAGCATTTTTCGATGTAGGACGCCAGTGATTTGGCTCGTGTGCGTTTCCCGCTTTTGACTTCGACTGGGACAATGCCCCCTTCATCCGTTGCTAAAATAAATTCAATTTCGGCGCGTGCGTCATTCCACGAATAGCTTGGATCGACGCCAATGGCCGTGAGCTCTTGCTGCACAAAATTTTCTGCCACATACCCTTTGTACTCATAGTTTTGTTGTTTGAGCTCTTTGTAACTGCTACCCAACATGTGGTTGAGCAGCCCAACATCAAACATAAATAGTTTCACCATATTCGCTTTTTTATAGGCCGCCAGAGGTGATCTTGGTTTACCTTCAGTGGGGTAGTTCGCCAAGGCCAGTCGGCAGCATGTTAACCAATGGATGGCGGTCTCAAAATCGCTATAACGTGATTTACGCTCATGCACATGTTTAAACTTAAAACGTTTAACGGACGCATCGGCAACCAGAGACAGCTGTGACGGAATGCTGTTGAATACTGATTCAATCAGCGTTGCATCAACTTTGCCCGCATATTTGCCAAAATCGCGACGATAGCCTTCGACTAAATCAGCATGAATTTTAGACACCTTTTCAACGCGTTCTAAAATGCTCGAGTCTTTATATTGATACCAAGTAGCTACTGCTTCCGGCATACCACCGGTAAAAAAGTAATCTGTCAGTTTATCCATCAATTTAGTGTGGACTGCCGGTGTGTTTGCTTGGCTATCAAAGGCTTTGATCAGCGCCTGTTCCTGTGATGCATAAATAAATTCTTGGAAGGTTAGCGGGCGTAGGTTGTATTGTTCTACCTTGCCAACAGGAAAGGTATTGAGCAAACCAATGTTTGAGCCACTGGCGGCGATAAAATAAGACGGCGCTTTTTCGGCAAAATACTTTAGTGCCGTAACGGCGCGTTCACACTCACCAATCTCATCTAAGATCAGTAGGTCAGTTTCTGGGTTAAATGTCTGGTTGGTCAGTAGCTCAATGTTCATCATCAGGTCGTCAGGTGACAGTGAACCATCGAACGCTTCTTTGTAAGCAGGACTTTCCAGGAAGTCGATACGGAGGATGTTGGTAAAGGTGTTGCCAAATAACTCCTGCAGCAAGAAAGTTTTACCCGTTTGCCTCGCGCCATCAATCAGTAATGGCTTACGCGTAGGTTGTTTTTTCCATGCTATTAAGGCGTTGAGTAAAGTACGCTGCATAGTATCGTCCTGCTCATAAATGGCTTACTGGTATACAGTATAGCTCAATAAACACTTTCATGCGCATAAAAGTGTAAAATATAGCATTTTTATGCGCATGAAAGTGTTTGATTTTGCGCTCTGTTTGGACTAAACGGAAGCGCCTTTAGCTGCAGGTCTTCTTGCGGATCCTCCACAGCGGGGACAGTGTGGTAGTTTACTCAAGTTAACCAATAATTCCTTAGGACACGGCACACGAAGTCTTCATCCTATGAGACATTCCCAAACATGCTTACAAATCTGCATAGATCAATCGACTCTCCTTGCTTGGTCAAGCGAGTATCAGTCAATCCAGGTCATCAAAACTACTCATAGCCTGTCATTTCAAGGTAGCCAACGCCGATCTCTTCTTGGGTCGGTGTACTGCGTACGATTACGTCGCCTTCCCAGTAGGGAACGCTGGTGGGCATCCAGCGGTTGGGGTGGCGCGCTTCAATGGTCATATCAATCTCAGCGTTGGGGAGTGTTAGTTGCCAACGGGTGGGAATATCTCGCTCAGCCACGCGTGCGGTGGAAAGAGGCGTGAGTGTCAGGATATCGGTGCCTATTTGCTGGGTATTGCCTTCGGCATCAAATAAGTGAGCGAACAGGTAGTCGCCACCGTTTTCACCTCCGCCTCTTAGTCGGTAGGCCATTAGCTTGCGGCCGTCGTTTAAATGCAGCGAAAACCAGTCCCAACCGGTTTGTTCGGGGGTCAGCAGTTGGCTGCTCCACTCCCGATCCAGCCAGCCGTTGCCCTGAACCTCATGGGTTTCTCCGTTCAACGTTACGCTGCCTTTAACGGTTAGAAAGGGCTGGCTGTAGTAGTGAGAGCCTTGGCCTTCCACGGTCTTGGCGTTAAACCCGTTTTCGCCGTGCCATACTAGAGGGCCTTCTGCCTGTAGGGTAAGTTCATAGCCAAAACGTTCTTCGCCTTCACCGCTGTAGGCGTTTAGGGTGAAGCGTTCAAAGTTATCATCTGAAGGGCTTTGCAGCGTCCAGTCGTCAATCCACGCTTGAAAAGGAAGAGCGATTACGCCGGCTTGCCCTTGGGGTTGGGCGCTATGGCTGCGTGCAAAGCGTTCCGCGGCGAGATGGGTGTCTTGTTGTGAGATGCCCATATGCGCCATCCATACTTGGTCGCTGGCCCAAGGGGATGGGGAGGGCCGCTCCTGTGGCGGCATTAACGCCTGGCGAAAGAGCGTCCATTGCAGCCCTAGAGGTTCACCTGACTCATCTTCAAGGTTAGCGGTTAGGTACCACCACTCAATACGATAATCAGGGTGGGGGCCGTGATCGTCAGGAAACATCAGCGGCGTAGAAGCGTCAGCGTGGGCAAACCCTTCTGCCTGTGCGCCAAGCCCAGCAAAGCCCTCCTGAGCAGGCGGCGAGCTTTCAGTGCCGCCTTCGCTACAGCCGCTGAGACTCATTAACGCCAGGGCGCTAAACACTATTGTGCTTAACCAGTGTCTGTTCATGTGTTGCCCTCATTGAGTAGGGCGCGGGGCGACGTGCGCCAGAGCTGTACGCAGGGCAGGGCAGCGGCAAGTAGAGCAACGCCAATTGCCGTTAGTAGCATTGTGACGATATCCAGCGGGAATAGCTGCAGTGGGAGCCGCCACCCGAAGGCGGAGACGTTGATCACCGCCACTAACAACCAGGTAATGGCGATACCAAGCGGTAAGGCGATAAGGCCCGTTAATAGCGCAAGCCCGCCCAGCTGAAGTAACGGTAGTTTCACCAGCGTGGCGCGAGGAACGCCCAGCGCCCAGAGGGCTGCCAGCTGGCGCTGTCGTTGATGCGCCTGGGCCAGCAGCGTCGCGAGTAGCGCCAGAGCAGCCACGCCGAGCGTTAACCCATTAAGGGCGCGGGTAATGCTAAAAGTGCGCTCAAAAATTTGGGTGGCGATCCGCTTAACTTCTTGCTGGTTCACTAGTGCTTCGGCGGAGAGGTTGAATTCATTCATCAGGGTCTGGCGAAACTGATCTTCATCGGCATTCTCGTTTAGGGCAACACCGATTGAAGCTAGCTCCCCGTCAAAGCGCTGCGTTAACGCTTCTACCGTTAGCAGTATCTGCTGTTGGGGGTTGCCGTAGTCAGGGTAAATAGCGGCTATCTTAAAATTGTCAGCGCCTTGTCGGGTATTGAGTGTCACTGTATCGCCCGGTGCCAGGGCGCGCGCTATCGCCATCTGTTCGTTGATAAAGACGCTGTCGCTACCTAGCGCTTGCCAAGCGGACGCGGCATCGTCGTGAGTGTCCAGTAGTGGCCAGTTTGCGGTTAATAACGGCGAGGAGCTAACGCCAAACAGCGTAACCGTGCCTTGGGAGGTTAATTCAGTATTGGTGGGTGAAGGTGTGGCCAGTAGGTCTGTACTTCCTCTTGCGGTGGGTAACGTTGCCATTACGCTCTCTTGCGTTAGCAGCCACTCGTTCAGTGGGGCTAATGTCGACGGCACGGCATTGATATAGAGTGGCGCGCTTAGGCGTTGGTCTAGCCACTCTAAAAACGTCAGCCGGAAACCGCCTACCATGCTACTCACCCCCAGGTTAGTTGCCAGTGCAATCAACAGCGCCACCATGGCAAGCGATAAACGAGGCAGCTGTAGCTGCATATCGGCCACGGCCCACTGCATTAACGCAAAGCGGCGCAATACTTTTTGCAGGGTGTGAAGCACACCATAGAGTAGCGGCGGTAAACACAGGGCGCAGGTCAGCAGTAGCGCCGCCACTAGGCTAAAGCTCGCCACCAGACCGCTGCCAGCGGGAAGCCTACTCAGCCAGAATGCCAGGCCAAGGGTGAGCAGAGCCGCTAAGCCGCCTGCTTTTAGCATACGCGTGAGCTGGCGCTGATAGCCGCTGCGCCACGCGAAGGCGTGACCGAGTGCCAGTACATTTAATCGTGCCGCGCGCCACAGCGTTCCGCTGCCGGCGAGCAGTAGACCGCCCAGGGTAATCGCGACGCTGCCGAGCCAGTAGTGCCAGGGGAGCGATAACGACTGTTGAACATCTGCTCGGTAGAGCGAGGAAATAGTGCTCGCAACGTCTGGTAGAAGCTTTCCGGCGAGCCAAAGTCCGCTGGTTAGGCCAAGAGAAGCGCCGAGTATCCCAAAAACGAGCAGCTCCATGAGGATGGCGAGCGTTAAGGTGGTGGCTGGCACGCCCAGTGCGCGTAGCGTGCGCAGCGTGGCTAAGCGCTGTTCCATGGCCAACCCTAAAGCGGCTTGAACAATAAATAGCCCAACCACCAGCGAGAGTAGCGCTAAGGCCGTTAAATTAAGATGGAAACTATCGGTAAGCTGCTCTGGTGACGCCAGATTGGCTGCACGGGTTATCCGGTAGCCATCCGGCGGCTGGTCAAGCGCTCCTGTAGCGGATGCCAGGCTAAGCGTTGCCTGCTCACCAAACAGGTTGGAAGCCGCCGCAATATCCATGATGAGCGTGTCAGGCGGTAAGTCGTTACGCAGTGTAAGGGGCGGTAGCGCCTGCCCGGCAACAGTAGGCGTTGCGCCTGTGGCCTCCTCGCGGCGAAGCCCTAAGGATGGCAAGGTGTCTGGCGCTAGCTGTGTTTGCCAAGGTGGGGTGATGAAATCGTTGAGAGACCCATCACCTCCAGCACCTGAGGAGGGCAGTGTGAAAGGGTCAATGCCCAGTACGGAAAAGCGGGTGCCATTATGCGTGAAGGTGGCCTCTAGCAGCGGCGAAACGGGGAGGCCTGCACGACGAAGCGTTAAATAGTCGTCAATAGTTAGCGGGTTACCATTACGTCGGTCAAGCTGGTCGGTGTCAGCGCTGAAGAGCGCATTGGCTCGGGCATAGCTCTCTTTTGCTGTGGTGTTAATCGCTTGAACACTGCTCCATAGGGCGCTGGCCACCCACAGCCCCACCAGCAGCATTACAAGCTGTGCCGGGTGGCGCTTGTAGTGGCTCAGTAGCGTAATAAGCACGCGCCCTATCATGCGCTCATTTCCTGCAGTTGGCCTAGGTGAAGCCGATAGGTGCGGTCGAGTGGGGCGGCGACGCGCGCGCTGTGGGTCACCATCAGTAGGGCGCACTGCGTCTCTTTAACGAGTGCTAATAGCAGGTTGAGTACAATATCTGCCGTTTGCTCGTCCAGGTTGCCCGTAGGTTCGTCGGCTAATAGCAACGCTGGGCGAACGGCTAATGCGCGGCCAATGGCAAGGCGTTGCTGTTGGCCGCCGGAGAGTTGCTCTGGGTAGTTCGATTCTCGTCCGCCAAGCCCTAATCGTTCCAGCAGGTGGCGGCTCCATTCGGGGTTTTCTCGGCCCGCAAGACGTGCTTGCAACCGAAGATTATCGGCAACGTTTAAGCTGGGCACCAGATGGAATTGTTGAAAGATAAGCCCCAGTTGTTGGCGGCGCAGTGCAGAGCGTGCGGTCTCATTCAGGCCAGAAAGCGTCTGCCCATTGATAGTGACACTACCGTGGTCCGGCGTATCTAGCCCCGCGGCAAGGTGAAGTAGGGTCGATTTACCGCTGCCTGATTCGCCCATAAGCGCCACACTGCTTCCTTGCGGGAGGGTTAGGTCAACGTGGTTGAGCACATGAATATCGCCCTGCGGCGTGCTGAACGTTTTGCTGATGTGTTGCAGGGCTAACATGGCGCCGCTCCTGAGGGACTTTAAGCATCACTATAGCAAAGCCCCAAAAGAAGTGGTTAAACCTATACGCATGTGAAGATTGATTTTATTTTTGTATAGCCTTTGGTTGCGTTGGTGGCGGACATGATGCTAGTGCGCCTGGCATGACGCGTATCTGTTGAGCAATGGCTTACTCCAAAAGATAGTTTATTTACTAAACAGAATTAGTTAATGTGTATTAGTTTTTTCATGATAACGAACAAAAAATTGTTGGCTCGTATGGCCTAGCTAACCTTATGTCGTATCGAAAAAATTGACGCACATCAGATAAATAGTAGAGAACGAAAAAAAGAGAAGGCTGTTTGTCTATTGTGAGCTAAAAAGTGGCATTTTTGGGAAAGTGCCATTTGGGGAGCGCGCCTGCACGTTTTTTTTATTCTAAAAATCACCTCTCTATTTTTAAAACGAGTGCCTGTTGGTGCTGGGTAAAATATAAAAACTCAAGGGTTCAAGTATGCAGGGCGTATTACTACGCAGCGGTAAAAGTGAGCAGTTTTCAGCGTTGGGGGAGACTGGACAGCCTGTCTTTCGCTCGGCTCTTCAGCTCCGTGAGTCCATCCGGCGTGAGTCGCATAAACGGAAGTTGCAAGAGCCTGGTTTTCCAAACATGGAGCGCCATCTAGCAATTCCCCAAAGTGACCAGCAGGGTGAACTCCTAGATTGGTACAGCGCAATTGAAGGCGACGTTATACCGTGGAGCGCGGCCAGCGAAGAAGAGCGAGCACCGGCTCGACAGGAGTTGCGTCAATTTGAAAGCTTTTTAAAAAGCTTCAGCGACACTTCAATGGCCAAAGCAGATGGGGCACATAACGACCGCGGCGTGTTGGCGAAGTTGCTCAAGCAAGTCATTAGAATTCCCGATCAAGACCATGTTTACCTTGTAAACGGCACGCCCGTGCTTACCTTTTGGGGGTTTGAGTACCCCGATGCGAAGCGCTCTTCCGATCCCTTGCATTTTCTTTATCCACAAGAGCACGCACCTGCTCCGAAACCAACCATACCGCTAGCGGCAGCTACTCCGGTTGAGCCAGTTTCTGAGCCGGAGTCGCCTTTGATGGTTGCAAGGCGCCCCTGGTGGCGGCGTTGGTGGCCGTTAGCTCTCCTCTTGCCATTGCTACTTCTTCTAGGTTTCTTTGGACTGCGCAGTTGCACACCACAAGCTAATTTGCCTGGCGTTGGCACTGGTAATTTGCAAGCACCTGACTTCCAGGCACCCGGTACGGGCTCGAACAATCTACGTATGCCTAAGATACCCGATTTGCATTTTCCTGCTATTTCAATGCCGGATCTTTCTAGCCCGCGGTGGTGGGGAGGTGCCGGTAATAGCGGTTTGGCGCTGGATGGTCGTGGCTCAGGATTACCAGCCGTTGGTTTGCCGGAGATAGGAGCGCCAGATCTGGGTGTTCCTGGCTTAGGTATGCCGGAAGCTGGTATGCCTGAACTGCCCACTTTGCCTGAAGGCGGCGGGGCGGTAAGTGAGCTATCAGCGGAGGGAACCGCTCCTGAAATACCCGCTGGTAATCAGCCCGAAGCGCCGATGGCCCCACCCGAGCTGGGGCAAGAAATGTTGCCTGATAATGCAGCGTTAGCTCCTCCGGCCTCGTTTGAGCCGCTTACTATTCCCTCCCAGGCGGCGGATGGCCCCGCTAACTTTTTAAATGGTAACTGGCGTGCGGCAGGCGTCATGGATAGCGATACAGGACGCCCGTTACGTGTCTCGTATGAGTTTGAAGAGGGCAGGGGGCAAGTGCAGCTGCGTCAAGGTGGCGTTACCTGTACAGGCCCAATCGATGCGGCAATGCAGGGGGGCGCACTTTCGATCCAAAGTCAGGGCCAAGCTAGCTGTGAAGATGGCAGCCATTACGATATGCCCGAAGTGCTTTGCGAGCAGGGTGCCACTGACATGGCCGACTGCGCTGTCAGCTACGCCAACGAGACCTTTCCCATGCAAATGTGGAAAGACAACGAATAATTGCGGAATAGTTGAGAGAAGAGTTACGACATGTTGCCTGAAGTCACTCAGTTCCAAGACGTTGTCCCGTTGGTCAACGATACCGGTGTTCAGTTTGTAGATTTTGCCCTGACGCTTGAGCCTCGTAAGGAAGCCGGCGGTGAGTTTGCTAAATTGGCAGATGACCTTTTGGTACGCCTGCTCACCAATGAAGAAGATGGCACTACTTTTTATGAGCCGGAACCCAACAAGGTTGAGCGAGTTAGTAAGCCGTACCTCGACATGGATATGGAGTCGAGTTTGGCATTGTTGGATCGGCAGTGGGTGCCGATACCGTTTTTTCGGCACATGCCGCCGCATCGATTTGATGAGGGCCCCAGCAACTGGTCGCGTCTGCGTTTGGTAGCGCTGGATACGCCCGATGTTGATGGCCACACCCATCGTATGACGATCGCGTTTGATACGCGGAGTATGCTTAAGCGCGAAGGCACGGCTTACTTGGCACCCAATGAAGAAGACGTGCGTTCGGGAGAGACATTTAAGCTTGCCTTGACTCCCCATGAAATGGGCTGGTTCATGGACTTGGCTTGGGTTAAAGAGTGGCTCAATGATTTATACCGGGAAGGCCATCCGGAGATGGATCAGAATGAGCTGGAGGATGACATTAAGGCGCTACATCCCCAGGCCCACTACTTGAACCTGCTGAGTCTGTTGTGGAAACCGATTCCCGCCGAGCGTACACAGCGAAAGCCCAAGGTGCGAGTACCTGAGGTTCGCTTAGTAGGTAAAGATGCTAGCCAGAAAACCCCCATCTCTGTCGACCTTGTTTTGGATGTGGGCAATTCGCGCACCTGCGGTATTCTGATTGAGCACCATGAGCAGTCAGGCTCTGGTTTAAAGCAGAACTATGTTCTCGAGTTACGTGACCTGGTCGACCCAGAGTGCGTTTACAACGAACCTTTCGAAAGTCGTGTCGAGTTTTCCCAGACTTTCTTTGGTAAGGATCATCTCTCGGTTAAGAGCGGCCGCCATGATGCTTTCCGCTGGCCCACCATTGCTCGAGTGGGAGGTGAGGCGGGGCGCCTGGCTAGTCGTCGTCGCGGTACCGAAGGCTCGACGGGTCTTTCAAGCCCCAAGCGTTATTTGTGGGACGGCAGTCGGTACACACACGGCTGGCGGTTTAATAGTGCTTATGTCAAAGCAGATAAAGAGCCTTTCGCCACGGCCGCTCCTTTTTCCAACCTGATCAATGAGCGCGGCAAAGCGATCTATGCGGTCATGCGTGATGATGAGGAGGATGATCTTCCAGTCTTCAAACCGCACTATTCGCGTAGCTCCTTGATGACTTTCATGCTTTCGGAAGTGTTGGCGCAGGCGCTGATGCAAATCAATAGCCCGGCCCAACGCTCTCGTCAGGGCAATATCGATGTTCCGCGCCGCCTACGTTCAATCATCTTGACGGTGCCCCCGGCTATGCCGCTTGCAGAGCGCAGTATCCTGGATGAGCGTATGCGTGAAGCGGTGGGACTGATTTGGCAGGGCATGGGGTGGTATCAGGGTGAGGATGACCCCTTTGAGCCTGTTGAGGCTGACGCGCCGTCACCACCGCTGCCAAAAATTCGTGTCGAGTGGGACGAAGCGACCTGCGGGCAGCTGGTTTATCTATATACCGAAATCAATGAAAACTTCGCAGGCCATCCTGAAGAATTTTTCGACACTTTGGCGCGCCCAGAAAAACAGCAGCGGGATCGGATAACGCTTGCCAGTATCGATATTGGTGGTGGCACCACCGATTTAGTGATCACCGATTACCGTATCGAGAGCGATGAAAGAAGCGGCAACAGTAGCAATGTTCATATCGTTCCTGAGCAACGTTTTCGTGATGGCTTCCGTATTGCCGGCGATGACATTCTGCTTGATGTCATTCAGACCTTTGTACTGAAGAGCTTTGAAGAGGCACTTAGGCTGACGGGGGTGTCTTCCCCGGATGCCATGATGTCACGCTTGCTGGGTGGAGAAAGCCTGAGTGCTCAGGAGCAGGTGCTGCGTCAGCAGCTCAATTTGCAGGTCTTCACGCCTCTTGGGTTGAAATTGCTCAGTTATTACGAAAATTTTGATCCTCAAGAAAAAGAAAGTGAGGAGAACCCGCACGTCATCACTGCGACGTACCGAGAGCTGTTGGGTGATCACGCGGCAAGCGAGGCGGTTAGGGAATATGTACATGGGGCCGTGCGACGTGATGTGAAAAACCATAGCGCCACACCGTTCGAGCTAATGGACATCCCGATTACCTTTAACCTCCCTCACGTGCATAAAGCGTTTTTGGGCGATGGCATCAATATCGGTAAAACCCTCGGCGCTCTATGTGAGGTGATCCATCAATATAGCTGCGACATGTTGCTGCTAACGGGCCGTCCATCACGATTACCAGGTATCCAAGCGTTTTTACGCAAAATGCTGCCGCTACCCCCTGGGCGGATTCTGCCCATGCAGAACTATCGCACTGGTAACTGGTACCCCTTCCACTCTAATGGCGAGATTGATGACCCCAAAAGTACTGCGGCGGTCGGCGCGATGCTGTGCCTGTTGTGTGATCAGTTAGATTTACCCAGTTTTTACTTCCGTACTCAGGAGCTCAGGCCTTACTCATTGATTCGCCACTTAGGCTCGATTGATAACAACAACGTCATGAAAAGCGACGACGTGGTCTATCGGGATATCAAAGCCAATGAAAACGGCACCGCGATTGAGCTGCCAGAAGACGACGAAACAAAAGTACAGGTGCGCGGGGGGATTGTGCGTCTTGGTTATCGTCAGTTAGATGCCGAGCGTTGGGTGGCCTCACCGCTCTATACCCTTGAGCTGACCGAGTCGGGCAAGGATAAATATAGAGAAGCAGTAGTGAATGATGGAAACGGCAACCAGCCGGTGGTCGAAGTGGAACTCAAAGTCGTTGATAAAAAAGACAAAGTCGGCCTCATCAGTGATGAGCTAAAAGTTAGCCGAGTTAGCTCCAATACCAACAAGTCATTTAGCAAAACAGATATTAATCTTCAGCTCAATACGATGATTGATGCAGGGCTGGGCGATTCTAATTACTGGCTGGACAGCGGGAGTGTGAAGCGCAAATGAGCAATCTGACGGCTAAACAACACCAACTGGGCCAAGGCTGGAATGCTGTGCACGCCGGTGCCGGTCAAGCTATCGAGTGGATCGAAAATGTCCGTGGCAATGCCCCGCGTCTGGATAGTGAAGCGGATAACTTGATTCTGGAATTGCACAAGGCACGTAACCTAGCCTCAAGCCTGGGGCGTGCTGCGGGCACCCCAATGACCATTGGTTTTTTCGGGCTTTCCCAAGCAGGGAAGTCCTACTTGATCTCGGCAATGGCCGCGGGACACAACGGCAAGCTGGAAACCGATTACGGCGGCAAGCGTCTTGATTTCATTGAGCACGTAAACCCTGTTGGTGGGGGTAAGGAAGCCACTGGTTTGGTAACCCGCTTCAGTCGTACGGCGATGAGCGGGCCAGCAGATTCGCCTGTTGAACTGCGCCTTTTCAGTGAAGTTGAAATTGCCAAGATATTGGCTAACGCCTGGTTTAACGATTTCGACCATGAACAGCTGCACTATGAACTTGATGAAGCACGTATTGAGCGAATTCTCAGGCCGTTCGAAGGTGTTGATATTACGGCAGACGAACAGCCAGGGTTAAGCGGTGATGATGTAGTGTCATTATGGGATTACCTCACTGGCAGCTTTAAGAAATCGATTAGCAAACTGGAAGCGCGTTACTGGCCGCGGGTTCTCAAATTAGCGCCGCGCCTCTCCTGCGAACAGCGTGCTGATCTATTCTCTCTGCTGTGGGGCGAGCAAGAAGAGCTTACTCGTCTTTATGTGCAGTTGGCGTCCACCTTACGGCGCCTTGGCAACGCCCCTACCGTTTATGCGCCGCTGACGTGTCTCGTGACCCCCGAAGGCGAGGGCTATAGCCAGCGTGACAGCATTATGAACGTGGATATTCTTGAGCGTTTAGGAAGTGCCAGTGATCATAGTTTAGAGGTGCGCCCAGTAGAGCAGGAAGCGCCCGGCAAAGCGGTAGCGGTATCGGTAGCTCAGTTAGCAGCACTGACCGCCGAGCTTACGTTCCCGCTGATTGAGCCAACCCAAGACCCTCACGTTGAAAAAGTTGATTTATTAGACTTTCCTGGTTATCGCGGCCGCCTTAGCCTGAAGAGTGTTACTGAAGCTGCCAGTCAAGCCAGTAGCGAAGGGGGCAACCCAGTTTCACAGCTAGTACTGCGCGGCAAAGTAGCTTATTTATTCGAACGGTATACAGACAGCCAGGAAATGAACGCTCTGGTGGTGTGTACGAGCTCGGATAAACAAAGCGACGTGACCTCGGTCGGCCCGGTGCTAACGCGCTGGATTGAAAAGACCCAAGGCGTAACCAGCCAAGACCGTGCGGGTAAAGCGCCGGGGCTAATCTGGACGCTTACCATGTTTGATAAGCGTATCAGTGGCGCGTTGAACCTGACGGAAAGCCAGTTACGTGAAGGCTGGGAAGGGTTGATTAAGATGACTCTGTTGGAGCGTTTTGGTCAGTACGACTGGATGAGCCAGTGGGCGCCGGGTGAACCCTTCAACAATACTTTTCTAGTGCGCAAGCCGCGGCTGCCCGTTCCTTTCCTTGATAGCCGTGATAACGAAGAGCTGGGTATTAACGACGACTGCGCAGCGCCTCTTGTGCGTATGGCGTCTACCTTTGCTGAGAATGCCAGCGTTCAAAAGCACGTGCACGCGCCTGACGAAGCTTGGGAAGCGATGCTGGCGCTTAACGATGGCGGCATCAAGCGCATCAGCCAGTACTTAGGCCGCATTGCCACGCTGGACTTTAAGTTGGCCAGTATCGAAAAGCAGCTGAACGACACACTAACCTCTTTGGTTGAAAAACGCTTGGCTCCTCTTCATCACACCGATGGCAGTGGCGAAGTGGCTAAAAAACGCGAGGCCGCCAAGCTTTTGTGGCAAAGCCTAGGGCAGCGCCTGGCAACCCTAGGTGAGTTGCAGCACCAGTTGGAGCTACCCCAGCAAACAGTTCGCGATCTGTACTTGAGCGATAGCGAAGAAGAAGGTGTGCCAGCCACAGAAGGCGATGCAGATAAAGAGGAAGCTAAGCAGGCCGATAGCCTCTACTGCAATAGCGGCTTTAGCCTGAATGATGACCCCTTCTCCAGCGGCTCTCCCTTTGATGATAATGCCGCGGCTGCACCTGCCTCCAATAACGCGC
The DNA here is from genome assembly GCA_002966495.1 of Halomonas sp. GFAJ-1. Lineage (NCBI taxonomy): Bacteria > Pseudomonadati > Pseudomonadota > Gammaproteobacteria > Oceanospirillales > Halomonadaceae > Halomonas > Halomonas sp. GFAJ-1. Next base: position 2,219,576 of record CP016490.1, read on the forward strand.
CAGTGCTACAAGGTGCGGATCACCGCTTCGCACGCAAGGTTTTCCAGGCATGGGTGGCTCATCTGCGAGAAATACCCGGGCGGCAGGCGTTGCTTCAACTGTTGGGATTGGAAAAAGCCGTGGTTGAGTCGCTGACCGACGAGCTGATCACAGCCGCTAATCGTATGGAGCTACAGCAGCATTTGGATCAAGCGCTGCTAAGGCGTGCCCAAAGCAGTGCTAAACGTGATCAGTTGGTAGAGCGTCAAGTATTAGCCGCTCAATTGGTGCTGCGCGACTTTATTGCATGGCTGGGGTATCAGAATGTGCCGGTTGACCAGCGACCTAACAGCCTCGCGGGTAAAAAAGAAAAGCTGTTTTTGCCGAATCCCCCCATTTTGCCGGGGGAGCTACCGCACCTTGCGCCTCAACCGGTGAATCAAGCCGTACTTTACTTGGCCGACTGGCTTTCAGGACTGTGTATCGTGACGCAGGAAAATGCAGGTCATACCGCGGGACGGGAAATTACCATGGAACAAAACGAGCGCCTGGGTGCTGTACTGTCAACGTTTCGCCAACCGGAGGTGACCCATGCGGGTTGAACTGCGTCCGCTGGAATCCGGTACGCCGGGTCAAGGCCGTTTACTGCTCAAGGGATGGAAAGGAGCAACGACGACACTGCAACTGACGATTCAAGAAAGCCAGGATCAACAATTTCTGCATCCGGGCAAAACGTGGAGCACTAAGACTCACTCGTTTGAATTGGCAAGGTTGGAAGAAGCCGATGCCGAGCGTCTCCAGGTAGTGCTCGACAGCACGATTATTGATCCTCTTTTAGAGCTTCCCGGCTCTACGCAATATCTGCTGACACTGCAGGATGCTCAGGGAACGAAAGGTGAAGGGGTAATTCGGCTATCACGCGATTTAATGCCGTCCAGCGCTGCGGGTTCTACGCCTTCTGCAGCTGCCAGTACGGCCCTGCATTCGCCCCCTGTCACGGACAAAACGCCTGACCCAGCGCCAGAGACAGAACCTGAATTAAAAGCGCCGCCTAAGCCTGAACCCGTGCCGGTCGTGGAAACTCCGCCAGTGAACAAGACAAGCAAGCGGGGGCCTTTGTTGTTTCTATTGTTGGGGCTTGGACTCTTGGCTGCCGTGGCATTCGGTGCTTGGTACTGGTTTAGCAACAATGCCAATACCACGGAAACTGAGCCGACTACTCAAGAGAACATCGAGGAAGAAGGCAGTTTCGAAGAGGAGGAAATCGTACAAGAAGATAACGACGTTAGCGAAGCAGAGGCTGACCTCTCTTCTGAAGAAAATCTGCAAGAAAGCAGTGCTGAATCATCGGCCGGCCCGGCAATGGCATGTTCGATAGAAGCACTGGGTGAGCAGGATGAGTTGGCATTTGTACAAGGCTGTTCCCAAGCAGATATGACGTCAGAAGCGCTGCTGTCTGTGATCGAAGCAGCACGTGATGCCAATCAGTGCGGAATAGCGCGGCGTCTATACGCCAACCGCGCTATCGCTGGCGATGCCACTATTGCGCTGGCTTATGCTCGTGAATACGACCCAGCCTATCACCAGGCTAACACCTGCTTTAGCTCAGCCGATGCGGAAACCGCGGGCTATTGGTACCAGATCGTACTCGATGTTGAGCCTGAAAATAGTGAAGCACAGGCACGTTTTGAGGAGTTGGGCGGATGATGCGTAAAACGCTCGCGACCTTCGTTTTTTCGACGGTTGCTTTATCAGGCATAGGGCTGGGTGCCACTGTAGCGCTGGCCGATCCACGTCCGCTACTGCAAGAAGGTAAGCAAACTCTGCATCAGCGTGTGCTGACGACACCCGGGTGTGAATTAACGCAGACGGCGGGAAGCAGTGGCGAACTTCAGCCAGCGTTTACCCGTTTTTATGTTTATGAGCGCAGCGACGTTGATGGACGTGAGTGGCTGAAAGTTGGGCCGGATAGCTATGGTGACACGAGCGGGTGGTTACCGGCGGATTGCAGTGTTGCATGGAAAATGCAGTTAACGCTGGCGTTCACTAATCCAGCAAACCGTCAGCGCCTGTTGTTCTTCCGTGAGAGAAATGACCTGCAAGACATTCTCGATGAATACGAGCCTTCCAGTCAGGTAGTTCCTTTACATGCTGCTCTGGATCGTGATGAAGAGGTGTCTGCGGTTTTGGCACGGGAGCCTGAGTACTTTGTCGATCTTCAGGAACAGTTTTACTTGTTGCCCATACTCGAAGGTGAAGAGGTATTCACTGAAGCTGGCTTTCGTGCACGCTTATTGAACGTGGCGTCAGTTAGTAAAGCGGGTGAGCTGGATCCTGCTGGGGTTGAAACAGGCCCTGAAGGTGGCACGCAGGCCAGTCAGTTGCGTGAATTTAACGCAGGCGTTGTGTTCGTGATTGACTCGACGATTTCCATGGGGCCGTATATCGAGCGTACTCGTGAAGCAGTGAGCAAGATACTCGATCGAATCGAAGCGGAAAACCTTGATCAGCAAGTCAAATTTGGTTTGGTGTCTTTTCGCGACAGCGTAGAGATGGTGCCTGAACTTGAGTACGTCAGCCGCATGTATGCCAACCCGATGGAGGTTCAAGGCAGGGAAGACTTGATGGCGCGCATGGATAAGCTCCATGAAGCTACGGTTTCCACGCCGGGTTTTGAAGAAGATGCTTATGCCGGGGTGATGCAGGCAATTGATGAAGTAGATTGGAGCCAGTATGGCGCTCGCTATATTGTTTTAATTACCGATGCCAGCGCCATCGAGGGTGATCATGAGCGCTCCTCAACCGGGTTAAGTGCTGACCAAGTGCGGCTAGAGGCTGCTAATCCAGGTGTGGCCATTTACACACTTCACTTGAAAACGGCAAGCGGCGAACGTTTTAACGACCATGCTAGGGCTGCAGCCCAATACGCAAACCTCTCGACCTATGCGGGCACCAACACCTCTTTGTACTACCCAGTGGAAGCAGGCGATGTCGAGGCTTTCGGCGCTAAAGTGGATGCCTTGGCTGAGGCAATTACGTCTCAAGTGCGTGCGGCTTACCTGGGTGACGGTGCTATCGGAAGCGCCTTGAATGCGCAACAGTCTGACCCTGATGAGACTGACCCCGATCAGCAGCGCCTGCTGGAAGATGCGAGCCTCATTGGCCACGCGATGCAACTTGCTTACCTTGGCCAGCAGAAGGGGAGTGTAGCTCCGCCGGTTTTCGAGGCCTGGATTAGCGATCGTGATCTAGTACAGCAAAACCGTCCAAGTACTGACGTTCGAGTGCTACTGACGAAATCGCAGTTGAGCGATCTTAGTGATGTTGTAACGCAGATTTTGGATGCTGCCAACCAGGGGCTTATTTCACCTACTGACATGTTTGATCGGCTGCGTTCGGTGGCAGCAGCCATGGGCACCGACCCTAATCAGCTGCAGCAAAACGAGACTACACAGTTGGCCGAGTTGGGTTTGATGGGAGAGTACCTAGAAGACCTACCTTACCAGAGCGAAGTGCTCAATTTAGATGAAGCCACCTGGAAGAGCTGGGATGGTCTATCTCAAGAGCGCTTCATTCGTAATCTGAGCATTAAGCTGCGTCACTATCAGCGCTATAACGAGGATGTCGATCGATGGGTTTCGCTTGCTGAAGGCAGTGATCCAAGAGACGACGTCTATCCTGTTCCTCTTGAAATGATGCCCTGATATAGGCATTTAAAACAACTGAGGTAAACAGGATGTTGGCGATACAGGGCATGGTGGTGCAGCGTGGTCAAGGCACGCAAGCACATAAAATACGCTTGCCAAAATTATGCCTATCACCAGGTGAGTGCTTGGCGATTACCGGCCCTAGTGGGTGTGGAAAAAGCACCTTATTAGAAGCGGTGGGGCTGCTTTTGGCACCCAGCGCGCTTGAGCATTTTATTCTGGGGAAAGCACAGCACGACGTTGCAACGCTTTGGCGTAATCACGAGCAAGGTGAACTGGCTAAGCTTCGTGCACGTGATATAGGGTTTGTGCTGCAAAACGGTGGGTTACTGCCGTTTTTAAATGTGGCTGACAATATTGCCCTGCCGCGTCGTCTGCAGGGGTTGCCCAATAAAAGCGATCGTGTTGAGCAAGCCGTCGAACGCCTGGGTTTAACGCTGCTGATGGATAAACGTCCGGCAATGCTTTCCATTGGTGAGCGTCAACGGGTCGCTTTTGTGCGTGCTTTGGCACACGAGCCACATCTGTTATTGGCTGATGAACCCACCGCCGCACTTGACCCTCATAGCGCGCATGGGCTCTTTGCACTGTTTATGGAAGTAGTGGAAGAGCTACAGCTTGCCGCGCTAGTCGTCTCTCATGACTGGGATCTCGTTCAGACATTCGGTTTAGCGCGCTTTGATGCCATCACGTTAAAAGGGGAGACCGTCTTTGAACCCCGCAACTAAGCGTTTTCGACTGCTGGCATCGTTAGCATTAAAAGATCTCTGGCATGACCGCAAGGTGTCGATGTGTATTGCCGCGGCGCTGGTTGCCGTGATTGCGCCCTTATTATTGCTGTTCGGGCTTAAGCATGGGGTCGTCAGCCAATTACAGTCGGAGCTACTTAATGACCCTCGCAATTTGGAAATTCGTATGATTTCCAGCGGTCGTTATGATGCTGAATGGCTTGAAGAGCTGCGCAACCGCGCTGAGGTGGGTTTTGCAATTGGTATGACACGCTCACTTAATACCCAAGCAGATTTAGTGCGGGATCGCCGCCATTTCGTCGATAACGCTGAAATTATTCCCACAGCGGAAGGTGATCCTCTACTGGCATCACTTTCGCTATCTCAGCCCCTTCAAGGAACTGCGGTCGTACTGAGTGAATCGGCTGCTCGTCGCTTAAATGTGGGCGTTGACGAAGAGTTGAGTTTGTTTGTCAGCCGCCGTCTTGATGGCCGAGCAGAGCGTGGTCAGCAATCTGTCATTGTGAAAGGTATTTTACCCGCTGACGTTTTCCCCCGACCGGCTGCTTTTGTCACGCTACCGCTATTGATTGCACTTGAAGATTTTCGCGATGGCTACCGTATAGACTCCCTTGGGGTGGAGACAGGTGAGCAACGAGGTGACAGGGAAACACATTTTTCTCGTGCTCGTTTGTATGCCGCCGACATGGATCAGGTGGCGAAACTGGAACAGTGGCTCAATGCCCAGCATATCGATACGGCCAGCCGCTTGGCTGAGATCGAGAATGTAAAGGCCATCAACCATGTGTTGGGGCTGGTGTTTGGGGTTATTGCGAGTACCGCGTTGGTAGGTTGTTTAGCGTCAATGCTAGGCGCTTTCTTAGCTAACATCGATCGTAAGCGCAAGGATTTAGCAGTGCTTCGCCTATTGGGCTTTGATCGTCCGGCAATCGCGGGATATATCGTCTTGCAGGCCAGCACGCTAACGCTTGCAGCGTACGGGGTTGGACTTGCTCTCTATGGGCTGGGAAGCCAGATATTTAACCAGGCCCTGGCAATGAGTACGACAACCGGGAGCGTTGTCTGCCGGATCACCTTCGTGCACGGCGTGATGGCCCTTTTATTGGCGTTGTTAGTTGCCCTCGTCGTGGCGTTGATTGGCATGCTGCGCGCTTTCAGTATTGAACCTGCGGAGAGTCTGCGTGAATTATAAATCCCTTAGAGAGTTTTCCCGACATTGGGGTGGTGCAGGGTGCGCTGCTGTTTTGCTTTTTCAGGTGGGCACTGCCTCAGCCGAATGGGATGAGCGATTGTATAATCCCATGCCTCAAGATGATGATGTCATTCTGCCGATGCCTTGTGATGGCGCCATGGCGTTTCGCAAAGTGCATATTCCGGCGACTGGACCCCTTGATGATTTCCCAATCAATATCGGTCAGGACGGTACTGGCTGGGGGTATGTTGAGCAGCGTCGGCCTTCCTATGTTTCCGGTAATTTCAGTGAAAGCGAAGGCGTCTCGCGTTACTACCTACTGGCTAAGTATGAAACAACGCAATTGCAGTATGACGCCTTAATGAGGGACGAGTGTCCGTCACCTTCAACGCGCTTACGCTTGCCGGTGGTATCAGTGAGTTGGTTCGAGGCAACAGCGGCAGCGGACCGTTATAACCTTTGGCTGCGTGAGAACAGTGAAGATGCTTTGCCGCAGGAGGATGGAGTGCTGGGTTTTGTGCGCTTGCCCACAGAAATTGAGTGGGAATATGCCGCGCGGGGTGGCTTAGAAGTTGATGTTGCTGAGTTTCGTGATGGTCGATATCCCATGCCGGAAGGCTTGAATGCATATGAGTGGTTTGCTGGCCCCCAGTCGGCTAACGGTCAATTGCAATTAGCGGGTTTACTGCATCCTAACCCACTGGGCCTGCATGACATGTTGGGAAATGCGGCAGAAATGATGTTTGAGCCGTTTCGCCTCAATAAATTAGATCGCCAGCATGGGCAAGCAGGTGGATTCGTTGTGCGCGGCGGCAGTTATCTAACACCCCAGAGCGATATTCGCACAGCATTACGCGGCGAAGAGCCTTATTACCGGGACAGCGGCCAATCCCAAAGTGGACAAGTAGGCTTTCGCTTGTCGCTGGTGGCACCGACTTTGACCTCGCGGGATCGAATTGCTGAGATCGAAGCCAGCTGGCGCGAACTGGGCGCAGATTTAGAGTCTACAGACGGATCTCAAGATACAGCCGGAACGGTTGAGCAGCTGAGTAACTTGGCGTCTGAGCTTCAAGATAGTGCATTACAAGAGCAGTTGCGCGACTTAGAGAGCCAGCTAAGAGCAAGTAACCAGCGCCAAGAAGAAGCACGCAACTTAGCCGTGCGCGCGAGTCTTAATCTGGGGAGTTTTCTCTGCACTAAGTTAGAGGATGACGGCGTTTTCCTCGATTTTCTCCATAATAATTACCAAATTAACTGTGAGTCTGGCAACGCAGATGCAAGCTGCGGCATGCGTCAACAGCGCCTAGAAGAGCAGGATGCGAGGCTGCAGGCATTAAGCCGTTACTACGCCAGTAGCTTGGTCGAGTCAGCCACGTTGTACGGTGAAAGCTTGCTCAAAGAGCAAGTTGAAGTATTTGAGGAAATTATCACTCGTAATCGACAGCTCACTCCGCTTAAGCCCTATCTACACACTCACTGGGAAAACCAGCGGGAGTATCTGCAAGAGCAACACATTTCCACCAATGCCTGGCTGGAAAACTGCAAAGCTATGGCCAATTAAAAAAAACGCAAGGGAACTTACTATGCAAAGCAATCAGATGTCTTTTAAAGCACGCACGTTAAGTTTGAAGAAAGCACTAATGATGTCAGCAGTGGCTGGCAGTATGTTGGTGCTCAGCGGCTGTGTGACGACAGGAAGCTCGATGCTATCTGGTAACGGCAGTAACGCTGCTGCGGACCCGCGACTAACCCAAGGTAGTGATGCGCAGTTCTTTAGTCGTTCAGGTTATCAAGCCTGTGCAGCCGGTGCCGCAGCAGGCATGTTGGGTTGTGCTATCACCAATCCGAGTAATAGGACGCAGTGCATGATTATTGCCGGGTTAGGTGCTTGCGGTGTTGCCATGGGTGCCAACTATTATCTTGATCAACGTCGCAGCGAGTATGCCAATACCAGCGAGCGTTTAGAGGCAATGAGTGCGGATATTCAAGAAGACACTCGTAATGTCATCGCGCGGACTGAAACCGTGCGCGAGGTGATGGAAGAAGATAAAGCGCGTATTCAGCGCATTCAAACTGATATGGAAGCACAGCAACTTGACCAAGCGGCCGCGGAGCGTGACTTGGCAGCTATCGATAGCAATATTGGGATTTTGCGTCGTGAACTAGCTAACATGCGTAAGAAAGCAGATAGTTATCAAGAGGTTGCTGCCGCAGAGAGAGTGGAAGCCAGTCCCGCAGAAATGGCGCGTGTCGAACAGGATATCGACGTGATGAACCAGCAGGTGTTGGCACTGCAGCAAGAAGTGGATGAACTCTACAACATGCGCTCTGCTATCACGTTGGGTTAAGGAATCGAGCAAAACATTATGAAAAACGCCATGATAAGTAAAACCATAATGATAGCCAGCAGCGTGGTGTTGCTGGCCGGTTGTGCGACTACGCCGGAACAGTGTGATCCTTATAATCGCGATGCGAGCCTTGTAGCAAAACTCTCTTGTGATACCTCTGGGGCCTATCGTGCTCAAGTTGAGCAGCGCGAACAGCAGGTTCGTCTGGATCAAGAAGAAAACGCCTTGTTTCATCAAGTTTATAGCGACATTCGCGCCCAGCAGCAGGCTACCCGCGAGGACTTGAGTGTTCAGCAAGAAAAGCAGCAAGCACTCAATAGCTCTCTACAAACATTACTGACACGCTTGCAAGCGCGTAGTGGTGAGGAACTTGGGCTTCAGCATCGTCTTAATGCCATTGAGCAGCAATTGAACGCTAATCAAGAGCCTGCCCGTGACGAAGCAGAAATTGAGGCCCGCAGAGCGCGTTTAGCTGAACTTGAGCAGCAGGTAAGCCGTCTTCAGCAAAGCTTAGGCTATGAATAAGGCGGAAGAGTAACAATGCAACGGATCCTGCGTGATACCCAAGTGATGCTGGGTGGTACTTTTGAAAGCTATCAGGCCAAAGTCGCGCTTATTCATCGTCATTTTCCTCCTAGCATTGGCAGTATGTTCGCCCTACCACGTAACGGTCAGGGGGATACGCTGGAGTGGTGGACGGAACTGCCGGGTCAGCCGCTGGTGTTTGATGCTTTAACAAAAGATGAGCAATCTTTATTGTTGGAGCGTTATGAGCAACGCCAGCAGAGCTTAGGGCGTTTGGCCGATGAGCTGGTTAGACGCGGTGATAGTGACGCTGGCGAAAGCTTGCGAACCTTAATAGGCCCCGCTGAAAAGCAGCACCTTTATAGCCTCAACGGCGAACCCGTAGTGATTCGTTGGGGCGCGGATATGGTGAAAGCCACCGCGCCTATCGTTACGCCTAAGCCTGCTCCGGTGGTTACGCCCGTTGCCCCTGTAGCAGCGGCGTCACGCCGTAGATCGTTCAAGCCGCTGTTGTGGTTGTTGCCGTTACTTCTACTCTTTGCTCTGGGCTGGCTGCTGTATCTATTTTGGCCTTTGGATCGCTACTGGCCGCGCTGGTTTGGAAACGATTCAGGGGCCGTGCCTTACGCATGCCGTGAGGGTGAGCAAGGCTTACCACCAGAGTTTGTATTGATTTTTGATACGTCCGGTTCGATGAATCTCAATATTGCGGCAACACAAGAGGATGAAGAGTGGTATTTCGGCTTATCTGGGTTTCATCAGATGATGCTGCGTAATACAGGCAATGAGCGTCTCTTATCATTGGAGTCAGGAACCTCTCGATTAGAGGTCGCCAAGGATTCTGTATCTCATATTATTAACCAGCTTCACCCCGATATTGATACTGGCCTCATTACCTATGCAGGGTGTGGTTCTCCAGTCAAACAAGGGATATTCAGCTTTGACCAGCGAGAGCAGCTGATTGCCGGTATCCAGTCTTTACATGCCTATGATGGCACCCCCTTGGCTGAAAGCTTGGTGGCAGCAGCCGGCTTAGTGGATGGCCGGGAGCGGGATGCAACCATCATCGCTTTTGTCGACGGAACCGACGGTTGTGGGCAGGATCAGTGTCACATTGCAGCAGAGATTGCCCAAAATCAGCCACGGCTTACGATTAACGTCGTCGATGTGACTAAAGATGGTCTCTCTAATTGCTTGGCGGAACAGACCGGTGGTCAAGTGTTTAGCTCACAGGATGCTATTGAAATTAGCAGCATGCTGGAAAAAGCCAGCGCTCAGCTACTCAATGCTAACTATTGTGAGTAAGAAGAACTTGCCAGCCGGTCAGGTTGGTTCTACTGCGAGTAATAAACAAGCAGTTAACGGTGAGGCAATGATGCCTCTGCGCCAATGGCGCGACAAAAATTCAAAAGGAAACGGAAATGTCTCAGTTAAAAAACCAAATTGGTACGGCTATTGTGCCAGCGGTTATCCAGGCGCTTATGGTATGTGTCGTACGATTTTTTACTATTCCCTGGTCAATTTGGAAAGGAGCGGCGTTACGCCTGGCTGCAATGCGCCAAAGTAGCGATGAAGAAAAAGTTGCTTCTAGCAAGTCCGAATTTCCGGTTTTTGATTGGTTCAGGGCCGCTTGGGATGGTGCTATTTTTTTGTCTTGGTTTGTTGGCATACTGGCAAGTGTCATTGCGCTGATTGGCGGTAGTATGGGGTATGGGGGCCTCATGGCAGGTATAGCGGCGGGTATTACCGTGTTGGTGTATTTTTACTTCGCGGTTATTGGCATGTCGCTGCTAAAAGAAGGTTTAATCTTGGTGTTGTCAATTGCATTGAATATGGAACGCTTAGTCAATAAAGGCGAAAAACAGTCTTCATAGTTGTTTGGCACCCAATCAACTAGCAACACGGCAAGTTCTTCTTCGTTCGAAACGCCATAGGATAACGTGATCCTGAATGCAGCGGAGATCTCCCTGCACTCCTCTTCAACCCGTCGGCCACCGTCTAGGGTGGTCAACGGCTACATACTTCAGCAAGCCGGAAATGTGGCTGCTGCGCGGTTTCTCTCCGCAAAGCCTAATAAGGAGTTAGCCACGTGCGTTTGCATTACCACGGCCTTATGCCCGAGCGAATAGGGTTTGTTTTATTGCCCCGCTTTTCAATGATGGCATTTTTTTCCGCTGTTGAACCCTTACGTATTGCCAACCGTATGAGCGGTCGCCCCCTGTTTGACTGGACGCTGTTTAGTTTGGATGGTGAACCCGTCAGTGCCAGCAACGGCATGACGCTGATGGTTGATCAGCCGATTGGCGACTGTTGGGACTTACCCTCGCTGGCTGTCTGCAGCGGCTTTGAACCAGAAGCGTATCTAACGCGGCCTTTGGTCAGTTGGCTACACCGTTTAGACCAGGCTGGCTGCGCACTGGGCGGCATTGATACCGGCTGTTTTCTACTGGCTGCTGCCGAACTGCTGAAAGGTGAGCGAGTAACGCTGCACTGGGAGAGCCTGCCTGCTTTCCGTGAACGTTTTCCGCTGATTGACACATCCGATGAGCTGTTTGAGCTAGGGGAGCGCCGGTTTTCCTGTGCAGGCGGTGCGGCGGCGATGGACATGGCGTTAGAGGTTATCAAGCAGCGCCACGGCGCCAAGCTGGCGGTGGATGTCTCTGAGCAGCTAATTCATGAGCGCTTAAGAAATCGCCACGATCAGCAGCGTATGTCGCTGGCGCGCCGATTAGGCTCGCATAATCGGCGTTTAATTGAAGCGGTTGCGTTAATGGAGCGCCACCTGGAAGCGCCGTTACCCCTGATAAAGATTGCCGAGCGAACGGGGGTGTCGTTACGCCATCTTCAACGGCTATTTGAGGAGCATCTTCATCGAACGCCGCGTCAGTGGTATTTGTCACTTCGTTTGTCGCGGGCGCAGCGCCTGCTGATGGAAACCGATATGGACGTGTTAGAGGTAGGTATTGCGTGTGGCTTTGCATCAAGCTCCAGCTTTGCACGTGCGTATCGCACGCATTTTGGCTGTTCACCGGTAGAAGCACGACGCCAGTCACGTCAGTAGCTAAGCGGTAATTTGTCGCTTTATGAGTGTTTTATGTCGCTCAATGTCGTTTGAATTGTTGTTTAGTTGGCAGACTTGACGAGGTATATCGCCAAAAGAGGACATAATAATGCAGCGTACATTCATTGGTGTGAAAAGTATTGGCGCACTCAGCTTGGCAGGTTTCACGGCGTTGGCTGTCTCCGCCCCTGCATCGGCTGGCCTTGATGAGGTGCGGTTTGGTGTGCCGCCCTGGCCTGGAGTTACCGTGAAGTCCGAGGTAGCGGCACAGCTGATGGAAACGATGGGCTACCAAACCCGCCAACGAGATTTAGCGGTTAGTGTTATTTTGGCTGGCTTAACCCGTAACGATGTGGATGTTTACTTGGGCGGTTGGTATCCGGTGCAGACGGATATGGTAGAGCCGCTGGTGGCCGATAATAAAGTGGAAAAACTGGTCTCCAATATTCAGGGAGCGAACTCTGGTTTAGTGGTACCGCAGTACGTGTATGACGCCGGCGTAACGTCGGTGGCCGACCTGGACGCCCACCGAGACCGCTTCGACGGCGAGATACAGGGCATCGAGGCGGGCACCGGTATTAACACGGCGATCCTCGCGGCGATTGATAACGATATTGTGGGGCTAGGCGACTGGTCGCTCAGAGAGAGCTCTACGGCGGCAATGCTGGCGCAAGCCGAGCAGAAAATGGCCAACGGCGAGTGGGTGACCTTTGTAGGCTGGGAACCCCACTGGATGAACGTCAGCTTCGATATGGCCTATCTGGATGATGCCGAAGGTGCCGGTATTGCTCAAATTGGGAGCACTGTATGGACGATTGTGCCTGCCAGCATGGCGGCAGAAGACCCCCAGTTGCATAGGTTCCTTTCTCAATATGTGGTGGATATTGAGGATCAAAATGCCTGGGTGCATAGCTATAGCTACGAAGATCGTCCCGCGGATGAGGTGGCCTCTGAGTGGATCAGTGCCAATTTAAGCACTGTAGAGACTTGGCTGGAGGGGGTCATGGCGAAAAATGGTCAGCCGGCAATAGAGGCAGTGCGCGCCAATTACCAGTAACTGAGCGTTAATGCTCTAATCGTTGGTTGAGCGCCTGGCAAAAATCTTGCCAGGCGCTTTGCATTTCTGGCAGCAGGGCATGGGCATGTAAGGCGGCGTGCACCATCGTGCTGGCGCTGCGATACCCTACCTGCACACCGTTACGGCGCCAGGCAGCAACGGCTTGTTCAAGTGGAGCGGTTAATGGGTCGTGCTCAACGCTAAGCACTTCCAGCTGCGCTTTGGGTGGGAGTGCATCGATCTGAGTGTTCAACCCCGGGCAGAAAGAAAGCAGTGATAAGACATCGTTACGGCTAAGCAGCGGGGCATCAGGACCCAGCGTTTGTGGGTTAAGCGGGCCAACCGGCGGATAAATAAGCCCTAGCGGAACGCTATGCGTTAGCCGCGTTAACACGTCCAGCGCCAAGCGCCCGCCTGCGCTATCACCAACGATGGCAGCAGGCGTTATCACGCGGGTGGCGCTTAAGCACTCCCCCAGCATGTCGCTGTAGTCCGCTTCAGGCGCTAAGCAATAGTCGAGACTGACAACGTGGCGCGAGAGTCGGTCAGCTAGGCTTGCCGCAATACCATGGTGGCTGTGGACGGATCCCAGCGTAAACCCCCCGCCGTGAATATACATAATGCGACCCGGCTTGGCGGAGGCAGGAATAAAATGCCGAAGTACGCTGCCTTCCCAAGGCTCGTCGGTAATGCGCATGCCGGCTGGGTTAGGTGGGGCAAATGTTTGGCACAGCTGGTCGTAGCGCTGGCGCGCCTCTGCGGGCGTACTACGCGTGACGTTAGCTAAGCCTCGCTCAAAGCGGGTGATAAAGGTGTCGATATTCATAGCGATACTCGTTATTCACGGCTGCTTTCGTTAACCTCCCGAGGCTTATTGAGCACTAGGCGTCAACGAGAGACGCCTAGTGTCATCGTGTGCCTTAGCTCAACGTTTCTTACGGCCTGTATTAAGCGACTCGCGGAACAGCGAAAGCAGTACGCCGGCTGTCATTACCAGCACCACCACGCTCAGCGGTAGAGCAGCTGCAATCAGCGCTGTTTGCAGTGCGCTTAGACCGCCTGCCACCAGCAGCACCGCCGCGACTAAGCCAATCACTACGCCCCAGAAAACGCGAAAGCGTATGGGCGGCTCGTTATCGCCTAGCGACAAAATAGTGGTGAGCACTAACGTCCCTGAGTCTGAAGAGGTAACAAACCAGCTCATTAGCAGAAAGACCATGAGGGCTGAGAGAATCCACCCAAAGGTACCGCTACCCACAATCCCATCCGCCGTGGCAAACAGTGCAGCCGGTAGGTTCCAGGCGTTTACTAGCTCTATAATGCCAGCGCTGCCCGGTCCGCCCGTGGCATAAAGCTCCTGGTGCATGGCGTTGCCCCCGAAGATGATCAGCCAAACAAAGATGATCAGGGTAGGCACTAACAGAACGCCCAGTACAAACTCGCGCAATGTACGGCCCTTGGAAATGCGGGCAATGAAAAGGCCCACAAAGGGAGCCCAGGCGAGCCACCAGCCCCAGTAGAAGATTGTCCAGCCCTGTTGCCAGGCGGCGTCTCCCTCCTCATCGGCGTACCAAAGCCCCATGGGAATGAAGTTGATGGCGTAGTCGAGTAACGTCTCGCCGAAGGTCATGATGAGCCACAGCGTGGGGCCTGCAATGAGGAAAATGCCGACGACAATCAGGGATACCCAAATATTCAACTCTGAAATAAGACGAATACCGCCACGTACGCCGGATACAGCGGAAAGTATTGAGATAACTGAAATGCCAGCAATCAGCATCAGCTGAGTAGTTAGCCCAGGGTCAACCCCCACGAGCCGCTCTAACCCAACGGCCATTTGGCTAACCCCAAGGCCCAGAGATGTTGCCACACCAAATACGCAGCCCAGTACGCCCAGGATATCGAAGAGATGACCAATAGGGCCAAAAATGCGTTCACCTATAAACGGATAAAGCGCCGAGCGCAGTGCGAGTGGCAAGCCTTTTCGGTAAGCAAAATAAGCCAGTGACATACCCACGATGACATAGATGGCCCAGCCGTGAAGCCCCCAGTGAAAAAGGGTCACGCGTAGCGCATCGATAGCACGTTCGTGCCCAATCGCGGTAGCACCCGCCATATCTGCATGAGGGTTGTTGGGATAGCCAAAGGCGCCGGTATCGTCGAGATAGAAGACGGGTTCTGCGACGCCGAAAAACAGAATGCCAATGCCAATGCCGGCAGACAGCAACATCGCAAACCACGCAAAATTGCTGAACTCCGGGCGGCTATCGTCAGCGCCAAGCCTTACGCTGCCGAAGCGACTAAAGATGATAAAGGCACAGACGGCGAGTAGCAGCATGACGGTTACGAGGTAGTAGCCGCTGAAGGTGCTCTCAATCCAGGCGCGTGTGGTACCAAAGACGCCGCTCGCGGTCTCTGAACCAAACCCAGTGAAAAGTACAAAAAGCAGCACAAGCGCGCTCGCGGTTAGCGTCATGCCCTTGTGCATGCCTTGGAAAAAGCCGCCTTGCGCCAGCTCAGTCACCATGTAGTCAGTGCTGAGCTCGGCCTTTGGTGAATTGTTATGAGGCGGCGTGGGTCGATGAGGGGGGGTTGGCGTAGCGATATTCATGTCCTCCTGGGCCGGGCGTCGGGCCGGCAGTCCCGATGAACCGCCCGTATTGGCGGACGGTTCTTATTGTTTTTCGTGTTGTTATCGCCGTATAGCGATGATTCGGCTAGCCTGTGACGGCCAAGCCGAGGGCGCCGCTAGGGGCAGCGCATCAATGGCTTGCTCAACGGATAGGGGGAAGGGGGCAGGGCGGCCGGTATCACTGTCGATGCCCATTAGCATCTGCTCGCTGGTCGCTAACAGGCTGCCTTCCTCGTCATGCAGCTTGAAGAAAATATGCAGCCGTTTAGTGTCGCGATCCAGCAGCGTCAGTTCTACGCTGAGTGGCTGCCCTTCGTGAGCCTCGCGGCGATAGCAGAGGTGTGTTTCAAGGGTATAGAGGGTGTAGCCGTGGCGCGCACGGCCTGGTTCGTCTAGGCCGACGTGCTCCATTAACGCCTCGACCGCCAGCGAGAAGACCCGAGCGTATTCGGCATCGTTCATATGTCCGTTGTAGTCGACCCAGTTTGAAGCCACACGGCTCTCTAAAATGACCATTAGATACGTCCTTCCAAGCCCTCGGCTTCGGGCCAATACTTTTGTACCAAGCCCAGCAGCTCCACCAAAAAGTCATCGCGGCGGCGGTCAAGCTCAGCCACTGGACGCCCCGCAGCTTGGTGCTCACAGCCCTCCACCACACGGTCGATCAGCTCATCGGTGAGTTCCGGGGCTTCCAGTTTTGTCCAAGGGAGTTTTAGCGCTGGGCCAAACTGCTCCAGCATGTGGCGCATGCCCTGTTCGCCACCTGCCAAATGGAAGGTGAGGAAGGTGCCCATCAACGACCAGCGCAGACCGCAGCCGTAAACTACTGCGGCATCGATCTCTTCGGTCGTTGCCACTCCATCATTGACTAAGTGCAGCGCTTCACGCCAGAGTGCTTCCATCAGGCGATCGGCAATGTGCCCTTCAATCTCTCGGCGCACAACCAGAGGGCGCATAGCAAGCGCCTGGTAAAGCGTGCGGGCGCGCTCTAGTTGGTTAGATGCGGTCGCTTCACCGCCCACCAGTTCCACAAGCGGCAATAGATAAACTGGATTAAAGGGGTGCGCAACGATCACGCGCCCCGGCGCCCGTGTACAGGCCTGCTGCAAGTCGCTGGGCTTGAAGCCGGATGTAGAGGAACCGATCAGCACCTCTGGCGCGCTAGCCGCATCCAACGCAGCCAGAATCTTACGCTTGAGATCCAAACGCTCTGGCACGTTTTCTTGGATCAGATCAGCACCTTCCACCGCTGCTTCTAAGCTGTCTACAAAGCGCAGCCGCGTTGGGCTGGCGTCTTTAGCGAGACCATGCTTTTCCAGCGCTGCCCAGGCATTGTCAACGAAAGCGCGGGTACGCTGTGGTGCATCGGGGTCTGGGTCGAAGGCCACAACATCCCAGCCGTTTGCGAGCGCCCGTGCAATCCAGCCGTTGCCGATAACGCCCGTGCCGATAACCGTGAGCTGTTGGCTCATGATTGACCTCCATTAGCCTGACCTTCAATACCACCGGTATGCGGGTTACGTAGTTTGAGGTGCGCGCGCGTTTCAGCGGGTGTCATCACGCGGGCGCCCAGGTTCTCAATCAACGTAGCTGCGTGCTCTACCAGCTGGGCGTTGGTGGCTAGGGTGCCTTTTTTTAGGTAGAGGTTATCTTCCAGGCCAACGCGGGCATGGCCGCCTAGCAGCACGGCTTGGGCTGCCATGGGCATTTGATGACGACCGATACCGAAGGCGGCCCACTGGGCGTTTTCTGGCAGCTTATTGCGCATGGCTAACATGGTTTCAGGATCGGCCTCAGCGCCCCAGGGAATACCCAAGCAGAGCTGATAAAGAGGATCGCCTTCAATCAATCCCTCTTTCTGCAGTTGCCGGGCAAACCACACGTGGCCCAGGTCAAAACACTCAAGCTCCGGTTTAACGCCCGCAGCTTGTACCAAGCGGGCGTGTTCGCGAAGCCAGTCAGCGGGGTTTACGTAGACCATATCGCCAAAATTGAGGCTGCCGCAGTCGAGCGTACACAGTTCGGGCAGTAGTTCACCGACCGGCTCATGGCGCTGAGCCGGTGTTTGAATGTCCGTGCCGGGGCCACCACGGGTGGGGTCATTAGCGTCAGGAATCCAGTCGCCGCCACCGCCTGCGGTGATGTTCATAACGATATCCACGTCGGCTTCGCGCACACGCTCCATCACTTCGCGAAAGTGATCTAGCGAGTGGCTGATGCCACCCGTTTCTGGGTCGCGCACATGAATATGCGCTATGCTAGCCCCGGCTTTCGCGGCGGCAATGCAGTCATCGGCTATTTGCTTCGGCGTGATGGGTACGTGTTGGCTTTTTGTTGTCGTGTCGCCAGCGCCAGTGACTGCACAGGTTAAAATCACGTTTCTATTCACTTGCTGCTCCTTTTAGGGCTAAGGGTTTGGCCCTATTGTGGCAACAAGTGCTGACTCTGAGTGTGCGCTAAGCGACGCAAAGAAATTGCAAGGCGACATAAGTGGCTCGACTTAGTTACTGATCTCGGGTTCAGAAGGTACGAGGTGCGTAGCTGCATTATTTGCAAAAAGAAATGCCGCCCCTAGCATAGGCTAGCAGGGCGGCGCTGAGTGTAGACCTTAAAACGTACGTTTAGACCAGTGGTAGGCGATGGCAAGCTAAAAGAATAGTGTTGTTCACTATACTATTAGTAAATCGGTCGTTTTAATTAACCTTTGACTCAGTTAGCGAGAGCGGCTGTCGCGTTATGCATGTCACTATGAAGATCACTGAGTGACACATGCTTGATCTCTTCAATATCGGTCAGTTCTGTAAGGTCAATACTCATATAGTTAAGACTGTCATATGTGCGAACGTAGAGCTTCCTCTGCGCCAAATCAGTAAGCGTGACCCATGACGTATACTCTGAAGTATAGACGCGGTTGTCATGCACACCCGGTGCCGTAATGTTGGCGATACCGTCTTTAAAACGGTTATCTATTGTGATGCCTCGGGGGCGGTCAAAGTTATTCATTATTTGCGACAGCGTTGTGATAGCTCTCTCGGGGGTTTCTGCTTTTTCAGCGAAGTTTGCATAGTAAAAAGCACGCACAAACCTGCCAACTGAGGTGTTAGAAGAAGGTAGTGCGGCTGTTGCTATACCTGAATCTGGTTGCTCTAAACGAACACCTTGGGCGTCAAGGCGTGAGTGGTCAATATTGCTTAAGTGAGTGTAGTTATTCATGTTTGTCATGTGCCAGGAGAACTCTGGGCCATTCGTCATAACACCTAAAGGGTTATCAATGATGTTTTTTTCACCATTAAAGAACTCAATAACCGCCGACTCTCCGCTAGCATCATGAATAACATAGTGAAACGGCGTACTGAGCAGGTGTCCGGGAAGTAACGACGTTACCATAGTCGGCTGCTCTGCTAGTGCATCTTTCACCGCTGAAACCGTATCAAACTGTGACAGAGCCCAGGCACCGAGATCTATGGCCGCTAGTACCGCTTGGGTGTTATCCACCATGTCGGTTGGGCCTTCTGCACTTGGGAACGCCAGAAGGCTGAACGTTAAACCCTTGTCGTTGAGACCCTCAACCACTTTAACATCACCGGATATTGGGTCGGGCACGCCGATAGAGACAAAAGCGTTTTGCCCTGTAAAATCAAGCGCATGGTGTTTATCTGCTTGTGAGCCGTACGTAGCGCCCTGTGGGAAGTACGATACCTTATAAGGAAGCTCCATAGGCAGCTCCAATGTCCGCCCAGCATAGGCGTTGTTGTGAGCATCACTGTAGAGTAGTGATGTGCACGCCAGGAGTGCGGGCGCTATCAACAACCCTGATACAGCCACCGTTAGCGCAGATAGTGTCGATTTTTTACGTTGGGACATGTCGTGATCCTTGCAGAAAGGCATAGCCTTGAAACACACAATAGAGGGCAGCGTTTATTAGCGTTGTGAGTGGCAGCCTTCTGACTGTTTTACACTGCCACTCCTGGCTTCCGCAGGCTATCAGATGCTCCAGCCAGCGCTCTGTGATTAGGCGCGAGCTACATATTTAATCAACATTTGCTGGGCGCGACTTTGTACGCCGTTGCGGCATGGGTATGTAGTTCGGGAGGCTTGCTGTTGCCACCGTACTCCTCTAACCACTTGCAGGCGTTGATGATATCGTTGGCTAACCCTTTGAGAACGTTCTTGTTTAGGTGTGGGCGTACGACGATGCGCAACGAGCGAACTTCTTCAGCGGCGGGTGGCATGGTGTAGGCGGATAGCACCCAGCCACGCTCGCGCACTTTGGCGGACACGTCGAACTCATTAAAATTGCTGTACTGCTCTTTAAGCGTAAGGGCGACCACAGGGATGCGTTGGGTCTCATTCATGATGGTGAAGTAGCCACTGTCTATCAGCAGGTCGCGCAGATACTGAGAGTTCTCGACCGTTTTGGTCATGATGCGCTGATAGCCATCAAACCCCAGTCGTATGAAGCCATAGTATTGCAAAGCGATCTGAACGGCATTGCGCGAGAAGTTAAGCGTTGCTGTAGGCATCTCCCCGCCCAGGTAGTTCACATAAAAAATTAGATCCTTATTAAAGACCTCTTTTTCACGGAATATCACCCATCCAAGACCAGGCGGTACAAGCCCAAATTTATGTCCAGAAGCATTGATGGACTTTACACGGGGAAGGCGGAAATCCCATTCATATTCCGGGTAACAGAAGGGGTTAACAAACCCACCTGAGGCGCCATCGATATGCATAGGAATAGAGATGCCCGTGCGCTTCTCATAGTCATCTAGCCAGTCATGAATTTCCTGAATATCATCATCTTCACCGGTGAAGGTCTGACCCGCAATCGCCACAACGCATATCGTATTTTCATCGACATACTCTTCAAGATGCTCGGCGGTCAGGCGGTAGTTGCCAGGTTTGAGGGGCACGATTCTTGGTTCAACGTCGAAATAGCGAAGGAATTTTTTCCACACAATTTGGACATTTCCGCCTGTGACCATATTCGGGCGTGTTGTGTCTTTACCAGCCTTTTCCCGGGCCTGTCGCCAGTTCCATTTATGAGCAAGCCCTGCAAGCATGCAGGCTTCGGATGAGCCGACGGTAGCCGCGCCGTAGGGCTCAACATCCTGTGGGCCGTTCCACAGCGTATGCAGCCACTTCACCATTCGGCGTTCCATGTTGAACAGTTGTGGATACATATCGTGGTCGATATGGTTTTTAAGAATGTGTTCTTTGGCTAGCTCGACCTCTTCCGGCTCCATAAATGTTGTAACAAAGGATGACAGGTTCATCTCCGGGCGAGCATCTGTCCATGCTTCACTGTTAACAATCGCTTTAGCAGCACGTGGATGAATACCTTGGCGTGGCATATGATCTTCAGGGACTTCCATGTTAAACATATCCCAAGGCGACATTTTGCTTGATTCAGTATGGTTCTGATCACTCATTTCTGCTCTCTCCATGATGTCTTTCTGTAAAGATAAGCCTAAGGCTATCGAAATTTAAAGTTTTTTTATTCAAAAATAAATTATTATTTGGCTTCTCTTTGATGATTGTTTTAGCTTGCTATCTTTTTGGTAGGATTTTTTTATCCTGAATGTAGGAAAGGAAATGATTTTTTTGTTATAAAAATTATTTTTCTTATAATCTGCGAGCGCTGCTATAGAGATGCTGCTTAAATTTTATTGCGTGGATCTGTAGCGTAGTTGTATTGTAAATAAAAACTAAATTAAGCATTGATGGCGATTTTTGACGACTAGCGTTAAATATGAGGTAACGTTAAATTAACGCTAGCAGGGAGCGAACAAGACGATGGTTAATTATTTAGTTGAGTGGATACCGACCACTCTTCGCAATCATCAGGAGCTGGCGATTTTTATTACGTTAGCAGTCGGCTACTGGATCGGAGCGAGACGGTTTGGATCATTTAGCCTTGGCGCTGTAACGGGAACGCTGCTGACCGGTATTGTGGTTGGGCAACTAGGTATTGATATATCAGATCAGATTAAGTCTATCTTTTTTATTATGTTTCTATTTGCCGTTGGTTTTGGCGTGGGGCCGCAGTTTGTTAGAGGTATCGCCTCTGATGGCTTGCCTCAAGCACTGTTTGCTGTGGTGGTTTGTTGCGTCATCTTGGCCTGTGTTGCAGGAGCCGCCATGGTAGCGGGATACGGCCCGGGTCTGGCCGCTGGCTTACTGGCAGGCTCACAAACGATCTCCGCTTCTATCGGTATTGCGACGGATGCGATGGCGCGCACTGGTATGTCGCCAGAGCAAATAGCTGACCAAGAAAATCTCATTCCCGTTGCCTACGCCATTACCTATATTTTTGGCACCGTTGGAACAGGCTGGATATTGGCGTATCTGGGGCCAAAACTGCTGCGCGTTGATATCGCGGCGGAGTGCGCGCGTTATGAGCGCGAGCACTCCATTGGAGCACCTTCAGGAGGAATGGGAAGTGCCTGGCATCAGCATGAAATTCGCGCATTTCGAATTCCTGCAGGTGGTCGCGTGGAGGGAATGACCCTTGCCCAGGCTGAGGCGGCAGCCGGCGAGCGGCTATTTATTGAAGGGGTGCGCCAACATAATCAGGTTGTCGAGCCTACCCCCGACCTGGTGTTGAAAGCAGGCGATGTAGTGGCTGTTTCCGGTCGTCGGCAAGCGCTGGTAGCGCTATCAAATATGACCGAAGAAGTTGAAGATCGGGCGCTTATTGATATCCCTGTGGAGGCTGTGGATGTTTTGGTAACCGCTAAATCCGTTGATGGTTGTCAATTGATTGAACTTGCCAAGGAGCCTTTTGCCCGCGGTGTCTACTTAAACAGCGTTCGCCGTGGCTCGGCTGGTGTAGAGGTGCCGATACTGGCGCAAACCAAGCTCCATCGGGGTGATATCGTGCGCATCACGGGTACCGCTACCCATACTGCGAGAGTGGTTGAAGCGCTTGGCTATGCAGATAGGCCAGCCACAATCACTAACATGGTATTAGTGGGGCTTGGGATCTGTGTCGGGGGGCTAATAGGCTCGCTGATTCTACCTCTCCACGGGGTGCCGATTACGCTTGGAACTTCTGGCGGTGCGTTGATAGCGGGTATTATTTTGGGCTGGTATCGCACGGTGAACCCAAGAGTGGGCAATGTGCCAGAGTCAACACTCTGGTTTATGAACTCGGTGGGCCTTAACGTCTTTATTGCGGTGGTGGGCATTAGTGCTGGTCCTACTTTTATTGCAGGCCTTCAGCAGGCGGGGTTCGGTATTTTCTTTGCAGGCCTATTTGCAACGGGTATGCCCATGGTACTTGCGCCTCTAATTGGTAAGTATATTTTCCGCTTTGATCCTGCTATTAATCTTGGCTGCTGTGGTGGTGCTCGAACGTCCACCGCTTCTGGTGCCATGGTGTCAGAGGTGGCCAAAAGCAACGTACCTATGCTTGGTTACACCGTACCTTACGCAGTTTCCAACACGCTGCTAACGCTATGGGGGCTCGCTATTGTCTTGCTTCTCAATATTGGGTCAGGGGGATGAGTAGTGCTGACGCTTAATAGGTTGTTAACTGCTGCGATGATTGTAAGGCACGTTTTTAAGCAACTGACCCTAGGGAGCGTGGCGCTTGTGCTGCTCACTGGCTGCACCATGCAGGCCCATGCGCCATCGATGCCACTGTATGGTTCCTTCTTTCCTGTATGGCTGCTGGCTTCTTTGCTCGGCATTATGGGTGCCGTACTTATCAGAGTGGCCTTTATACGTGTCGGATTAAATGAACATCTTCCGGCCCCGGTGCTGGTGTACTTATGTTTAGCGATCCTATTTAGCGTGATTATTTGGGCGCTATGGACTGGAGAGCTGGCACTATGAGCGAAACAAAACATAAGCCTGCATTGAACCGCATTCCAATTAAGGCGATGTTCGTCCGCATAGTAGGTTTTGCAATAATAGCTGCAGCCGCCATGGCTGTTATATGGGTTATTACGCTCCGAGAAAGCTCGCTCAGTACCGACCACGCTTCCATTAGAGCGACGACCGTGCCCATTGCTAGCCACGTTCCGGGGCGTGTTGTGGATGTCTTCGTCGAGAATAATACGTTTGTCGAGGCGGGAGACTTACTCTTTCGTATCGACCCTGAGTTTTACGAGCTAAGAGTCGAGCAAGCGCAAGCAGTTCTACGTACTGCCGAGGCAGAAGTTGCGACAGGTCGCCGCTTAATTGCCGCCCAAGACACAAATGTGGACATCGCCACTCGCCAGATTGATCGAGCCCGCAATCATGTAGAGCTCACTCGTCAGACGCTAGAGCGCCTGGAAAACCTATTGCCCCGCGGTATGGTTACGGCTCAGCAAGTCGATAACGCACGCTCTTTGTATCAAGATGCTCTGATCTCGCTGGATGAGACGTTGAGTCAGCAGGCCGCCGCTCAAACGTTGGTGGGTTCGCTAGACGCTGCAATGGCGCAGGTTGATCTGGCACGCTCAGCGCTAACGATGGCAGAGCGAGAGCTGCGCGATACCCACGTCTATGCCCCTATTTCTGGTCGTATTACCGGTGCAGATATTGGAGTAGGCACCCATGTCATGGTGGGCGTTCCCCTATTTACGCTGATTGATACTGATGAATGGAGAGTGTCTGCGCTGTTCCGTGAAACAGAGCTGCCAAATATTC
The DNA here is from genome assembly GCA_002966495.1 of Halomonas sp. GFAJ-1. Taxonomy (NCBI): domain Bacteria; kingdom Pseudomonadati; phylum Pseudomonadota; class Gammaproteobacteria; order Oceanospirillales; family Halomonadaceae; genus Halomonas; species Halomonas sp. GFAJ-1. Next base: position 2,243,466 of record CP016490.1, read on the forward strand.
ATATTGGAGCGCCGGTCGATGTCTTTGTCATGTCGGCACCCAATCAGCGCTTGAGCGGGCGGGTTGAAAGTCTAGGATATGGCGTCAGAACCACGGATGAGATCAATATCATTGGTTTGCCGATTGTGGATAGCTCGGTTGACTGGGTACGTGTGGCGCAGCGCTTTCCAGTGACCATTCGTCTTGATGATCCACCGGAGGAACTGATGCGCATTGGTGCTTCGGCCTCGGTGATCATCCGTTCGGTGCAGTTGCATGAGTAGCGCGCCCCAGCGATCCCCTCGAGGGGTTGGCGGCACGCTGCTTGCAGAGCTGAAGCCGTTTGATGGACGGCTAGTGATGTCTTTGCATATTGCGTTACTGTGCGGCATGACCGCCGTGCTGACCATGACGCTTCAAGTGCCGTTGGCGCTGCTCTCCTGCTATCTCATTTTTCTCATGTACCGAGATAACGCAGGGGAGAATATTGTCATCGGCGTTGGTCTGATTCTGGCCGTAACGATCATTATTGCGCTTAGCGTGGTGCTGATGATGCTGGTGGCAGGCTCACCTGCTTTGCGGCTAGCCATGATGGGGGGCGTTACCTTCGGGAGCATGTGGCTGGCACGTGCGAGTAAATTGGGAGAGCCCGCGGGTCTACTTGGGTTTATTCTCGTCTTCATCCTGTCTGCTTACGACTATATCGGCATGCCAGGGCTGGTGGTGCGCGCATTAACCTGGGTATGGATGGTGGTGTTTGTGCCTATGGTGCTGCTTGCCGCCTTGGGAGTGTGTGCTGGTCGCAGTCCATATCGCTTGGTGCAGAAACGGCTGCGTGAACGGTTGGAAGTATCGGCGCACCTATTGTCAGGCGGAGATCCCGTCGATGCTGAACCGCTGCTGCAAGAAGGTAACACTGCGGGGGAGAAGCACCTTGGGATGGCACGCCTTTTGGGCCAAGTATCGCGGGAATCGCATGAGCGGATGGCGCAACAACTGTCGGCTAGCTTCCAGCTGCTTGCGGTCGCACAGTCAGCGGCAGTGGCAGGAAAGCGTTCACCGGAATGGAGTTCGCTTTTGTCTCAGTTGTCACAGGGTGAGGCTAAAACGCCTTTACCCACAGAGGAAGATCCAGTGGCGCAGGCTATACGTGCTTATGCCGAGCCTCTGGCTACTCAGCCGAACTCGGCACCACACGCTGCAAAAAGCGCATTTTTCCATCAGGATGCGTTTTCTAACCCCACCTATATCAGGTTCGCTCTTAAGGTGTTGTTGGCTGTTTTTTTGACCTACACCTTGTATACCAGTATCGGTCTTTTTGAAATTCACACTGCTATGGTGACCTGCTTTGTGGTGGCGCTTAGCTCCTCCGGTGACACCCTTCAAAAAAGCACCCTGCGCATTATTGGCTGTCTTGTTGGCGTCGCCATGGGCGTTTTTTCTGTGTATTTCGTCGTGCCTCACCTGAGTGATCCAGGGCACCTCTTTTTGTTGATCACGATAGGCAGCTTTATAGCCGGCTGGGTAGCAACGGGATCATATAGAGTGCAGTACGCTGGTTTCCAAATGGCGTTGGCGTTTTTTATCTGTGTGCTGCCCGGTTCACCGCTAAGCTTTGGCCCAAACTATGACCTGGCGGATGCCGGCTACCGTATCCTCGGCATTCTTGTGGGTATCGCCATCATGGGGCTAGTATTTTCATTGATCTGGCCGGAAAAAGCGGGGGATTCTCGAGCGTTGGAGACCGATAAGGCGCTCGCGAGTATGGCCAGAGTTCTGAGGGGTGAGGACGCGCTAGAAACCGTTTATGGCCATCTTGATACCGCTCAGCATGCGAGTGAAGTGATGAAGTTTGAGTGGCCTCGCTTTGAAAGCGCAGCAGACGCCGCAGGTACCCAGCGGCTTGCGGTAGCCTTACAGTTGGCACAGCTGCTACCTCTTATGAGCGCCTCTGCCGCCGCGCCGCTGGCTGCTGCCTTGGAAGCATCTGCGAATCACGAACGCTTTGAAACACTCAACGCTGTGGGAAGCGGTGATGTCGCGCTCGACCGTGCGTTTGCGCTGATCCATCTATTGTCTGAAGAGGGGGAAAAAGCATGAGGAGAGCGCTTCAGCGATTAATGCTCGTCGCAGCGTGTGGGGCAATAACGGGCTGTGTGCAGCAAGGAGGATACTCAAATACATTGGCGTCTATCGACGAGATGCCAATGCATCTCGGTGATAATAGTGCTGCTTTGCCCGCGACCTTACAAACTACCGAAAGCTCCTTGGCTCCTTTTCAGTTTTCTACCCAGTCGTCTCTCGATGTTGATATTGATTCTGAACATCGCTACACCCTCCCAGAGCTGATTGATATTGCACAGCGTAATAGCCCCGCCACCCGCGCTGCATGGCTGCGTGCCCGTGAGGCTGAGCTGGCGATAGACGTGGTGGATTCTACACGGCTCCCTCAGTTATCAGCCAATGTGCTGGCAGGGTATGAAAGGGTTTCTCGTCCTGAGCCGGGCATTCCTGAGCTTGGGATCGGCTCAGGTCGTCTTACTGCGACAGGGTATCAGCTGTTTCCTAACCTAGCCGTAGAGTGGCTGCTGTTTGATTTTGGTGCTCGTGATGCGGCTCGCGAAGTGGCAGAGCAGACTGCTATCGCCAGCAATGTTATTTTTGATGGGGCACACCAAAAGGTAATATTTGATGTTAGCGAGGCCTACTTTCAATTAATGGCAGCTAAGTCTGAGGTGGAAATTGACCAGGAACGCCTAGAAGATGCGCAAACGTTGCGCGAAGTAGCACAAGGTCGGCTTCAAGAGGGAGTGGCTATTAGGGCTGAGGTGGCGCAGGCTCAGCAAATAGAGGCTCGGGCTCAGTTCGATCTTACGTTGGCGAACAATCGGGTAGAGCGTGCTCATGCCGCTCTCATCCATGCCATGGGGCTTCCACCGATGACAGCACTGGAAGTTGCTGATCTGTCGGGGAGAACGTTACCACGCGAGGTGCCCAGGCCGCTTGATGAACTCATAGAGACCTCTTTGGCCCAGCGCCCTGATATTCAGGCGGCTCTGGCACGCGTGCGCGCATCGCAATCAGGCATTGATCTTATAGCCGCAGGCTCTCGCCCCAAAGTAGCCGCCGTCGCTAACATTGGGCAGTTACATGGGCACGTGGAGTTGAGTGACAGCCGCTTTGGCAGCATAGGCTCGATGAATCGTCCATTGGATGAAATTCTGGCGGGCGTAGTGTTTACCATGCCGCTTTTTGATGGAGGGCGGCGTCAAGCCCAGCAGGCACAGGCGAGAATCCAGGCCGAGGCTGCCGAAGAAGATCTGCGAGAAATTCGCAGCGCCGCCGCTTACCAGATAGTTGAAGCGTATAACCTACTACATAGCAGCTTAGCGGCTTACACAGCATCTGGCCCATTGGTAGAAGCCGGACGCGAAACTTATGATACATCGCTTGGCCTTTACGAAAATGGCCTAGCAACGCTGGCAGAAGTTAGCTTAGCTAAGATTGCTTTGAACGATGCGCGTCTGATTCAGACACGTGCTTTTTCCGATACGTTTGCAGCGTCAACAGCGCTCGCCTTTGCCACAGGTCGTCTCAACCACCGCACTGCACCCGCCACCTTTTAATCCTGAATTGAAAGCTCCCTGTGTCTATCTAAACACAGGGAGCTTAAACAGACGTTTAGCCACCAAATTTTTCGTTTTCACCTAAATTTGGGGTTTCATCTTTTTTAATATTTGCTTTAGCGATCTCATAAAGCTGGAATGCTTTGCTCTCTTTTGCCTTCCAGTGCTCGCCCATTTGCACCTTGATTTCCATAAGAGCGACATCGGGGTCATCTTTACCTTCAGGGAACCAGGCAGCGATGAAAGGGTTCCAGTATTTTTCAATCAGCTCGCGGTTATCGGTCAGGCTCGCTTTGCCTGAAAGCGAAACATACACACCCTCTTCTTGGTCAGAAAAGCTGAGGCATACATCGTGATCACTCTTCGCTTCAAACACTTTTTCAGCGCTTCGGCGTGTAAAGAACCATAGCGTACCGTCATATTCATCCTGGACTAGGTGCATCGGGCGTGCGCGGGGCACCTCATTATCCAACGTCACTAACATGCCTACCTTGATATCTTTGATCATTTTCCAGATCTTCTGCTTATGTTCCGGGCTGGACATAGCGCCACACTCCTTATGAATTTGAAAATGAGTAATTGCCAAATAGGGGTGCTACTACACACCACTTGGCTAGAATTTATACCAAAGCTATTTTTTATGATTGCTTTTTGTACAAACCCTGACAACAGCGTAGCTATCATTGTCGATATCAGCAAATCGATTTGAGTTTGCCCTTAGCTCGTTGGCGCGCTGTTAGGTTTTTCAGAAGAATGTTGTGTTTAAAAGCTGCTTTTTTTACCAAACGCGGCATGTGCTCTCGTGGGTAATTCTTAAGATGAGTTAATGTGATTGGTGGGTTGTTAACAATAAAACTAATCAAGGATTCGATCATGAAATATCCACGTACCTTATTAGCTGTGGCCATCACGGCTGCTGTTACTAGCACAAGCTATGCGGCTCCGCTGCTAAGCGATCAGGCTCTGCTTGTTGATAGCCCCGAGCACATTAGTGCCAATGCCTGGGTAGAGGTCTCTCAATCTGCTTTCGAAAGTAACGTTCGTGATGTTCAGGAGTTATTGGGGGAAGAGGCTGAACTCTGCGCCATCATGAAAGCCGATGCTTATGGCCATGGCATTGCTAATTTAATGCCTTCCGTTATTGCGTTAGGTATTCCTTGCATTGGTGTCGCGAGCAATGAAGAGGCTCGTGTGGTTAGGGCCAGTGGTTTCGAAGGGCGTTTAATGCGGGTACGCAGTGCAACACCTGCTGAGATACGTGGCGCATTTGATTACGATATGGAAGAGCTATTCGGCGACATAGCTGCTGCACGTCAGGCTTCTGAGGATGCGGCTGAAGCGGGTGTTACGCTGCGCTACCATTTAGGCTTGAATGCTGGGGGCATGGGGCGTAACGGCATGGCACTTGAAAGCGAATCAGGACGCCAGGAAGCCTTAGAGCTTCAAGAGTTAGCATCGTTGGAGCTGGTGGGCATCATGACTCACTTTGCCTTTGAAGATGAGGACTTTGTTCGCCAGGGGCTAGAGGTTTTTCATGAGCAGAGTGATTGGCTAATCGAGACGGCCAACCTAGATCGTGATGGCTTAATTCTTCATGCAGCTAACTCGTTTGCCACTATGGAAGTGCCTGAAGCACGCCTTGATATGGTGCGTCCTGGCGGTCTGCTATATGGTGATTTGCCCCATTATGAACAGTTCAAGCCTGTGATGTCTTTCCGAACGCGTGTTGCATCGGTGAACGATTATGCTCAGGGCAGCGGAGTGGGGTATGACCATGTAAGGGTGTTAGAGCGTGACAGCCTGCTGGCGAACTTGCCCGTTGGCTACTCTGATGGTTATCGGCGTGTGTTCACGGATGCCGCATTCGTGCTGATCAACGGTGAGCGAGTGCCAGTATTTGGGAAAGTATCAATGAACACGACCATGGTGGACGTTACTGATATAGAAGGTGTGGCACCGGGTGATGAAGTGGTGCTCTACGGTCTCCAGGGCGAAGAGCGTATTACCATTGAAGAGCTTGAGGAGCTCAACGACGCACTATTAGCTGATCTTTATACGGTGTGGGGGAACTCCAACCCAAAAGTACTGAGACCGAGTGACCGCGATAACGAGTGATTCTGTGAATTAGGCTTCGTGCTATGAAACCACCCCGCTTAAATGAGCGGGGTGGTTGTGTTTTGGGGAAAGGTCTGGGGGAGTGTTAGAGCATCATGGCGGCTACCCACCCAAAGGCAATCAGCGGGATGTTGTAGTGCAGGAACGTTGGCACAACGCTGTCCCAGATATGGTCGTGCTGGCCATCAGCATTGAGACCGGCGGTAGGGCCAAGCGTCGAGTCGGAGGCTGGCGAGCCGGCATCGCCCAAGGCGGCTGCAGTACCTACCAGCGCCACCGTGGCGAGTTGTGAAAAGCCAAAGTTAAGCGCGAGTGGTACGTAAAGCGAGGCGATGATGGGTATCGTTGAGAACGAAGAGCCGATGCCCATCGTAATAAAGAGACCGACGAGCAGCATAATCAATGCTGCCAAGCCTTTGTTATCACCAATTATTTCCGTGGAACTACTCACCAACGCTTCAACTTCACCACTGGCCTGCATCACGCTGGCGAAGCCAGCCGCGGTAATCATAATGAACCCGACCAGGGCCATCATGCGCATGCCTTCGGTAAAGATGCCGTCCTGCTCGTGCCAACGGAAGACGCCACTCAGTGATAGCAGGGCAAAACCAAAGATACCCCCCAGCACCATTGAACCGGTGTAGAGCTGAACGGCAACAGTTCCAATGAGTGCAATTGCCAGCACAGCTTTTTGCCAGCCTTTCAGATGTTGGGCCGCTTCTGCTTGCGTCTCGTCGCCTTTGGCGAGGTCACGGTCTTGATAGTGACGGCTTTTGCGGTAGCTAAATAGCACAGCCACTGCAAGGCCAAGCGCCATCCCGCCGATAGGAATCACCATCGCCATGGGTACCATACCTCGGGTGACTTCCAGCCCAAATTCGGCACCGCTTTCGTTCAGGTTGGTCAGCAGGATGTCGTTGAGAAAGATGGCACCAAATCCCACTGGTAGAAGCATGTAGGGGGCAGTAATACCAAAGGTGATCACGCAGGCGACGAGTCGGCGGTCAAGCTCAAGGTGGTTCATCAGCTTGAGTAGTGGCGGAACCAGTACCGGGATGAAGGCAATGTGCACCGGAATCAGGTTCTGAGAGCTGACTGCTGCGGCTAGCAAGGCGGCTAGTAAGGTGTAGGTCACCATACGTCGACTGCCGCCTGAATTATCTACCTGAAAGCGCGCAATGGCGCGGCTTGCCATCACCTCGGTGATACCCGAACGTGAGAGTGCGACGGCGAAGGCACCCAGTACGGCGTAGGCCAGGGCCACGGTGGCACCGTTACCGAGGCCATCGTTAAAGGAATCAAGGATGGCATTGACGGGCATGCCCGCATAAAGCCCGCCGACCAATGTTGCGACGATTAAAGCAAAGACAACGGAAACGCGAGCCAAGCTGAGGCTGACCATCACTAAAATGGCCAAAACGATAGCATTCATGGAAGCTACTCTTGTCGTTGGAATTGAATGCGGTGAAGCCCCGCAGTCGTTCGCTGCGGGGCTGGAAAAGCCGCTTAGTGCTGGCTTGGCAGGGTGCCAGGCCGAAGCAGGTGGCTTAGTGTTCTGGCGGCTAAAAGGTCGCTGGCTGCTTCAATGTCTGGGGCAAAGAAGCGATCCTGGTCGTAATGGGTAACATGCTTACGCAGCAACTGTTTGGCTTGCTCCAGTGGCTCGGTGGTGTTTAAACCGTGGCGCATATCGAGTCCTTGGCAGGCACTGAGCCATTCGATCGCGAGAATGCCACGCACGTTGTCGGCCATTTCCCACAACCGCTTGCCAGCCGCCGGGGCCATAGAAACGTGGTCTTCCTGATTGGCCGAGGTAGGCAGGCTATCCACGCTATGCGGATGCGCTAGCGCTTTGTTTTCACTGGCAAGGGCGGCCGCCGTCACCTGGGCGATCATAAACCCGGAGTTGACGCCGCCTTTTTCGACCAGGAAGGGCGGCAGTTGGGACATGTGCTTGTCCATCATCAAGGAGATGCGTCGTTCCGCCAGCGAACCGATTTCAGCGATGGCAAGCGCCAGGTTATCGGCAGCCATGGCGACCGGCTCAGCATGGAAGTTACCACCGGAGATAATGTCGTCGGTATCTTCAAACACCAATGGGTTGTCGGATACCGCGTTGACTTCAACCGCCAGTACGTCAGCCACATGGCGAATTTGAGTCAGTGCTGCCCCCATTACCTGCGGCTGACAACGCAGGGAGTAAGGGTCCTGCACTCTATCGCAGTTGGCATGGGAGTCGCCGATGTCGCTGGTTTCGCCGAGCAGATGCCGATAAGCCGCCGCTGCGTCGATTTGGCCGCGTTGGCCACGCACTTCATGAATGCGCGCATCGAACGGCGAGCGCGAGCCTAACGTGGCTTCAACCGTCAGAGAGCCGCAGACCGTGGCGGCGGCATATAAGTCTTCGGCATCGAACAGGCCGCGTAGCGCGTAAGCGGTGGATACCTGGGTGCCGTTGAGCAGTGCCAGGCCCTCTTTGGGAGCCAGCGCAATGGGGCTAAGACCGGCGACTTTGAGCGCTTCCTCAGCGGAGAGCCATTCGCCTTTGTGGCGTGCTTTGCCTTCACCAATCAGTACTACACTCATATGTGCTAGCGGCGCTAAGTCACCAGAGGCGCCCACCGAACCCTTAAGCGGAATATGCGGGTATACCTCGGCGTTGATCAAGGCGATCAGCGCATCGAGGACTTCCCGGCGAATGCCAGAAAAGCCCCGCGCCAGACTGTTAACCTTAAGCACCATGATGAGCCGTACAAGGCTATCATCCATCGCAGCGCCAACGCCGGTGGCGTGGGAGAGCACTAGCGAGCGCTGCAGTGCTTCCAGGTCTTCATCGGCGATACGTGTTTGAGCAAGCAGCCCAAACCCAGTGTTAATGCCGTAGACCGTGCGGTTCTCGTCGACCACACGGTTGACGCAATCCACGCTTTTTTGAATGGCTTCGTCAGCACTGCTTGGCAGGCTAACCTTGACCGGTGATTGAAAGACCTGGCGCGCCTGCGCCAGTGTCATTTTGCCGGGCTGAATATCAAGGTGGGGCATGATTCGTACTCCTTGTCGTTGTTAAATTTCTAGCGGTTCAGCATCGGCAAATCGAGGCCGTTTTCACGGGCAGATTCTTTAGCGATTTCGTAGCCTGCATCGGCGTGGCGCATAACGCCGGTACCTGGATCGTTACGCAGCACGCGGCCAAGGCGTGCGTGGGCATCATCGGTGCCGTCGGCGACAATAACCACACCCGAGTGCTGGGAGTAGCCCATGCCGACACCGCCACCGTGGTGTAGCGATACCCAAGTGGCACCCCCGGCGGTGTTAAGTAGGGCATTCAACAGCGGCCAGTCGGAGACGGCGTCAGAGCCATCCATCATCGACTCGGTCTCGCGGTTGGGGCTCGCCACGGAACCGGAATCCAGGTGGTCGCGACCGATAACCACCGGTGCTTTAAGCTCGCCGTTTTTGACCATCTCGTTAAAGGCTTGGCCAAGACGAGCGCGATCTTTCAGGCCGACCCAGCAGATACGTGCCGGAAGGCCTTGGAAGCTGATGCGTTCGCGCGCCATATCTAGCCAGTTGTGCAGGTGTGGGTCGTCGGGGATCAGCTCTTTGACCTTCTGGTCGGTTTTGTAAATATCTTCCGGGTCGCCGGAAAGCGCTGCCCAGCGGAACGGGCCAATTCCCTGGCAGAATAAAGGACGGATATAGGCCGGTACAAAGCCTGGGAAGTCGAAAGCATTCTCAACCCCTTCTTCTTGAGCCATCTGACGAATATTGTTGCCATAATCGAAAGTCGGCACGCCCATTTTCTGGAAGTCGAGCATGGCTTGAACATGTACTGCCATCGACTGCTTGGCGGCTTTAACGGTGGCTTGGGGTTGTGATTTACCACGGGCGACGTACTCTTCCCAGGTCCAGCCTGCTGGCAGGTAGCCATGCAGCGGGTCATGGGCGCTGGTTTGGTCCGTTACCATATCGGGTTTTACGCCACGCTTGACCAGCTCGGGCAGCACATCTGCCGCGTTGGCACACAGGCCAATCGAGATCGCTTTGCCTTCTGCGGTGTAGCGCTCTATGCGCGCCAGTGCATCGTCCAGGTCATCGGCTTGCTCATCCAGGTAGCGTGTGCGCAGGCGGAAATCGATGCTGGTTTGCTGGCACTCGATATTGAGCGAGCAGGCACCGGCGAGGGTGGCGGCGAGAGGTTGAGCGCCGCCCATGCCGCCAAGGCCCGCAGTGAGAATCCAGCGGCCTGTCAGGTTACCATCAAAGTGCTGGCGGCCCGCCTCAACAAAGGTTTCGTAGGTGCCTTGAACAATGCCCTGGGAGCCGATGTAGATCCAAGACCCGGCGGTCATCTGGCCGTACATCATCAGGCCTTTTTTATCCAACTCGTTAAAGTGCTCCCAGTTGGCCCAGGCAGGTACCAGGTTAGAGTTGGCAATCAGCACCCGCGGGGCGTCTTTGTGGGTTTCAAATACGCCTACCGGCTTACCAGACTGAACCAGCAGGGTTTGATGATCTTCCAGGCGTTGCAACGTCTCAACAATTTTGTCGTAGCACTCCCAGTCACGCGCTGCGCGGCCAATACCGCCATATACCACCAGATCCTCTGGGCGCTCGGCCACGTCAGGGTGAAGGTTGTTCATCAGCATGCGCATGGGGGCTTCGGTCAGCCAGCTTTTACAGCTAAGCGTGCTACCGGTGGGGGCGCCAATCTTGCGAGATGCGTCGTGACGTTTGTCGTTAGGTAACATGGCGAAATTCCTCTGGTTAGTCGATTTGTTGTTGATTGCTGTAAGCAGGGCTCGCTAGGTGTCGAGCGCCAACTGAAAAACAAGCCGGGCCGCCGCGCGGGCAGTACGGCTATCGGTGTCGTGAGCTGGGTTTAGCTCGGCTAGGTCGGCTAGGCGTAGCTTGCCGCTGTCGCGGATGGCCTCGATCAGCGGTTCAATCACTGAGAGTGAGACACCTCTGGCGGCAGGAGCACTTACGCCAGGTGCTTCGGATGCAGGTAGAACATCCAGATCGATCGTTAAATAGAGGTGGTCACAGCGCACCATTAAGCGCTCCAGGTCGCGTCGAATGCTCTCCAGTTGGGCGGGCTGAAAGTCTCTATCTTCGCGAACCATCACTCCGAGTTCCGCTGCGCGGCTAAACAGAGCGCGGGTATTGGCAGCGCGGCTTACGCCTAAGCAGGCGTAGCGAAATGGCCAGCCGCGTTGGGCGCATTCATCAGCAATTTGCGCAAAGGGGGTGCCCGAAGAGCGGACGTGGGAGGGGTCCCGAAGATCGAAGTGGGCATCAAAATTGATAATGCCTATGCGCGGTGCTTTCTCACCCTTATCTGTGAGGTGTTGGGCAAGCCCCAACCAGCTGCCATAGGCCACCTCATGACCACCACCCGCGACAATGGGAAAATGATCCGCGTTGAGTAACGCACTTAAATGATCGGCAAGGTGCTGTTGTGCCGTTTCTAGTGCGTCGCCTTCGCAGCGTATATTCCCGGCATCATAAGCTGGCCCAGTACGGTGCCAGGCAAGTGGTGCCAGCGCTTTACGCAAAGCTGTCGGGCCTTTAGCTGCGCCGGTACGTCCTTGGTTGCGGGCAACCCCTGCATCACTTTCAAAACCCACCAGTGCGCAGCCCGGAATTGCCGTTTGGCTGAGTGGCTGGATCTTTTGATGCCAACGCTCGCTGTTGGCTTCAGGGTCTGTTCGGCCTTGCCAGAGTGACATGTCGATCATTGTTGCCGTTGTCTTATTAGCCGCCATGGGTCACTACTCCCTGAAGCAAACGTTGGCGCAAACGCCCCGGCTGCACTGCATAGGCGAGCTCGGCGGGGGCTTCAACATTCCAAACACACAGGTCAGCTGCTGCACCCTCGTAGATTCGCCCTTGTTCCTTCAGCCCCAGCGCGCTAGCGCCATGGGCGGTCATTCCTGCAAGCGCTTCTTGAGGCGTCATACGGAACAGTGTGCAGGCCAGGTTGAGCATTAGTGTGGGCATAAACAGCGGGGAGCTGCCGGGGTTGGCATCGGTTGCCACTGCCATGGGCACACCTGCATTGCGTAGCGCGGCGATAGGTGGTTGTTGCGTTTCACGCAGGGTGTGGAAAGCGCCGGGCAGAATGACGGCTACGCTGCCTGCCTCACGCATGGCGGCGATGCCGGCGTCATCCAGGTATTCGATATGATCAGCGGATAACGCCCCGTGGCGAGCGGCCATGGCCGTGCCACCTAGGTTGGAGAGCTGTTCAGCATGGGCCTTAATGGGGAGGCCGTGGTGCTGTGCCGCTTCGAAGACGCGTTCACACTGTGCTACGGAAAAAGCGATTTTTTCGCAGAAAACATCGACAGCATCAGCCAGACCTTCAGCCACTGCTGCGGGAATCATTTCTTGGCAGACCAGATCGATATAGCCGTCGCTATCGTTTTTGAATTCAGGGGGGAGGGCATGAGCACCCAATAGTGTGGTGACCACCCGTACAGGCAATATCTCGCCAAGCCGCCGTGCGACGCGCAGCATTTTTAGCTCGTCTTTGACGGTTAGCCCATAGCCAGACTTAATCTCCACGGTAGTGACGCCGTCGGCGATCAGGGCTTCAAGGCGCGGTTTAGCGAGCATAAGCAGGGTATCTTCGCTAGCCTCGCGGGTGGCGCGAACGGTGCTGAGAATACCGCCGCCGCGTTTAGCGATCTCTTCATAGCTTGCCCCTTCCAACCGCGCTTCGAACTCCTCTGCTCGGGAGCCCCCAAAGACAAGGTGCGTGTGGCAATCCACAAGCCCTGGGGTCATGACACCGCCGTGGCCCATCTCAATGCAGCTACTGGCGAGTTGCTCATTGAACTCAGCCATGGGCGACAAGGAGATTATGTGCGCTCCCTCGGTGATAACGGCCATGCGGCCGGGCAGTGTCCACACGCCATCGAAGACGCTGATGTCGCGCCAGAGACGACGATTCGTTGCATTCGCCATAGGGAGCTCCTCTCAAGAAATCTTATTTCAAATGCATAATGTATATACAATTAAGGTCAATTGAAGTGAATTCGTCAAGGTGCCTAAAAATAAGAAAATGGAGAGCGGTCAAGCGAAAGATCAGGAGTTTTTGTTCTTTCCAATAAAATCAATTGTTTAATTTATTTATGTGGTTTGGGACTAAATTTTAGCACATAAAGAATTAGACTAATGTCTAGTCTTTATAGGAGGCGGGGGTTCGGTCGTTTCCTTAATGTATATACATTTGTGCGTCGCGCAAGTCGTCAATACCTGCACCGGGGGTTTTATGAGGCTTGGCGATGTACCGAGGAGCGCAGCTTGTACCGGTTGCCTGGGTGCAGTAAGCGGGCATAGCTGATGAGCTGCTCACCGGACCACGTTCGCCGGATCATGCTCAGGCAGGGGGTTGAGGTATCGATAGCGAGCCATTCGGCGGTTTGCTGATCAACGAGCACGGCTTCAACGATGTGCTCTACGTCAGTGATTGGGCAGGCCGCTACCAATATTTCGTTGGGTGTATGTACCGAAAAATCACTCTTTAAATAATTGGGTACCCAGCGGGGGTTAACATAGCGGTTTTCAAGCTGAATGGGCGTGTCGTTTTCCAAGTGCACCAACAGTGTTTGAAACACGCGACTGCCAAGACGCACGCCCAGGCGCAAAGCGATTTCGTCATCAGCTTTAATGGCTTCGCAGAGCAACACGATGCTGCTGTAATGATGCCCTCGGGAGCGTACTTCATCGGCAATGTTGTACACCTCAACCAGAGATGACTCTGCTTTGCGATCTGTTACAAAAGTGCCCAGCCCAGGTTGGCGGGTTAGGTAGCCTTTTTGGACGAGATCACGAATCGCTTTATTGGCCGTCATTCGGCTTACCCCAAAATCTCGGGCAAGCTGCTCTTCGGGTGGGATCTGGTGGTGCGCAGGCCAGGCACCGCCCTGGATTTTCTCTAGCAGGTGCTGCTGTATTTGCAGATAAAGTGGGGGAGCGCTGGTCATGAAGTGCCTTTCAAATGAATCTATTGTCTAACCATATCCAGTGTACCTTGTGCGATAGCTAAGGGCATCAACTCGACACTTACTGGGGCGTTATCTCAGCGAGGAGATAGTAAGACTGGCGTCTAACAACCGCTTGTTATCCTTGCTAGTCTTGAATGAATGTCTCAACAACAACGAGCGAATACGATGCACGTTCATGAGTATCAACAGTACGATGCCACCGGCCTCGCTGAGCTGATTCGTGGTGGTGAGGTTAGCTCAAAAGAGGTGTTCGAAGCGGCGATGAGTGCGATTACAGCGCTAAATCCTACGCTGCATGGGGTGGTGAGAGCGCGTTTTGAGCGAGCCAGCCAGGAGCTGTTGAACGTTACTGAGAAGTCCCCTTTTGCTGGCGTTCCCACGTTAAGCAAAGACCTATTGATGGCGCTTGAAGGGGAGCCGCTCGCTTTTGGCAGCGCCGCCCTAGCCAACTGGCGCCCTAAAGAGGATTCGCTACTGATTAAGCGCGTGCGAGAGGCCGGTTTGGTGGTGATGGGGCAGACCGCAACCCCAGAGCTTGGGCTAATGGGCATCACCGAACCAAAGGCGTTTCCACATCCACAAAACCCGTGGCGGGAGGGGTACTCCCCCGGCGGTTCAAGCGGTGGTGCCGCCGCGGCGGTAGCCAGTGGCATGGTGCCCATTGCGCTAGCGGGGGATGGCGGTGGCTCTATTCGCATTCCCGCCAGTTACTGTGGCCTGTTTGGTTTTAAACCTTCCCGTGGCCGGGTGCCACTCGCGCCTGCCCACGGTGAGGTGTGGCAAGGGGCGGTGGTTGAGCATGCGCTGACGCGTAGCGTGCGGGATAGCGCGGCGCTGTTAGAGCATATTAATGGCATGGCGCCCTCTGGGCCGTACCCCACTCCCCGTGAGACGGGCTATGTGGCTGCGTTATCGTCTTCCAGCAAGCCGCTGCGTATCGCTGTGTCGCTAGGCGGTTTTTTGAGTCGCGGCCTTGGCACCCAGGTAAGTGCGGAGGTGACAGCCGCCGTTGAGAAAGCTGCCCATGCGTTGGCCGCCATGGGGCATGAGGTAGAGTGGTGCGACCCGCCGGTTGAGGGTGATGCCCTGGCGGACAGCTATTTAACGCTCTATTTAGGCCACCTAGCCGCAGACCTGCATTGGGTGAGCCAGCAAACGGGAGTGCCGGTGCATCGGCTAGCCATTGAGCCTTCCACCCGAGCTGTCGGTAGGCTGGGAGCCAAGCTTTCTGCAAGAGATTATGAGCTTGCCAAGCGTTACTGGCATTTGGCTGCTGAGCAGATGAGTCACTTTCACCAGCGCTTTGATGCGTTGGTTATGCCGGTGGCTGCAGATACCGCCCCTAAAATGGGTGAGCTATATCCGACTGCCGCCCGCGAGCGGTTAATGGCGCTGTTAGCCATACCCGGGGTGCCTTCATTGGCACTAAAAGCGGGCATGTTAAAACGCTTAGCGGTGGATGCGCTTCGCCGGACCCCGTTTACACAACTGGCTAACCTTACCGGCCAGCCGGCGATGTCTGTGCCTTTTCATGTGGCAGCTAATGGCTTGCCCGTTGGTGTGCAAGTGGTGGGGCGCCTTGGGGAGGATAAACAGCTGTTTCAGCTAGCGGCCGCCATGGAGCAACATGACGATTGGCAATGCCGTATTAGCCCGCAAGCGTTTGGCGTTTAAGCAGGGTAAACTACGCGGCTTTGAAACAACGCTTGGCGCTCTGCATGAACCCCACAGATACACCTATAAGCTACGAGTTAACGTCGGCGGGAGATCGCTACTTCGATGGCTTAGTCGATAAGTTCTCGCGCTCACTTTATCAAGCACCCCGGGGCGAGCTGCGCTTGGCTATGCTGGATTACTTACTGCCCGATATGCTGACGCTAAACGCGCAGCCTGTGCTTGATGTAGGCGGCGGCTTGGGGCAGCTTTCAGCGTGGTTTGCCGAGCGTGGGCACGCGGTGACCATGGCAGAGCCTTCCCTGGATATGCTAGCTCATGCAAGCGTTTGGCATGCTGAGCGTATTGCCGCAGGCGCCATGCTGCCCGAACAGCTTGATTACCTGTCGGCGCCGCTTCAAGCATTGCCCCAGCAAGCCCCAGGGCCATGGCCGCTGATTACTTGCCACGCAGTGCTTGAGTGGTTGGGAGAGCCTCGGCAGGCCATGCAAACCCTCGCTAGCCTCTTAGCCCCTGGCGGGCAGTTAAGCCTAATGGTGTTTAACCGCGATGCGCTGCGTTTTTCTAACGTGGTGAAGGGCAACCTGCAAAAAGCATTCAGTGACCAGTTGGAAGGTAAGGGCAAGCGGCAGCGCTTAACACCGATTTCCCCGGTTACCCATGATGAAATATGCCAGTGGGGATCGGAGAACGGCTTAATCATGGATAGCGTTGCAGGGGTACGTATCTTTCAAGACTACCTACGCCAGCCCCCTGGCAAAGAGAGTGAGCAGGCATCGCTGCTGGCGCTAGAAAAGCAGTATTGTCGCCAAGACCCTCACTGGCGGCTAGGCCGCTATCTACTTTATACCTTCACCAAACCCGAGGCTGACCAATGAGTGCTCAACTGCCCGCTTGCCAACTCCTTGAACGTTATTATGGGCAGGCAGCCCAGCTTTGGCCGATTGCCCCCCCGGAAGACCCTTGGCTGATCGATCGCTCCAAAGCGATGGTGAGCGATAATGTGGCGCTGCGTGGACAGTGGGAAGGCCGCGATAAAGCCGCCGTTAGCCCGTTCGATGTGCCTTTTATTCAGCAGGCTGGGCAGGTGGTACTATTTTGGCCAAAAGCCCACCAGTTGGGGATCTGGTGGCTTGAGTGGCTGTGCCGCATGCTGCCTGAAAATACACCGATTGACGTGGTGGGTGAACACCAGGGCGGTATCAAGCGCGTGCCAAAAATACTGAGCGGGCTGGGGATGCGCTGCGACAAGCTGGATAACGCTCGGCGTTGCTCTTTGTTTGCTACCCGGACCGTGGCTATTGAAAATCCTGACAGCGCATGGCAACGCTTTGAAGCATTGTCGCTGACGCTGATGAGCCATCCTGGTGTGTTTGGTCATGGCAAAGTGGATGAAGGAACCCAGCTACTGCTGCACGCTGTAGAAACAGCCCTAGAGCCCCTGCCCCCAAAAGCATTAAAGGTGCTGGATATGGGCTGTGGCGATGGCATTTTGAGTGCGTGGCTAGCGGCCCGTGGCCATGAAGTTACCGCCGTGGATGTAAGCGCTTTTGCAGTAGAAGCCTGCCGCCGAACGCTAGCGGCTAACCACCTTAGCGGCCAGGTATTGGAAAGTGATGTTTACTCGGCGCTTGAAGGGCAGCGTTTTGACCTGATTGTGAGTAATCCACCGTTTCACCAAGAGCGCGAGATTAGTTATGGATCCAGTGCGCGGTTGATAGAAGAGGCGCCTAATCATTTAACCGGTAAAGGGCAGCTGGTGTTAGTGGCCAATGCGTTTTTACCTTATCCCGGCCTGCTTGAGCGCACGTTTGGCAGCTTCGAAACGCTGGCGGATAATCGACGCTTTCGGGTTTACCGTGCCAAGCCGGAAGACAGTAGCAAAACCAGCGTTCAGGCGTCCAAAAAACGGCGCTGAACGCAGATTAAGCTTTGCCAGTGTAGCGAATGGCGGTAATGGTGTAGAGCGTTTCGCCGTTGGGCGTAAGCACCGTTACGTCGTCGCCTACCTCTTTGCCTAGCAGCGCTTTGGCCATGGGGGCATCGATACTGATCCAGCGTTTTTTAGTATCGATTTCATCGTGGCCAACAATCCGAATGGAGAGTGCTTCGCCTTCCTCATCTTCCAAATCTACAAAGGCACCAAAAAACACCTTATCGGTGTTGGCCGGTAACCTATCAACGACCTGCAGCTCATCCAAACGATTGGTTAAGTAGCTAATCCGCGCAATAACGCGATTTAACTCTTTTTTGTTGTAGGTGTAATCCGCGTTCTCGCTACGGTCGCCCTGGGCGGCGGCCTCGCCTACCTTGGCCGATATTTCTGGCCGCTTCACCCGGGACAGGTGATCTAAAATGCTGCGCAGGCGGGCAGCGCCTTCGGCGGTAATTAAATTGCTTTTGGGCGCTTGGCGCGGATCTTTAGCTGGGTCGCGCCAGCGCGTCATATTGCGGCCTTTCATCGGTTTTCTTCGCCTTGAACAAAATGACTAGCTTACGCTAAGGGCGCTCACTATCACATAGCCGATGATCTACTGGCGAATCATTCAAACGTTCGTTACATTGTGAGGGGAAGCTATTCCAGTCATCCATGTATAAAAATAATCTAGGAGCTTTTAATGCGTACACACCCTTTTTCTCGCTTACTGATCGCTGCTGCCCTAGGCAGTACCCTGGCCTTAGCGCCGTTAACTGCGTCGGCCTATGACGGTGAACTGTTCTCACTGAAAAATCGTTGGGAAAACACCGTGACTGATATGCCGGCGAATCAGCGCGAAGGCACACTAAGAGCGCTGGCAAGCGAAGCCGAAAACCTTGCGAGCCAGCACCCAAATGAAGCTGAAGTGCTGATTTGGCAGGGTATTGTGCTGGCTTCCTATGCCCGTGAGCGTGGCGGTCTAGGCGCGTTAGGCACCGCTGGCGATGCCCGTGATGTGTTAGAGCGAGCAATTGAGATCGACCCGCAGGGTGGCAATGGCTCGGCGTATGTAACCCTTGGTGCCCTGTATGATCGCGCGCCGGGTCGCCCGCTAGGGTTCGGCAATAGCAATACTGCTGAGCGCATGTTTCAGCGAGCGTTAGAGATCCGCCCTGACGGTATTGACGTTAACTACTACTATGCGGCGTTCTTAAAAGAAGAGGGCAACACACAAGCCGCCCGCGAGCATGCTGAACGCGCTGTCAACGGTACCGCGCGTGATAGCCGCCAAGCATCTGATGAAGCACTGCGCCAAGATGCAGAGGCACTGCTGCAAATGCTATAGTTTTAGAGGTTTTTTTAAGTCAGCTTTTCAAGATGGTTTTTCTAGCCAGTTTTTCTAGCCAGTTATAGCGGCATTGGCATTCCCGGTGGTGAGCATTGATAATAGATCGATTGTTATCATCGGGAGTGCTTCATGGTGAATAGTTCGAACCCCTCGGCACCGCCTCAACTTGGCCGTAGCGACGTTGAGCTTCTTAAGCGCGATACTCTCTATCAAGGTTTCTTCCGCCTGGAAGCACTGGAACTGCGCCATCGTCTGTTTGAAGGGGGCTGGAGCGGCACCATGCGCCGTGAAGTGCATAATCGCCATGATGCGGTAGGCGTTCTGCTGTATGACCCCGTTAAAGATGCTCTGGTGCTGATTGAGCAGTTTCGTGCAGGGGCCATTGATGACCCGCTTTCTCCTTGGAAATTAGAACTGGTGGCCGGGCTTGCGGATAAGGATGAACCGCTTGAAGAGGTCGCCCGCCGAGAAGCGCTGGAAGAAGCGGGATGCCACGTTGGCCAGATCACTAAGCTGCACACCTACTACCCAAGCCCCGGCGCCTGTAACGAGCGGGTGACGCTCTTTTGCGGGCTGATCGATAGCCAAGGGCTGGGCGGTATTCATGGATTGGATGAAGAGCACGAAGATATTCGTGTTCATGTCGTTAATTATCCCACTGTATGGGAACTCCTGGAGCAGGGAAGGCTCGACAACGCCATGTGTTTGATTGCGCTTTACTGGTTAGCAGGGCAGCGCGCGTCGCTGCGCGCGGCCTCTCATCGCGCTGTATTGCCAAACACAGATGCCAAGCGAACCTGATTAAGGAGTGAGCATGGCCAGAGCTGCCTATGTCACCGATTTAAAATCTCTGCAGGGTGAGTGTAGCGCTAATTACCTGCGCTTGATTCGTCTGGTAGGGGATATGGAGTGTGGCCAGCAGCGCGATATTGCGCTGCATGGCGACGACCAGCACTTTGGCGATCTACATCTGACCATTGTGCAGCAGGCCCCCTATACCACCATGATAGAAGTTTCCCAGAGCGGCCCTCTGGATGCGGTGATTGAAGGGCCGCGGATGCGCGTCCACCTCTACCATGACGTGCGTATGGCCGAGGTGACGGACTTTCAGCGCGAGCGTCACTTCAGCGGCCGCTACCGTTACCCCAATGCCAAAATGCACCAACCCGATGAAAAGCTGCAGCTCAACCGTTTTTTGGGCGAGTGGTTAGCCCACGGTTTGGCCCATGGCCACGCCTATGATGTGCCGGAGACACCTTAAATGCGGTTGGTGCAAATTACCGATGCTCACTTACATGCCGATAAAGAAGCACGCTCTAGAGCCGGTGTGCCTTGGCGACAATTTCAGCAGGTGCTTGAGCGCGTCATCGCCGAGCGGCCCGACATCGTCGTGTTCACCGGTGATGTCAGCCAGGATGAAACCTCTGCCTCTTACTCGCTGGCCTGTCAGGCACTGGCTACGCTGCCTTGCCCATGGTTCTGGATTCCTGGCAATCACGATCAGCCTGAGCTGATGCTGGCGGAACATCCGCTGCTTGAAGAAGTGGATCTAGAGCAGTGGCGCCTACTGCTGCTAAACACTCGGGTTGAGGGGCAGCCATACGGTAGGCTAGGCAGCGAGCAGCTCTCCACCCTTGCCGCACAGCTTGAATTCGACGACAGGCCGACGCTAATTGCGATGCATCATCCGCCAGTAGCCGTGGGGGCAGCGTGGATGGACGCCATTGGTTTGCAAGACCGTGATGCCTTTTGGCAAGTGTTAAGTGCCTACCCCCAGGTAAAGATAGTGCTATTTGGTCATGCCCATCAGGCCTATGCACAGAAGCATAGCGTGGCGGGAGCGGACATCGGCGTGTATGGCTGCCCAGCCATGGCGGATCAGTTTATGCCCAGTGCTGAAAGCTTCGCGATTGATGAAGCCTCTCGGCCTGGCTATCGCGTTATCGATTTACAAGGCAGCGAATGGCAGACTTGGGTAGAGCGCGTAAGTTATTAGCCGCTTCCCAGCGTTGACTGCCGTAGATACGGAACAAGAAATGAAAACCTTCATTTTCATAGTGGGCTTATTACTGATAATTACTGGCTGTGCTTCCAGCTATCCTCTAGGGATGAGCGAAGAGGAGTGGCAAGCACTTTCACCTGAGCGGCAGTTGCAAATACGTGAGCAGCAAGCAGCATTAGATATGCGCAAGGCTGAAGAGCGCCGCGCCGCCGCAGCAGCTCGACAGGCAATCGCAGAGGCAGAGGCGCTAGCCTTAAGAAGTGCGCTACAAAATGCTGCTTATGGTCAGCGTATCCAGTGCGTTTTTGAGGGACACGCATATTTTGGCCGTGACTGGCAACCCATTGAGCCAGTGGCTTTTGATGCAGTAGTGGGACACACCATTGATGTTCCTCTGGTGTCAGTAAGCACTTACCGCAACCGGCAGGGGTATGCGCGCTTTGATGGTCAGCGCGCTCAACTATGTCGCCGAGACCCCGCCTTATACGGTTCTAATAACCGCTGCGCTACGCTAGCCGGGACTCAGCGTCAGTTAGGGCGCGGTGTTGCCAGAGATATTTTCGCTGACGACTTTGTCCGTGGGCGCATGTCATGTGACCTTCCTCCTAGAGGAACGTGGTAAAGCAGATTCTCTGGTGCAGACAGTTTTATTTTTTTGGTTATAAAAAGATAGTTATTAATTCTTTTGGGTTATTATTGGCCCAGCGTTACCCTACTCATCATTAGCCACCCCTGGGTAATACCCAGTGTGACGGCAAACAGTGTTTGCACATGCAAGCTTCGTTTTGTGAGGGAGTAGGTAATGAACCAGTTTTCTGCGCCGTCGACGGTTCGGCAAGAGGTGCCCGGCGTACCTGATGCCGCGCGTTTGACCCACTTAAAGCAGCTAGAAGCTGAATCGATCCACATTATCCGGGAAGTGGCCGCCGAGTTTAGCAACCCGGTCATGATGTACTCTATCGGTAAAGACTCCTCGGTCATGCTCCATCTGGCTCGCAAAGCGTTCTACCCCGGCACGCCGCCGTTTCCGCTGATGCATGTCGACACCACCTGGAAATTTCGGGAAATGATCGAGTTTCGCAACCGCATGGCAGAAGAAGCGGGGATGGAACTGATTGTGCATACCAACGAAGAGGGGCGGGCGGCCAATATCAACCCCTTCGATCATGGTAGCGCCAAGTACACCGACATTATGAAGACCCAGGCGCTGAAACAAGCCCTGGATAAGTACGGCTTTGATGCGGCCTTCGGCGGCGCCCGCCGTGATGAAGAGGCGTCTCGCGCCAAAGAGCGCGTTTACTCTTTCCGCGATAAATACCACCGCTGGGACCCGAAAAATCAGCGCCCTGAGCTCTGGAATGTGTACAACGCCAAGGTCAATAAAGGTGAGTCTATCCGCGTGTTCCCGCTCTCTAACTGGACCGAGTTGGACATCTGGCAGTACATCTACCTTGAGTCGATTCCTATCGTGCCACTCTACTACGCCGCCAAGCGCCCGGTGGTGGAGCGTGACGGTATGCAAGTAATGGTCGATGATGACCGCCTACCCCTCGAGCCAGATGAAGTGCCGGAAGAGAAGTTTGTTCGGTTTAGGACATTAGGTTGCTACCCGCTGACCGGTGCAGTGGAGTCTGAAGCAGCTACCTTGCCGGAAATTATTCAAGAGATGCTGTTGACCAAAACCAGCGAGCGCAGCGGCCGGGCCATTGATCGTGATCAGGTAGGCTCGATGGAGAAGAAAAAACGTGAGGGGTACTTTTAATGGCTCACCAGTCCAATTTAATCGCGGATAATATCGAGCAGTACCTGCACGAGCATGAAAACAAAGATTTGCTGCGTTTTATCACCTGCGGCAGCGTTGATGATGGCAAGTCCACGTTGATTGGTCGATTGCTCCACGACTCGAAAATGATCTTTGAAGATCAGCTGGCGGCAATCACTCAAGCGTCCAAAACCAGCGGCACCACCGGCGATACGGTGGACTTGGCGCTATTGGTAGATGGCCTGCAGTCTGAGCGTGAGCAGGGCATTACCATTGATGTCGCCTACCGTTTTTTCTCGACGGATAAGCGTAAGTTCATTATTGCCGATACCCCAGGGCACGAGCAGTACACCCGTAATATGGCCACAGGTGCTTCTACTGCGAGCCTGGCGATTATTCTGATTGATGCCCGTTATGGCGTGCAGACCCAAACCCGACGCCATAGCTTTATTGCTGACTTGCTGGGTATCCAGCATTTGGTGATTGCGGTCAATAAGATGGATTTGGTGGGCTTTTCTGAGGCGCGCTTTAATGAAATCGTTGCCGAGTACCGCGAATTTGCCACTAACCTGAGTGCGCCGGACATCCGCTTTGTGCCGATGTCGGCCCTTAACGGCGACAACGTGGTAAATCAAAGCGAACAAACGCCCTGGTATTTTGATGCGAGTACTGATGAACGCTACGAAGGTAAAACGCTCATCGAAATGCTGGAAAGCGTGGAAATTAGCCGCGACCAAAACCTCACGGATCTAAGGCTGCCAGTGCAGTACGTTAACCGCCCGAACCTAGATTTTCGCGGTTATTGCGGCACCTTGGCGGCGGGCGTCGTGCGCCCTGGGCAGTTAGTGAAGGTGCTGCCATCGGGTAAAACATCGCGCGTCGCCCGTGTGGTGACCTTTGATGGTGACCTAGAGGCTGCCTACCCAGGGCAGGCGATCACCGTCACCTTAGAGGATGAAATTGACATTTCCCGTGGGGATTGGATTGTCAGCGCAGACGCTGAGCTGCCGCTTTCCAATGCGTTCAACGCCGACATTGTCTGGATGCATGAAGAGACGCTCACCCCCGGCAAGCTTTATGACTTTAAGCTTGCCACCCGTGATCTTTCGGGTCAGGTAAGCGCGATTGAGTACCAGATCGATGTCAATACGCTGGAAAAGCACACCACCGATGCGCTGGGCTTAAACGCCATTGCCCGCTGCGAGGTCGAGCTGACCGCCGCAATTCCAGTTGATAACTACCGCACCAGCCCCGGTACGGGCAGCTTTATAATCATTGATCGGCTAAGTAACGTGACCGTCGGTGCAGGCATGATTCGTAGTGCGGCCAATGCCCGTGAGCAAGCTAACGCTACCGATTGGGTCGCTTTTGAGCGGGATTTGAATGCCCTGGTGCGCAAGCACTTTCCCCATTGGGAAGCGAAGGATATCCGCGACCTACTTCGTTAGCGCGTTGCCGTAAAGCAATAGACAGCAGCAACAAAAAGCCGCCTTGATCACTGCGATCAAGGCGGCTTTTGCGTACTGGCAGGGGTTACTCCGCGTTAGGGAGGAACAGCTGCTGTCCGCCAACGGTAAAGTCTGCGATGGCCTGTTGTCCTTCGACAGATACCAGCCATTGGTGCCACTGAGCCGCTAAATCATGTTTTAAGTGGGGGTATTGCTCTTCAGATAGCATTAGGCTGCCATACTGATTAAACAGCGCACTGTCCCCTTCAAACAGCAACGCTAAGTCCTGTGGATTCTGAAAGGCCGCCCAGGTCGCACGATCAGTGAACGTGTAGGCGTTCATGCCGGCTGCGGTGTTCAGCGTCGGCCCCATGCCGCTACCCAGCTCACGGTACCATTTACCCTGTGGAGTAACGCCTGCGTCTTCCCATAGCCGCTGCTCGGCACGGTTTGTGCCGCTGTCATCACCCCGAGAGGCAAAGGGTGAGTTGCTTGCTGCAATCCGTGCTAATGCATCGGCTACGCGCTCGCTTTCTGTAATCTCCGCTGGATCGTCGTTTGGCCCTACAATCACAAAGTCGTTATACATGACGTCCAGGCGCTCGCTGGCATAACCAGCGGCGATAAACTGCGCTTCCCCAGCCGAGTCATGTACCAGCAGGCTGTCGGCATCGCCTCGCCGGGCAATTTCAAACGCTTGGCCAGTGCCTACCGCGACTACGCGCACTTCAATGCCGGTCTGTTCGGTAAACACCGGAATAATCGCGCTAAACAGGCCTGAATTTTCGGTGGAGGTGGTAGAAGCGAGGGTGATGAAGTCATCTGCGGCAAGTAGTGATGCGCTCCACGAGAGCCCTAACAAGCTAGCGATAACCGCTGTGGGTGTTTGCATGGGGTGGCTCCTTGCTTAAGCGTGAATGATGATATGGGCAGGCGTCACCAAACAAGCTCGCCACGAATAAACGCACCTGCCTGGGGTGAGGCGGGCGCATTAAAAAACTGCTGGGCAGGCGTATGCTCCAGCGCGTGCCCGTTATGCATAAACAGCACGTCATCGGCTAAACGACGCGCTTGGTGCAGGTCGTGGGTCGTCATGATGATGCGGGTACCGTTCTGATGGAATTCATTAACTGCGTCTTCAACCGCTTTGATGGCAGCGGGGTCGAGTGCGGAGGTGGGTTCATCTAAAAACAGTACCGCTGGATTAAGCAGCCAAGCGCGGGCCAAGGTTAGCCGCTGCTGTTCGCCGCCGGAAAGCACCCGGGCAGGGCGCTTGGCGAGCGCTGCCAGGCCAAATTTATCCAGTGCTTGCAGGGCGAGGGTTTTGCGTTGGTGGCGCGGCACTTGGCGCACTGCCAGGGCGTAGGTCAGGTTATCCAGCGCTGAGCGGCGCAGCAGTACCGGGCGCTGAAATACCATTGCCTGTACCGGTGGCTTGACTCCCCAAGTGATGTGGCCGCTGCTAGGGCGTAAGAGGCCGTGGGCTAGGCGCATTAATAGACTTTTGCCTGCGCCGTTAGGGCCCATGATCAACGTGCGCTGACAGCCAGAAAACAATAGCGTAGTGGGGGAGAGCAGCCGGTGACCGCGGTGTTCAAAACTCGCCTGCTCAAGGCGTAGCGTCGGCACGTTGGATGTCACAGCCTGCACGCAAGGCGAGAGCGGCGCGTTCATCCTAGCCGTCTCTTAGCTGTTTCGCTGACTAAATGCGCTACGGCGTTAATCAGCGTTACCAGGGTCAGCAGCACAATACCTAATCCCAGTGCCTGCGCCAGGTTGCCTTTACTGGTCTCCAGCACAATGCTGGTGGTCATCACGCGGGTAACGCCATCAATATTGCCTCCCACTATCATCACCGCACCCACTTCTGCGCTGGCGCGGCCAAAGCCTGCCAGTATCACGGTTAACAGACCAAAGCGCGCATCCCAGAGAAGTGTCGGCATCATGCGCAGTTGGCTAAGCCCCAGTGAGCTGAGTTGTTCGGCGTACTCGCCGTGCAGCGCTTCAACCTGTTGGCGGGTCAGCGCAGCGATAATAGGGAATACCAGGATAACTTGAGCAATCACCATTGCCGTAGGCGTAAACAGTAGCCCGAACTGGCCCAGTGGCCCCGCACGGGAGAGCAGTAGGTAAACGCATAGCCCCGCCACCACAGGGGGCAGTCCCATCAACGCATTGAGCAATACAATCAGCGCATTGCGGCCAGGAAAGCGCCATAATGCCAGCGCCGCGCCTAGCGGCAGCGCCAGTAAGCTTGCGATAATCACCGCAAACAGCGATACCTTAAGCGATAAAAGTACAATCGAAAATAGCCCATGATCCATTCCCAGAATCAGCGTAAGCGCCGTATAAAAAGGGTTGTCACCTGGTGGCATAACATCCTGCATTATTGTGTCTGTTAAAGCGCATAGTGTACCTAAAACTGCTTTAATGCACGGCGGCCTGACGTACATGCACTCACGGTATTAAACGTAGGGCATGGTATTTTAAGTGCTTTTGACAATGCGCTGTACAACGTTTGAACAAATTCCTGCCGCATTCTGCGATTCGATTCTCTGAATGAATCGTCAGTCAAGGCAGGGCAAGGCGTTAGCCTTGCTTGCCTGTATGTCTGTATAAATATATAGTTATCTGATGCTTATTATTCGTTCTGACACCCTCACCCTTCAGGTTACCAGCGCCGATCAACGACAGGCGCTGGCGAATACGCTGGCGCTGTATCGGCGGTTGGTGCGCGATCTGATGACCGTGGCTTATACCCACTGGCCGACGGTGGGGGCCTCGCAGGGCAACCAAGCAGTAAAGATCATTGAGGCGCTGATTCATCCGACCGCCAAGCGCCCGCAGGTACGCTATACTTACTTTGCCAACCGCTACTACAAATTTCCTTCCTATCTTCGCCGCGTGGCCATCATGGATGCAGTGGGCCAAGTTCGCTCCTTCGTCACGCGATTTGACCAGTGGCGATGTGGTCAGCGCAAACATCCACACGCCAAGCCACCTCGCCTAACCTCCAGCACCAAAACCTTTCCAAGCCTTTACGGCAGCCAGTGCGCCAAGATTAATGCCGATGCCACCCATGCCTTCATCAAGGTGCGCTGGCAGAATGATTGGATCTGGATGAGATTTGGGCTAAAAGGCACCTGCCGGTTTCGAGGCAAAGGCAAGGCAAAATCCCCACTGCTGACCACCAACGGACGACAGTGGCAACTATCGTTGCCTGAGCAATTCGAGCCACCGAAGCCAGTGAAAGGTGCTCCTGATCGTGTGCTAGCAGTGGATGTGGGCATTAATACAGCGGCCACCTGGGCGGTCGTCGATACTCAAGGCACTGTCCATGCGCGAGGCTTTATCTCGCGCACGGATAAAGACCGGGAGTATCGACTGATGGCCCGCATTCGCCAGACCGCTAAAAAGCACACCCGCCACGGTAGTCGGTTGCCGCCAGGGTTTTGTCGCCGCGACCACCAACGGTTGAGCCATCTCGCCGATAACCAAGCCCATCAGATCAGTCGGCAACTGGTCAACCTAGCGGTTGATCATCACTGCCAGGCCATTGCAGTCGAAAACCTGAAGGGCTGGCGACCTAAGGCGGGCCAAAAGCGCACGCCGATGAAGGCGCGGTTTCACCGCTGGTTTCATCGTCAGCTTGTGGCACGCATCGGTAGCAAAGCCGTCGAAGTCGGGCTGCGTTGTGTCGCTGTGTATGCCCGTGGTACGTCCCGCCACGCCTTCGACGGCTCTGGGCAGGTAAAGCGCGATAAGAGCAACTACAGCCAGTGCACGTTTCGCTCCGGCAAGCGCTACCACGCCGATCTTAACGCGGCCTATAACATCGCCGCTCGCGGCCATGTTGTTTTTCAGGGCGGTCAGCGTAAGCCGACTGCCCGTGTGAGATCGCAGATGTCGACTCATATACCGCGAACCCCGGTCACGCTCTCCACGCTTTGGCCACAAAGCGCGTGAGAGTGATAAGAATCCGTGATTCTATTCTTGGAATGAATCGCCGGAGGGTTCAAGTGCCTTGTTACCAGTTGCTTGGCTTGTGGCGCTTGACGGTGGTAACGGATGCGCCAAACTGGTTAACAGCTGTTGACCTCTATCTCATCAGGAAAAGGAGAGCATGATGAACCACTTAATGCGCGCTAAACGTAGGGCTAGGTTCGCCAAAGGCGTTTTTCCGCTACCCGGTAAATACTCGCCGTGCCGCTGCCCCGGCTTGTACGCTTAATGGCGTGGTATCACCCATGGGTAAGCTTTGCCAAAAGGCTCACTCACGTTATTGCAAAGCCCATGAAGCGGGACAGCGGGCGCGGTGGGATGGTTGTGCATCCTTATCGTGGTTACGGTTCTCAGCGTGAAATATTTGTTATGGGCCGGGTGTTTCGTCAGGCGGCCCTGGGGCGTGCGATACCTCGCCGAGGAATGCTGCGGGACACAGCCGATGTGGCCCGGCGTATCTTTCGGCGTGGTTTACCTGATGCTCAGGTTGAGATCCATGTGGGCGGCAATCAGCTATGCATGACAACCGATCGCGACGGCTATTTTGACGCTCATTTGCCTATCAGTTCCACCCTGCCGGTGGATGTTTCCTGGCACCGAGCCGATATCTTGGTGCACGCCAAAGGGCAGGCGCCCGTTCGCACCAGCGTTGAGGTTTACGTGCCACCGCCTGAGGCTGACCTGCTTGTCATTAGCGATATCGACGATACGGTTATGTTCACTGGCGTGGCAGAAAAGCTCAAAATGCTTTACCGCTTATTTGTGCGTAAACCTCATCGTCGCACGGCATTTCCTGGGGTTGCTTCTCTCTATCAGGCGCTCTATCGCGGTAAAAGCGAAAAGGCTGAGCGGCCTATTCTGTATGTTTCCAGGGGGCCTTGGGCTATTTATGAAATGCTGGAAACCTTCTTTCAGCTTAACCGCATTCCCGTTGGCCCTATTCTCTTTCTGCGCGAGTGGGGGATATCATTGCGCAAGCCATGGCCGCGGCGAGCGGAAGCCCATAAGCGTGATCTTATCGATCGTATGTTGACGCTCTATAGCGATATGCCGTGTATCTTAATTGGTGATAGCGGCCAGCACGACCCGGAGGTCTATACCGAGGTCGTCAAAGCCTATCCAGGGCGGATTAAAGCGATCTATATTCGGCGGGTAGATAAAGACCCTAAGCGCGAAGCGGCTATTCAACGCTTGCGTGATGAATTGGCTGATACCGCGTGTGAATTGGTGCTCGCGGCAGACAGTATCTTGATTGCTGAGCATGCTTATGCCCAAGGCGATATTTCTGCCAGAGGGCTGCAGGCAGTGCAGCGGGATGTCGAAACACACCGAAACAACCCGGACTGAATGGCAAACCAGCTCTGCCATATGCAGCGCTGCGGCGAACGTGATAAAACTAAATGCCTATAAACGGGTCATTTAGTTAGACCTTTCATCAGGGGTGAATATTATGTTCGCGGCGTTTTCAGGCTCAGTGCTTCTATGTTCATCGTATTAATTGCGTTGGCGCTGGCAGTTTTTGTGCTGCCCAACCTGTGGGCGAAATGGGTGCTAAAGCGCCATACCCGTGGGCGTGACGATTACCCGGGCACCGGGGCGGAGCTAGCCGACCACTTACTACGCAGGCTAGGAGTTGAAGGCGTAAAAGTTGAGCGCACGGAGTATGGCGACCACTATGACCCCGAAGCGCGGTGTGTGCGCCTTTCCCCCGACCACTACGATGGCCGCTCGCTTACCGCCGTCACCGTGGCTGCCCATGAAGTGGGGCATGCCATCCAGCACCATGAAGGCTATACGCCCTTGCTAGCGCGCAGCCGTTTAGTGCAAGTGGCTCAGAAAGCCGAAAAGCTGGGCGCTATTTTAATGATGGCGGCCCCTTTCCTGTTTGTGCTTACCCGGCTGCCAGGCGGGTTAGCCGTGGTGATCGCCATGGCGGTGATTAGCTTTGGTACCGCCGCGCTCGTGCATCTCGTAACGCTACCCGTGGAGTTCGATGCCAGTTTTAACCGCGCACTGCCACTGCTCAAAGAGTACGTCCCCCCCTACGATATGCCCGGTGCTCGCCACGTACTCACCGCTTGCGCGTTTACCTACGTAGCTGCATCACTTGCCAGCGTGATGAACTTGGGCCGCTGGCTGGTGATTTTGAGGCGCTAGGTTATGTTGCAGCGGATAGGCCAAGCTTATTCGCTAATATCACCGCTCGCCGTGGGGCGGGATAGCCTTCAATGGTGCGCGTACGGTCGTTGGGGTCGAGAAAATCCGCCAGTGATTGATAGGTCATCCATTCGGTTGAGCGTTGCTCGTCAAGCGTTGTTACCGCTTCATCCACCACGCGCACGTTGGTAAATCCACACCGTTCTAGCCAGTGGCAAAGCGCTTTTGAAGAGGGCAGGAAATAAACGTTGGGCATTGCGGCGTAGCGCTCGCCGGGCACAAACACCGTTTGTTCATCGCCTTCCACCACCAGCGTTTCTAACACCAGTTCGCCGCCGGGGGCTAGCGCATCTTTCAGCTGCTGTAAGTGCTCAAGAGGTGAAGGGCGGTGGTAGAGTACGCCCATGGAAAATACCGTATCGAAAAAGCCCAGTTTTTCCGGTACGTCTTCTATGCCCACCGGCAGAAACTGCGTACGGCCTTCATCAGCGTTGCCGACAAAGTGGCGCACCGCCTGAAACTGCCAGTAAAAGCGCGGCGAAGGGTCAATGACCAGTACAAAAGCTGCGCCCTCACCGGCCATGCGCCAAGCGTGGTAGCCGCTGCCGCCGCCCACATCCAGTACCTTGCGGTACTTTAAGGGGGCGAGGTGCGGGGCGACGCGTTGCCATTTCCAGTCAGAGCGCCACTCGGTGTCGATATCAATACCACCAAGCCGAAAGGGGCCTTTGCGCCAGGGGGCGAGCTTGCGCAGCAGGTTAAAGCACTGGCGCTGCTGGCTATCAGTCAAGGCCACGTCGACCGTCAGCGTATCGCTGGTCAGATCGACGTGGCGCTCAGCTGGCAGGCTGGGCAGTTTAGCGACTGCTTTTTCCCAGGCCGAAAGGTCGCCGTGGCGCTGGCGGTCTAGCCCATTGGCGAGCTGCTCGGGTAGCTTGGCTAGCCACGGTGTTAACGTGGCGTCTTGCGTTGCCTGGTCTAAAAACGCTTGATAGAGCACGCGATGGTCGTCGGGCAATAGCGGCACGTCACCCCTCCTTAAAGGCGATTAGCGAGGTGAAATTCAGGTACTGGAACCAGGTCATTGAGCGGGGGAAACCCGCCTTGACTAAGCGGCCATGGAGGGCATCTAAGGTGTCAGGGATCAAGACGTTTTCCAGCGCGGTGCGCTTTTGGCTGATTTCCATATCGCTGTAGCCATTGGCTCGTTTGAAGTCGTGGTAGCGCTCCACCCGCCAGGCGTTGTCGCGCTCGTCGGCATCGATGGTTTTTTCCGACAAAATCAGCACGCCGCCGGGTTCTAATGCGTCGTAAAGCCGTGTTAACAGCGCATCACGATCAGCGGGCGGTAGAAACTGCAGCGTAAAGTTGAGAATGATCATGCCCGAAGGCGCATACTCAAGCGTGCGTATGTCGGCTTCTTCCACCTGCATGGCGTGATCAGGGCACTCTTCTTGAAACGTTTGCTTGGCCCTAGCCGCCATGGCAGGTGAAAGGTCGACCCCGGTGTAGCGAAACGCATCGGCAGGCAGCGCGCCCGCCAGCGCCAACCCCGACGCCCCCAATGAGCAGCCCAAGTCGTAGACGTGGGCGCCGTGGCGCAGGTGGCGCTGGGCAATTAAGCTCAACATGCCAAGGATTTGCCCATAGCCGGGCACCGAACGGCGGATCATATCAGGGAAGCACGCGACCACCTGTTCGTCGAAGGAGAACCTTGCCACCTTATCAAGGGGTGTTGAAAAGATAGCGTCGCGGTAAGATGCATCACTCATGGGCTAGCCAGGTTTGTTAATGAGGCTGCGTAGTTTACGCGGCCTTGGTTAACCAGAACAGACCTGCCCATCACAGATTCCTGCCACATGGAATGACGCCACAGGAGAGGGCACATGGCATCAGCAACACGCGCAACCCCAGATACGCTACCCGCATGGCAAACGCTTACGCAGCATGCTCAGTCGCTGCAACGCGTTCATTTGAGAAATCTATTTGGCGACGATGCCAGCCGCTGGACTAACTTTACGCGTCAAGTGGCGGGGCTCACCCTGGACCTTTCCAAGCAGCGCTGGGACGACGACACCCTAGAACACCTGTTAGCACTTGCCCATGAAGCAGGCGTGCCAGGGGCGATTGATGCCCTGTTGAGCGGTAAGCGGGTAAATGTAAGCGAAAATCGTCCAGCGCTGCACACCGCTCTTCGGCTACCTGCCGATGCCGTGCTTAATGTGGAAGGCCACAACGTGGTCAGCGACGTGCATGAGAGTCTTGCCCAGATGGAGCGCCTAGTGCAGCGGCTGCACGCGGGGCAGTGGCGGGGGGCGACCGGCAAACCGATCCGGCATGTGGTGAACCTGGGGGTGGGCGGCTCGGACTTAGGGCCGCTGATGGTCACCCACGCCCTGGCGGACTATCGACCGAAGGATATTCACCCGGTAGAGGTACATTTTGCCTCCACTATGGATGGCTCCCAACTGGCGGATTATTTAAGCCGCTTTAATCCGGAAACGACTATTTTTGTGCTCTCGTCAAAGTCGTTCACCACCATCGATACGCTTTCTAATGCCAACACAGCCCGCGACTGGCTGCTAGGGCGGCTTTCCAAGCATAGCGATGTGTTGGATGGCGGCCAGCAACCCCGTACCCATGCCAATCCCGTCAGCGCGGAGCTGGTCATTCGCCAGCACTTCATAGGGGTTTCCGCTAGCCCCGATAAAATGAGCGAGTGGGGAATTGCGTCAGATCATCAGCTGATGTTCTGGGAATGGGTAGGAGGGCGCTACTCGCTATGGGGCACCATTGGCTTGCCTATTGCGCTGGTAGTTGGCATGGAGAACTTCCGCGAACTGCTGGCGGGTGCCCATGCGATGGATACTCATTTCCGCAATGCGCCGATGGAAGACAATCTGCCGGTGCTGTTGGGCTTGGCAGGTATTTGGAATGTCAATTTTCTAGATATTCGCGCCCATTCGATTCTGCCTTACGATGGACGGTTGGAGTACTTTGCTGCCTATCTTGAACAGCTGGAGATGGAATCCAACGGCAAGTCAGTCACCAGTCAGGGTAAGGCGGTGAACTACTCAACCTGCCCGGTACTATGGGGGCAGCTTGGCCCCAACGCGCAGCACGCGTTTTATCAGTTGCTTCATCAAGGCACTCAGCCGGTGGTGTGTGATTTTATTGCCCCGTTGAAACGCTACGATGAGGTAGAAGACCCGGATACCCGCCGCCACTTGAAAGCCCAGCACCGGTTGGCGCTGGCGAACTGCTTCGCCCAGTCCCGGGTACTCATGCTAGGAGATGACGCCTTGGAAGATGATGGCCCCCGCCCAGAGCACAAGCGCTACCGAGGCAATCAGCCCTCTTCTACCGTGCTGTTGGATAAACTAACGCCAGCGACCCTGGGTGCGCTGATTGCCCTGTACGAGCACAAAGTATTTGTGCAGGCGGTGATATGGGACATCAATCCATTTGATCAATGGGGCGTAGAACTCGGCAAGCAAATTGCCACTGATACCCAGGCAATCATCGATGGTGAGGGTGATATATCCCGCATGGATGCCTCTAGCCGTGGGCTAATCGAGGCGTTTTGGGCAGCGGAGCAGGAGTCAGCGAGCAAGTAATGGCGCTCCGCAACCTCTGACGAGGGGGATGCCCTCTATCACATTGCTTGCGATAAGCATGGCTAGATATACAGCTTTTTGCTTTTCCGCTATCCTGTGCCCATTTGTCAGCCGCGCTTGTCACTAGCTGTGCGGCTGGCACGTCTACTTTTCTCAGGAACCGTTATTTTTCAGGAACTGACGCTACATGACCCAGTTTGATGCCTCCCAGTACGGCGCGAGCTCTATTGAAGTCCTGTCCGGGCTCGAACCGGTGCGTAAGCGTCCCGGTATGTACACCGATACATCGCGGCCCAACCACCTCGCTCAAGAGGTGATCGACAACAGTGTCGATGAGGCGCTCGCCGGTCACGCCACGGCGATTAGCGTGGTGCTGCATAGCGATGGCGCTATTGAGGTTCAGGACAATGGTCGCGGCATGCCCATCGACCTGCACCCCGAGCACGGCGTGTCGGGCGTTGAGCTGATCTTCACCAAGCTGCACTCGGGCGGCAAGTTCTCCTCCACCAGCTACCGCTTTTCAGGGGGCTTGCACGGGGTAGGGGTGTCGGTGGTTAATGCTCTGTCGCGCAGGCTAGACGTTGAAGTTACGCGTAACGGCACGCGTCACGCCATGGCGTTTGAGTTTGGTGAAAAAGTCGAAGAGCTGCATGAAATTGGTAAAGCTGCCAAGAAGGCGACCGGTACGTTGGTGCGTTTCTGGCCCGATGAAAGCTACTTCGATAACCCGAAGCTTGCACTCTCCAAGCTAAAACACCTGTTGCGCGCCAAAGCCGTGCTGTGCCCTGGGCTGTCCGTCACGCTGGTAGAACCCGACGGAACCAAAACCGAGTGGGCCTATGCAGATGGCCTGCGCGACTACCTAGCCGAAGCCACCGACGGCTACGAGGTATTGCCCAAAGAGCCCTTCATTGGTCACTTTATTGATGATGAGCACGGCGTGGATTGGGCAATTCAGTGGCTACCCGAAGGCGGTGAGGCGCTGCTGGAGAGCTACGTTAACCTGATCCCGACTCCCCAAGGCGGCACCCATGTCAATGGGTTTCGCTCTGGCCTGTTAGACGCGCTGCGGGAGTTTTGTGAATACCGTAGCCTGTTGCCTCGGGGCATTAAACTTACCGCCGAAGACCTGTGGGAGCGTGCCTCTTTCGTGCTCTCGGTGAAAATGCTCGACCCCCAGTTTGCTGGGCAGACCAAAGAGCGCCTCTCATCTCGTACCATTGCAGGCTTTGTTTCTGGCGTAGTGAAAGACGCCTTCTCACTATGGCTTAATCATCATGTTGAGCAGGCTGAACAGCTGGCTGAAATGGTGATCAGCGCCGCACAGCAGCGTCAGAAAAAGTCCAAAAAGGTCGCCCGTAAAAAGGTTACTTCTGGCCCTGCGCTGCCTGGCAAACTCGCCGACTGCTCCGGCCAAGACCCCGCCCAAAGCGAGCTTTTTTTAGTTGAGGGTGACTCCGCTGGCGGTAGCGCTAAGCAGGCGCGTAATCGCGAAACCCAAGCGATTCTCCCACTGCGCGGCAAAATTCTGAATACCTGGGAAGTGGAGACCCACGATATTTACGGCTCTCAGGAGGTGCACGATATCGCCGTGGCGATCGGTGCCGACCCAGGCAGTGCGGATCTGGAGAAGTTGCGCTATCACAAAGTGTGCATTCTCGCGGATGCCGACTCCGACGGTCTGCACATTGCAACGCTGTTATGCGCGCTCTTTGTTCGCCACTTCCCGAGTCTAGTTGATGCAGGCCACGTTTATGTAGCGATGCCACCGCTTTACCGCATCGATTTAGGTAAAGAAGTTCACTACGCCCTGGATGAGAGCGAAAAAGCCGCCATTCTCAAACAGCTGGCCAACAAGCGTGGAACGCCCAATGTTCAGCGCTTTAAAGGCTTGGGTGAAATGAGCCCGCTGCAGTTACGTGAAACCACCATGGCCGTGGAAACCCGCCGTTTAGTTCAGCTCACCCTAGAAGAGGGCGACGGCACCATGGAAATGATGGATATGCTGCTGGCCAAAAAGCGCGCCAGCGACCGCAAAAAATGGCTGGAAGATTACGGCAACCTCGCAGACATTGAGGTATAGCTCTGTCTTTGTGGTTTTGTAAAGCAACGTTAAGGCTTTGGGGTATTAAGCCGATAATAGAATAAGAGAAACTGTCACAAATACGCCTAATTACAATATCACTCTAAAAGGGGAACGACATTGTTTAAAACTATCTCTAGGCAGCTAACGTTGGCTGCATTTGCACTTATGCTATTAATGGCGGCAAGTATCTACGCCGTAATGGCATGGCGAGGGCAGCCTCTGGTGATTGAGTCCAGCCAGTCGCTGGTAGATCGAACGGGGGGCTCAATTGTTAACGCCCTGAATGCACAGCTTGCCAGGGTTGAAGGCAATACATCGAGCCTTGCCGCGTTGGCTGAATCACTTCCTCGCGAAGAAGACCTTTATCTGCAAGCCTTCCCTAGGGTGGTGGATGACAATGGTAATGCTGCCATTGCCGGAGGTGGTATTTGGCCCGAACCAAATGCCTTTGAAGCGGGAACTGAGCGTTACAGTTTCTTTTGGGCGCGAGATGCCGAAGGTGGCCTTGAGTTTTTGGATGACTACAACGCCCCCGGTGCTGCTCCTTATCAGGATGAAGAGTGGTACAGCAGTGCTCGTGGTGCTGAGCCAGGGCAGTGTGTTTGGTCAACGGCTTACCGTGACCCTGCGACTGGGGTAGCCATGGTGACCTGTAGCGTTCCTTACTATCTTGATAACGCTTTTGCTGGCGTGGCCACGATTGATATGCAGCTTGACGGCGTCGCTGATTTTTTAACCGAGAACGGCGGCGCTACCGGCGGCTATGCGTTTGTGCTGGATAGTGCTGGCAATGTGATTCACTTCCCCGGGGCCAACCTGGCCACGGCGGATATGCAAGGGTTAGCTAACCTGGTGGGTGAGATGCCTTGGTTGCAACCGGTCATTGATGGCATCAATGTAGGGCGTGAAGAAATTGAAGTGAAGACCGCGGGTGTATTGGATGAGCCTGCTTCGGTGCGCTTATTTAACATGCAAGATACCGGTTGGACGCTTGGGTTAATGACACCCCAAGATGAGATCACAGCGCTTGCCCAAACGCTGACGCGGGATTTGTTAGTTGTGATTCTTCCGCTATTAGCACTGTTGCTGACATTTGGCTGGTTGGGCGGACGAATTCTGTTAAGGCAAATTCGCAGTACTACCTTGCAAATTGATCAGCTGGGACAGAGCGGCTCTAGCCGTGAGCTGACCATTTATCGGGATGATGAAATCGGTGAGTTGCGCAGCGCAGTCAACCGCTATTCAGATAAATTGCAGCACTTGTTTGGCGAAGTGCGCGGCGTCGCGGATGCCATCGCCAGCGAATCAACTGAAATAGCCTCGGGCAATACCGAGCTCTCCAGTCGGACTGAGCAGCAGGCAGCTTCACTGCAGGAGACATCCTCTACCATGGAAGAAATGGCTGCGACGGTGAAGCGGAATGCCGATAATGCCCAGGAAGCGGATCAGCGCGTAAAAGAGTCAGCGGAAAAAGTGAAGCAGGGCGGCGAGCAGGTCTCGCGGCTAGCGCAATCCATGGTGGCCATTAACGAAAGCTCTGGAGAAGTCTCCACCATTGTGAATGTAATTGAAAATATCGCTTTCCAAACCAATATATTAGCGTTGAATGCTTCTGTAGAGGCAGCGCGCGCAGGCGAGCATGGGCGTGGGTTTGCCGTGGTGGCAAGCGAAGTGCGCGAGCTGGCTTCTAGAAGTGCCGCGTCCGCAAGAAATATTAACGGATTAATTATGAAAACCTCTGAGCAGATTGAGACAGGTAGTAGCTATGCTCGTGAAGCCGAGGCGGCGATGAAAGAGATCATCCTTTCCATTGAAGAAGTCACTGCACGCATTAGTGAAATCAGCCAAGCCTCTAATGAGCAGACTAATGGTATTGACGAAATCAATCGTGCGGTAACTCAAATGGATACGGTTACCCAGCAGAATGCTGGCTTGGTGAGCCAAGCGGCAGGTGCTGCTAATGAGCTGTCGCTTCAAGCCCAGCGCTTAAAAGGGCTGCTCGACGAGTTCCACGGTAGCTCTCAAGAAGCAACACCAATGGCTACGTTGTCTAACGAGTCAAACGAAAGGTATCAACTAACCTAGCGTGCCATGTCAAGTGGCTACGTGCCCGCTTATCAGCCGCCCCGCAAGGGGCGGTTTTGTTGTCAAGGTAGGATATGATCGACATGGATATTCAAGTAGCGGAGGGTGATGTCGAACGACTCTCCCTGCGCGACTACACCGAAAAAGCGTACCTCGACTACTCGATGTACGTCATTTTAGATCGGGCCCTGCCCAACATTGGCGATGGCATGAAGCCTGTGCAGCGGCGAATTATTTATGCCATGCGCGAGCTAGCGCTGCACGCCAATGCCAAGTACAAAAAATCGGCGCGTACTGTCGGTGACGTGCTGGGTAAATTTCACCCCCACGGCGACAGCGCTTGTTACGAAGCCATGGTGCTGATGGCGCAGTCGTTTAGCTACCGCTATCCACTTGTAGATGGCCAGGGTAACTGGGGTAGCCCGGATGATCCCAAGTCGTTTGCCGCCATGCGCTACACCGAGGCCAAACTTTCCAAGTTTGCTGAAGTACTCCTCAGCGAACTTGGTCAGGGCACCGTGGAGTGGACGCCTAACTTCGACGGCACCATGCAAGAGCCTGTTGTGTTGCCGGCCCGATTACCCCATGTGTTATTGAATGGTGGCACCGGCATCGCGGTGGGTATGGCGACGGATATACCGCCCCATAACGTGACGGAAGTTGTCGAAGCGACCTGCCATCTGCTGCGCAACCCCAACGCCACGACTGCTGATTTAATGGCGTTCGTCCCTGCGCCGGATTTCCCAACGGATGCAGAAATCATCACCCCGCCTGCGGACTTAAGAAAGCTCTACGAATCCGGGCGAGGCTCCGTCAAGCTGCGTGCGCGCTATATTCGTGAAGACGCCAACATTGTTATCACGGCGGTGCCGTATCAAGTGAGCGGTGCCAAGGTGTTAGAGCAAATCGCCGCGCAAATGCAGGCTAAAAAGCTGCCCATGGTGGCTGATCTGCGCGATGAGTCGACCCACGAAGAGCCCACTCGCTTAGTGATTGAACCGCGCTCTAGTCGCGTTGATGTTGAATCGCTAATGGCGCACCTGTTTGCCACCACGGATTTAGAAAAGAACGTGCGGGTGAACATGAACGTCATCGGCCTGGATGGCCGCCCACGGGTCATGCCGCTGCCTGAGATGCTGGGTGAGTGGTTACAGTTTCGCCGCAGCACAGTGCGTCGCCGGTTAGAGCACCGCCTGGGCAAGGTCGAAGATCGGCTGCATATTCTGGAAGGTCTGCTGATCGCTTATCTAGACCTTGACGAAGTGATCCGTATTATTCGCGAGGAGGACGACCCGAAAGCCTCGCTGATGGCTGCTTTTAGTCTCTCCGAGCGTCAGGCTGAAGCCATTTTAGAGCTGCGCCTGCGTCACCTTGCCAAGCTCGAAGAGATGAAAATTCGCGGCGAGCAGGATGAGTTAGAGAAAGAGCGAAAGTATCTACAGGGCCTACTGGGCAGCGAAGCCAAACTCACTACGTTAATCGAGAAAGAGATTCGTGCGGCGGGCAAAGAGCACGGCGACGACCGTCGTTCACCGCTAGTGGAGCGTGCTGAGTCCAAGGCACTCTCTGAAGTTGAACTCATGGGTGCCGACCCGATTACCGTTGTGCTCTCGGACAAAGGCTGGATTCGCGCAGCGAAAGGCCACGATATCGACCCCGAGGGGCTCTCCTACAAAGCAGGGGATAGCTTCCACCTGGCGGCCCGTGGCAAAACTAACCAGCCACTGGTGCTGCTGGATGACACCGGGCGTGCTTATACGCTGTCGGCGCATAACCTGCCCAGCGCAAGGGGCCAGGGCGAGCCGGTGACAGGCCGTGCCAATGTGGCGGCTGGGGCGAAAATGGCCGGGCTGATGTTCGCACCGCCCGAGCAGCGCTTTGTGCTTGCCACCGATGGTGGCTATGGGTTTGTGGCACGGCTTGATACGCTCACGGGTAAAAATAAAGCCGGTAAAGCGGTGCTCAGCCTCCCCAAGGGGTGCGGCGTAATGGCACCAATAGAAGTGCCTGCTGGCAACGAGCTGTGGGTTGCCTCCGTTTCTAACGAAGGTAGGTTGCTGCTGTTCCCACTGGATCAATTGCCCGAGATGTCTAAAGGCAAGGGTAATAAAATGCTCGATATTCCTGGCCCCCGAGCCGCGCGGCGCGAGGAGTTTGTACGCGATATTGCCGTTGTGGCGGATGATAAAGAGCTGATTATCCATGCGGGTAAGCGCAAGCTGACGCTAAAAGCCGACGATCTCGCGTATTATCGCGGTGAGCGGGGTAGGCGAGGCAGCAAGCTGCCGCGGGGTTTCCAAAAAGTAGACCGTTTAGAAGCAGGGGAGTAATAGATGACACGCGGTGATGTTCTTTTAACCGTATTAGCGCCGCGGATCACCGCGGACGCCCAGCGGCAAGTGGCTGAGTTAGTCGAGCAGTTTGGTTTGCAGGCAGGGGCTCCCAAGCAACTGGCAGATGCATCGCTGCCGGGAGAAGCGCATGACTGCGTGGAACAGCACCTCTCCGGCGACCGGATAGACACGGAAGCATTGCGCAAAGCCGCCTTATCATTGGGTGAGTCGCTGGGGGTGGATATTGTCATCCAAGAGGATCACCGTGATCTGGCTAAACCACGGCTAGTCTGCTTTGACATGGACTCTACCCTGATTAAGGCCGAAGTCATTGATGAGCTAGCGCGCCGCCACGGCGTGGGCGATGAAGTGGCTGCGGTGACCGAGCGTGCCATGCGTGGCGAGCTGGATTTTCAAGCCAGCTTCCGCGAGCGTATGAGCAAGCTCGAAGGGCTGGACGAGTCCGTACTAGCCGGGATCGCTGCTGAGCTGCCGCTGATGGAAGGCGTCGAGCGTTTAATGAAAAACCTCAAGCACTTTGGCTACCGCACGGCGATTCTATCTGGGGGCTTTACTTACTTTGCCCGCCACCTCCAAGAGAGGCTGGGCTTTGATGAGATTCATGCCAACGAATTGTTGATCGTAAACGGCAAGGTAACCGGCGAAGTGCAGGAGCCGATTGTCGACGCCGAGCGAAAAGCCCTGCTACTAGAGCAGATCGCTCAGCGGGAAGGCTTTTCACTTGCGCAAACCATTGCCGTGGGCGATGGCGCCAATGACCTGAAAATGCTAGCCAAAGCAGGCATGGGAATTGCCTTTCGTGCCAAGCCCGTTGTGCGTGCCCAGGCGCGTCAGGCAATTTCTACCCTAGGCATTGATGGGGTGCTTTATCTCATGGGCTACCGCGCCAGCGATCTAATCAGCTAAGCGAATACCCGCAAAGTCTTTGCGTAGTGCTTCTAGCCTCGCCGCTTCGGATTCCGTTAGGGGCGGCGAGTTCCAGAGGGAGTTGCCTTCACTATCCCTTACTCCTTCAAGCGTAATCGTTAACATTGCGTCCCGAGGAATTTGAGGGTCGCCCCAGGGGCCAAATCGGTTTGGGGCGAGACTCCATTGGCCGGTTTCGCCCGGCGCTAACCCGCCAGAAATAACGTATAAAAACGTCTCGTCGACCCACGGTGTATCGTGCTCAGGGCTTGATAGCTCGCCTCGCAGCATCAGCTGGGATAGTGTCTGCTCAGTCGCGTTCGCCACTGCTAGTTCAATCACAGGCTCCGGGGCGCCGTAGGGACTAGTGCTGAGGTAGTAGTCGGCCTGATCAATGCTCACTTGGGTAAGTTGCTGGCGGTCTTGTTCGGCGTTGGCTTCTTTTTCTTCCAGGCGGTTAAGCGTTCGTAGTGCTTGATCGCGCTCTCTTGCCCGTCGCTCACGCAGCATTTTGTCGGCGCGCTCAATAATTTCATCGCCCGTTAAGCCGTGCATGTAAGCATTCGCGGACTCGGCAATTTCAGCGGCGTTCATGCGGTGGGGGTTGAGGATATTGACCCCGCTAAACGACGACATTGCAATGATGGTCAGCGCTTGGTCGAACTCGTTGCGTTTATAGGCAGGCAGCGATTCGCGCACTTTATCGACAGAGACAACCGCAGCGGGCATTGAACTTGTGTCTATTTTGGGGTCTGAACAACCCGCTATCACCAGCATCGTTAGTGATAGGGCAGGTAGCCTAAGTAGGCTCCACATATATCCACCTCAAACCAGGCTGTTAAATCGGGAGGAGCTTACCGGAAAGTGATATCGACCACTAGCGGCTACGCCGAAATCAAAACCTACCAACACCTGTGGAACGGCCAATAGTTTGGTATAAAGTGTGCCGATTACACCCCTAGAGAACCCCTGCTCCATGAGTGAATCCTTTACTACTTGGCAAGCCCGTTTTGAGAAGCTGCGCAGCAATAAGCTGTTTGAAACAGTAGTCATTGCCATCATCGTCGTGTCGGCCTTGATGATAGGGGCGCGCACCTATGAAGAAGCAAGTCAGTTTGAACAGTGGCTTATGTACTTAGATGTCGCGGTCACGGTGTTCTTTTTGGTTGAGCTACTGATCCGTATGGCGGCAGAAAAAAACTTAATCAGCTTCTTTAAAAAGGGCTGGAATATTTTTGATTTCTTGATTGTGACCGCCAGCCTCATACCCATGGATGATTCGGAGATGGTGCTGCTGGCACGCCTGTTAAGAATCTTCCGGGTGCTCCGCTTGGTGTCGATGATTCCAGAGCTTCGCCTATTGCTGGTGTCATTGGTTAAGTCGATTCCGCGCATGGGCTATGTTGCGCTGCTGATGTTTATTATCTTTTATATCTACGCCGCCATTGGCAGTTTTATCTTCCATGACGTGGATGAGCAGCTGTGGGGAAATATTGCCCTCGCTATGCTGACGCTGTTCCAGGTAGCTACCTTTGAGAGCTGGGCAACCGCGGTGCTTTACCCCACCATGGAATACTACCCCTACGCCTGGATCTATTTCCTGACGTTCATTTTTCTCAATGCGTTTATTTTCCTGAATATGATGATTGGTATTGTGCTGGACGTTATGCAAAAAGAGAGCGCACTGATTGACTTCGAAAGCGGCGAGGGGGAGGCTGCAGAAATGCAAGGATTGCGTGCCGATGTAAAAGAGTTGCGCAGCCAGCTGGATCGTATGGAAGCCGCGCTTACCCAGCGTGCCGATACACCCAAAACCGACTGACGTTAGGAGCCCTGCCATGATGCTGCCTGAGCCTTCAAAAAAATATCGCCCCTTCGTGGCCGTAGAGCTGCCTGACCGCCAGTGGCCTAACCAGCGTATTGAGACAGCGCCTATCTGGTGCAGTGTTGACTTGCGTGACGGCAACCAATCGCTGATTGACCCTATGGATCAAGAGCGTAAGGAGCGCCTATTTGATAGGTTGCTCAAGGTCGGTTTTAAACAGATTGAGGTGGGTTTTCCTTCGGCATCGCAAACGGACTTTGATTTTGTGCGCTCGCTGATAGAGCAGGATAAGATTCCTGACGATGTGACGATCCAGGTGCTTACCCAAGCGCGCCCACACCTGATTGAGCGCACTTTTGAAGCTTTAGAGGGCGCCAAAAATGCGATTGTTCACGTCTATAATGCGACTGATCCGATGTTTCGCCGGATAGTCTTTAACGTTGATAAAAAGGAGTGTGTGCAAATAGCAGTGGATGCTACGGCACAAATTCGTGACTTGATGGCGTCTCATCCTGAGACGAACTGGACGTTTCAATACTCACCCGAGCTGTTTACCACCACTGAGATGGATTTTGCGGTAGAGATCGTCGAAGCGGTGATGGACACCTATGCGCCGAGCGTTGATAACCGGATGATTGTTAACCTACCAGCGACGGTCGAGGTGGCCACGCCGAATAATTACGCCGACCAAATTGAATGGTTTTGCCGCCATGTGAAAAATCGTGACACACTGATTGTGAGCGTTCACCCCCATAATGATCGTGGTACAGGTGTGGCGGCAGCAGAGTTAACGCTAATGGCGGGCGCTGACCGTGTGGAAGGGACGCTGTTTGGTAACGGCGAGCGTACCGGTAACGTGGATATCGTCACCTTGGCCATGAACATGTACACCCAGGGCGTTCACCCCCAGCTCGATTTCTCCAATATTACCCCGATCATGCGTGAGGTGGAGTACTGCAACCAACTGCCGGTGCATCCGCGTCATCCGTATGTGGGCGATTTGGTATTTACCGCTTTTTCAGGCTCACACCAGGACGCGATCAAAAAAGGCATGGCGGATCGCCGGGCGAATCCTGATGCCATTTGGGACGTGCCTTACCTGCCTATCGACCCGCTTGATGTGGGCCGTAGCTACGAGGCGGTGATTCGCGTTAATAGTCAATCAGGCAAAGGCGGCGTTTCTTATCTGCTGGAGCAAGAGCACGGAATAGAGTTGCCACGCCGTCTCTCTATCGAGTTCAGTCAGGTCGTGCAGGAAGTAGCGGAGCGTACGGGCAAAGAGATCACCTCTCAGATGATCTATCAAGCCTTTGCCGACGAGTATTTAGAGCAGCGCACGCCCTTTGGACTAGTGAGCCATCGTCTCTCTTCTGAACCTGATAGCCCCAAGGTGATGTTAGAGGCTGTCGTCGAGAAAGAGGGTGAACGACAGCGGTTAACTGGGCAGGGTAATGGCCCGCTCGCGGCCTTTATAAAAGCACTGATGGCCAATGGGCAGGATGTAGAGATTATCGACTACCACGAGCACTCCCGCGGCCAAGGTGCTGACGCTGAAGCCATTGCCTATGTAGAAGTCCGTATCGACGGCAAAGCGGTGTTCGGTGTGGGCACAGATGAGAGCATCACCAGCGCTTCCATGAAAGGCGTCCTTAGCGCTATTAACCGTCACCACTCGACCCAACCGGTGGCAGCGAACGTGACGGCAGAAACGCTGGGTTGATCAAAGCGATTGCCAATTAAGTGGGGTGGCTAATAATGCGGCCATGGCAGCTCATCGTGTTAACCGCGATTTTGATCGCAGGGCTGCTATCGGCTGTCGCTTCTCATGAGCTTTTTGATTCTCGTCTGGTGCGCTTGGAAGTGCAGCGCGCACTTCCAGCGCTAGCGCCCACCCTTGAACAAGAGTCGCCAGAGATCAATGCGCTGTTTCTCAGTTATACCGCCGACCAGGCGCTGTGGATGAGTGCTTC
This sequence comes from Halomonas sp. GFAJ-1, assembly GCA_002966495.1. Lineage (NCBI taxonomy): Bacteria > Pseudomonadati > Pseudomonadota > Gammaproteobacteria > Oceanospirillales > Halomonadaceae > Halomonas > Halomonas sp. GFAJ-1. The sequence continues at coordinate 2,288,355 of CP016490.1, forward strand.
GCTGGCGCTTATGCGCCACGGCGATATAGCGCGAAGTGCCCTAATCGACTACGGGCTTTCTCCTCAGTTTCAGGATGTACTCGTGCGCTATGGCGCGGATGCAGTACTGCCCATCAGCTACTTCCGTGATCACGATATCGCCACCCTGCGCGCCCAGCACTGGGTCGGCGAGCGCTATCAGCAGGTGCGCCGCTGGTGGAGCGATGCAGAAGAAGAGGAGGGCGCTGAGTTCACGCCTTACCGCCGCGGCCAGATGGGGATTGCGCTGTTGGATGCCAATGGCCATGCGCTGCTAAATCAGTTTGTGGTAGGTGACGAGGGTAACGTGGAGTGGCTGCAAGGCGAACGGGTGGTGTCGGGCGTGGGAGATTTCTTTACCAGTGGACTACGCGACCTGGAGAGCCAGTGGCGGCGCGGTGAGACAATAGGCGCAAGTGACCTTGGCTGGGCCGGCGTTGACATATTAGTCATGGCCAGCACGATCAAAGTGTTAAAGGCGGGTCGAACTGCCCACGCCGCACGGGTAGGAAGTGTTGAAGCCCAGGGGGCACGTGCAGGGCTGCGGCAAGGCATTGTCGCCTCTGGAGGGCGGTTCGCCACGCTGCCGCGCATGGCCAAGGTGGCAGCGGTGGCGACCACGGCCTATATAGTCGTTCGCCACCCAAGCTTGGTGAGCGCACTAGGGGCTAATCTATCAAAATGGCTAGGCTGGCCGGTATGGCTGGGCCAGTTTCTCATCTGGCTGATCGTCTTATTGCCGGTACTGATCATTACGCGCTTTTTCTATCGCTGGCTGCTCACGCCGTTACTGTGGCTGTTATTGCCACTCATGCGGTTATGTTTTAAGGCGGCTAGCCGCTCCTCGTTGGCCAAGCGCACTCAAAGCCAGGCAGCGGAGCGAGGTTGAGTAGGAGCACAGTTGAAAAAGTCTTATCTTGACTAGACAAAGCTTAGCTAACCAAGCCGCACCCTTGGGAGGGAATATGGAAGCTATCAATATACATGAAGCTAAAACACGCGCATGCGAGCTATAGCCAATATTCATAGCGGTGTTTTGCTGGCCTTGCCAGGTATCTCTCTCACCAGCCGGGGCATTAAGAAGCCGGGTAAGTGGTCGAGCAGCTGCTTTACCAATGCTTGTGCGTCTTCGTCGGGAACATCAAAGTGGGCTGCGCCTTGCACGGGATCAAACACATGCAAATAGTAGGGCAGTACCCCAGCTTCAAACAGCCGCTCGGAGAGAGTTGCCAGGGTTGGCACGTTGTCGTTAACGCCTTTGAGCAGCACGCTTTGGTTAAGCAGTGTCACGCCTGCGTGTTTTAGGCGGGCGCAAGCATCGACCACAGGTTGGTCAATTTCATTGGCGTGGTTAATATGCAGTACTACCACTTTTTGTAAGCGAGTCGCCGCGAGCCAGCTAAGCAGGGCATCATCCACACGGTCGGGTATAACCACCGGTAAGCGTGTATGGATGCGCAGCCGTTTTAGGTGTGGGATGCTTTCGAGTTGTGCCACTAGCCACGCCAGTTGACGATCGCTGGCGGCCAGCGGATCGCCGCCAGAGAGAATCGCCTCGTGAATGGAGGCGTCGTTGCGGATATAGTCGAGGGCCTCCTGCCACTGGGCGCGTGAAGGCGCGTTGTCGCTATAAGGAAAGTGACGCCTGAAGCAGTAGCGGCAGTTGATAGCACAGTTAGGGCTTGCAATAAGCAGCACACGGCCAGCGTATTTGTGAATAAGCCCTTTGGCTGGTCGGTGTTCGGCCTCTTCCAGCGGATCTAATACGTAGCCCTTTGGTGTTAGGGTTTCATCGCTAACAGGCAGCACTTGGAGCAGTAGTGGGTCTGCCGGATTATTTGGCTCGATACGTGCCAGGTATGCTTCAGGGACGCAGATATCAAACAGCGCGTGCCCAGCAGAAGCGCCGGGCAACCACTGGCTGTTCAAACCAAGGCGTTTGCAAAGCGCATTTGGGTCGCGGATCGCTTGGGAAAGCTGCTGCTGCCATGAAAGAGATACCTGGGCAGGCGTCTGCTTAGCGGCAATAATGATGTTCTCCTGCAAAAAAGCCCTCCTTCGGGTTATCATGCGCGCACTTATTTAACGACGCCATTTGCAACGCTGCTGGCACATAAGCAAGCTGACGGCGGCATAGTGTGGCTTCGCGCACCACCTGTTGAAACAAATAACTGAAATGGATAATTGAGAGACATTTATGGCGAACTATTCTACCAACGAATTCAAGGCCGGTCTGAAAGTAATGCTCGACGGCGATCCTTGCTCAATCGTCGAAAACGAACTGGTCAAGCCGGGCAAGGGCCAGGCGTTTAACCGCGTTAAGCTGCGTAACCTGATGACAGGCCGTGTGGGTGAGAAGACGTTCAAATCTGGTGATTCGCTGGAAGGCGCTGACGTCATGGATTTGGAGATGGAGTATCTCTACAACGATGGAGATATGTGGCACTTCATGAAGACTGATGGCTCGTTTGAGCAGTATGCAGTAGAGAAAAAAGCGCTAGGCGATACCATCAAGTGGCTGAAAGAGCAGGTGCCCTACACGATTACGCTGTGGAATGACAAAGCGATTTCCGTTACGCCGCCTAACTTCATTGAACTAGAAGTCGTTGAGACTGATCCTGGTTTGAAAGGTGATACAGCACAAGGCGGTTCTAAGCCTGCGACGCTTTCATCCGGTGCTGTGGTTCGTGTCCCTCTGTTTATCAACCAGGGTGAAGTATTAAAGATTGATACGCGTTCTGGTGACTACGTGTCTCGAGCATAAACACCGCTTTAAGGCACGGCGGTCAGTTAGCCGGGAAGCATCTGTTTTATAAAGCCACGCGATGAGTCATGCGTGGCTTTATTACGCTTGAGGATACTTAAATGAGAGCTAACTGGCAGCCAACAGCGACGATTGAAACACTGCACGAGCGTGCTCGCTTAATAGCTATTGTGCGGGCTTTTTTTGCCCAGAGAGGCGTGCTGGAAGTGGAGACGCCGGTCTTAGGGCAGGGGGGCAGCACAGATGTGCACCTAGCGTCGCTTTCTACGTTAGCGCGCACCGATAAGGGCCAGCGCAAGCTGTGGCTGCAAACCTCTCCAGAGTTTCATATGAAGCGACTTTTGGCGGCAGGAAGTGGGCCAATCTTTCAGCTCGCCAAGAGCTTCCGTAATGGGGAGGTGGGGGCGCGGCATAATATCGAATTTACCATGCTGGAGTGGTACCGCCCTGCATTTACGCTGGCGCAGCTGATTGATGAGACCACCACGCTGGTTGCCAATGTGCTACCAAGCTTTACAGGTCCGGTGGTGCGTTATCGCTATCGGGAGCTGTTTCATACGTACTTAGCAGTGGATCCATTTACTACCTCGCTAGAGACCTTGCGTACCTTGGCTGCAGAGCGTGGTCATATGTCTGCTCAAACGCTAGTAAAAGAGGGGCGTGATACCTGCCTGGATCTGTTGATGAGCATGGTGATTGAGCCGCAGCTAGGTCAACAGGAGCTAAGTGTTGTGCTTGATTACCCGGCTAGCCAAGCGGCGCTGGCACGCCGACATCAGGATGCCGACGGCGAGTGGGTCGCCTCCCGTTTTGAGCTTTACCTAAACGGTGTTGAGCTGGCAAATGGCTATGATGAGCTGATTGATGCTGAAGAGCAGCGCCAGCGATTTGACGAAGATAACGCGGAACGGCGTAAATTGGGCCTGCCAGAAGTAGATGTGGATGAGCGACTGCTGGCCGCACTTGAGCGTGGTATGCCAGAAAGCGCGGGTGTGGCGCTGGGGATTGACCGTTTGATTCAGCTGGCAATGGGCAAAGCACGCCTGGAAGACGTGCTCGCATTTTCAACGCCTAACTGTTAGCCATTAAGGTGAACCCAGGCGTTGCCCCATTTCTACTTTGGTGCCGAGCGGGTTGTTGTCAAAGTTGATGGGTTTGGCAAAGCACATAACCACGGTAGAGCCGAGCTTGAAGCGGCCCATTTCAGCACCTCTTTCCAGCACAATAGGCTGCCCAAACTGCATGCGCTGGGGGTGACCAGAAAGTGGTGTTACTTGGCCCGACCAAACGGTTTCAATCGCGGCGACAATCATCGCGCCAACCAGCACCATGGCCATGGGGCCATTTTCGGTATCAAAAATACATACCAAACGTTCGTTACGGGCAAACAAGCCTGGCACGTAGTTGGCCGTTGCTTGATTCACTGAAAAAAGCCTCCCCGGCACGTAGATCATCTCCCTCAACGTCCCGGTAACCGGCATATGCACCCGGTGGTAGTCGCTAGGTGAGAGATAAACGGTGGCGAAGCTCCCGCCCATAAACTCCTCCGCCAGCGCGCTGTCGCCGCCTAGCAGGGTTTGTGCAGAGAAGGTGTGCCCTTTAGCCTGAACCAGCTGGCCTGCGGTTAAGTGGCCGTACTGGGAAAGCGTGCCATCGGCTGGGCTTAGCAGGCCTTCGCCCAGTGGGCGGGCATCTGCCTTTAAGGCGCGGGTAAAAAAGTCGTTAAAGGTAGCGTAGGCTGTCGGGTCTGGCTCCAGCGCTTGGCTCATGTCCACTTTAAAGCGTTTGATAAACGCCTTAATCAGGGGGTCTTTTACCCAGGGATTATCGCACTGGGCGAACCTGCCGGTCAGGCGCGAAAGCGCGTGGTGGGGCAATGGGTATTGGAGTAGCGAAAAGGCTTTTTGGGAAAATGTCACAGTATTATCTTCACTTCTCAATCGGTGTATCGTCGCGGTTGCCCCATTCACCCCAGGAACCCGCGTAGCCACGAATGTTGAAGCCTAGCGCCTTACCCACCAGCCACGTAAAGCTACTGCGGTGGTGGCTCTGGCAGTGGGTAGCAACTTCCATATCGGGTGTCAGCCCCATGGCTTGTAGCTCGGTGATTAGCTCGGCGTAATCGCGAATACGCAGCGCGCGGTTGTGGTCCATGGCGTTAACCCAGTCCATATTTACCGCGCCCGGGATATGACCAAGGTGCTTGTTATTACCTTTCTCGCCGTCGTACTCCGCTTTGGAGCGAGCATCCCACACCGCGAACTGTTTATCATCCAGCTTCTGTTTGATTTCATCACAGGTGATCAGCGCGTGCGGATTAAGTATCTCGGCGTGGTAGCTGCTTGGCGTGGGAGCGGCTGACTCAGTGCTTTCTTTTAAACCGGAGTCTCGCCAAGCGTGAATGCCGCCATTTAAATAGGAGTAGCGGGTGTGGCCAATCAGCTCTAGCGTCCACAGCAAACGTGCCGCCCAGCCACCGCCTTCATCATCGTAAGCGACCACGTGGGTATCACGGGTGAGCCCCAGCGCGCTAAATAACTGCGAAAGAAACTCAGTGCTGGGCACATCGTTGGGTACTGGCCCTTCGCCGCGCATCAGATAGCGAAAATCTAGGTAAATAGCGCCGGGCACGTGGCCCTGGCGATAGCTATCGCCGTTCGCTGGTACGTCGATGATCAATAGTTGTTCGTCGCCCAGATGCTCATGCAGTTGCTCTGGCTCAACAATTAACGGCAGTACATTGGTTTCCGATGAGTGACTGACGGTGCTCATGTACGGCTCCCTGTCCTTGAACGTAAGGCATTAAAATTTAAGGCGATAGCGCTAAGCGTTAGCGTTAAGCGTTCAGACTATCGAGAATACGTCGGTAGCTAGCAAAGCGTTCTGGATGAATCTTGCCTGCCTCAACGGCTTCAAGTAAAGCGCAACCCGGCTCATTTCGGTGGCGGCAATCACGGAAGCGGCAGTGGCCAATATACGGATGAAATTCAATAAACCCGTCGGTGACCTCCTGCTCGTTAAGATGAATCAATCCAAATTCACGAATCCCAGGGGAGTCGATTAGCTCACCGTCGCTCACCTCATCACTGCGCATGGCATAGAGCCTGGCCGTGGTGGTGGTGTGCGTGCCTTTACGCGAGTCTTCCGACAGCGCGCCGATGCGCAGGGTTTCATCGGGAAGCAGGAGGTCGATAAGCGATGACTTGCCAACACCGCTTTGCCCAACAAATACCGACGTGCGCCCTTCCAGCTGCTGGCGCAGCGCTTCAAGGCCGGCATCGTTGGCAATAGTGGTTCGCACTACCGGGTAGCCTAGGTTGCGATAGCGCTCCAACAGCTTACCTAGCTCACCGCCATCTTCAGGCAGCAGGTCGGTTTTGTTAAGCACTAACACTGGCGCAATACCCGTCGCCTCGGCGGCGACCAAGTAGCGATCAATTAGATTGGGATGGGGGGCTGGCTCAACGGCAAATACAATCAGCAGCTGGTCGATATTAGCCGCCACGGGTTTAAGCTGGCCGCGGGGGTCAGGGCGTTTAAGCACACTGTCGCGCTCTTCTCGTGCTACCACCACGCCGGAGCCATCCTGGCCTGCCCGCCAAATCACTCGGTCACCGGTCACTAAACCATCTAAATTGGCGCGCAGATGACAGCGAATGGGCATGCCGTCGGCATCGCGCACTTCTAGCGTGCGGCCAAAGTGTGCCATTACCCGGCCCGGCTGTTCGGCACCGTATTCGCCAGCGGCAAGTTTCTCTGCGTCCTTTACATCGCGCTTTTCTGCACGCTGGGCACGTTCCGCCTGGACTTTATCGACGCGCCACTGCTGCTGGCGACTTAATTTACGTTTGCTCATGACCACCCGATGCTCGGTACAATAGGGGCATTGTACCCACCTGGGCACTCGACTGTCCTGTATAGGGTGCTGGTGACGACAATATAAGCGACACTTTTACTCAAATCGCCTTATCGAGTGGCGATACCGGCCAAGGAATGAACGTAATGAGCAAGCAACTTGCTGACAGTGTCACACCCCGTGATGACTTATTGGTGTGGATTGATTTGGAAATGACCGGCCTGGACCCTAACAAAGAGCGCATCATCGAGGTGGCGACGCTCATTACCGACGCGGATTTAAACGTGGTGGCGGAAGGGCCGGTGATTGCGGTGAAACAGCCTGATAGCCTGCTGGCACAAATGGATGACTGGAACCAGAAAACTCACGGCGAGTCTGGCTTAGTCGCCCGTGTCAAAGCAAGTCAGGTGGAAACAGCCGAAGCCGAGCAGCAAACCCTAGCGTTTTTGCAGCAATACGCGGTGGCGGGGTCGTCGCCCATGTGTGGTAACAGTATTCACCAGGACCGTCGTTTTCTAGAACGCGAAATGCCTGCGCTGCTCGATTTCTTTCACTACCGCAACCTGGATGTTTCGACGCTAAAAGAGTTAGCAAAACGCTGGAGTCCTGGTGCTTTGGTAGGCTTTAAAAAGCAAAACGTGCATTTAGCCATGGATGATATTAAAGAGTCGATTGCTGAACTGGCCCACTACCGGAGTACATTTTTACGCGTTGACTCTGGAAATGATGAAGAAGAGTAAGGCGGTTAATAAGCGTCACTGGTAATGCGCGCATTGCGCTTGAGGTGCTGCTCTTCAAGAGCCCAGGTGACGTGCTCACGCACGAGTTCGCTTGGATAGGCCCTACGCGCCCATAGGGCGGCTTCCACGGCCTCGCTCCAGGGCGCGTTGCCCAGGCCAACGGCGATATTGCGTAGCCAGCGCTCATATCCAATGCGCCGTATGGGGCTGCCCGCCGTTTTGTCTAAAAACTCCTCTTCGCCCCAGGCGAAGAGGCTGCAAAGATCGGCACGATCCAGGTCATGGCGCGGCGCAAAGTCAGCCTCCTGGGTAATGCGGGTAAAGCGAGTAAAAGGGCAAACCAGCTGGCAGTCGTCGCAGCCGTAAACGCGGTTACCCATGGCGCGGCGAAATTCAAGTGGGATCGCGCCGTGTAGCTCGATAGTGAGGTAGGAAATACACTTGCGCGAGTCGACCACTTTATCGTCAACGATGGCGCCCGTTGGGCAAGCCGTGCGGCAAGCACTGCAGCTCCCGCAGTGCTCCTGTTCAAACGGTGCGTCTACCGGTAGCGGCAGATCGGTGTAGAGCTCACCTAAAAAAAATAGCGAGCCCGCTTTCGGGTTGAGCAGCATGGCATTTTTGCCAAACCAGCCCAGTCCGGCCTTTTGTGCTAATGCACGCTCCATGACTGGCGCTGAGTCCACAAACGCCCGGTAGCCGAAGTCGCCGACTTCCTGCTCGATTTTTTTTGCCAATTGGGCTAAGCGTTTACGCATTAATTTGTGATAATCGCGGCCAAGGGCGTAGCGGGAGACATAGGCTCGCTGAGGTTGGCCAAGCACCTTGGCGCTTTCAACCTCGGCAGGCAGGTAATCCATACGTACGCTGACCACGCGGCGGGTGCCTGGCTCTAACTCTTCTGGGCGCGTGCGTTTCGTGCCATGCTTTTGCATAAAGCCCATTTCGCCGTGATAGCCCTGCTCAAGCCAGCTATTAAGGTGGGCCTCGTGGGCGGCAAGCTGGGTATCGGTAATGCCTACCTGCTGAAAGCCGAGTTCTCGTCCCCAGGTTTTGATTAGGTTGGCAAGACGCAGCAGCTCATTACTAGATAATGTAAAGGTGGTGGAGCTTGGCATGGTAAGTCAACGTTGGCGCTTTAAGCGCGCTATGCTACCGCATTAGTTGCCATCGCAAAATGTCGACGAAACATCTACGCCGTAACACTGTGATATTGCCGTTTATCGGCTAGCCCCATTACCAGATTCAAGGAGAGATCGTGCCCACGTTAAGTACTTCTTCGCTTCGCCCCCTTTATAAAGCGGCTCAAGTGCGTGAGCTCGATCGCCGGACGATTGCAGGGGGGATTGAAAGCTTTGCCCTGATGCAGCGGGCTGCCTCTAGTGCATGGCACAGTTTTCGTTCTCGCTGGCCCCAGGCGCGCAGCGTAACGGTACTGTGTGGCAGTGGTAATAATGGTGGTGATGGCCACGTGCTAGCGGCCCTGGCGATGCAGGCGGGGTTAAAGGTGCAGCGCATCACTCTTAAGCCTCTGCACGAATTAAAAGAGGATGCCGCCCGGGCGGCAGAGCTCGCGACTGCTGCAGGCGTGGGCTGCGAGGAGTGGCAGGCGGCTACCGCGCTGGTAGGCGAAGTCATTGTTGATGCGCTTCTTGGTACTGGGCTCGCAGGAGATGTGGAAGGTGACACGCGCCGCGCTATCGTGGCGATCAATGCTGCCCATCAACCGGTGCTGGCGTTAGATATTCCATCGGGTATCGCTGCCGATAGCGGGGCCGTGCTGGGGCTGGCGGTTGAGGCTTCCTGCACGGTTACGTTTATTGGCGATAAAATCGGCTTACACACTGGCGATGCGCCTGCCTATACCGGCGAGATTGACTTCCGCCCGTTAGGGGTGAAAGCCCAGGTGTTTTTTGACATTCCGCCGACTGCTTGGCGGTTAGACGACTCGCTGCTGCAGGAAACGTTTACGCCGCGTTCTCGAACCAGCCATAAGGGTAGCTTGGGGCATGTGCTGGTGATGGGGGGCGCTCCGGGATTTGGAGGAGCGGCCTTGCTTGCTGCCCATGCGGCGGCGCGTTTAGGCGCTGGTAAGATCAGTTTAGCAACCTCTCCTGACCATATAACGGCGAGCTTAGTGCGTTGCCCGGAAGTAATGGCTCATGCTGTCCGCGGCGCCGCGGAGGCCAGTGAACTGCCTGCACAGGCCGATGTTGTGGTGGTAGGCCCAGGGTTAGGGCAGGGGGCGTGGGGTCAGGCAGTGCTACAATGCGCTCTCCAGTCACAGGCACCGCTTGTTGTTGATGCCGACGCACTTAATCTGCTGGCTAGTCATTGGCCGGATCTGCGCCGCGATGACTGGATCTTAACCCCTCACCCTGGCGAAGCCGCGCGGCTGCTGGGTTGCACGGTGGCAGACGTTCAGTCAGACCGGCCCGCTGCAGCGCAGGCACTTCAACGCGCACGGGGTGGCGTTGTTATATTAAAAGGCGCGGGTAGCTTAGTGGCTGGGCCAACGGGCCTAGTCGTTTGTCCTTACGGCAATCCCGGCATGGCCAGCGGTGGCATGGGCGATGTGCTGAGTGGCATGCTAGGCACATTGGTGGCCCAGTGCAGTAGTCGTGAGCAAGCTGCGTGGTTGGGAGTAATGACCCATGCATTGGCAGGAGACGAAGCTGCAAAAGCAGAGGGGGAGCGTGGCCTACTAGCGAGTGATCTGGCATCCTATGCACGAGCGTTAATCAACCCGTGAAGGCGTCCAACATGCAAGTGCAATTGAGAGATGAAGTGACCCACGTTGCCTTCGGAGAGGCGTTGGGGCTGGCGCTAAAAGGCCACGGGCGTGTTTATTTAGAGGGCGACTTAGGCGCTGGAAAAACCACATTAACACGGGGGGTGTTGAGGGCTTACGGCTATCAAGGAGCGGTGAAAAGCCCAACTTACACCCTGGTTGAGCCTTATGAGCTAGTCGAGCAGCGTATTTATCACCTGGATTTATACCGCCTCTCTGACCCTGAAGAGCTTGAGTTTATTGGTGGTCGAGATGTACTGGCCGACGACGCGCTCTGTCTTATCGAGTGGCCAAGCCGCGGTGAAGGTTGGTTGCCTGCGGCAGATTTACGCATTGAGCTTAGCGTCGCAGGCCAAGGGCGACGGGCGCTGTTGACGGCAGGCAGTACCTTCGGTGAGAGCGTTGTGGAAGCCCTTGCCAAGCAAGCAGATAACATGCAACAGGAGCATGGTGTGACTCAATGGATATGAACGGCACGCTAAAGCACCTGGCTCGCATATTCGTAGCTGGGTGTTTAGCCCTCACAGCAAGCGTTTCATCGTTACAAGCGGCAACGGTTGAAAGTATGCGGCTATGGTCAGCCCCTGATCACGCGCGCCTGGTGTTTGACCTTTCTGCAGCGGCCACTGCCAATGTTTTCTCGCTGGATAACCCTGCGCGCCTGGTGATCGATCTTGACGAGAGTCGAATGGACACCGACGCCTCCACCTTGCCACTGGACGGCAGCGCTATTGATGCTGTCCGTACTGGAACCCGAGACGGCGGTGGCCTGCGGGTTGTGTTGGAGCTTAACCGTGAAATATCGCCGCGCCATTTTACGCTTCCCCCTAATGATCAGTACGGCCATCGCTTGGTGGTCGACCTTGAGTACCCGGGTGAGAGTGCGGTAGAAAATCCCATTGACCCTATTGAGGCGATGATCCGCGATCAAGAGATAATGGCCCAGCGCGCTAATGTTCAGGCGGATGCGCAGGTGCCCGTTAGCCAAGCAGCGCCGGCCGCTGAGCAGCGTCCAGCGGAAGTTCAGCCAGCCCAGGCGCACCCGCAGCGCGATATTATCATTGCCATTGATCCAGGGCACGGTGGTGAAGACCCAGGCGCAATTGGCCCTGCAGGCACCCGAGAAAAAGATGTCGTGCTGGAGATATCTCGGCGCTTAGCGGCAGAGATAAATAGTGCCACTGGCTTTAAAGCGGTATTAATTCGCGATGGCGATTACTATCTTGGGCTTCGTCAGCGCACTCAGCTTGCCCGAGAGCAGAAGGCCGACTTTTTTGTCTCTATTCATGCTGATGCCTTTACCAGCCCACGCCCTCAGGGCAGCTCGGTGTATGCGCTTTCTCAGCGGGGTGCATCGTCAGAAACTGCTCAGTGGTTGGCCGATAGCGAAAACCGTGCAGATTTAATCGGCGGTGTTGATGGCAATCTTTCCCTGCGCGATAAAGACCAGGTACTGCGCGGAGTGCTGCTTGACCTCACCATGACCGCCACATTAAACGACTCGCTCTCTATTGGGGGGCAGGTGCTAGAGCAACTGGGGCGCGTTAATCGTTTGCATAAGTCGCGAGTCGAGCAAGCGGGCTTTATGGTGCTTAAATCACCGGATATTCCTTCTTTGCTGATCGAGGTTGGGTTTATTTCTAATCCCGATGAAGAGCGACGTCTTCGTGACCCAGTGCATCAGCAGGGGCTATCCACTGCTATCTTTAAGGGCATGCGCGAGCACTTCGAACGCAACCCGCCTCCGGCAAGCCTGCTGGCCTGGCAGCGTGACAACCATCGCCGACCCAGTAGTAATGAGTATCGAATCCAGTCGGGGGATACGTTATCGGCGATTGCAATTCGCCATGGAGTGCCCGTTAACCAGCTCCGGCAGGCCAACGACCTAAATGGCGATGTGATTCGTGTTGGCCAAGTGCTACGCATTCCTAGTTCATGATGATGAGTTTCTGAGGTGCCGGTTGACTGAATTGATCGCTACGCCAATGCGTATTCATGTGCTTGACCCCCGTTTGGCTAACCAAATAGCCGCGGGGGAAGTTGTTGAACGTCCGTCATCGGTGACCAAGGAACTGATTGAGAATGCGATTGATGCGGGTAGCCAGCGCATTGAGGTGGAGATTGAGCAGGGCGGTGCTCGGCTGATCAAGGTGCGCGATGACGGTATCGGTATTGGCGAGCAAGACCTGCCGTTAGCGTTGGCGCGTCACGCTACAAGCAAAATCAACAGCCTTGAGGATCTAGAAGGGGTTAGCTCGCTGGGCTTTCGTGGTGAGGCATTGGCCTCAATCAGTTCGGTATCGCGGCTAGAATTAGTCTCGAATGCCGAGGATGACCCGCGCCAAGGCTGGCGAGTCGTGGCTGAGGGGCGTGGTATGGAGGCGCGGGTGACACCTGCTCCTCATCCTCGTGGTACTAGTGTCGCGGTGCGCGACCTATTTTTTAATACGCCAGCGCGGCGCAAGTTTTTGCGCACTGAAAAAACCGAGTTTGCCCACGTTGAGGAGGCATTTCGGCGCCAAGCGCTGTCCCGTTACGATATTGCCTGGGTGCTGCGCCATAACCAGAAGGTGGTTCACCAACTGCCGCCGGGCGCTACGCCTGCCGCTCGTGAGCGGCGCATTGCCTCGCTGCTGGGCAAAAGCTTTATCGAACACGCCCGCTATATCGAGCGCGAAGCGGGGGGGCTGCGATTAAGCGGCTGGGTAGGCCTGCCGACGCACTCCCGCTCCCAGGCGGATCAGCAGTATTTCTTTGTGAATGGCCGTGTGGTGCGTGACCGCTTGGTGGCGCATGCGGTACGCCAAGCCTACCGTGATGTATTGTTTAACGGCCGCCATCCTGTATTTGTGCTTTACCTTGAGCTTGATCCAGATGTGGTGGATGTCAACGTGCACCCTACCAAGCATGAAGTTCGCTTTCGCGATGGCCGCATGGTGCACGACTTTCTTTACTCTAGCCTGCATCACTGCCTGGCTGCTTCTAAGCCGGATGATGATCAGCAGCAGGGTCATGCTCAAGGCACGCAAAACCCCGAGCAGAGTGGTGCTGTCGCCAATGAAGCGCCGGGTGAGTCGGTAAATCAGCCCTCTGCGCCGCGCTGGCAGCAGCAGGGCATGCCGCTGGCAGATAGCCCTGAGCGCCACCCCGGTGCCGAGCGGGTGCGCCGCTTTATGCAAGGCTATCAAGCGCTGCACCCCGGCCACGAAGAGACCCTGTTAACACCACAGCCAAGTGGCCCAAGTGTTAATCCCGCAAAGGCCAATGAAGTACGAGAAGCGCCGTTAAGCATGCCTGAATACGATGCCACCGCGGCGCCCCCGTTGGGCTTCGCCCTAGGTCAGTTGCATGGCGTATATATTCTGGCGCAAAACGCGAAAGGCTTAGTGTTAGTGGATATGCATGCCGCTCATGAACGAATTGTTTATGAGCGTATGAAAAATCAGCTGGCGGCAGCCAAGGGGATTGATGCCCAGCCGTTGCTAGTGCCTGTTTCTCTGGCCGCAAGCCGCACGGAAGTGGCCACCGCAGAGAGCGAGCGCGATGCCATTATCCAGCTAGGCGTTGAGTTAGACGTAGCCGGGCCTGAAACCCTGCTAGTGCGGCAACTCCCTGCTCTGCTGGCCCAGGCGGACCCCGAAGCGCTGGTGCGTGAAATGCTTGAAGAGCTTTCGCGATTTGGCCGAACTCACCAAGTGGAAGCACGCATCCATGAGCTGCTTTCAACCATGGCTTGCCATGGCAGCGTACGTGCCAACCGGCGGTTAACCGTCGATGAAATGAACGCGTTACTTCGCGATATGGAGCGTACAGAGCGCAGTGACCAGTGTAACCATGGCCGCCCGACCTGGACGCAAATGAGCATGAAAGCGCTCGATCGGCTGTTTCTGCGTGGTCAATGAAAAAAGGGGTGGTATTTAAATGGAGGGCAGCGAGCTAATGGCGGATACACGCCCCTTGGCTATTTTTTTAATGGGGCCTACGGCGGCCGGAAAAACAGATACCGCCATCGCATTGCATGAAAAATTAGGGCACGAAATAATCAGCGTCGACTCAGCCATGGTGTATCGGGGCATGGATATTGGCAGTGCGAAACCTAATGCCGCAGAACTTGCCCGGGCGCCGCACCGTTTAATTGATATTCGTGACCCCGCTCAGCCCTATTCCGCGGCGGATTTCCGTGAAGATGCGCTGCAAGAGATGCGGCAAATTAGCGCGGCAGGTAAGGTTCCCCTTCTGGTAGGCGGTACCATGCTGTACTACAAACGCTTGGTTGAAGGCGTGGCTAATTTACCTGCCGCCGATGCTTCCATTCGTCAGCGCTTAGAGGCTCAACGCCAAGCAGAGGGGCTTGAAGGGCTGCACCGCTCGCTTATGAAGGTGGATCCCGCTTCGGCTGCGCGCATACATCCCAATGATCCGCAGCGCTTAATGCGTGCGTTAGAGGTGTACTACGCCAGCGGAAGGCCAATGAGTGTGCTATGGGCAGAGCAGGAGCCGGAAACCTTTCCTTGGCGGGTGCTGTCGATAGCTTTAGCGCCTAATGATCGCTCTGTTTTACACAGCAGAATTGCCCGACGTTTTAAAACAATGCTGGAAGAGGGCTTGATAGATGAGGTGGCTGCCCTCAGAAAGCGCAGCGAGTTTCATCTTAATTTGCCCGCTATGAAAAGCGTTGGCTATCGACAGGTGTGGGAATATTTAGACGGCGAGTATGACCAAGCAGCGTTGTTAGAGCGCGGAATTATTGCCACCCGCCAGCTTGCTAAGCGACAGTTAACGTGGTTAAGAAGTTGGCCATCGCTTACATGGGTAGATTCGCAGCAGCCAGACGCTTTGGATAAGGTGCTGAAATTCGTGCGTGAAAGCAGTCCTTAGCGTAAGATAGTCAG
The DNA here is from genome assembly GCA_002966495.1 of Halomonas sp. GFAJ-1. NCBI lineage: Bacteria > Pseudomonadati > Pseudomonadota > Gammaproteobacteria > Oceanospirillales > Halomonadaceae > Halomonas > Halomonas sp. GFAJ-1. The sequence continues at coordinate 2,303,416 of CP016490.1, forward strand.
TTCGTAAGCAAGTGTTTTCGAGTGGCCGGTTGACCAGGCCTTTCGGGCAACAAGATTGCGGCGTAGCACCAGTAGGGCACGCCATTAATAACCAACCCCAACGACAGTTTTAGGGAGAGCAACATGTCCAAAGGGCAGTCCCTTCAAGACCCGTACCTGAATATTTTGCGCAAGGAGCGCATTCCGGTCTCTATCTTCCTGGTAAACGGCATTAAGCTGCAAGGCCAGATTGAATCGTTTGACCAGTTTGTCATCTTGTTGCGTAATACCGTCAGTCAGATGGTTTATAAACATGCTATTTCTACGGTAGTGCCCTCGCGCAATGTGCGCTTGCCAGCACAAGATCCAGCCGCGCCTGACGCGGACATCTAAGCCCGCTGGATAGCAAGAGAGTCTATGAGGTATTGATTGTTTTTTGAACGCCCAGATGCCGGTGAAACGGCAGTACTTGTTCACGTTGACTTCCATGATGAACAAGCACGTGAAGACCCGGGTGAGTTCTTGGAACTCGTGCGCTCTGCTGGTGCAGAGCCCGCGACATTGCTCACAGCTAGCCGCCAGCGTCCTGATTCCCGTACGTTCATAGGGACAGGTAAGTTGGAGGAGCTGCGGGCAATGCTCGCTGCTCACGAAGCCGAACTGGTGATCTTCAACCACACGTTAAAACCTTCCCAAGAGCGCAATCTTGAGCGTGAGCTTAAGTGTCGTGTGCTTGACCGTACTGGCTTGATACTTGATATCTTCGCGCAGCGGGCAAGAACTCACGAAGGCAAACTGCAAGTAGAGCTTGCCCAGCTTGAATACATGTCTACGCGCCTTATTCGCGGGTGGACTCACCTTGAGCGCCAGAAAGGCGGTATTGGCCTCCGTGGCCCTGGTGAAACTCAGCTTGAAACCGACCGTCGCTTGTTGCGTGTTCGCATTAAATCGATCCATAAGCGACTGGATAAAGTGCGCAGCCAGCGCGAGCAGAACCGTCGCGCTCGCTCGCGGGCAGAAATCCACAGTGTATCGCTGGTAGGCTATACCAACGCGGGTAAGTCAACGTTGTTTAATGCGTTGACGAACGCTGAGGTATACGCGGCTGACCAACTATTCGCGACGCTCGATCCAACGCTTAGGCGCCTTGAAATTGAAGATGTTGGTCCCGTTGTGTTGGCCGATACGGTAGGCTTTATTCGTCATCTTCCCCATAAGTTGGTCGAGGCGTTTCGTGCCACCTTGCAAGAGGCGGCCGAAGCATCGCTGTTGGTGCATGTGATTGATGCGGCTGACCCAGACAGAGACTTGAACGTAGAGCAAGTGAATCGCGTTCTAGAAGAAATAGGCGCCGACAGTGTGCCTGTTCTTAAGGTCATGAATAAAATTGATAGGTTGGATAGTGCGCCACGCATCGAGCGCGATGGCCACGGTTCACCTGAAGTTGTTTGGCTGTCTGCTCAGCAAGGTCAAGGGTTAGAATTGCTACATGAAGCGCTAACCGAGCGCCTGGCAAATGATGTTATCGGCTTTTCGCTGACGCTTTCGCCTGAGCAGGGCAAATTAAGAGCGGGACTGCATGAATTAAACGCTGTACGGGAAGAGTCTTTTGACGAGCATGGGCACTCAGTATTAGATGTGCGTTTGCCAAGGCGAGACTTTAATCAGCTAATGGCCCAGCTAGGCGAGCGCGCTAATACCTATTTACCGCAAGCGCTGCGCGAAACTGATGAATGGTAGCTTTTGACGCTGATAGTAGGCCCTAGCAACACGCCTGCTTTCAGTTTTTATCTACTTGTTTGTAGAAAAATGGTACAAGATTGATATAGCAATAATATTAAAAAGCACGACGGCCCTTTCTGAACAAGGCCGCGTGTAGGTGAACACCTTAGTGGAGACGAAGTATGGCCTGGAACGAGCCTGGTGGTGGTAACCAGCACGACCCCTGGAGCAGCGGTGGCCGACGCGGTAATAACAGCGGCGGAGATCGTGGTGGCAACGGCGGTAATAATGGTGGCAATAACGGAGGTAACAACGGCGGCAATAATCAAGGGCCTCCCGACCTTGACGAAGCGCTAAAGAAATTCCAAGACAAGCTTAACGGTATGTTAGGCGGTGGCAAAAAAGGGGGTGGTGGTAAAGGGAGTGGTAAAGGGGATGGTGGTAAGCCCCGCAACTCCTTGGCCCTACCCGGTCTGCTGGTTATTGTTGCCTTGGCTATCTGGGCTGCGTCAGGCTTCTATTTGGTTGACCAATCGGAACGCGGTGTCGTGCTACGCTTTGGTGAATACCAGGGCATTGTCGACCCTGGCTTACAATGGAACCCACCGCTTATTGATGATGTGCGCATGGTGAACGTGACGCGGGTGCGTTCAGTATCGCAAACCCAATCAATGCTTACCCGCGATGAGAACATCGTCGAAGTGGAAATTTCCGCTCAGTACCAAGTGGCTAACCCGCGTGATTTCGTACTTAACGTTCGAGATCCAGGGCTTTCTATCGAGAATGCTCTGGACTCCGCACTGCGTCACGTAGTGGGTGGCACCGACATGATTGATATTTTGACATCGGGTCGTGAAATTCTAGGTAGCTCGGTGGCAAGCCGTCTTCAGTCTTACCTAGACGCCTATGGAGCAGGTATTCGTCTACAAACCATCAACATTGAGTCAACCTCAGCGCCCGAACCGGTTATTGATGCCTTTGATGACGTTATTCGTGCTCGTGAAGATCGTCAGCGTACGATTAACGAAGGTATGGCGTATGCCAACGCTATTATTCCAGCTGCACAGGGTCAGGCGCAGCGTGTGGTAGAGCAGGGGCAGGGTTATCGCGAGTCGGTAGTTGCTGAAGCACAGGGTCAGGCTAACCGCTTTAATGCGCTGTTAACCGAGTATCAAAATTCGCCCGCGATTATGCGCGAGCGTATGTACCTGGATGCTATTGAAGAGGTCTTCGGTAACACACCTAAGGTCTTGCTAGATATTAGTGAAAATGCACCACTGATGTATCTGCCCTTAGATCAAATGAGAGGCGGTTCAAGTGGCGGTAGCTCTAGCAGTAGTAACAGCAGCAGTAATAGCAGTGAGGCGATTGATCCGCGCGTATTAGATTCTCTGCGCAGTGGTCAAGGTAGTTCGTCGTCCTCAGGTAATAGCTCCATTCGCAGGGAGGGCCGCTAAATGATTAATAATCGATCCCTGCTAATCGTAGGTGGCCTTGCCGCCGTGGCATGGTTGGCCAGTAACAGCCTGTATGTGGTGGATGAAACCGAACGTGCTGTTAAGCTCCGTTTTGGTGAGGTTATTGAAGAGAATATCCAGCCGGGTCTGCACACCAAAATACCGATTGCTCAAACAATCCGTAAGTTTGATACCCGTCTGCTTACGTTGGATACCGACACAAGTCGTTACCTGACCCTTGAGCAGAAAGCTGTCATCGTTGATTCCTACGTAAAATGGCAGGTAATCAACCCGACACGTTACTACGAAGCGACTGCGGGCGATGAGTTGATGGCTATTCGCCTGATTCAGCCGCGTGTCGACGAGAGCCTACGTAACGAGTTTGGTCGACTTAACTTGCAGGAAATCATTGCAGAACGTCGTGATGACCTGATGACAGGGCCAACATCTGAACTCGACGAGCTAATGCGTGAAGAACTGGGTGTGGCGATACGTGATATCCGTATCAAGCGTATTGACCTCCCGCAAGATGTTTCGGCGGCGGTATTTGAGCGGATGCGCTCTGAGCGTGAGCGTGAAGCCCGTGAGTGGCGTGCTCAGGGTCAAGAAGAGGCCGAGCGGATTCGCGCCAATGCGGATCGCCGTCGTCAGGTACTGCTAGCCCAAGCTAACGAGCGTTCTGAAACGCTGCGTGGTGAGGGTGATGCCGAAGCGGCCGCTATCTTCTCCCAGGCGTATAGCCAGGATCAGGAGTTCTTCGCTTTCTGGCGTAGCTTGAACGCTTATCGTGAAAGCTTCGCGGGCGATAACAACTTGCTGGTGCTTGAGCCAGATAGCGATTTCTTCCGCTACCTGCGCAGCGCAGCGCCCAACACCGGCGAGTAAGTTTGCTGCCGGAACCCCAGCAGGCATGATGCATGACTGCTGGGGTTCATCTGGCGCACAAACGTGATAGACTTTATTGACCGGGCGTCGCCCGGTTTTTTTGTGGCCCTCGTTTCACTAATGCTCTCCTGGATGCGCATCTAACGCGTAGCAGAGGGGCTGGGTAGAAGGGCCTTCATCGTCTCGCAGGATTGTTCACATGACCATCGCTGACCGCTGGCTACTGCCCGACGGCATGGATGAGGTGCTGCCGCCTCAGGCAAGCCGCATGGAAGAGCTGCGCCGTGCGCTGCTTGATCTCTACCATTGCTGGGGCTACGACCAAGTAATGCCGCCGCCGGTGGAGTTTTTGGACTCTTTGCTCACCGGTACCGGCACCGATTTAGATCTCCAGACGTTTAAGCTGACAGATCAATTAACCGGCCGCATGATGGGGGCGTCTGCTGATGTTACCCCACAGGTAGCGCGTATGGACGCTCATTCGCTAAAGCGTCAAGGGCCGGTGCGTCTGTGCTACTGCACTAATGTGCTACGTGCCAAAGCTGACCAGCACCAAGGCGGGCGTAGCCCGGTTCAAGTAGGCGTTGAGCTGTTCGGTCATGCAGGCTTGGAGGCTGACGGCGAAATTATTCATTTGGCGCTGTCTAGCCTAAAAGCCGCTGGGGCTGAAGAGGTCCACTTAGCGCTAGGCCATATTGGCATCTACCGGAGTCTGGTAGAAGCAGCTGCGTTGAGCGATGAGCAAGAGCGAGGGCTGTTTGCAGCGCTGGCGTTAAAGTCGCCCGGGCAGTTGGCTGAGCAGGTCAGTGCTAGTGTTAGTGACCCCGTGCTGGCCGATATGCTAATGGCGCTGGGCGAACTGCATGGCGATGCAAGCGTGCTGGGCGAGGCCCGCGAGCGTTTTGCTGGTGCGCCTGCCTCAGTGACCGCAGCGCTTGATCAGTTAGAGGCGCTCTATAAAGGAGTGTTGGCACGTTTTGATGTATCGCTCTATTTTGATCTAGCAGAGTTGCGCGGCTATCAATACCACACGGGTATGATGTTTGCGGCTTATGTACCAGGCTATGGACATGCGCTTGCAAAAGGCGGACGCTACGACGATACGGGCCGTGCCTTTGGTAGAGCGCGACCAGCGACTGGCTTTTCAATGGATTTAAAACAGCTGGCATCGTTGTCGTTAGCATCACCTAGCGGTGGGGCTGTTTGGGCGCCTGCCCAAGAAGAGGAGTCGCTTAACACGGCCATTGCTGCGCTACGCGAGCAGGGTGAACGCGTTATTCAAGCGCTGCCTGGGCAGCGTACTGGGCCGGCGGAGCACAGTTGTGACCGCCGTCTTGAGTTTATTGATGGCCGTTGGCAGACAACGGCCCTGACACAAGAGACGAGTGCATAATGGGTAAGAATGTCGTAGTCCTGGGTACCCAGTGGGGCGATGAAGGTAAAGGTAAAATTGTCGACCTGCTTACCGAGTCAGCCTCAGCGGTTGTTCGCTTCCAAGGCGGCCATAATGCTGGTCACACGCTGGTGATTGACGGTGAAAAAACAGTTCTTCACCTGATTCCCTCAGGCGTGTTGCGTCCCGGCAAAACCTGCGTAATTGGCAACGGTGTGGTGCTATCGCCCGAAGCGCTCATCAAAGAGATTCGCGAATTGGAAGCCAAAGGTGTGCCGGTGCGTGAGCGCCTGCGCCTTTCGCCTGCCTGTCCGCTAATTCTGCCTTATCACGTTCGCTTGGACCAAGCGCGTGAAAAAGCCCGCGGCGTGGCCAAAATTGGCACTACCGGGCGTGGCATTGGCCCTGCCTATGAGGATAAAGTGGCGCGCCGTGGCCTGCGTTTGGGCGATATGCTTCACCGCGAACGTTTTGCTTCCAAGCTTGGCGAAGTGCTGGATTACCACAACTTCGTCCTGGTGAACTACCACGGTGAAGAGGCGGTAGACTTCCAGGAAGTATTGGACAGCGCCATGCAAATGGCTGAAGAGCTTCGCCCGATGGTGACCGATACGGTCAGCATGGTGCATGACCTTCGTAAAGCGGGTGATAATATTCTGTTTGAAGGCGCCCAGGGCTCGCTGCTGGATATCGACCACGGCACCTATCCCTACGTAACCAGTTCCAACACCACCGCAGGTGGTACGGCAACCGGATCAGGCGTTGGCCCGCTATACCTGGATTACGTGCTGGGTATCACTAAGGCGTACACCACCCGCGTTGGTTCCGGTCCGTTCCCTACCGAGTTATTTGACGTTGACGGACGCCACCTGGCCGAGCGTGGGCATGAGTTCGGTGCCACCACTGGCCGCCCGCGTCGCTGTGGCTGGTTTGACGCCGTAGCGCTGCGTCACGCGGTGCAAATCAACTCGGTATCAGGTATCTGTTTAACTAAGCTTGATGTACTGGACGGCTTGGAAAATATCCGCGTGTGCGTTGGCTATCGTAGTAAAGATGGTGAAGTGCTGGATAATCCGGTTGATTCGGAAGGCTACGAGGCAATCGAGCCGCTTTACCATGACCTACCAGGCTGGAAAGAGTCTACGCTGGGCGCTAAACGCGTAGAGGATTTGCCTGCTAACGCTCGTGCGTATATCAGCTTCTTAGAAGAGCAGGTAGGCACCAGCATTGACATTATTTCCACTGGACCTGATCGTGTCGAAACTATTGTGCTGCGTAACCCATTTCACGACTAAGAATACGTTGTGATTTAGCAGCATAAAGTAAGTCGCGTTAAGCTGCGTAAGCAAAGGAAGGGGCGATTTGATCGCCCCTTCCTTTTTTTAGCGGCACAGAACGTTAGAAATCGATACCGCGGCGTGCCTGTAGGCCGTTATTGAAGGCATGACGCACTTCCTGCATTTCAGTCACTGTGTCTGCCATGGCCACCAGCTCACGGTGGGCATTACGCCCAGTCATAATCACAGTCTGTTCCGCAGGACGATTGATGAGCGCCTGCTTAACGGTGGCAATATCTAAATATCCGAACTTCAGCATATAGGTAATTTCATCTAGCACAACTAAGTAGGTGTCAGGGTCGGCGAGCATTTTCTCCGCCTCTTGCCATACCGCTTGGCAAGCCTGGGTGTCAGCCTCTCGGTTTTGGGTATCCCAAGTAAAGCCAGTGGCCATAATTTCAACGCTTAAATTTGGGTCTTCCTCCAAACGGTTGCGCTCACCGCACTCCCACTGGCCTTTAATGAACTGCACCACACCTACTTTATAGCCGTACCCTAGCGCCCGGGTAACGGTGCCCCAGGCAGCCGTTGTTTTGCCTTTGCCGTTGCCAGTATTTACCAGCAGCAGCCCACGCTGCTCAGTGGCATTGGCCACTTTTTCATCTACGCGGGCTTTCAGTTTTTCCATGGACGCCTTGTGGCGTGCATCGCGATCACTCATGGTGGCTCCTGGGTGCTTGGTTAGCTTGACGTTGGTTAGGGTAAGCGATCTTTAAGGAATTAACACCATTGCGCATAAGGTTTGTATAAAATTGCTTGTTGCTTGGATAAGTGTTTGCCTAACTAAAAATCTCGCTGTTTAGGAAGAGGATTAGCCGGGCAGGGGCTTGCTGCTCTAGAATAGTGGGTCATGTCTTGTCAGGAATTACGCCATGCCCTCATTTGATATTGTGTCCGAATTTGATCAGCACGAAGCATCTAACGCCGTTGACCAAGCAAATCGCGAAGTCCAAACCCGTTTTGATTTTAAAGGGGTCGATGCAAGCTTTACTCTGGAAGGCGAGAAAGTTCAGCTGGAAGCGGAAGTCGATTTTCAGCTCAAACAGATGATTGAAGTGCTGCGCAACCGTTTGATTGCCCGTGGTATTGACGCCCGTTGCATGGATATTCAAGACGCGCTGCTTTCGGGCGTTAAAGCACGCCAGGAAGTGGTGCTTAAGCAAGGGCTTGACCCGGCAGAAGCCAAAGATGTGGTGAAGCGCATCAAAGCTAGCAAATTAAAAGTACAGGCTCAGATCCAGGGCGAAAAAGTACGTGTGACGGGTAAAAAGCGCGACGACTTGCAAAACGTGATGGCGCTGCTGCGTGGCGAAGAAGGTCCTGAGTTGCCGCTGCAGTTTGATAACTTCCGCGATTAATCTGCACGCTACTCATTTGATGCGATAGCGCCCGATGCGGCGCTATCCTCCCACTTAAAAGCTTACAGGAGTCACGCACTATGTCTGATCCGCAGCCGGTTTACTTAAGCGACTATCAGCCGCCCGCCTACCACGTTACCCATACCGAGCTGACGTTTGATCTTGACCCCGCCGCGACTCGCGTTAAAGCGCGATTAATGATTGAGCGCCACGCTGAGGCAAGTGCTGATGCTCCTCTGGTGCTAAATGGCGAACACTTAACACTAGTTAAGCTCGCTATTGATGGCAAACCTCTCACCGATACAGATTACCAGCGTGATACCGACACGCTACGTATTGAGCGCGTACCCGCAACGTTTAGCTTGGAAAGCGAAGTGGAAATTGCGCCTAGCAGTAACACCGCGTTAGAAGGGCTCTACCAGTCCAACGGTATGTACTGCACCCAATGCGAAGCAGAGGGCTTTCGGCGGATTACTTTCTATCCTGACCGTCCCGATGTGATGGCGACCTTTAAGGTCACCGTGATTGGCGACGCTACGAGCGAGCCAGTGCTTTTAGCCAACGGCAATCCCGTTGATCAAGGTACAGTGGATGGCGGCCGTCACTTTGTGACCTGGGAAGACCCGCACCCTAAGCCGTGCTATTTATTTGCGTTGGTAGCCGGTGACCTGCGTAAAGTTGAAGATCACTTTACGACCATGAGTGGGCGTGACGTGACGCTTCAGCTTTGGGTAGAGCAGGATAATCTCGATAAAACAGAGCATGCTATGGCATCGCTTAAGCGTGCCATGACCTGGGATGAGCAGACCTATGGCCGTGAATACGACCTAGATCTATTTATGATTGTGGCAGTAAACGACTTCAACATGGGGGCCATGGAGAACAAAGGGCTTAATATCTTCAACTCCGCAGCGGTACTTACGCACCCTAACACTGCAACAGATTCAGCTTATCAAAATGTTGAGGGTATTGTTGCCCATGAATATTTTCATAACTGGTCGGGTAATCGGGTTACGTGCCGTGACTGGTTCCAGCTGTCATTGAAAGAAGGTTTTACGGTTTTTCGCGACCAATGCTTTTCAGCGGATACCAATTCAGCACCCGTTAAACGCATTCAAGACGTATCATTTTTCCGTACAGCGCAGTTTGCTGAAGACGCCGGGCCAACGGCACACCCGATCCGCCCCGACCACTTCATTGAAATCACCAACTTCTACACCCTGACGATTTATGAAAAGGGTGCAGAAGTGGTGCGTATGCTGCGTAATCTATTGGGCTGGGAAGCGTTCCGTCGCGGCTCTGATCTCTATTTTGAGCGCTTCGATGGCCAAGCGGTCACTATTGAAGATTTCGTTGGCTGCATGGCGGAAGTCTCAGGCGCTGATTTAGGCCAATTTATGCGTTGGTACGCCCAGGCAGGCACGCCGGAAATTGATGCCCATGGCGAGTATGACTATGCCCATGGCGAGTATCACCTCACGCTACGCCAGCGCACGCCCTCAACCCCGGGCCAGTTTGATAAGCTGCCGCTGCATATTCCTGTGCGGATGGGCTTGGTGGGTACCAAGTCAGGGCAAGACCTAATGCTGACCCTGGAAGGCGAGAAGCTAGGTAAAGACGCAGTTATTCACCTGCGTGAAGATGAGCAAACATTTGTATTTACCGATGTGGCAGAAGCGCCGGTTCCTTCATTGTTGCGCGATTTTTCGGCACCCGTAAAACTGCACTTTCCATACTCCCGTGAAGACCTAGCCTTCCTGCTTACCCACGATAGCGATGGCTTTAACCGTTGGGATGCAGGGCAGCGTTTGGCCATGCTGGCGCTGGATGATCTAATTGCCGCTCATCGTAACGGCGTCGAAAAAGTCATGGATGGACGTGTCGTTGAGGCGTTTAGAACGCTGTTAACGGGGCAAATGAGCGACAAAGCCGTGCTGGCTGAAATGCTGACACTTCCCTCAGAGGCATACATTGCTGAGCAGCAGCCTATTATTGATGTTGATGCGATTCACGCTGCCCGCGAGTTCGTGCGCCAATCGCTAGCGATGGCGCTACGCGATGAATTTCTCACTATCTACAATGACAACGTAAGTGAAGAACGCTACGCCCCGTCGCCAGAGCAAATTGCTCAGCGGGGCCTTAAAAATGTAGCGCTGACGTATTTAATGTCGATTGAGGATGATCAGGGGCTGGCACTGTGTGAAGCGCAATTTGCTGCGGATCATAATATGACCGATGTGCGTCATGCGTTAACGCTGCTGGTGCATAGCGACCGCGATGACCTTGCCTCCCCAGCGCTTAAAGCATTTGGGCAGAAGTGGGCGCATGATCCGCTTGTTATGGATCAATGGTTCACGATTCAGGTATCGCGGCCGCAGCCAGATGTTCTGGAACGAGTCGAGTATTTAATGCAGCACCCGGCGTTTTCAATTAAAAACCCTAATAAGGTGCGTGCGTTGATAGGGGCCTTTGCTCAGAATAGAGTCAATTTCCATCGCCTAGACGGCAAAGGCTACGCTTTGCTAGCGGATGTGGTGATTGAGCTTAACCGGATAAATCCTGAAATAGCCGCGCGACTGATTACGCCGTTAACTCGCTGGCAGCGTTTTGATGACGTGCGCCAGCAGTTGATGCGTGAGCAGCTTGAGCGCATTAAGCGCGAGCCGCTATCATCAAATGTGTTTGAGGTGGTCGAGAAAGCGCTGGCCTGATAGGTGCTGGCGAATTAACCATGGAAAGGGAAAACCTAGGTGGACGATTCACAGCAACGTTATTTACTCATTATTAATGGTAAGTCTGCCGGTAATCCGGAACTTCGCGAAGCCGTTGAAGAGCAAAGAGAGGCAGGCAAGCAGATTATCGTTCGTTCAACCTGGGAGGGGGGAGACGCGGCTACATTTGCTGCTCAAGCGGTTGAACTGGGGGCAACCTGTGTGGTTGCCTGCGGTGGCGATGGAACTGTCAGCGAAGTGGTTAATGGCTTGATGCAGCTAGCGCATGATCAGCGTCCTGCAATGGGTATTGTGCCCCTTGGCAGCGCCAACGATTTCGCTACATGTGTTGGGTTGCCACTGGAGCCAGGGCCTGCATTAGCCGCGGCGTTGACGCTTTCAGCGTCGCCCATTGACGTGGTGCGCGTAACAGCAGAAGCGCAAGGCGAGGAGTTCACCAGCTACTATGTCAACATGACGACAGGTGGCTTCGGAGCTGAAATTACCTCATCCACCCCTAAAACGCTAAAGCGCATGCTGGGTGGGGGGGCTTATTCGTTGATGGGCGCACTGAAGGCATGGCGGCACCAAAGCTATCGCGGCACGCTGCACTGGGGCGATGAGGAGCGCAGTGCTGAATTACTGCTATTAGCACTAGGTAACGGGCGCCAGTCGGGTGGAGGACAAGTATTAGCCCCCAGCGCCAAGTTAGATGACGGCCGCTTAGATGTGCTGGTGGTTAAGGATTTCACTTCTGTTTTAGAACTGCCAACGTTAATCAGCGAGTTGCAGCAGTTCCCTAAAGAGGGTCGCTATGTGAGCTACTTCACCGTCAGCCAGCTAACGGTGACCACCCAACAAGATGATCCTCCCTGGCCGTTAACGCTGGATGGAGAAGCGCGGCATTATGACCGATTCTGCGTTGAGATTGTGCCACTGGCATTGAAGGTGCTGCTACCTGATGAGTGCCCGCTATTGGCAGCGAATGATCGATGCTAAAGGCGGCTGCTATTTTTAGCGGCTGCTACAATTTTAAAATATAGCCACCTGAGGAGAATGGTTCGATGGTAAATCGTTTATGGATACCTGCGCTTGCTGCCCTAGCACTGCTGCTAAGTGCCTGTGGTGAAAGCCAGGAAGAGCCTACTGTCGCCCCTGAAGAGAGTGCATCATCAGTATCGGATGATGAGGTGGTTCAACAAGAGGATGCGCCTGCAGCAGCAGAGAATGCCGCAGAAATGCCCGATCCTGAAGAAATTGAGGATGATGTAGAAGCGCGTCAAGCCGCTGAAGAGCTTGAGCAGGCCGAAGCGTTACGCGCTGAAGGCGAAGATGAGTTGGATGAAGAGCAGCCCCAAGGCGCTGAAGAGATACAGGCTGGAGAAGACACCTTAGCTGCAGACCCAGAAGATGCATTAGATGAAGCAAGCGCAATGCCTGGGGAAACAACACGTTCAGATGTCGATGATGTTATTGCTGAAACAGAGCGCCGTTTTGAAGAGGCCCAGCGCCGCTTGGAGCAACAGTTCCAGGAAGTAGAGCAGCAGTCCACTGCTCTGGAGCCGATGGAGAGTGACGATTTTTCCTCAAGCTGGGAAACGGAGAGCAGTTTGCCAGAGAGCCCTCGTTTAGAGGATGACCTGGAAGCTACCGATGTTGATGCGCTAATCGAAGATACTGAGCGTCGTTTTGAAGAAGCTCAGCAGCGATTAAACGAGCAGTTTGAAGAGATTGAACGGGAACGTACCAATGGTGCAGGTATCGATGGCTTAGAACCTTACAGTTCTGAAATGGATAGTTCAGAGGGGGCTAATAGCCAAGAAGATGGCTCAGAAGAAGCGGACACAGAAGAAAACGCTGATGATACAGAGGTAGAGCTTGAGAGCTTAAACGCCACTCAATAAGCCCTCACGCGTGAGTTTACCCACAAAAAAGGCCCGCACTTCGGGCCTTAGGGATATGCGTAGTTGGCGCTGTTTTGACTGCTTTAAGACGGGGTGTTGTTGGTCACTCCACCGTCGCCAATTGTTAATGGCTAGGCTAGGCGGATGTTTGATGCCTGAAGGCCTTTTTTACCCTGGGTGACGTCAAAGCTAACCTTTTGACCATCAGGCAGGGTCTTAAAACCCTCCGCTTGGATTTCAGAAAAGTGTGCGAATAGATCATCGCCACCGTCATCAGGTGCGATGAAGCCATAACCTTTGGTGTCGTTAAACCACTTGACAGTGCCAGTTGCCATTGTTCATATCCTTAACATGCTTAGTGAAGTAACGAGCAGGGTGATTGTGTGCTCGCCAAAATCACTTTAGAAGCAAAAAAACAGCGCGTCCAGCGACGAATGAGCAACGCTTTTTAACCTATTGGGCTTATATGATGGTGCAAATCACCTTTTTAGATGGGCAATTTATTTCTTTTTTGATTGCGATTACGCTGCTTTCAATAAGTCCTGGAGTGGATACTCTGCTGGTAATACGTAATACCGCTCGCGGTGGCGTTCGAGATGGCGTAGTAACGAGTATCGCTATTTGTTGCGGGCTATTTGTGCATGCCACTATTTCAGCGCTGGGTATCTCTTTAATTCTGCTGCAGTCAGCATGGGCTTTTCATCTGCTTAAGCTTGCCGGGGCGGCTTACTTGATTTGGCTTGGTGTGGCTAGCCTGCTGGCGGCTCGCCGAGGTACCGCATTGCCCGTCCAAAGTGTTTTGCAAACCGCATCGCCAGTATCTATCTGGCAACCGGTTAAAGAAGGGTTGCTCTCTAACGTACTTAACCCCAAAACGGTCGTGTTCTATATGGCTTTTTTGCCACAGTTTATCGCGCCAACAGACCCTGCTTTATTAAAGTCGCTGTGGCTAGCCGGTGTTCATTTTGTGATTGCCAATATTTGGCAAATTAGCGTTGTGTTAATGGTAGGTGGGGCAAGTAAATGGCTGGCCAGCGCTCGTTTTGCGCAAACATTAAATGCAGCCACTGGGGCTGTGTTGATAATGTTTGGTGTGCGCTTAGCCCTAGAGCAGCGCCCGGTATAACCGGGCGCTAGCTCAAGCAATTAAGTCCGTTAAGTGATTAGCGGCGAACGAGGAGGGCCCGGTCATAGTGTACGGCTTTCTCATTCTCACTGAGTAGAGATACGCCGTCGCTATTCCCGCCGTTGGCTAAGCTTTCGAAAATAACGCGGTAGCTAAGGACTGCTTGAACATAATCGCGGGTTTCTCGGAACGGAATGCTCTCCACGAACAAATCAAATGACTCCACGCCGCTACCCAGCCACTGGTCTACCCGCCCGGGGCCTGCATTATAGGCGGCTGCAGCGGCTAGGCGATTGCCCTGGTAGCGCTCAATTTTGTCGCGTAGATAATTGCTACCCAAGCGGATATTGAGTTCTGGATCTAGTACGCCATAGGGGCCTGGGTCGTTAAGACCTAACTGGCGGCTGACCTGGCTTGCTGTGCCTGGCATTAGCTGCATGAGGCCCCGTGCACCTGCTGGCGAAAGAGCAACAGGGTTATAAGCGCTTTCACGACGGGTAATGGCCATTAATAGGAACGGGTCGACGCCGGTTAAACGCCCCCAGTGCATAAAGCTGTCGTGATAAGCGGGGGGGAAGCGCCAGTCAAGGGCATCCCACATCTCAGCAGCAATGGTGGTTTGCACTAAGCGCGCGTGCCACTGCTGGTTTGCGGCGTAGTCAGCAAGGGCGCGCGCCTGCTGAGGAGTGCCATTGCGCACAGCGTGTAGCCACTCACTGTTGGCAAGCCCCTCTTCACCAATACGCAGTAACGCCTCGGTACGCTGTACGGCGGGCAGCTGCGCCGTTAGTTCTCTGGATGCCTCATCAAAATGATTGCGTTCTAAGTTGAGCTGATAAGGCTGATTAAGCCGTTCAGCAGCGGCAAAGCCGTAAAAGCTGCGGTCAGTAGCCGCCTGGCGATAGCGTGCTTCGGCAGCATCGTGGTTACCGAGCTGATGGTTGGCCCGTGCCAGCCAATACTGCCAGCGGCTCCTCTCTTGCTGGCTGGCTGGCATTTCTGCAATCCAATGCATGACTTCTGTCCATTGACGCTCGGCCAGGGCGCGGCGAACCCGAAGTTCCAGTACGCGCTCACTTTCTAGGCTGGGTAATACACTGTCTATCCAACTTAAGGTGCCTGGCACATCGCGTACTAAGGCATAAAAAGCTAGCTCTTCTTCAATCGGCTGCCGGTCGGCGGCTGCTAAGCTCAAACGTGGCCCGATCTCCTGCCAAGCCGAAAAGGCAGCGGGGGTATTTTCCCGCGTGTAGCGCTGCATGGCGGCTTTGTAAAAGGCGGATGTAGCGGCACATTCAGGGCCAAGGCAGGCGGGTGCTGAGGTGAGTGCGCGGGAGTTATTGCTAACAGACTCAACCGTCTCGCGGGCCGTTTGCCATTGGCCACTTAGAAGCCCGCCTAGGTAACTGCTTAAACGCTCCTCGCCCGCTTGCCACGCAAGCATTTTTCGTTCCCAAATAGCCGTGGCATTAATCGTTCCATCTGATCTTAGGCGGCTAAATAGTGCGTTACAGGCATCAGGCTGTGAGCTGCCGACCCGCCATAGCGCAAGGCCTGCTTCTCTAGCCTGCTGAGGCTCTCTGTCCAGCAGGGCCGTATAGTAATAGCACTGGCGAGCGGTGCCTGCGGGCTCGCCGTCAGCGACTGCTAGCAGATCGCCAAAGCGGCCTGCGTGGCCGTACTTGGCGATGGCTTGACCCCGCATCCACTCGGATAAGGGAGAGTCGGCATGCTGGTCTATAAAGCGCTGTATTTGGCTAGACGAAACATTCGGCAACTGGCCACGCAAGCGGTGATACTCAACGTAGCCATTAAGAATATGCCCCTCAATTGCGCGCTCATCAACCTGCTGCCACTGCTGCTGACGCGCTGCTTCAAGGGCATCGCGCATAGCGGCGTCAGAGGCTGCCCAAGAGACAACCGGTAACCCTACCAATACAGCCGTACAGAGGCTGCGAAGGGTGGAACGAAATGGCGAAGCCTGCATGACACGTCCTCTTGCTGGCTAGCGGGCTAACAGCCGCTATGGTGAACTTAAAGCGTAAACAGTGTTCTGACAATCGTGACACTTAGAGGATTCAATTGCGATGACCCCATTATCCACTTGGTGGTTATTACGTCGACTAAAAACCCGCGTATGGGCAGTTAGACGCATTGGTCGTGCATTAAAGACATTTGTGCCGATGACCCGTGATGTACTGCGCGGCGATTTCCGTCCGGTACCCTGGTCTGCATTTGGCATGACGGCGTTTGCCCTGGCCTATTTGATCATGCCCTTCGACCTCATTCCCGACTTTCTGCTGATTATTGGCCTTGTCGACGATGTAATAATTGTAGGTTGGTTGTTAAACCGCATTGATCTGCGCCTCGTTGACTACCGTGCTTGGAAGTACGCCAGCGTCGATACTTATGCTTCTCCACATTCAGCTTCTTGAAATCGCGCTGCCTAACCCCATATTGAGTTCACATCTTTTTCGCTTCTGTCTTCTGTAGGCGGAAGCATCCAGTAAAACGTGAACAATGAGGGCTAAGCGCATGACGACTGCGACCCACGAAGAAACTCTTGGCTTTCAAACGGAAGTTAAGCAGCTCCTAAACTTGATGATTCACTCCCTGTACTCCAACCGGGAAATTTTCTTACGCGAGCTTATTTCTAACGCCGCTGACGCCTGCGATAAATTACGCTACGCCGCGCTAGACAACGATGCGCTGTACGAAGGCGACAGTGAGCTGCGTATTGAAATTGAGCACGATAGCGACGCTAACACCATTACCTTGCGCGACAACGGCATTGGTATGAATCGTGAAGACGTGATTGCTAACCTGGGTACCATTGCCCGTTCAGGCACTGCCGAGTTTCTTAAGCAGCTTTCCGGTGAGCAGCAAAAAGACGCCAAGTTAATTGGCCAATTTGGTGTGGGCTTTTACTCAGGATTTATCGTCGCTGATGAAGTGTCGGTACGCACCCGCAAAGCGGGCACAGCCGCCTCTGATGGGGTTGAGTGGCGCTCGAAAGGCGAGGGTGAGTTCACGGTTGCTGATATTGAGCGTGAGGTTCATGGCACCGAAATTACCCTGCATCTTAAAGAGGATGCTAAAGAGTTCGCAGATGACTACCGCCTGCAGAGCTTAGTGCGTAAGTATTCAGATCACATCGAAGTGCCGGTGCGCATGCCGAAAATCGAAACGGCAAAAGACGACGAGGGCAACGAGATAGAAGGTAGTGAAGTGACTACCTGGGAAACCGTCAATGAAGCCACCGCGCTTTGGGCACGCCCGAAAAGTGAGGTGTCCGACGACGAATATAAAGCGTTTTACAAGCACGTTGCCCATGACTTCAGCGACCCGCTAACCTGGAGCCACAACAAGGTTGAGGGCAAGCTCGAATACACTAGCCTGCTCTATGTACCTGGTCGTGCGCCGTTTGATATGTTCGAGCGTGACGGCGCTCGTGGCGTCAAACTCTACGTTCAGCGCGTGTTTATTATGGACGACGCCGAACAGTTCTTGCCGCTTTACCTGCGCTTTATTAAAGGCGTGCTGGATACCCGTGATCTATCGCTGAATGTGTCCCGCGAGCTGCTTCAGCAAGATCCCAAGGTTGATAAAATTAAGGGTGCATTAACTAAGCGCGGCTTGGATATGCTCAAAAAACTGTCCAAAGACAGTGAGCAGTACCAGACGTTCTGGAATACCTTTGGTAGCGTGCTGAAAGAGGGGCCGGGTGAAGATTTCGCTAACCGTGAAAAAATTGCCGGTCTACTGCGCTTTGCTTCTACCCATACAGACTCTGCTGCCCAAGAGCACTCCTTGGCAGATTATGTTGAGCGCATGAAGGAAGGCCAGAAGAAGATCTACTACGTGGTGGCGGACAGCTTTAATGCGGCAAAAAACAGCCCACACTTGGAGATTTTCCGTAAGAAAGGTATTGAGGTGCTGCTCCTCTCTGACCGCGTTGATGAATGGTTAATGAGCCACCTGACTGAGTTTGACGGTAAATCCTTTGCCGATGTGGCAAAAGGTGAGCTAGACCTTGGCGATGTGGAAGACGAGGCCGAGAAAAAAGCGCAGGAAGAGACCGCTAAAGCGAAGGAAGACTTGGTGAAGCGCGTTAAAGAAGCGCTAAGCGACGGCGTGCAGGACGTAAAAATTACCCATCGCTTAATAGACTCGCCGGCCTGCGTTGTTCTGCCGGAACATGAAATGGGCTACCAGATGCGCCGCATTATGGAAGCCGCCGGCCAAAAAATGCCGGAAGTAAAGCCTATTTTAGAATTGAACCCTGAGCATGCCCTAGTGGCGCGTTTGGAAAACGCCGAAGGCGATCTGTTCGGTCAATTAGCCCATATTCTGCTGGATCAGGCCATTATCGCTGAAGGTGGCCAGCTAGACGACCCAGCTGCTTACGTTAAGCGACTCAACAGTGTATTAACTGCCTAATGAACAGCTAACGCTGCCACGGCCCGCTTGAAACCCAAGCGGGCCGTTTAGTTTGGTAAGGTATGCCGCATACGAGTGAACAACTACCAGGATATCGTTATGGCTGAACAGCAGATCAATGTCGCGGTACTTGGCGGCGGCAGTTTTGGGACTGCGCTGGCCAGCATTGCCGCAGATAACGGCGCTAATGTGCGCCAGTGGATGCGCGATGAGGCGCTGGTAACGCAAATTAACCACGAGCATCGCAACGGGCGCTATTTGCCGCACTACGCCATTAACCCGGTGGTACAGGCGTCTACGGATATGCAGGCCGTGCTTGAAGGTGCCGAGTTGGTATTAATTGCAATACCTTCCAAGGCCTTTCGTAGCGTTGTGCAGGCTGCAAAGCCTTGGCTGACGTCTACGCAAATTTTGGTCAGTACTACCAAGGGTATTGAGCAAGACAGCTTTTTACTGATGAGCCAAGTGCTTGAGCAAGAGACAGGCTTTACGCATATTGGCGTGATTGCAGGGCCTAATTTGGCATCTGAAATAGCTGACAAGCAGCTAACCGCTACGGTGATTGCCAGTGCCGACGCGCTTACCCGCACACGAGTGCAGCAAGCGCTAGGCTGTGGCTATTTTCGTGTGTACGCCAGCAATGACCGCCACGGTGTTGAGCTGGGCGGCGCGCTCAAAAACATTTACGCCATTGCCGCTGGTATGGCGGCAGCGCTCGGCATGGGCGAAAACACCCGCAGTATGCTGATGACCCGTGCGCTGGCTGAAATGAGTCGCTTTGCGGTCGCCCAGGGAGCTAACCCTATGACGTTCTTGGGCTTAGCCGGGGTGGGTGATTTAATTGTTACCTGTTCGTCTAACTTGTCTCGTAACTACCGAGTAGGCTTTGCTATGGGTGAAGGGCGCAGCCTAGAAGAAGCTGTCTCGGCGCTTGGGCAAGTCGCAGAGGGCGTGAACACGGTTAAACTGGTGTGTGAAAAGGCTCGCGAAATGGGCGTTTACATGCCGCTGGCGGAGGGGTTAAACCGCGTGCTGTTCGAGGGCGTGCCTGCTCAGGAGATGGCGGGAACGCTGATGATGGGCGAGCAAAGCAGCGACGTGGAGTTTATCTTGCCCCGCGAGGCCGTTCAGCAGGCGCACCGCAACAGCGGAGGCTGGCATGAGTAGCGGAGCGCGCCAGCTGCTGATTATGCGCCATGGGGAAGCCGCCCCTGGCTTGCCTGATCACGCTCGGTTGCTTACGCCACGTGGCGAACAAGAAGCCGATAGCATGGCGCGCTGGCTGGCAGCGCGAATTGAGCAGGGCGAATTAGCGCAACCCATACTGTATGCAAGCCCTTATGTGCGTGCCCAGCAAACGGCCCAGCGCTTTAGCGATGCCTTAGGTGTGGCGCTTCATACCCTGGACTTTATTACGCCGGATGATTCGCCTGCTGCTGTGAGTGATTGGCTGCTGAGTCAGCCTGAAGGTGACGCGATTATGTTGGTCAGTCATATGCCGCTAGCGGGCGATTTGACGGGGCTTTTAGTAGAAGGGGCCGCTAGCCAAGGGGTAGGGTTTCCTACTGCGGCAATCGCGGAGCTGGACGCTGACGTTTGGGCCGCAGGCTGCGCGCGATTAACCCGTTTTACTCAGCCTGGTGAGTTGTTATAGCGATACAAAAAAGCGGCTGCCAAGGCAGCCGCTAGGATCCATACAATATACGTCAATATTAAGGGTGCTTTAGACCGTTGCACTCGGTTTTTTACAACAGCGCATCCAGTTTCTCTTTGAGCAAGCCGTTTACCTGCTGTGGGTTAGCGGTGCCCCGAGAGGCTTTCATTACCTGCCCCACAAAATAGCCAATCATCTTGCCGCGTTTTTCTGGCTCAGAATCACGGTATTGGGCCACTTGGGCCGGGCTTTCAGCGATCACTTGGTCGATCATCGCTTCAATGGCCCCGCTGTCAGTCACCTGCTTAAGGCCTTTGGTTTCGATGACCTCATCGGCCGACTCACCCTGACCATTCCAGAGCGCCTGGAAGACCTCTTTAGCGGCCTTGCCATTAATGGTGTCGTCCAGTACGCGGCTGATCAGTTCGCCTAGCTGGCGCGCAGACACTGGGCTGTTAGTAATGCTCAAGTTTTCGCGGTTTAGCGCGCCTGACAGCTCGCCTTGCACCCAGTTAGCGGCCTGCTTAGCATCGCCGCATACCCGGTGTACTTCCTCAAAAAACTCAGCCATTTCACGGCTGGCAGAGAGTACGTTTGCGTCGTAAGCAGATAGCCCAAGCGCGGCTTGAAAGCGCGCCCGTTTGTCAGCGGGTAGCTCGGGCAGTTGGCTTCGCAGGTGCTCAAGGTACGCCTGATCTAACACCACCGGGAGTAGGTCCGGGCAGGGGAAGTAGCGGTAGTCGTTAGCTTCTTCTTTGGTACGCATGCTGCGAGTTTCATCGCGTTCGGGGTCAAACAGGCGGGTTTCCTGTACCACCTTACCGCCATCTTCGATCAGCTCGATTTGACGCTCAACTTCAAAAGCGATGGCCCGCTCGACAAAACGAAACGAGTTGACGTTTTTAATTTCCGCACGGGTGCCAAAGGCTTCCTGGCCTTTCGGGCGCACCGACACGTTAACGTCGCATCGCATGGAGCCTTCGGCCATGTTGCCGTCGGAAATGCCCAGATAGGTCACGATGGAGTGGATTGCTTTGAGATACGCCGCAGCTTCTTTCGCGTTGCGCATGTCTGGCTCAGAGACTATTTCCAGCAGCGGCGTGCCTGCTCGGTTTAAGTCAATACCGGTCATGCCGTGGAAGTCTTCGTGCAGCGATTTGCCTGCGTCTTCCTCAAGGTGAGCGTGGTGAATGCGAATACGTTTAGTGGTGCCGTCATCCAGGGTTATCTCAACTTCACCGGCACCCACAATTGGATGATACATCTGGCTGGTTTGATAGCCTTTGGGCAAATCCGGATAAAAATAGTTTTTGCGGTCAAACACTGACACTTCAGGAATGTCGGCATGAACCGCAAGACCGAACTGCACCGCCATGGCGACGGCCTGCTCGTTAAGTACTGGCAAGACGCCTGGCAAGCCTAAATCAACGGCGCAGGCCTGTGTATTTGGCTCTGCGCCAAAGGCAGTCGAGGCGCCGGAGAATATCTTTGAGCGTGTTGCAAGCTGAACATGGACTTCAAGCCCAATCACCGTTTCCCATTGCATTAGGCGTTCTCCTCGGCAAAAGCAGGACGTTTTAAGTGCCAATCGGTGGCTTGCTGAAACTGATGTGCCACGTTAAGCAGCTGCGCCTCGGCAAAGTGGGTGCCCAGAATTTGTAGGCCGATAGGACGACCTCCCGCAAAGCCCGCGGGTACGCTAATGCCTGGAATGCCTGCAAGGTTGACGGCAATGGTGTAGATATCTTGCAAGTACATTGATACTGGGTCTTTTTTAGCGCCAAGATCAAAAGCAGGCGTAGGCGAGGCTGGGCCCATCAGTACGTCCACATCTTCAAAAGCGTCTAAGAAATCCTGGCGTATTAGGCGGCGTACTTTTTGCGCTTTAGTGTAGTAAGCGTCAAAAAAGCCTTCGGACAGCGTGTGGGTGCCGATCAGAATGCGGCGTTTAACTTCTTCACCAAACCCCTCTGCCCGCGAGCGGGTGTAAAGGTCAATCAAGTCAGCCGGCGCATCGCAGCGATGGCCAAAGCGCACACCGTCATAGCGGGAGAGATTAGAAGACGCTTCGGCCGGAGCAATGACGTAGTAAGCGGGAATCGCATAATGGGTGTGCGGCAAGCTAACTTCTCTCACCGTGGCACCTAACGATTCATAGACCTTCACCGCTTCGCGGACGGCTTTCTCAACCTCAGGGTCAAGGCCGTCGCCAAAATACTCTTTCGGCAGGCCGATTTTGAGTCCTGACAGCGGTGCATTAAGGGTTTCGGTGTAGTCAGGAACGCCGCGGGCAACGCTAGTGGAATCGCGCACATCATGCCCGGCAATCACGTTGAGCAGATGGGCACAATCTTCTGCACTGCGCGCCATGGGGCCTGCTTGGTCAAGGCTTGAGGCGTAGGCGATGATGCCGTAGCGGGAGACGCGTCCGTAGGTAGGCTTCAGGCCTGTGATGCCGCAAAATGCCGCGGGTTGGCGAATAGAGCCGCCGGTATCAGTGCCCATGGCGGCGGGTACTAGCCCTGCTGCTACGGCAGCGGCGCTACCACCTGAGCTGCCACCGGGCACTGCTGATAAATCCCAGGGGTTTTTCACCGCGCCGAAGTAGCTGTTTTCATTGGATGAGCCCATGGCGAACTCATCCATATTGGTTTTGCCCAGGCTGATGGTGCCGGCCGCGCTGAGTTTTTCTACCACGGTGGCATCATAGGGCGCGATAAAGTTATCGAGCATTTTTGAGCCGCAGGTGGTTTTCACTCCGTGGGTACAGAAAATATCTTTCAGTGCCAGGGGAATGCCTGCCAGCGCTCCGGCGTTGCCCGCTGCGCGTGCTTGGTCGGCAACGTCGGCCTGATTGAGCGCTTGCTCAGCGGTCACAGTGATAAAGCTATTGAGCGTCCCATCGGCTTGCTCAATGCGCTGTAAAAAGTGCGAGGTAAGCTCGCGGCTGGAAAACTCGCCGCTTTTAAGCGCAGCGGCCAGTTGGGTAACGGTTTTGTCATGCATGACCCGGAAGCTCCGTTCGGGGGCGAAAAGGAGAGGCGGAGAGAAAACAGCGCCGCCCGCTGGGCGGGCGGGGGTTTCCACTCATTCCACTATTTATTCCACGACGCGCGGTACAAGGTAGAGGCCTTCTTCCACCGCGGGGGCGCAGCGTTGGAAGTTATCGCGCTGGTTGGTTTCCGTTACCTCGTCAGCACGCAGGCGCTGGGTGGCATCCAGCGGGTGTGCAAGCGGCACAACACCTTCTGTATCAACGCTTTGCAGTTGATCGACCATGTCCAGGATGCGGCTTAGGTCGTCCACAAAGCCACTGGCTTGGTCATCGCTAACGGCGAGTCGGGCCAAGTGCGCGGCCCGGCGCACATGAGAGTCTTCAAGCGCCATGATCGAGATTTCCTCGCAAATGTGATGGAACATATTCCGCGTTCAGCGGTATACATACGGTCATCTTAAATTCGTCTTGTGTTGCAGACGTAGAAAATAGCCGCAAAAGGTACCACATATTGGCCCTTGCGGGCAGTGTTAGGCGAGACTCGCGCTTGCTGCCAAGGGGTTGCGGTGATACCGTTTGCATCCGCACAGGGTTCCCGGTCTGCACTAGGTAACAACATCCATGTTCAAACGTCTGAGGGGGCTGTTTTCCAGCGATCTATCGATCGACTTGGGTACGGCCAACACACTGATTTATGTACGCGGTCGTGGCATCGTTCTCGATGAGCCGTCCGTGGTTGCCATCCGCCAGTCTGGCAATATGCGCAGCGTGGCGTCGGTAGGCACCGATGCCAAACGTATGCTTGGCCGCACGCCAGGCAACATTACCGCCATCCGCCCGATGAAAGATGGCGTTATCGCCGACTTTACCGTTACCGAGCAGATGCTTCAGCACTTTATCCGTAAAGTCCATCAGAGCACTTTCCTCACACCAAGCCCTCGGGTTCTGGTCTGTGTGCCGTGTATGTCCACCCAAGTGGAACGACGTGCAATCCGCGAATCAGCGGAAGGCGCTGGCGCTCGTGAAGTGTTTCTGATTGAAGAGCCAATGGCAGCGGCCATTGGTGCTGGGCTTCCGGTAGAAGAGGCTCAAGGCTCGATGGTGGTGGATATCGGTGGTGGTACCACTGAAATTGCCATTATCTCGCTTAATGGCGTGGTTTATTCAGAGTCTATTCGCGTCGGTGGTGACCGTTTCGATGAAGCAATCACTGCGTACGTGCGCCGTCACTACGGAAGTCTAATTGGCGAAGCCACTGCTGAGCGCATCAAAGAAGAGATTGGTTGCGCTTACCCCGGCGGCGAACTGCGCGAGATCGATGTGCGCGGTCGTAACTTAGCTGAGGGTATTCCGCGGAGCTTTACACTTAATTCCCACGAGATTCTAGAGGCGCTGCAGGAAACGCTTGCCTCTATTGTGGCGGCGGTGAAGAGCGCACTTGAGCAGTCTCCGCCAGAGCTTGCCTCTGACATCGCTGAGCGTGGTTTGGTGCTAACTGGCGGTGGGGCTTTGTTACGCGATCTTGATAAGTTGATTGCTGAAGAAACAGGCTTACCCGTGATTGTGGCGGAAGATCCGCTTACCTGTGTCGCGCGAGGCGGCGGTAAGGCGCTTGAAATGATTGATCAGCATACCTTTGAGTTGCTGTCTAGCGACTGATAAGAGCGGTTTATCGCGGGGGATTGCCTATTAAACCGCTGTTTTCGCACGGGCCGTTGCCGGGTTACCGGCTGTTCTTCTGCGTGTTGGCAGCAAGCGTTTTAATGTTTGTTGACCAGCGATTTACGCGCATGGAAGATGTTCGCGCTCAAATGACCATGATTGTGGCCCCTATTCAGTGGGTAGTTAGCGTGCCTAGCGATCTACTGAACTGGGGGGCGCTTGCGCTTTCTGATCAGCAAGCGTTGGTAGACGAAAATCGCCGCTTACGTGAGCAGATTCTAACGCTTTCTCACCGCGGTCAGCGTTTAGCCAGCTTAACCGCTGAAAATGCTGAGCTGCGTAGCCTGCTACAGGCCGCAGAGCGACATGAAATTCCCTACATGACCGCCGAGCTACTCTCCCTGGATAACGATCCTTTTAGCCACCAGATGGTGGTTGACCGCGGGCATCGCAATGGTGCCTATGTTGGCCAACCAGTCATTGACGCATTTGGTCTAGTGGGGCAGGTGACGGCCGTGTCGGCATACTCTAGTCGTGTCCTTTTACTCGCAGATGCAAGTCATGCGCTTCCTGTTCAGGTGAATCGGAATGGGCTGCGTTTTATTGTGCAGGGTACTGGACGCTATGGCAGCGTTAGCGTACTGCATGTGCCGGATACCGCGGATATTCGCGAGGGTGATTTGCTGACTACCTCTGGGCTGGCCGAGCGCTTTCCGCCCGGCTATCCAGTAGCGAGAGTAACCGAGGTGTATCATGACCCGGGCCAGCCGTTTGCCCAGGTAACCGCTGAACCCTCCGCCCAGCTGCAGCGTTCGCGGCATTTTCTGTTGCTGTTTCCCCCTCCGCCCGAGGAGTTAGGCGATGCGGATTGGGATGAGGACATGGATATATCAGCCAGTGCGATCCACGCGGCGCAGCGCCTTGGGCTACCCAATCAACCAGTGACTCAGGAGGTGCCCTAATGGCACGAGCACCCGCGGTGCCACTGGTAGTGGTGTGGTTGAGCTTTTTACTGGCGCTGTGTTTGCAAGTAATGCCTCTGGCTGATGGTTGGCAGGTATATCGACCCGAGTGGATTGGCCTCATGTTGGTCTACTGGTGTATGCGGGCGCCTAGTCGGGTAGGGGTGTTTCACGGTTTTGTGATTGGTATTTTGATGGATTTAATTGAGGGAACATCGCTCGGCCAACATGCGGTCATACTTTCGCTGTTGGCATTTTTATGTGCGTTGGTTTACCCGCGCTTTCGTACCTATTCCTTAGTTCAACAAGCGGTATTAGTGCTGGTTTTATTGGGCATTGTGCAGTTGATTGAGCAGTGGTTGCGCACGCTAACGGGTGATTTTTCGATCCACTTATCCTTCTTAATACCCTCTATAATTAGCGCGTTGCTATGGCCATGGCTTGCGACCATGCTGCGCGCATTGGAGCGCCGCTTAGCAGGTGCCTGATACAGGCGTTGAGTAATGATGAGTATCTGGTGTTTACAGGCCTATATGCCGGTGCGAACTAACCGCATACAGAGAGGCTCTGATGAGTAAGCCGCAGCGATTAGACGCTACCACAGCGCCGCGTAAAGAGCCTGCGCCGGTGCTATGCCTGGCCTCTGCGTCACCAAGGCGCAAAGCGCTGCTGGCCTCTATCGGTGTTCCCGTGAGTGTGTTGCCCAGTGATGTAGATGAAACGCCTTTAGTTGGCGAGATGCCTAGCGCTTATGTTGAGAGACTGGCGATTGCCAAAGCACAAGCGGCAGTGCCGCAAACCAAGTTGCCGGTGTTAGGGTCGGATACGGCGGTTGTGATTGATGGCACCATAATGGGCAAGCCTCGCGACGAACAAGACGCCGCCGCAATGCTCTCAGCGCTTTCTGGGCGAACCCATCAGGTGCTAACGGCGGTCGCGGTGGTGGGCCCCCAGGGTGTACTCTCTTGCTGTGTCACCACGCAAGTGAAGATGCGTGTAATTGATCAGGATGAAATAGCTTGCTACTGGCAAACCGGCGAGCCAGTGGATAAGGCCGGTGGCTATGCGATTCAAGGCCTAGCAGCGGTGTTTGTTGAGCAAATTCACGGTAGTCACTCCGCCGTCGTGGGGCTGCCGCTATTCGAAACAACGCGCTTGTTGTGCCAGCAAGGGGTGCCTATATGGGCGGGGCGTTATCGAAGTACGTGACCGCTGTTTCACCGCCTGCTGTGCTGGCAAGGATTATGACCCAATAAGGAATTTTGCATGAGCGGTGAAGTCCTCATAAATTTAACGCCAATGGAGACCCGCGTTGCGCTGGTAGAAAATGGCGTGCTACAAGAGGCGCTAATTGAGCGCTCACGTCGGCGCGGCATCGTAGGTAATATCTACAAAGGTAAAGTAGTGCGGGTACTGCCTGGTATGCAGGCTGCCTTTGTTGATATTGGCTTAGAGCGTGCAGCATTCATTCATGCCCATGAAGTGATGCCGCCGGGCACGCCCAGTGATGAGCAGCAAACGATTGGTCAGTTACTCCATGAGGGGCAGGCGCTGGTGGTGCAGGTCACCAAAGACCCGATTGGCAGCAAAGGTGCGCGACTGACAACGCACCTTTCAATTCCTTCACGCTACCTTGTTTACATGCCTGACTCGCCACACCATGGCGTCTCCCAGCGTATAGAGGATGATCGCGAGCGGGAGCGGCTTAAAGCCCTGCTGGATAAGGGTATAGAAGAGCAAACCATCGATGTGACCGGGGGGTTTATCGTCCGCACAGCGGCTGAAGGCGTGGGCGAAGAAGAGCTGGCAGGGGATATGTATTTTCTGCTGCGCATCTGGCGCAAAGTAAGTGAGCGAAAAATCACGGCTGTTCCGCCTAGCGTCATCTACGACGACCTACCGCTTTTTATGCGCACGTTACGCGATGTGATGCGTGATGATATTGAAAAAGTGCGTATCGACTCCCGGGAAAACTTTGTCAAACTCGTGGAGTTCGCCGAAGAGTTTATGCCTGAGGCGGTGGATCGTATTGAGTACTATCCCGGCGAGCGCCCTATTTTTGACCTTTACAGCGTTGAGGATGAAATTCAAAAAGCGTTAGGGCGTAAAGTGCAGTTAAAGTCGGGCGGCTACTTAGTGATTGACCCCACTGAAGCCATGACCACCATTGATGTTAATACCGGGGGCTATGTCGGTCACCGTAATCTCGAAGAAACCATTTTTAAAACCAATCTTGAAGCGGCGACGGCGATAGCGCGTCAGCTGCGGTTGCGCAACTTGGGCGGTATTATCATTATCGACTTTATCGATATGATAGATGTTGAGCATCAACGTCAGGTGTTGCGCGTACTGGAAAAAGCCCTAGAGCGGGATCACGCTAAAACCAAGTGTACCGGGGTAACCGAGCTTGGCTTAGTTCAGTTGACCCGCAAGCGTACGCGCGAAAGCTTGGAGCAGACATTGTGTGAAGCGTGTCCTACGTGTAGCGGACGCGGTACATTGAAAACTCCTGAAACTGTTTGCTATGAAATTTTTCGTGAAATACTGCGCGAAGAGCGAGCTTACAGCGCTGAGACGTATATGGTACTCGCATCCCAGCCAGTGGTAGACCGCTTGTTGGATGAAGAGTCCGCAGCAGTGGCTGACCTGGAGAGCTTTATCAACAAAACGATCCGTTTTCAGGTTGAGCAGCACTACTCCCAAGAACAGTACGATATTGTGCTGATGTAATGATAGCGCTACGTTCGTGGGTACGGTGGCTCCTGGTTGCATTTGCGTGGCTGCTTGGCATGCTGGCCATACTGCTTTTGGTAGTAAGGCTGCTGATTAGCCAAGTAGGGGCGCTAACGCCCAACATTGAAGCGCTCCTTGAAGCGCGTATCGGCGTACCGGTGACTATTGAGCACCTTTCTCTATCCCTTGAGCGCAACGATTTATTTCTGCGCTTAGAGGGCTTAGAAGCAGCAACGCCGCAAGGGCAACGGCTGCTATCCCTTGAGCAGGCCCACCTGCGGCTTGATAGCTGGGCCTCGCTCCTAAGTGTTGCCCCCATTTTTAACGATGCCCGTATTACTGGGGCTGAGTTTCATCTTTACCAGCAGCAAGACGCTGCTTGGGGCTGGCCAAACCCTGCCGAGCTACCCGAGTTTATAGCGCCAGAGCCTACGCTGGATTTAGCCAAAATTGATAAGTGGACAGGCATTATCCTGCGCCAGCGCTTGTGGGTGGATAACACACGCGTTGTGCTGCATGGAGAAGAAGATGAGGTGGCCATGCATGCGCCTACCTTATTGCTCAACGGTGATGAGCGGCGCACACGGCTAGAGGGGGTCGTGAATATTCTAGAAACCCCCGACCTAAGTGATGAAGAGGCCCTTCCTGCGCTGAATATGCAGGTGGAAATGCAGCCAGGGCAGCGAGGATTTAGCGACTTCTCTGCGGCGCTTCAGCTCGATATGCAGCTTGATCACTTGCTGTCATTAGCGGCGGTATTTCGGCCGGACTATATGCCCCACCTAGAACAGGCAGGGGGCGAAGTTAAGCTATGGGGACGGTGGCATAGCGGTCGGCTCGATGAAGCGCGCCTGGCGGTGGGTATCCCCGAGCTTACTCTGCGCCATGAAATTCAATACGCGGTATTACAAGATATTGAGGCAACGGGCCTTTGGCAGCGTGATGGTGAGGGTGGCAAAGCGTGGCTAAGTGCCGACGCTGACAGTGTTGAGTGGGCGCGCCCCTCTGGCATTAGTGATGGCCCAGCGCTACCGAACCACTGGTATTTGTCGCACCAAGCTGATTTTTGGGAGCTTCGCACAAGTGCTTTTGAACTCTCTTCACTGACCGCCTGGCGCGACTATTTGCTGTTGCCCGAATCAGTAACCCGGGTGCTTCAAACCCTTTCCCCCAGTGGCCAAGTTCAAGGGCTAAGTGTTGGCCAGCATGAGGGGCACTGGGGGGTTGATGCGGCGCTGACCAATGTTGCCGTTTTGCCCTGGCAGCAGGCGCCCGGCGGCGGCCCACTGGATGCCTGGGTACAAGCGCGGGATTTTCGTGGCCGAGTGACCTTCAGTAGCGCGGGAGATAGTTCGCTACATTTTCCTGGGTTATTTATTGCCCCCATGCAGCTTAGTCATGCCCAAGGCGTGG
Organism: Halomonas sp. GFAJ-1; assembly: GCA_002966495.1. Taxonomy (NCBI): domain Bacteria; kingdom Pseudomonadati; phylum Pseudomonadota; class Gammaproteobacteria; order Oceanospirillales; family Halomonadaceae; genus Halomonas; species Halomonas sp. GFAJ-1. The sequence continues at coordinate 2,333,147 of CP016490.1, forward strand.
TGGAGTGGGTCTATGATGGCCCCAATACAATGATTAGTGGTCGTGATTTAGCCGTGGAGTGGGATGGTGCAGAGGTTAGCGGCGGCTTTGGGTTAATTAGGGATAAAGAGAGTGGTCAATTTGGTTTAGATATCGATTTTGCCAACGTCGATGCTGTGGAATACCCCTTGTCTCACTGGCTGCCCATCTACGCGTTTGAACCCGGAATGCGTGAATGGCTGCTCAACGATATCGGTGGCTATGTGCCCAGCGGGTCTCTCCAACTTAGCCTGCCCTTAGCTACCGACCAAACAGCCGATGAGCTCTCTGCGACGCTGGCTCTGTCGGTAACACAGGGGCATATGCCTATCGCGCCCGACTGGCCACGGCTAGAGCACGTGGAGGGGCGGTTGACCTGGAAAGAGCAGGTGCTTGAGGCCCACATTGAGTATGCCGAGAGCCACGGTGTGCAGGCGTCTGAAGGTGAGTTGATAATGGCCGATGAGCAGCTAAGGCTCTCAGGGCAATTAAAGAGCGATGGCCAATCGCTACTTCAGTTTCTCAAGGCTATTCCTAATGTCGATATGTCGCTGCTTGACGATGTGCGTGCTGAAGGCCACGTGGAGGGAGATATTGCCCTTTCGGTACCGCTTAATGCGCCTGACACCTTGCAGGTGGAAGTCAATGCCCGCCCGCAGTTTTCAAGCATCGCCTATCAGCCCCTAGAGTTACCCTTAACCAATGTTGAGGGAGCGCTGACCTGGCAGCAGCATGACGAAAAGTATGTTTTGTCAGGTAATGCCAGTGGTCGGCTGCTAGGTGGCCGAATTGTGGCGGATGTTAATAGCCAGCAAGACCGAATCGACTTACGTGGCGATGTTAATACCGCTGCGCTGTTCCGCTTGGCAGACATACCTGCTGAGCAGGCTCGCCAAGTATTTGAGGGCAGTGCTGAGTGGCGTGGTCAGGTCCGCCTTGAGCCGACGCCTAAGGTAACTCTCGAAAGCCGTTGGCTGGGCGTGGTGAGTCACTTACCTGAACCCTTCGCTAAAACCGCTGAGCAGCCCTGGCCCTGGCTCTTTACGGCCGATATAGAGAGCGGGCGACTGGAAACCCAGCTAGCCGAGCTTATTCATGCGCGTGGGCAGCCGTTAGCAAATGGCGAACTAGCCGGCGAGTTGGCGCTGGGGACTGCGTCGTTGCCGGAAGGCTGGCTGCGCCAGGCAGGTTTTAACGTCGTCGCCGAACTACCTGAAATAGACCCAATGGCATGGCATGCAGCGGTTGCGCCGTTGATGCAAAGCCAGTCGTCGGTAGATATTGATTACGAAGAGAGCGAAGCACCTATCTCGCTAAGGGTAAGTACCCCGTGTTTACGCTACCGCAGCGAATGCTTTGGTGAAATTAACATGTCGGGCGATATCCATGGGCAGCAGATGGGAATGCTGCTTAACGGTGACTTAATCTCGGGTCGGGTTGAGTATCGCCCCAAGACCGCGCGGCCTCTGGATATAATGATTACTTCGCTGGAGGCCGAGCGATTGCTCGACATGCCCTCTAAAGAACATAGTAGCAGTGAAGCTTCACCCGCCTCATGGGTAGAGGCAGTGGAAACACGGTACTCAACGTCGGCACCCATTCCTTCATGGCTGGCCGAGCTGCCCAGTGGTCGGTTACGACTTGCAGAAATCAGCTTGGGTGGGGGGCGGTTTGGTCCGCTAACGGCCTATTGGCAAACCGATGATCGACGCTTTTCGCTGTCACCCGTTGGGTTGACCCTTGGCCAGCTTTCGGCTCGGGGCGAACTATTTTGGGAAGGCAGTGCGGTGAACAGTCAAACTCGGGCCGATATTTCAATCCTCGGAGGGGATGTGGGTACTGCTCTAGAGCGGCTTGGCCAGCCGGTGGCGATGCGTAGCCGTTCAACGGACATCAACGCTGAGCTAGCATGGCCTGGCGCACCCTGGCAGCTTGACTTGAGCCGAGCGGGCGGCGAGATTGATATCGATATCCGCGATGGCCGTTTTGTGACATTGGAGTCCGCGCCCGCAAGGTTGGTTGGGCTGCTTAATTTTGACAACATATTGCGCCGATTACGTCTGGATTTTTCTGATGTTACGGGTCAAGGCACCGCTTTTGATAGGGTATATGGCACAGCGGATGTGGCTGGTGGGAAATTAATGATGCGCGGGCCGTTGCATATTGAAGCCCCGGCAGCCTCAATGACGCTTACCGGCAACATCAACCTAGCGCAGCGTGAACTCGATCAGCGTTTAGGCGTCACACTGCCAGTTAGCCAAAGTTTACCCATCGCGGCCATTGCCGTGGGCGCCCCCATTGTGGGGGGCGCCTTATTCCTCGCCGACCAGCTGTTTGGCGATGCGTTTGATCGAGCGACGACTATTCACTATCGCGTGCGAGGTCCTTGGACATCGCCGCAGGTTACCTTAGAAGGCCCTCAATGACCGCACTTAAAAGCGATTTAGATACCGCTGTTTCCATTCTGTTAACGCCGAGTGGTCTTGACCTAGATGCGTTGGACACAGGGCTTGGCTATGCCATGGGGGCAGGCATCGACTACGCCGATCTCTATTTTCAGCGCACCTGGCAAGAGGGATGGGTGTTGGAAGATGGCGAGGTAAAAGAAGCCAGCTACAACATTGATGGTGGGGTGGGTGTACGTTCGCTAGCAGGCGAAAAAACCGGCTTTGCTTACTCAAACCAGATTACCGCCGATGCGCTGGTGGACACTGGCCGCACCGCAGCGGGGATTGTACGTAGCGGCAAGCAGCTCTCCGGGCAGGCGGTAAGGCCTGTTTCTGTAGCACCCTTTTATGCGGGCATTGACCCGCTAGCAGGCCTCACAGCAGAAGATAAGGTTGCGCTACTGAAAGAGGCCGACCGCGTGGCGCGTGCGGCTGACCCTTGTATCAGTCAAGTAAGCGCTTCTCTGTCCGGTACCTACGAGGTCGTGCTGGTACGTGCCAGCGATGGCACTTTAGCAGCAGATATCCGCCCGCTAGTGCGTTTTAATGTCAGCGTTATTGCCTATAAAAATGGCCGTCGCGAACGCGGCAGTGCAGGGGGGGGTGGGCGTTACTCCATGGCAAGGCTGCGAGATGAGGGCGTTGCCGCGCGTTACGCCAAGGAGGCGGTGCGCCAAGCCCTGGTAAATTTAGATGCAGTGGACGCGCCTGCAGGGCAAATGCCAGTAGTACTCGGCGCCGGGTGGCCAGGCATCCTGCTACACGAAGCGGTCGGCCATGGCTTGGAGGGAGATTTTAACCGTAAAGGTAGCTCGGCATTCGCTGGGCGAATGGGTCAGCGTGTTGCTGCCAAAGGCGTGACTATTGTCGACGATGCTACGTTATTAGATGGGCGTGGGTCGCTCAGCGTTGATGATGAAGGCACGCCTGGGCAAAATACGCCACTCATCGAAAACGGTATTTTAACGGGTTATATGCAGGACAAGCTTAACGCCCGGTTAATGAACATGGCGCCGACCGGCAATGCTCGACGCGAGTCATTCGCCCACCTGCCGATGCCGCGGATGACCAATACCGTCATGTTAGCTGGCCAGGATGAGCCGAGCGATATTATTAAGAGCGTCAAGCGCGGTATCTATGCGGTGAGTTTTGGTGGCGGGCAGGTGGATATTACGTCGGGCAAGTTTGTGTTCTCGGCTAGCGAAGCCTATCTCATCGAAGATGGCAAAATCACTGCGCCTGTAAAAGGCGCTACCCTCATCGGTAATGGGCCAGAAGCCATGGGAAGAGTCTCTATGATTGGCCACGATGCGGAAATGGACACAGGTATTGGGGTGTGTGGCAAAGAGGGGCAAGGTGTGCCGGTCGGCGTTGGTCAGCCCACCTTGAAGCTAGATGAGCTGACCGTTGGTGGCACCCAGTCGTCTTAACCCAAACTTAGAGGGCCAACGTCTCGCGTAGGTGCTTGAAAAGCTTACGCGAGCTGGTAGGTGGCTTGCTTTGTTCGCGCTCTTTTCGTGCATTGCGCACTAGCTGGCGCAGCGTCTGGCGGTCGCCGTCAGGGTACTCGGCAAGAAATAAGTCAACACCGTCATCGCCTTCGTCGATTAAACGGTCACGCCATTTCTCAAGGCGATGAAAGGCATGGTCACGCTGCTCTTTCTCTTGTTCAATGCCGTCAAATACCCCTTGAATAGCGACGAGGTCCTCTTTGCGAATAAGTTTTCCCACGTACTGCATGTGGCGCCGACGCCCTTCATGGGAGCGGATGCGGGAGGTTTCCTCAATGGCTCGCAGCATGTCATCAGAGAGCGGAAAGCGCGCCAGTTCTGCGGGCTTCATGGCAATAAGTGTTTCGCCAAGTGCCTGTAACGCATGCATTTCTCGTTTTAGCTGAGATTTGCTCGGGCGTTCTTCCTGTTCATCACTATCGAAGGGTTCGGGGCGTTTCTTAGGCATACTAGAACTCACTGATCAGATTCGTTTGCAGCATTATATCAGCTGCGACAACAACATTGATTCGCCAATGCGATTCTGGCGAAAAGGAGGCCACAACATGGCACAGGCATTTGACGCAACCTCACAGCAGGCGCTGTTAACTACACATGCAGAAGAAGCGTTGGCGCTGGCAAAGCAGCTCGGTGCAGATGCAGCCGAAGTAGGTGCAAGCGTCGACCAAGGCGTGGGCATCAGCGTGCGCTTGGGCGAGGTGGAAACGGTAGAGCTTTCACGCGACCAAGGAATCGCCGTGACGCTGTATGTGGGGCAGCGTAAAGGCAGCGCGTCGTCTTCCGATGCAAGCAGTGCCTCTATTAAAGCGACGGTGGAAAAGGCCTTGGCGATTGCCCGCTACACAGGGGAAGACCCCGCTGCAGGGTTGGCTGATGCTGCTCTGATGGCATCGCATTTGCCCGATTTAAAAGTGCATTACCCTTGGCCGCTAACCACCGATGAGGCTATTGAAATAGCCTTGGCCTGCGAGCAGGCTGGCCGCAGCGTGGCGGGGATTCATCAGTCGGAGGGGGCATCGCTTTCTAGTGGTGAAGGCGTGCGTGTCTATGCCAATAGCCACGGTTTTTTGGGAACGCAAAAGGGTAGCAGTCACTCGCTTTCCTGCATGTTAATTGCCCAGGATGAAAATGGCATGCAGCGGGACTATGACTACACCTCGGCGCGAAATCCGAGCAAGCTTCGTGATCCTGAAAGCGTGGGACAAGAGGCGGCTGCTCGGACACTTAGGCGCTTAGGCGCGAAGCGCCCACCGACAGGCACCTTCCCCGTACTTTTTGATCCTACGCTTGCCAGTGGGCTAATTGGCCACCTGATGGGTGCGTTAGCGGGCGGCGCGCTCTATCGTCAGGCATCTTTTTTATGCGACCGATTAGGGGCGCCACTTTTTCCCAACTGGTTTAGCCTAGAAGAGCGGCCGATGGAAGTGGGGGCAACCGCAAGCTCTCCCTTCGATGGCGAAGGCGTGCAAACGCGCAATAACCGCTTTATTGACCAGGGAAATATCGCAAGCTATATGCTTTCATCCTACAGCGCTCGCCGTTTAGGGATGCAAACCACGGCTAATGCTGGCGGTGCGCGTAATATTCGATTGGTAAACCCTGCCACGAGCCGGGACGCGCTGCTGAAAGAGATGGGTCGGGGGATTTGGGTAACCGAGCTAATGGGGCAGGGCGTTAATGGCGTTACCGGTGACTATTCAAGAGGGGCAGCGGGTTTTTGGGTTGAAAATGGGAAAGTGCAGTACCCTATAGAAGAGTTCACCATCGCTGGGAATCTCAACACCATGTTTGCGGGCTTGGTCGGTGTTGCTGATGACATAGACACCCGTGGCAGTATTCACACCGGCAGTTGGTTAATTGATGCCATGACGGTCGCAGGCAGCTAGCAACTCATGTTTGGGGATGGCGGTTAGCTGATTAGTTCCATCATTGATCCTCATCAAATCTCGCGTCGAACAGGCTTTGGATAGCCTCCAACGCCTGTTCAGCGTCATCGCCCTCTGCGATAACCTTTAACTCGGTGCCACAAGGTGCTGCTAGCATCAGTAGCGACATAATATTAGCCGCGTCGGCCTTTTGCTGTTGCTTGTAAACGAAAATGTTGGCTGAAAACTGTTGCCCGCATTTGACCAGTTTAGTCGCCGCTCGCGCGTGTAAGCCGCGCTGATTGGTAAGGGTTAAATTTCGTTCTGGCACCCTGGTTCCTTTTTGCCGAGTGGTGTCGTCTTGTTGGATACGTGCATCTAAGGTGTTAAAGCTACTCAGGTTCGACTGGTTCTGAAGGTGATGGTTGCGCCGGTTGTTCACCGAGAGTGTACTGAATTCCCAGTTCTCGATGCCTTAGCTGTACTTCCCCTATGTGTTTTACGAGCCGTTGCGCGAGTTCCTCCACCATGTAAACAGAGCGGTGCTGGCCGCCGGTACAACCGATTGCAATGGTCATATAGCTTCTCTGGCTGTTTTGGTAAGCCGGCAGCCACTTCTCTAACCAGCTGTAAATGTCGTTGCTCATCGCATCGACAATGGGGTAACTGCTGAGAAAAGCCACAATGTTAGCGTCTCTGCCAGTGTACTGACGTAGCGTCGGGTCCCAGTAGGGGTTAGGTAAGCAGCGCACATCAAACACAATATCGGCATCTAGGGGTACGCCCCGCTTGTAGCCAAATGACTCAAAGGTGAGGGTTAGCTGGTCGCTATGCTGATGGGCGACTTGATCAGTAATACGGCGACGTAAGTCGTGCACCGAAAGCCGTGAAGTGTCGATCATGAGATCAGCAAGGTCGCGTATCTCAAGCAGCGTTTCTTCTTCTTTGTTAATGGCTTCCTCAAGCGTCATGTCGCTATCGCGAGTTAGCGGATGTCGACGACGTGTAGCGGAGTAGCGCTCTAATAAAATTCTTGCATCGGTGGTCAGGTAAATTACCTGGAAACGAATCTGCCGCTGGTTGAGCTCTTCAAGTAGCGTTGGCAGGCGCTCAAGAGCTGCTGGCAGGTTACGGGCATCAATGCTTACCGCTAAATGGGTACGCCCACCCTGAACACGCAGCTCATCTACTAAAGAGCCAAGCAGCATCGCAGGTAAGTTGTCGATGGCGTAGTAGCCAAGATCTTCTAACGCTTGTAAGGCGATAGATTTACCGGACCCAGAACGGCCGCTAATGATCACCAATTGCATAGAGTTTCTCTTGGGCTGCCAAAAAAAATGAGGCTTAAAATGAAGAAAGGTAGCGGCTAGCGTCGAGGTAGACGCTTAGTGCGCCGATTTTTCACGAATTTTTGAGGTGATAAGCTCAAGAAGTTCACGCTGGCTAGTACTTTTCCGAAGCTGCAGGCGCATATCAGCCTCGTTCATGATGGTGGCAACTTGCCCAAGTAATGCTAAGTGCGTGTCGTCAGCTTCTTCCGGCACCAACAAGACAAACACCAGATCGACAGGGTCGCCATCAATGGCATCGAAATCGACTGGCTCGGCAAGCTTTAAAAAGCCGGCAATAGGGGCGATGCAGTGGGGGCTTCGAGCATGGGGAATGGCAACGCCATTACCTATACCAGTACTTCCCAGGCGTTCGCGACCAATTAAACGGCTAAAGACTTCCTGGCTATCCAGGCTAGGGGTGTTTTGGGCAATAAAAGTGCTGAAAAACTCCAGCACCCTTTTTTTGCTGCCCCCGGGCACGTCGTATAGCACGCGCTCCGGGGGGAGTATGGTTTCCAACGTCATTGAATTAACGCACACCAGCGCCTTGGGCGCGAGCTTGTGCTTTTTCCTTGTGTTTAACGAGTTGACGATCGATCTTATCCGCTAAAGCATCAATAGCGGCGTACATGTCATTATCTAATGCTTCGGCGTGAAGATCAGCCCCGGCTGCGTGCAGTGTGCAGGCAGCTTGCTGTCGCTCTTTCTCAACAGATAAGGTCACTTGTACTGTCGTAATGTTGTCGTAGTGGCGCTCAACGCGCGCTAGTTTTTCATTGACGTAGTCACGCAAGGCGTCAGTCAGATCTACATGATGACCAGTGATATTTACTTGCATTGACGTGCTCCTTATCCATGGGACTGTACTTCGATTGTAACCCTTTTTACGCTGTTGCAAAGCCCTATAGCGGTGTTTCCTTGTTCACTAGCGTAAACGGCGCCGTTCACTTGAAGAGGGAATGCCCATTGACTCTCGATATTTGGCGACTGTGCGCCTTGCAACACTAATTCCGCCTGCTTCCAAGAGCGTCACCAAACGGCTGTCGGAAAGCGGCTTGCCCGGTGGCTCATCTTGCACGAGTTTCTTAATCCGCGCGCGGATAGCGGTGCTGGAGTGGCTGTCGCCACCATCTTGGCCACTGACCTGGCTGGAAAAGAAATACTTGAGTTCAAATACTCCTCGGGGCGTATGAATATACTTTTGAGTGGTCACCCGGGAGATGGTGGATTCATGCATCTCCACGGCTTTGGCTATGTCCGCTAAAATTAACGGTTTCATCGACTCTTCACCATGCTCTAAAAAGCCAATCTGGCGCGCGATAATTTCTCGACCCACTCGCAGCAGCGTATCATTTCGGCTCGAAAGGCTTTTAATTAGCCAGCGGGCTTCTTGAAGGTGCTCTTTAAGGAACTGGTTATCTTGGCTTTTATCAGCACGCTTTATCAAACTTGCGTAGTCAGGCTGAATGCGTAGCCGGGGCAACGCTTCTGGATTAAGTTCCAGGTGCCAGCCTTCATTATCGTGCCGCACGACCAAGTCTGGGGTTATATAGCTATCATCGCTGTCGCCGTAGGCACTGCCGGGGCGCGGGTCAAGGCTGCGAATGAGGCGAATAACATCATCGAGTTGTTCATCATCCAGGCTCAAGCGTCGTTTAAGCAGCCGTATATCGTCTTTGCCGAGTGCCTCAAGAAATTGACGCACCAGCCGTTTGGCAGGTACTAAAAGCGGCGTCTCCTCGGGGAGCGTGGCTAGCTGAAGCATTAGGCACTCGCGTAAGTCCCGCGCGAAGACCCCGGTGGGCTCAAACTGCTGTAAGCGCAACAGGGTGTTCTCTACTTCACGCTGGCTTAGGCCGTCCAGGCCCTGAGCTTTTAAGCCTTCGCGGATGTCGTTAAGCGGCTGAGTGATGTAGCCATTGGCATCGAGGGCATCGATCAAGCTTTCGGCAATAGTGTGCTCACGTAGCGTGAAGTCGGTCATGGCAAGTTGCCAAAGTAAGTGACCGTGCAGGCTTTGTCCTGCTGCCTGGCGCTCAAAATCAGGCCCTTCGCTGCTACCGCCCGTGCTGCCCATATCTTGGTAGGTGTCGGACCAGTCACTATCCACAGAAAGCTCACTAGGGATACTTTCGGCCCATTCTGCTTCCGGCGTCTCGGTGACCGCCTGCTCGCCAAATTCATCCTCTTGTTCCAGCATTGGGTTAGCGTCGAGCGCTTGCTGAATTTCTTGCCGCAGGTCGAGTGTTGAGAGCTGGAGCAGCGCAATTGCCTGCTGCAGCTGAGGTGTCATGGTCAGCTGTGTGCCGATACGCAGTTGAAGAGAAGCTTTCATGACCATCTGAGAACCACTCGTTAATCAGAAAGCTCCACCCTAGTGCGAGTTATCCTCAGGTGCAAGTGCAATAAGCATGCCATTAAAAGTAATTAGTCGGTAGGCGCCTGTTTATAGGCGGAAATCAGCCCCGAGATAGACGTCGCGCACCTTCTGGTTATCGAGGATAGACTGTGGGTCGCCGCTAGCAATGATTTGGCCATCGCCAACGATATAGGCGATATCGCAGATATCGAGCGTGTCTCGTACGTTATGGTCGGTGATGAGGACACCGATATGTCGCTGTTTGAGCGCGCGTATAATCGTTTTGATATCACCCACTGAAATAGGGTCTACGCCTGCGAACGGTTCATCTAGCAGAATAAACGCAGGCTCGGTTGCCAGTGAGCGGGCAATTTCAACGCGCCGACGCTCGCCACCGGATAGGCTCATGCCCAGGTTGTCGCGGATATGGGTAATGTGGAAGTCTTCAAGTAGCGATTCTAGACGCTGTTCACGGGCGCTACGGTCAAGCTCCTTTCGAGTTTCAAGTATTGCCATGATGTTGTCGGCGACCGAAAGCTTACGAAAAATAGAGGCTTCCTGGGGCAGGTAGCCAATGCCTGCAATAGCCCGTTCATGCATGGGTGCGCGGGTGAGGTCTAGATCATCAATACCGACGCTGCCTGCGTCAGACTTAACCAACCCAACGATCATATAAAACGAGGTGGTTTTACCCGCTCCGTTCGGGCCGAGTAGCCCCACAACGCTGCCTTGGGTAATCTCTAGGTTAATATCTTTCACCACCCGGCGACGCTTATAGCTTTTAGCCAGGTGATGAGCATAGAGCGTTTTTACCGGAGCAGTTTCGTTAGTTGCTGTGGTGCTGGGGGTTGTCACAAATAAACTCCCTATTGCGCGGGCTGTAGGGTCATGCGAATACGCTGTGATTCGCTTCCGTCGACTTCTGAGCGGGCCTGCACGACCTCTCGGTCAATGAAGTATTCCAAGCGCCCCCCCTGGAAACGATCACCTCGTTGCGTAAGCTCTGCCTGATCGATGAGTTCAACCCGGCGTTCGGCGACATGATAGATAATACGACGTGCCCAGCCTTCCATGGGTGTTGTTTCACCGTCTAGCTGGTTCCGTAGGTAAGCGCGCTCACCCGTGGCGATTGCGCGGGCAAGTTCGCCAGCATCATTGCGCTGAATTTCGACACGCTCCCCGCGAAGCTGCATCTCACCCTGGCGAATATTAACATTGCCGCTATAGACTGCCGTGCCAGCGCGCTGATCAAGATCTAAGCGGTCTGCTTCAACTTCAACCGGCGCTTGCGTTGTTTGGGCAGCCGCTGAGAGCGGCACCGCTAGGGCTAAAAGCGCGGTGCAGATTAAAACTTTCATAGCGACTCCTAAGGCGTCTGGGTGGCGGGCGGGTGGAGGCCGCGCACATTATCGGTTAAACGAACCTGGCTAGTGTCAAGCCACACATCCATGCGTGAAGCGCTGATCCGCTGTGGCGGTTGCTGCAGAAGCACCGGCACGTCGCTCCATGCATGGCGTGTCATGCCGTTATAGTGTAATAACTCCGTATCCAACTGCCAGCCTTCATCCGGTGCCAGTAGTCTGGCTGCGCCGGTTAATGTCAGCGCGTGTGTGTCCGTATTGAGCGTGCCTGCGTTGGCGGTAGCTAGCCACTCTCGCTGTTCACCATCAAATAGCGTTACTCGGGGCGAGGTGGCTTGCGTCATGGCCCGCTGGGGGGTATGAACTAAATAGGGCGTGACCAGCGACTGTTGAATAGCACCCGTTTCGCCAAACAAAGTGATTTCAGCGTTTTCTAGCACATAGCCAGGCTCATCGGCTTGAGCATCTGGGTCTGGAGCGATGTCTTGCGGGCCGCGGGGGTCTATCCATACCAGCAGGGTGCCCAGGGCAACCACAACCCCGGTTAGCCAGACGCGCTTTTTAACCCGCCGAGTCATTACGAATGCCTGTGTAGATAGGTGTCCATCACGGCATCCCAGTGGCCTTGGGACATGAGCAGCGTATCGCAGATCTCACGAACCGCGCCGTGGCCACCAAGGCGATCGGTGATCCAGTCCGCGTGGGTATGCATGTAGTCGGGTGCATTGGGAACGGTAATGCCTACTCCAGAGCGCTTGATAGGGGCCAAATCTGGTAAGTCGTCGCCGCAGTAGGCAACTTGCTCTAAAGTGATGTCAAGGCGCTTACAAAGGTCTTTGAGTGTGGCGAGCTTGTCTTCACAGCCTTGATGGACATGGGTAATGCCCAGAGACGCGGCGCGTTGACTGACCATGGTAGAGTCTCGGCCGGTAATCAGCGCCACATGAATACCAACGCGTTTTAATAGCTTTAGGCCGTGGCCGTCCTGGGTGTGAAACGCCTTAATCTCAATGCCATCCGCTTGGAAGTAGAGCCGGCCATCTGTCAATATGCCGTCGACATCAAGAGCGAGTAGACGTACACGACGAATGCGATCAAGTAGAGCATCAGGTAGGGCCATAGAGCCTCCTTGTAAGTGTTCAATAGTTTTCAGATAACGCCGCTAATCAAAAGATCATGCATATGTAAAGCGCCGATAGGTCGCTGCTGTTCATCGACCACGGCAAGCGCAGTGATACGGCTATCCTCCATGATCCGAACAGCTTCTGCAGCAAGCACATCAGGCCCAATACGTTTCCCAGGCCGTGTCATGACATCGTCAACACACACCTCTCGCAGGTCATGAAATTGATCGAGGGTGCGGCGTAGGTCGCCATCGGTATACACGCCGGCTAAGCGTCCATCGCTATCGACGACACAGGTGAAGCCAAGGCCTTGCCGGGTGATTTCCAACAGGGCATCCCGAAGTGGGCTACCCAGCGCAACTTGGGGAAGGCGAGCACCGTCATGCATGACGTCTTTAACACGCAGTAGCAAACGTTTGCCTAAGCTGCCGCCAGGGTGAGAGAGGGCAAAGTCTTCAGCGGTGAAGCCGCGAGCTTCTAAAAGTGCGACGGCAAGTGCATCTCCTAGCGCTAGCGCTGCGGTAGTCGAACTGGTAGGCGCAAGGTCGAGCGGGCAAGCTTCTCGCTCAACACCACTGTCCAGGTGGGCATCAGCATGTTTAGCCAGCGTGGAGCCGGGGCGGCCGGTCATGCTCACCAGGGGGGTGCCGAGTCTTTTAAGTAGCGGTAAAAGAGCGGTTACTTCGGCCGTTTCGCCAGAGTTCGATAGCGCTAATACCACATCGGCACGGGTAATCATGCCAAGGTCACCGTGGCTAGCTTCCCCAGGGTGGACAAAAAAAGCAGGTGTTCCAGTACTGGCAAGGGTAGCGGCTAGCTTGCCAGCAATGTGGCCAGATTTTCCCATGCCGGTGACCACTACCCGGCCTTGGCAGGCAAGAATCAATTGACAGGCATGATCGAAGCCTTCGTCAAGCTTCGCCTGCAGGCCCCCAATAGCGGCTTGCTCAATTTGCAGGGTGCGCAGCGCACTTTCACGCAGCTGGCTGGGTGTAGAGGGTGGCTGGCGCATGATGTTGATAGTCTCGTTAGCGTTCAAAAATGGATAGGTAAGAATAACATCTCGTTGCGCTTTATAGGTAAAGCGCTTCGTCGCTTAGCTGCTTAAAAAAGCGGCAGGATCCGTTGCAGTGGCCTGAGATAGCGACAACGAGAGGTGCTGTTACTGCACGCTGTTACTAAAGATAGTGTTAGGATACGATGTTCGATAATATTTAGAAAACGCTGTTTCTTTAGCGATGAATCCTACACTAAGCGGTGTGCGATGATCCTATACTAACCCGCTACGGCGAGGCGACAATGAAGGTCAATCAGCCTATGACAGATGTTCCCTTCATAGAAATTGAAGATTTGTACTTCTCTCGGGGCGATCTCGATATTTTTCGGGGGATCAACATGACGATCCTGCGGGGGAAGGTGACGGCTATCATGGGGCCAAGTGGCACGGGTAAAACAACGCTGCTTAAGCTTATTGGCGGCCAGCTGACGCCAGACCGGGGTCGAATTTTGATTGATGGTCAGGATGTCCATCGTTTGTCACGCAAGGCCCTGTTCGCGCTGCGTAAACGGATGGGCATGCTATTTCAAAGTGGCGCGCTTTTTTCTGATCTTGATGTGTTTGAAAACGTTGCGTTTCCTCTGCGGGTTCATACGGACTTACCTGATGCGATGATTCGTGACCTTGTGCTGCTTAAGCTTCAGGCCGTTGGGCTTCGCGGTGCTCGTCAGCTAACGCCCGCAGAACTTTCGGGCGGTATGGCGCGTCGCGTGGCGCTGGCGCGGGCGGTGGCGCTAGACCCAGAGTTAATCCTCTATGACGAACCGTTTGTAGGACAAGACCCCATTTCCATGGGCGTTTTAGTGCAGCTAATCAAGCGGCTAAATCAGGCGTTAGCGCTCACGTCGGTGGTCGTTTCTCACGACATAAAAGAGACGCTGAGCATTGCCGATTACCTATACTTGATTGCCGATGGTCAGGTCGTTGCCCATGGCACCCCCAAAACGTTGGATACTAACCAGGATCCGCGAGTTAGTCAGTTTATTCACGGCGAACCCGATGGGCCTGTGCCGTTTCATTATCCCGCTGAGAGTTTCTATCGCGATATTCTTGGGCAAGCTTCGGTCACAAGGGCAGGATAAATGCAGTCAAAACTCAAGCAAGGCACCGCTCATATTGCCCGTTTAGGTCGTAAAGGGTGTGATGCTATGGAAGCGCTGGGCCGAGCAGGCGTTTTTCTAGCGCAGTCTGCTGTGGGCATCCCGTCCCGGGAGGGGTGGGGGTTATGGCTTAAGCAGGTGCATTTCGTCGGTGTTCTATCGCTTGCCATTGTGTTGGTGTCGGGCCTGTTTATCGGTATGGTGCTGGCGCTACAGGGCTATACCATCCTGGTCGATTTTGGGGCTGAGCAGGCGTTAGGGCAGATGGTGGCGCTTTCGCTATTACGTGAGTTAGCACCTGTAGTAGCTGCATTGCTATTTGCTGGGCGGGCTGGGTCTGCATTGACGGCTGAAATAGGGCTAATGAAAGCAACCGAGCAGTTGACCAGTATGGAGATGATAGGCGTCGATCCACTGCGCCGTGTAGTGGCGCCGCGACTCTGGGCGGGCTTTGTAGCGCTGCCCATTCTCACCGTTGGGTTTAGCGTGGTGGGAATTTGGGGTGGCTATCTGGTAGGGGTTGAATGGCTGGGCGTCTTTGAAGGCTCATACTGGGGCAATATGCAGGCCAGCGTGTCATTTATAAATGACATTGGTAACGGCATGATCAAAAGTATGGTTTTTGCCGTGGTCGTAACCTGGATTGCGGTGTTCCAAGGTTATGATCTTATACCTACTTCTGAAGGTATTTCCCGTGCCACTACGCGCACCGTTGTGTATTCATCGCTAGCCGTCTTGGGGCTTGATTTTGTACTAACCGCCGTCATGTTCGGCGGCCTTTAATGGGTGGAGCAGTTTCATGAAGCGCACTAAAACCATGGAGTTTGGCGTTGGCCTCTTTATGCTGGCAGGTATTTTGGGGCTTGTGTTTCTGGGCTTGCGAGTCAGCGGGCTTACGCTTTCAGCTCCTTCCGAGACATTTCGGCTTGAGGCCAACTTTTCCAACATAGGTGGCTTAAGGCCCCGTGCCCGCGTCACCATGGCGGGGGTAACCGTTGGACGGGTTGAGGCTATTGAGCTGGATACTGAGTGGTACGATGCCCGCGTTGTGTTAAGCCTAAATAGCGATTTGGAAGGCCAGCTATCCCGGGACACTACGGCAGCCATTCTAACCGCTGGCCTGCTAGGTGAGCAGTATATAGGGCTAAGTGTTGGGGGAGATCCTGATGTTTTGCAAGACGGTGACACTATCCGCGACACCCAGTCTGCATTGGTATTAGAAGAACTAATCCAGCAATTTATATCCAATATGGTTAGCAACTAACGGCTGAAGACGACCCGTTATACACAGCCTGGACATACGACACTTAGAATGACGAGGTGAAGAGATAATGCAATATATCGATAAAGTAACTGCTCGCTGGCTGTTTGCCGTTGTAATGACGATGGTCATGTTGTTGCCAATGAGTGCCCAGGCGCAGACCCAAACGCCTGAAGCGCTTATTCGTGAAAATGTCAGCGCTTTCATGGCTGAACTTGAAGGGAGAGAAGAGTACTTCGCGAATAATCTTGATGAGTTAAAAGCCTTAGTTAACGACAGCCTTGATGAAGTGGCAGACTTTCGCTACATCGGTGCCAGCGTAATGGGAGGCTATTTCCGCAATGCGACGCCAGAACAGCGTAGTCGATTCGCTAACGTCTTTCGTCAAACACTGATTGATACCTATACTCGCGGGTTAGTAACTTTTGATTACGATGAACTTCGTGTGCTGGATAACCAGCGTGGTCAGCGCCATGAAGACCAGGCTAGTGTCGATATGGAAGTTGTTGCTAATAATGGTCAGGTTTACCCGGTAAGCTACAGCCTGCGGCTTTCCGATGGTGAATGGCGTGTAGTGAACGTGATCGTTAACGGCATTAATCTGGGCTTAACGTTCCGTAATCAGTTTGATCAAGCCATGCGCGAAAATAATCGCGACTACGATGCGGTTATTCGCGGGTGGTCCCCTGAGATTGGGGTTGACGAGCTAGAGCAGGGGGGCGATGCGTGACGCTGCTACTGTCACAGCCCAGCGTTTCCCTTGAAGTACAGGGGCGAACGCTTAAGGTAAGTGGAGATGTAGATGTAAGCGCAGCGGCCGAGTTGGCCGCTGCGGGCGTGAAATGGCTGAAAGCCAGTGGCTTGGACGAAGCAGCTTTTGACTTTACCGCTGTTTCAATGGCCAGCAGCGTCGCTATCAGCGTTCTCTTTGAGTGGATGCGAACCTGTAGCCGTCAAAAAATTGCCATCGAATCCATTGTACTGTCGGCACCTCTGATGCGGCTCGCATCGTTAGCAGAGCTTGATGAACTGATTGCACACCCAAGTGCGGCGCTAAGCGCGTAGACCAACATCGCCAAGCGCGCTGCTTTTCTTTATCATGTTTGCCTATTTCAAACTATCCAAATGGCCCCCAAGGAGTTTCCTGTCCCATGCAACCCAATGAAGTAAAAGCACTGCTCGAATCCCGCATCGAAGGATGTGATTTTCATATCCAGGGTGAAGGCTGTAATTTTCAGGTGATTGCGGTTGGCGAAGCCTTTGAAGGTCTCTCTCCTGTTAAGCGTCAACAGCTTGTTTACGCAGCATTAAGCGATGAAATCGCTTCCGGCGCGCTTCATGCTATTAGCATCAAAACGTTTACTCCGGTGCAGTGGCAAACTGCCCCGGAGAACGCCCAATAACGGGCGCGCTCATGGATAAATTACTTATTACCGGAAACGGTTCGGTTGACGGTGAAGTGTGGGCAAGCGGTGCTAAAAACGCGGCATTACCAATTTTATGCGCTAGCTTGCTTGCTAATGGCCCCGTGGTCATTGGTAACTTGCCTCACCTTCAAGATATTACCACGACGCTAGAGCTGCTCGGGCGCATGGGCGTTGAGCCAGTAATGGGCGAGAAGCTCAGTATTCAGCTAGACGGCTCTCAAGTTACTCAGTGTCATGCGCCTTATGAGCTTGTTAAGAAAATGCGAGCGTCTATTTTGGTGCTGGGTCCATTGCTTGCGCATTTTGGTAAAGCAGATGTGTCACTGCCTGGCGGCTGTGCTATTGGTTCACGTCCGGTTGACCTGCATATCCGCGGTTTGGAAGCCATGGGCGCTGAGATTCATGTCGAAAGCGGCTACATTCGTGCCACTGTAGATGGCCGTTTAAAAGGTGCCACCATTTACTTCGACACAGTAACGGTAACCGGTACTGAAAATCTATTGATGGCCGCGACCCTTGCTGAGGGTAAAACCGTTCTAGAAAATGCGGCACGCGAACCTGAAATAGTGGATCTTGCCGAATGCTTGATCAAGATGGGCGCTAACATTCGCGGCCATGGCTCCGATACGATCGTCATTGAAGGTGTTGAGTCGCTGCATGGCTGCGAGCATGACGTAATGCCTGACCGTATCGAAACCGGCACCTTTTTAGTCGCGGCAGCGATGACGGGTGGCCGAGTTAAAGTAAAGCGTACCCGGGCGGATATTCTGGAAGCAGTGCTCGCCAAGCTCGAAGAGGCCGGTGCTGAAATAACCACGGGCGATGACTGGATTGCCTTGGATATGCATGGCAAACGTCCTAAGCCGGTCAATATTCGGACAGCGCCTTACCCAGCGTTTCCTACCGATATGCAGGCGCAGTTTGTGGCTATGAATGCGGTGGCTGAGGGGGACTCTCGGGTAGTGGAGACTATCTTCGAAAACCGCTTTATGCACGTGCAGGAGCTGAACCGCATGGGGGCTAATATTGTGCTGGAAGGTAATGCGGCCCTTATCAAAGGCGTCGATAAACTTTCAGGTGCCCCGGTAATGGCGACAGATCTCCGCGCCTCAGCATCGCTAGTAATTGCAGCTATGATGGCGGAAGGCGAAACGCTCGTTGACCGCATCTATCATATTGATCGTGGTTACGAGTGCATTGAAGAAAAATTACAGCTGCTGGGTGCGAAAATTCGCCGCATACCCGGCTAAGCCATGCTATTAACCATTGGCCGACACAATGAGCAAGCAACTAATCTTAGCCCTTTCAAAGGGGCGTATTCTGGACGAAACGCTGCCGCTCTTAGCGGATGCGGGCATTACTCCCGCAGAAGATTTAAGTAAAAGTCGTAAACTGTTGTTCGATACCAACCTGCCTGATGTGAAGCTTGTGGTAATTCGCGCAACGGATGTACCTACCTATGTTCAGCTTGGTGCGGCCGATTTAGGGATTGCAGGTAAGGACGTGCTGTTAGAGCACGGCGCAGAAGGGCTTTATGAGCCTCTGGATCTTGAGATTGCGCGGTGTAAGTTGATGACTGCTGGCGTCACGGGTCAGCCTCCAGCCCACGCCCGCCGCCGAGTAGCCACCAAGTTTGTTAACGTGGCGCGCCGTTACTACGCGCAGCAGGGGATACAGGCAGAAGTCATCAAACTTTATGGCGCGATGGAATTAGCCCCGTTAATGAACTTGGCCGATGAAATCGTCGATATTGTCGATACGGGAAATACCCTGCGTGCTAATGGTATGGAGCCCCGTGAATTGATTGCCCATATCAGCACGCGCCTGGTTGTTAATAAAGCGTCCATGACGATGAAGCATGACCGAATTAAGCCATTGCTGGCCCGTTTGGACAGTGCGGTTAAGCAGCGCCAGACGCAGTTGACTGAATGACGCGAGGTTCTCCATGAGCGATAAGTCCATAGCCACAGTAGCCCGCCTCTCAACGGCTGATACGGCATTCCATCAGCGCCTTGATGCCCTGTTGGACTGGGAGGGCGTGTCTGATAAAGCAGTGCAGGCACGGGTTGAGGAGATATTGGCCGATGTTAAACAGCGCGGTGACGCGGCTGTAATTGAGGCAACGAACCGTTTTGATCGGATGGATGTGCAGCATATCGATCAGCTCCGGCTTTCTGCTGAACAGCTAAAAGCAGCCTTTGATGGGCTACCCGATCATCAGCGTGACGCGCTAGCTGTCGCCGCTGAGCGAATCAAGCGCTATCACGAGCGCCAAAAGCCCAGCTCATGGCAGTATGAAGAGGCCGATGGCACTGTATTGGGTCAAAAAGTAACGCCCCTTGATCGTGCGGGTATTTATGTGCCTGGCGGTAAAGCGGCTTACCCTTCCTCAGTATTAATGAATGCTATTCCCGCTCATGTGGCGGGGGTGCGTGAAATTGTTATGGTAGTGCCAACTCCTGATGGCGTGTTGAATAATCTGGTGTTGGCCGCTGCTCACCTAGCGGGTGTAGATTACGTTTTCACTATTGGCGGGGCTCAGGCGGTGGCTGCCCTCGCTTATGGTACTCAAAGTGTTCCACGGGTTGATAAGATTGTGGGCCCTGGCAATATCTATGTTGCAACGGCCAAGCGGGCAGTCTTTGGTCAAGTAGGTATTGATATGATTGCGGGGCCGTCGGAAATTATGGTGGTTTCTGATGGCAAAACCGATCCTGAGTGGCTGGCGATGGACCTTTTCTCCCAAGCGGAGCACGATGAAGATGCTCAGTCGATACTGGTGAGTTGGGATGCCGACCATCTTGATGCCGTAGAAGCCGCTATCGAACGTCTCCTGCCCACGCTTGAAAGAGAGGATATCGTACGGGCGTCGCTAAGCCGCCGTGGCGCGTTGGTTCTTTGCCAAGACCAAGCCGAAGCAGTTGAGATGATTAACCGTATCGCGCCGGAACACCTTGAGCTGTCAGTGGCATCACCGGAAGCTTGGCTTGATGATATTCGTCATGCAGGGGCAATTTTCATGGGACGCTATACCGCAGAAGCCCTGGGCGATTACTGTGCTGGCCCTAATCACGTGTTGCCTACCTCTGGCACCGCGCGGTTTTCATCGCCACTGGGTGTTTACGATTTTCAGAAGCGCTCATCCATTATTCACTGTTCTGCCGAGGGAGCATCGGAGCTAGGTAAGGTGGCATCGGTGTTGGCAAGGGGTGAGTCACTGACCGCTCATGCGCGGTCAGCGGAGTATCGTATTCTAGAGTGATCGGCTTTAACGCCAGAGCTGGCTCAAGAGCCGCTCTGGCGCTCGCTTAGCGTTGCATTATCGGGTGCCGGGCGCTCGCCTACTTCCAGTGTCATTTCCATACGCTCACCGCTGCGGACGATAGTCAGTGGTAACGAGGTTCCGGGCGGGATGGAAGCAATATCACTCATTGTTGCTCGTGCATCGAGTATCGCCTGACCATCAATCGACAGCAGTACGTCCCCAGGCTGTAAGCCGGCTTTTGCTGCCGGCCCTTCACTCACCACCCCAGCTACGATTACCCCCTGCGGCGTACGCAGGCCAAATGATGCCGCAAGCTCCCGGGAGAGTGCTTGTGCCTCAATGCCCAGCCAGCCGCGAATAACACGTCCTTGCGTTACCAGTTCATTGAGAATGCTGTGGGCTAGGTTGGCTGGGATGGCAAAGCCTATTCCCTGTGACCCACCGGAGCGTGAAAAGATAGCGGTATTAATACCTACCAAAGCGCCATCAGGGTTTACTAATGCGCCGCCAGAGTTGCCGGGGTTGATGGCTGCATCGGTTTGAATAAAATCTTCGTAGGCATTTAGTCCAAGATGGCTTCGTCCAGTGGCACTAATAATGCCCATCGTAACGGTTTGGCCGACGCCAAAGGGGTTGCCGATGGCTAGCGCGACATCACCCACGGCGACATCTTCAGAGTTGGTCAGCTCAATAACAGGCAAGTTGTCGAGGTTAATACGCAGCACCGCCAGATCGCTCTCTGGATCAGTGCCGACGACTTCAGCCAGTGTTTCGCGGCCATCGCGTAGGGCAACTTGAATTTGGTCGGCACCATTAATGACGTGGTGGTTGGTCAGTACATAGCCATCTTGACTCACGATGACGCCAGAGCCAAGACTGGACAGCATACGCTGGTGAGTCGTTGCGTCGTCTCCACTGAAAAACTGTTGAAAAAAGGGGTCCGACATTAGCGGGTGCTGGTCACGCTCCACTATACGTGATGAATAGATGTTAACAACCGCAGGGGCGGCTTGATTCACGGCGTGGGAGTAGCTGGCTGGCCCCTGGTTGCGAGTCAGTGGTTCGGCCTGCCGTATTTCTGGAGGCGGCCGATTTGCTGGCTGTTCGCTACTGGTGGAAACCAGCGAAGGCTGCGTCTCAACAGAGGCGGGCGGTGACTGCCGAAAAGGATTGGGCAGTTTTTCAGGAAAGGCAAACAGCAAAAGAGCAGCAAGTAGTAGCCCGGTTATAATTGGCCATAAGTAGGGCAGCACAAAACGGTGCATGCGTAAATTCCTCAGCGGGTGGCAGTCTTAACGGTCGCGAGGTTCGCGTAAGCGCGAAGCGAGTTTTACAATGCGCGTATGGTAACACTTTATTGCTTAGTTCCTTAGCGCACCTAATAAATCAGTCAAGGAGTCAGCGTGATCCATCGCGACCAACTAGTAGCAGCGTGCGACCATCAGTTGCGGGCTTCACAATTTAAAGATTATACCGTTAATGGTCTTCAGGTTCAGGGGCGGGAAACGATTAAACGTGTGATGTCGGGGGTTACTGCCTGCCAATCACTTTTGGATGAGGCGGTGGCTTGGCAAGCTGACTTAGTATTGGTGCACCATGGCTACTTTTGGAAGAATGAGCCAGTTGCTATTACAGGCATGAAACAGAGGCGAATTAAAACGCTGTTAGAGAATGAGATTAATCTATTAGCGTACCACCTGCCGCTTGATGCCCATGCAGAGCTTGGAAATAATGCAGAATTAGCCAAGCGTTTAGGTTGGAAAGTGGAGGGGTGCCTGGACGGTGAGCTAGGAGAGGGCTTGTTATGGTCGGGTCGGGTGGCTGAGCCTCAATCCCTCAGCGAGTTGGCGCAGCAAATAGCTGGCGTGCTAGGGCGTACGCCGTTAGTTGTTGAAGCGCCGGGAGTGGGTCACGTGGATAAGATCGCATGGTGTACAGGTGGCGCGCAGGACATGATTTCCGCTGCCTGCGAAGCGGGTGCGCATGTATTTATTTCAGGGGAAATATCAGAGCGCACGACTCACCTGGCTCGGGAAATGGGTATTCACTACATTGCCGCGGGGCACCATGCTACCGAACGATATGGAGTGCAAGCGTTAGGCGAGTGGTTGGCAGGTGAGTATGGTGTGGAGCATCGCTTTGTGGATATTGATAATCCGGCATAGCAAGCTGTTTTGGGGCGTTTGGTTTTTGGGGGGGGCTAACATGAAAGCGGCGGTATCAGTAAGCTGATACCGCCGCTAATGAGTGGAAGTGTGTTTTGTAAATTATGCTTCAGTGACTAGTAGCGAGGCGGCTGTGGCGGTGTAAGGTCCTGTTCGTTAGTGCTCTCTTTTAGGCCAAAGTCTTCAGACAAGGTGCCACTTTTGCCATCCGCGTAGTCTCTAGGCATGTCGAGGGTTTCATCAATGCCTGAGAGGCTCTGAATTGGCGTACCTGTTTCCAATGTTTTGGCGGCTGCTTTTTCTAACTTCCATTGCGTGGCCTCGTCTTCAAGCTGCTGTTCTAACAGGTCGGCTTCGGCGCGAATGTTTTCAAGTCGCTTGCGAACGTCCAGGCTCAGTCCGCCCATGGCTTTTTTAAGTTCGGCTATGTGGTGTTCACGCTCTAGTAGCGTTTGCTGAAGCATTGAGGTTTGGCGTTGGCCTTTGCTAAACAGGCGATAGCACACCATGCCGATAATAAAACCGATGATGATGCCAGTAATCGCAAAGGTAAATGGCGAGCTTGCTTCCACGATGTTCTCCCTGAAAGTTGAGTTGCACCACCAAAGGCATGTGCCGATGGTGCACCAACGAAACAAAGCCCATTATAGGCGTCTGCGTGGCGGTTAGGTCAATCTGCTCATGCGCTTAGCGATCGAGCAGCGTATAATTAGCCTCTTTTCGTAGGGTAGGGCATGGGCTTCGCGTGAGGTGCATGGGCTACGCTAAGCGCTGAGGGAGGCGAATCAGATGCCATCATCATCTGCACAGCAGGTATCAGGTCAGGCTCAGCGGCAAACGCCGATGGAGCGTTATCGCGCTGATTTAGTGCGCGACGACTTCCAATACGATCCAGCACAAGAGGCTGCCGTTAAGCACCTGCAAAGGCTTTACGATGAGCTGGTAGCGGCGCCCGCCGTCGCACCCAAAGCGATGGTAGCCAATAAAGGCTTTAAGGCCAAAATGGCTGGGTTGATGGGTAAGAAAAGCTCACCTAGCGAGCCGGTATTGCCGGCGGTGAGGGGGATCTATTTTTGGGGGGGAGTAGGGCGTGGAAAAACCTATTTAGTTGATACGTTTTATGAAGCGCTGCCTTTCCCCGATAAAATGCGCACTCACTTTCACCGTTTTATGCAACGGGTGCACAACGAGCTCACCCATTATAAAGGGGAAAAAAATCCTCTAACGCTAATAGCGGGTAAATTTGCTACCGAGGCTCGGGTTATATGCTTTGATGAGTTTTTCGTCAAAGATATTACCGACGCCATGATTTTGGCCACTTTGCTTGAAGCGTTGTTTGAGCGCGGCGTTGTGCTAGTTGCCACTTCTAATATCGTACCGGACGAGCTCTATAAAGATGGCTTGCAACGCGCGCGTTTTATCCCTGCCATTGAGCTTGTGAACCGGCACTGCGATGTCGTCAATGTGGATTCAGGGGTGGATTATCGTTTGCGAGCACTTGAGCGTGCTGAAATTTTTCATGCGCCCCTTGATGCTGCGGCAGAGCAGGAGCTATCGCGCAGCTTTCGTGAGATTTCAGGGCATGTTGGTGAAGAGGGCGCGCCATTAGAAGTCAATCACCGTGTTCTGAAAACGCGCCGATTGCATGATGATGTGGCATGGTTTGAATTTGCTGAGCTTTGCGACGGCCCGCGCAGTCAAAACGACTATATTGAGCTGGCTCGTGAGTTTCATACGGTTTTAGTGTCCAACGTGATTCAGATGAATGCCAAAACCGATGATCAGGCGCGCCGCTTCATTAATATGGTTGATGAGTTTTACGACCGAGGCGTCAAGCTTTTGATGTCGGCGGAAGTACCTGTGGAACTGTTATATACTGATGGAAAATTAACCTTTGAATTTCAGCGTACGCTTTCACGCCTTCAGGAAATGCAGTCCCACGAATATCTCGCCTTGGCTCACAAGCCCTAAAAGATTAATGGTGTCAGGGTGTGTCGATATTGGTTTAAGCACTGCCT
The DNA here is from genome assembly GCA_002966495.1 of Halomonas sp. GFAJ-1. Classification (NCBI taxonomy): domain Bacteria; kingdom Pseudomonadati; phylum Pseudomonadota; class Gammaproteobacteria; order Oceanospirillales; family Halomonadaceae; genus Halomonas; species Halomonas sp. GFAJ-1. The sequence continues at coordinate 2,357,456 of CP016490.1, forward strand.
AGTGATGCAGGGCGTCGTTACTGAGTAACGAGAAAAGTCCGATAAAAGTAGCGGTGGTACTTAACTTGGCGGAAGCCATGTTGTAGAATGCCGCCTCGCTACATGTTGCCAGCGTTAGTTGGCAACCAAAAAAAATAGGGATGGTGCACCACCGCCTAGCGGTGTTTGTCACCCAACACACTTAATCTGGTGATTTCATCCATGAAGACGTTCAGTGCTAAGCCGCAGTCCGTCCAGCGCGACTGGTATGTTGTCGACGCTACGGACAAAACGCTCGGTCGTCTGGCAACCGAGATTGCTCGCCGCTTGCGTGGTAAGCATAAGCCCGAATTTACCCCTCACGTTGATACTGGCGACTATATCGTTGTTATCAATGCCGAGAAAGTCCAAGTGACCGGCAACAAGGCGAAGGCTAAAACCTACTACCGCCACACTGGTTACCCGGGCGGTCTGCGTTCCATGACGTTTGACAAAATGCTTGATCATGCGCCTGAGCGTATCATTGAGTTTGCTGTTAAAGGCATGTTACCGAAAGGCCCGTTAGGTCGTGCCACGTACTCCAAGTTAAAAGTGTACGCCGGTCCCGAGCATCCGCATGCTGCCCAACAGCCGCTTGAACTGAACATCTGAGGAAATCTTCGCCATGACACAGCAGTATTACGGTACCGGGCGCCGCAAGACTTCCACCGCTCGCGTGTTTATGAAGCCGGGCTCTGGCAAAATTACTGTCAACAGCCAGGATCTCGATCTATATTTTGGTCGCGTTACAGGTCGCATGGTTGTTCGCCAGCCGCTTGAGCTGACCGAGACACTCAACCAGTTTGACATTGTTGTCACGGTTGCAGGTGGCGGTAACTCCTCGCAAGCGGGTGCTATCCGTCACGGTATTACCCGTGCACTGATGAACTACAATGAAGACCTGCGTCCTTCGTTGCGTGCCGCTGGCTACGTAACCCGTGACGCGCGTCAAGTTGAGCGTAAGAAAGTCGGCCTGCGTAAAGCACGTCGTCGTCCGCAGTTCTCTAAGCGTTAATTTTACGCTATGCGGCAAAAACGCCCAGGTCGTCGACCTGGGCGTTTTTTATTGAAAAAACATAATATTAGAAAGCTCCTACCACCATGGTCACGGGTGGTTGTTCTTGTGTCTAGCGCTTTGTTTTTTTAACATAGAGCGTATTTGATATTCGTCGTCGCAAGACGCCTTTGCGACGGAACGGGTAAGCTGATGGGAGAAACCAGAAATGGCAGATAACGGCGTAAACAAAGGTCGGCGCCGTTTCCTCGTGGGTGCCACCTCCGTTGTTGGGGCGGTGGGCGCTGTCGGGGTTGCGGTACCCTTTGTGGCTTCATGGCAGCCTAGTGCCAGAGCGTTGGCGGCCGGTGCGCCGGTTCGAGCTAATTTTTCTAAGCTCGAACCGGGGCAGCGTGTCACCATCGAATGGCGTGGGCGTCCGGTGTGGATCATTAATCGAACGCCTGAAATGAATGAGCGTACAGAAAGCTTGGATCCAGGTCGTCTTGCCGACCCAGATTCCAGTGAGCAGCAACAGCCTAGTTATATTACGGGCCCGCTGCGCTCTATACGTCCTGAGGTGGGGGTAATGGTAGGTGTCTGTACTCACCTAGGCTGTTCTCCACTATATCGTCCGGAGCCTGAGGCAGCGGTAACGGATAACTGGCCGGGTGGTTTCTTCTGTCCATGCCATGGATCCTATTTTGATCTGGCTGGTCGTGTATTCCGTAACGTACCTGCGCCTACCAACCTTGAGGTGCCGCCCTATCGTTTTGAGGGCGAGGACATCATAGTGGGTGAAGATGAGGAGGCTGCCTAATGGGTAATCCAAATAAAGCCAAAGCTGAAAGTGGCATCATGCGTTGGATTGATGACCGCTTCCCAGCGACTCAGATGATGCAGGAGCACTTGACGCAGTATTACGCCCCGAAGAACTTCAACTTCTTCTATATTTTTGGCGTATTAGCGCTTTTGGTCTTGGTGAATCAGATCTTGACGGGCGTATGGCTTACCATGAGCTATAACCCGTCTGCCGAGGGCGCCTTCAGCTCTGTTGAATACATCATGCGCGATGTGGAGTATGGCTGGCTCATCCGCTACATGCACTCAACCGGTGCCTCTGCCTTCTTTGTCGTCATTTATCTGCATATGTTCCGTGCTTTACTGTACGGATCCTACAAAGCACCACGTGAATTGGTGTGGATCTTTGGTATGGCCATCTATCTTCTGCTCATGGCAGAAGCGTTTATGGGCTACCTGCTGCCGTGGGGTCAGATGTCTTACTGGGGTGCACAGGTTATTATTTCCCTGTTTGCCACTATCCCTGGTATCGGCCCTGAGCTTGCCCAGTGGATTCGCGGTGACTTCCTGATCTCGGGTATTACGCTTAACCGCTTCTTTGCGCTGCACGTAGTCGCATTGCCCATTGTTATTCTGGCGCTGGTTGTGCTGCACATCATTGCGTTGCACGAAGTGGGCTCGAACAATCCTGATGGCGTTGATATAAAAGCCAAAAAAGATGAGTCGGGTAAACCGCTGGATGGTATTCCTTTCCACCCCTACTATACGGTGAAGGATCTTGTCGGCATTGCGGTGTTCTTGTTTGTGTTTGCTGTGGTGTTGTTCTACTTCCCTGAGGGGGGTGGTTACTTCCTAGAGCGGCCTAACTTTGAGCCTGCCAACCCGATGGTAACGCCTGACCACATTGCACCTGTATGGTATTTCACGCCGTTCTACGCCATCTTGCGTGCTATTACCTTTGACTTCCTGGGTCTGCGTGCCGAGTTCTTAGGTGTATTAGCAATGGGTGGTGCGATTGCTATTCTGTTTGTGCTGCCTTGGCTTGATCGAAGCCCGGTTAGGTCTATGCGTTATAAGGGCTGGTTATCACGTATCGCCATTACCGTTTTTGCCATCAGCTTCGTGATTTTAGGGGTTCTAGGCGCGATTCCTGCAACGCCGATGCGTACCTTGGTTGCACAGATCTGTACGGTGCTCTACTTCGCCTTCTTCATTCTGATGCCGATTTACACCAGCATGGAGAAAACTAAACCCGTTCCAGAAAGGGTGACTGGCTAATGAAAAAGCAACTATTCGTACTGCTCTTCGCGTTGTTGCCTTTTACGGTCATGGCAGCGCCGCTTCCGGAGCAGCCCTTCTCTATGACGCCTGATCTGCATGATAAAGAGTCACTCCAGCGTGGGATGCAGATGTATGTGAACTACTGCATGGGCTGTCACTCGCTTGAGCATCAGCGTTTCTCTCGTGCGGCTGCAGATCTTGATATGCCTCAAGAGCTGGTAGAAGAGAATCTGATTTTCTCCAGCGGTTTGGCCTTCAATGATCAGATGCATATCGCTATGCAGTCGGGTGAATCCGAGGGCTGGTTTGGCGTTGCGCCGCCAGACCTTACGCTGTTTAACCGTCTGCGGGGTTCAGACTATATCTACTCCTATTTGCTGACCTTCTATCGTGATCCTGGTCAGCCGCTGGGTGTTAATAATATGGTGCTTGAAGCGTCAGCGATGCCAAACGTGCTGGAGCCGCTGCAGGGCGTGCAGGAGATGGTTTGCTCTGAAACGGATCAGCCCGTACGCGGTCAGTCGCCAGATCCTTTGTCAGGTAAATATCAGTCCTGTGATGTGCTACAGGTGACTCAGCCAGGCTCCATGGAACCTGCTGAGTTTGAGGAAGCGGTTTACGATCTAACCAACTTCCTTGCCTATGTGGGTGAGCCTTCTAAGCTGAAAGCTCAGGCGCTGGCACCTAAAGTCCTTATCTTTATCTTTATCTTTGGTGTGATTGCTTACCTGCTCAAGCGTGAGTATTGGCGAGATGTCCACTAATCAGTAGCGTTAAGATAGGCAGGCAGGCGCACGGCAAAAGCCGTGCGCCTTTTGTTTGTCTGTTCAATCGTTATACGCAGCAGGCTATCTTCCCCTAAGGTAGGGCTGGCGTGTTATTATTCTAGATTGTTTTGATGCGAGGATGCTTTCATGGGTGTTGTGGCCAAGCGGTCGTCAATGATCTTTTACTCAGGTAGTGATGATCATTTCAGTCATCGTGTACGCATTGTTCTGGCTGAAAAGGGGGTAGCTGTCGATATCGTTGAAGTTATTGATGGGCAGTCACCCGAAGAGTTAGCAGACCTCAACCCGTACAACAGTGTGCCTACACTGTTAGATCGTGACTTGGTGCTGTACGAATCTAAAGTCATGATGGAGTACTTGGATGAGCGCTTTCCACATCCTCCTCTGCTGCCTGTCTATCCGGTGGCGCGTGCTCAAAGTCGCCTCTGGATGCATCGTATTGAGCGTGAGTGGTGCCCGATGCTGGAGCAGATTCGTAGTGGTGGGAAAAAAGAGGCTGATAAAGCACGTAAAGAACTCCGCGAAAGCCTGATTGGTATATCGCCGATTTTTGAAGATATGCCCTTCTTTATGAGCGAAGAGTTTACCTTGGTAGACTGCTGCCTTGCGCCCATTTTGTGGCGTTTGCCAGAGCTGAATATTGAGCTACCTGAAAAGCAGGTGAAGCCACTTTTAAGCTATATGTCGCGAGTGTTTGAGCGTGAAGCGTTTAAGGCCTCTTTAAATGAGCGTGAAAAAGAGATGCGCGCTTGAATTCATATAACCCCTCCGCTTAGCTAGTGGTGGGGGCTACTTGTTAGGAGGTGGGAGTCTTATGAAATCGAGCCGTCCCTATCTCGCCCGTGCCCTTTATGAGTGGTTGCTGGATAATGAGCTGACGCCTTATTTTGTTGTTGATGCAACACAGCCGGGAGTCGAAGTTCCGCGGCAGTTTGTGCAAAATGGCCAAATAGTACTCAATGCAGCGCCAACGGCGGTGCGTGACCTATTTATGGAAAACCAAGCGATTGGTTTTAACGCGCGTTTTGGCGGTCAGCCGATGCAGGTAATGATTCCTACACCTGCGCTAATTGCCATTTATGCACGTGAAAATGGCGCAGGCATGGTGTTTGGACATGAACCTGAGTTAGGCTCATCGGAATTCGATGATATCGATCTTGAGAATGCTGAACTTGATGGCGGAGCATCGGGCGAGAGCGCTAAAACTACTAAGCCTGAGCTCACTGTCACCGAATCTTTTTCTGATAAAGAGGACGGCAAGTCGGCTTCAAAGAAAGAGAAGCCTAAGAAAAAGCCTACTCTGCGAGTGGTGAAGTAGCGCCCTGACTTAGCTGGCTGTCTGCAAAGAGTGGTTATGGCTAATAAAAAAGCCTCACACGGGTTAACCGTGTGAGGCTTTTTTGGCAATGCCGATAGCCTGTATCAATCAATATAATCGAATACTTTGACGATTCGCTGAATTCCGCCCACTGAGGAGGCTGCATTTACAATACGGTCAGCTTCTTCACGAGACACCATACCCATTAAGTAAACGCTGGCGTTTTCTGTGGTCACTTTCAATTTAGAAGAGTCGATGCGATCGTTAGTCGCTAGATGGCTGATAACATTCGTTGTTAACCAAGTATCAGTTAAGCGCTGACTGGCGGGAAGGCGTGCCGCAATGGCAAGCTCGTTGTGAACCTCATTGACGCCCCTAAGTGAGCTGACAACGTTACCTGCCTTTGAGCGAAGTTCCTCGCTAGGTACTTGGCCAACCAGCAGTAAAGAGCCGTTATAGCTGTGCGCGCGGATACGGGCATCGCCAAGCCGGGCGTCAGCGCGCGCAAGCGCACGTTCGGCTTCGCGCTCAATGGTCGCGTCTACCGCTTCAACATCATTGCTGCGTTGGCCGTAGTTGGCAGGGTTTGACGCTGCGTTGTTGGCGCAGCCGCTGAGTACTACAGCGCTGCACAGGGCAGCCAAAATAAGTTTTCGAGAAGAGAAACCCAGGGCCATGGCGGTGATTCCTATAAAAAGAGGTAAGTAGGCATGTGTAGCTGCTTAGGCAGCGCCACCAAACAACTGTTCATCAATTAAATCACATAAACAGTGAATGACGAGCAAATGGACTTCTTGGATGCGGGCCGTCGAGGTGGCGGGAACGCGGATTTCACAATCATCTTGACCTAAAAGTGATGCCATATTGCCACCGTCGCGTCCTGTAAGTGCTACAACGGTCATGTCTCGGTCGTGGGCAGCCTGAATTGCCTGTACCACATTGGCTGAGTTGCCGCTGGTTGAGATGGCTAGCAGCACATCACCAGGCTGGCCAAGGGCTCTGATCTGTTTTGAAAATACCTCGTTATAGCTGTAATCGTTAGCAATAGAGGTAAGTGTTGAGGTGTCCGTCGTTAGGGCTAGGGCCGGAAGGCTAGGGCGCTCACGTTCGAAGCGGTTAAGTAGTTCGGAGGAGAAGTGCTGGCTATCTCCCGCACTCCCGCCATTGCCGCATGCAAGGATTTTTCCTTCGTTGACCAAGCACTGCACCATCATTTGACTGGCGACCTCGATGAAAGGCGGCAGCACTTCACTGGCGTAAGTCTTAGTATCAATGCTGGCATTGAAATGGTCGAGTATGCGTGATTGAAAGTCCATTAGGGCTTCCTAGTTAAAAGAGTCAGTAAGCGTCGAAGGCTGCTTTTTCCCAGTGAAACTCAAGAGAGGGTGGCGTGCCAACAATCGCTAGAATATCAAAGCGGCAAGGGCTGGAAACAGCGTATCGAGCAATATATAAACTGGCTGCGCGGATCAGTCGCTGCCGCTTTTGTGCATTAACTGTTTCTAAGGGGTGGCCGTAGCGGGTTGTGGTTCGGTGTTTAACTTCAACGAAGACTAGAGTGTCTTGATCCATCATCACCAGATCCAGTTCGCCACCCTTAACATGATGGTTACTGGCAACCAGTATTAAGCCATGTTGTTGCAGCCATTGAGCAGCAAGTTGCTCAATGGCTGCGCCGCGGAATCGGGCTGTGCGAGCGTTATTCGTCATTTCCTATCAGGCCAGGAATCAAAATCGGCGAAGGAGTGCCGTTCTGGAACTTCGCCCAGGGTAGTTCGCGGTATATGCGGCCATCATCGGCGAGGCGGAGCGTGCCAGTGCTTCCACTCAGCCCCTCAAGGGATGAAAGATCCGATAAGCGTGTGGCAAGTTCAAGGGCATCAACGCCCATCGCCATTAGGCGAAACGAAGAAGCATCGGTTTCATCGCGAAGACGCTGATAGGTGCTGTAGAAGGGTAAGACTTCCTCGCCGCCAACGGCTGCGTCAGGAATTTGCCAAGGAATATCCATAAACATCACATCGTTAAGGTCTTGATCCAGGCGTATTTGCCGACGTCCTTCATGCAGGTGCGATGTTGCATAAATAGGTAGGTTTGGCGCGTAGTAGTAATCCATCGTGGGAGGTACTTGCCGTGCGTAATCAGGTAGTGCTAATAAAAACAGTGCATCAATGTTGCTAAGGCGTGCCCGCTCACCACTCACATTAAGTGCGGTTTGGACAGCGTTAGAAACAGAGCTGCTGGGGTTGTAACGTACTGCGTTAGTGACTTCGCCCCCTTGGCGGTGGTATTCGTTCCAAAAGGCTTCCCCTACACGTCGACCCCAGTCATTGTCTGGCACCATAACGGACATTTGGCGGTGGCCGTCTTGATAGGCACGTCGAGCGGCTTGGCGTGCTTCATCTTCAGCGGATAAACCGTATTGGAGCAGGCGGCTGGCACGGTTGCGATCGCTATTGCCATAGTTCAGCGCTAGGGTGGGCATTGGTACGCTGTCGCGCTGCTCAAGCTGTGTAACCTGGCCTTTGTCGAGCGGGCCAATAACCAGTTGTGCATTCATCTGCGCGGCACGGTTGTAAATCTCGTCCAGCGAGTATTGGGAGGTATCTAGAAAGCTAAGCTGTACGCCGTTACCACGAATCTCGTTATGGTTACGCATGGCGGTGGCGATCGTGGAGGCAACGCTGCTTAGTGGGCCAGATTCCGGCAGCGCGACGAGAATACGCTGAATGTTGGCACCTTCAAGCTCGGGTATTGAAACAGTCGAAACGCCCGGTTGATCAAGTGCTTCTCGTGCCCATTGCTGGCGTTCAGCCAGTGTTTCTTGCTGATTGGCCTGCATCGGCAGCTCATCATCAAGCACCTGCGTTGCACGTAGCACTGCGCGAGGGTTGTCTAAGCCGCGGGCAAGTTCAGAGTAAAGCATTGCCCAGCGAACCCTATCTGTATCAGAAAGCAGGCTTTCATCAATTGAATCTGCCGCCTCAAACGCGTTTTCGCGTTGTCCCTGCTGGGCAAGTATGTTTGCTGCTTCTAAACGTGTTTGTGCCGCTTGTTCAGGAGCTTGCTGTTCAGCTTGGCTAAGTAAGCGGTTAGCATCCTGGTCGGGTACTCGATCTACCACGCTGGGGGGCTGCATGGCACACCCTGTGATGAGAAGTGCCATGAAGGCAGTGGCGAGTAAGCCACGTAATGACTGTTTCATGTATCCTTCCTTAGTTTCCATTTGCGCTGTCGCCGCTCAGCAAGCTGGTGAATAGGCCATTGCATCAGCATAGCGCGTCGCCAGGGCAAGCCATTAACAAATCGGGAGTCACGATGACACACCAAGATCCGGGTACATTGTACGTGGTTGCTACCCCAATTGGGAATTTGGAAGACTTAACGCCACGAGCTGCCCGGGTATTAGCGCAGGTATCGCGGGTTGCTGCCGAGGACACGCGGCATAGCGGGCGTCTGCTAGCCCATCTTGGGGTCAATAAACCAATGCTGTCACTGCATGATCATAATGAAGCGCGGCGAGTAGATACGCTGGATGCCTTTCTTCAGGCAGGCGAGGATATTGCGCTGATCAGTGATGCAGGTACGCCGTTAATTAGCGACCCGGGCTTTGTGTTGGTAAGAGAGCTGCGCGCACGAGGGCGCAAAATAGTGCCGTTGCCTGGTGCGTGTGCCCTGGTTGCCGCTCTATCGGGAGCGGGCTTACCCACTGATCGGTTTACGTTTGGTGGTTTTTTGCCCGCTAAACCAGGAGCGCGCCGTCAGGCATTAGAGCAGTGGGAGGCGCGGGAAGAGACGCTGGTGTTTTATGAGTCGCCTCACCGCATCTTGCACACACTAGAGGCGTTGCGAGAGCAAATGCCTGCGCGAAACGTCGTGCTGGCCAGGGAGCTAACCAAAACATTTGAAACATTTCTGCACGGCTCACCTGAAGAGTTGATTCAATGTTTGACGGACGACCCCAATCAGGCAAGGGGAGAGTTTGTGGTGATTATCTCCGGAGCACCGGCGGTGGCGCTGGGTGATCATCAAGCAATTCATGCAGATGAGTTGCTCAAATCACTGTTGGCGGAAGGGGTGGGAGTTAAGCAGGGAGCGGCGGTTGCAGCCAGAATGTTAGGTGGGCGTAAGCAAGAGTGGTATGCCAGATTACAAGCAATTAAAGGTGAGCATTGAGGCAAACGCATGGCGCTGGTATGCTTGCCGCCGGAGTTGGCCAGACAGTCGCCGCTAATGTTCCCGTAAGGGCCGCTAGGGGAGGAAAGTCCGGGCTCCATAGGGCAGAGTGCCAGGTAACGCCTGGGCGGTGTAAGCCGACGGAAAGTGCAGCAGAGAGTAGACCGCCTAAGCTCCTGAAATAAACCTCAGGGGCCGGTAAGGGTGAAAGGGTGCGGTAAGAGCGCACCGCGCGCCTGGCAACAGCGCGTGGCATGGTAAACCCCACTCGGAGCAAGACCAAATAGGGACCCAATGGCGTGGCCCGCGCTGGGTCCGGGTAGGTTGCTTGAGCGCTGCGGTGACGTAGCGCCTAGAGGAATGACTGTCCACGACAGAACCCGGCTTATCGGCCGACTCCCCATTTCCATTAAAGGGTGTGCTCAGTACACCCTCCTAAATTTTGTGTGAGAGTAACATGCCTTCTCCTGACGCTGACCAGGTCGCTCCTAGCTTTCGCCATACCAGCGTGTTGTTAGAAGGGGCGGTTGATGCGCTAGTTCACGACCCCGACGGTATCTATATAGACGGCACTTTTGGTCGCGGTGGGCACTCTCGCGTTATTCTTTCGCGGTTAAGCGAGCAGGGGCGCTTAATGGCCATGGATCGTGATCCCCAGGCCATTGCTGCTGCCGCTGAAATTGACGATTCCCGCTTTCAAATTACCCAGCGTGAGTTTTCGCGTTTAGCTGAGTTTGCCCAAGAACAAGGGCTTCACGGCAAGTTGTCGGGCGTACTGCTGGATGTGGGGGTCTCATCGCCGCAACTGGATGATCCGGAACGGGGTTTCAGCTTTATGCGCAACGGCCCGCTGGATATGCGCATGGATCCTACCAAAGGGCAGAGTGCCGCTGAGTTTTTAGCCCGTGCCCGCGAAGCCGATATAGCCCATGTCTTTAAAACATTTGGCGAAGAGCGCTACGCCAAACGTTTAGCCCGTGCGGTGGTTACGCGGCGGAGCGAAACGCCGTTTACTCACACCGTGGATTTAGCTGAGGTGCTTAAAACCGCCCACCCAGCCTGGGAAAAGGGCCGGCATCCTGCGACGAAAGCGTTTCAAGGTCTGCGTATTTATTTAAACGGCGAGTTGGAACAGCTTGACGCGGCGCTTGACGCGGCGCTTGAAGCGCTAGCCCCCGGCGGGCACTTAGTCGTGATTAGCTTTCACTCGTTAGAAGATCGTCGGGTTAAGCGGTTTATTCGCCACCACGTGCGGGGAGATACCCATTTGCCGCGAGGAGTCCCCATCCGCGATGACCAGTTAAATCGCCGTCTTGAGGCGCTAGGCAAAGGCGTAAGGCCAAGTGATGCTGAGTTAGATGCCAATCCTCGAGCACGTAGCGCTGTGATGCGAGCCGCCCGCAAACGGATGTGATCACGGATGTATTCATGAGCATGGATCGGATTCAGCATTGGGTCTCAACGTTACGCACTGAATGGCCATTCAAGCTGCGTATGCGCTTGTGGCCACTTGTTATCGGCGTACTGTTCCTATGCTGTATGGCGACGGGGCTAGCTGTCGTGACGACCACACATATGACGAGGGTTCAGTTTGCTCAACTTCAACAGCTGGAGCAGGAGAAAAACCAGCTGCAAACGGAGTGGGGGCAGCTGCTGCTTGAAGAGGGCGCTTGGTCAACCCCAGCGCGGATCGAACAAATTGCCACGGAACGGCTAGATATGCGTATTCCCGATGTAAATGATGTCGAGGTCATCCGGCCATGAATCGGCAGCGGCGGGGTGGGATGTCCCGGCAACTGCCGGTTGCGCCTCCACTGGCTGGCGGGCGTTTCCTATTCATATTGATTATCGTGATTTTAGCGTCGAGTATTCTGATCGGGCGAATTACGCTTCTGCAAGTTATCGACCGTCCTTTCCTTCAGAGTCAGGGGGATGCACGCACCCTGCGTCATGAGGCAATTCCTTCCCACCGGGGGATGATTACCGACCGCAATGGCGAGCCCCTGGCTATCTCGACGCCCGTCGTCACGCTTTGGGCTAACCCCCAAGAATTGCCCAGTGATGGCATTCAGCGCTTTATGCTGGCCCAGGCGCTAGGGTGGACGCCGGATGACTTTGAGTCTCGGGTAGCACGCTTTAGCAGCCGAGAGTTTATGTATCTGCGCCGCCAAATGACGCCAGAAGCGGCGCAGCGCATTCTTGATCTGCGAACGCCAGGGGTTTATCCCCAGCGGGAATATAAACGCTACTATCCCGCCGGTGAAGTGGCCGCTCAAGTGTTGGGTGTTACCAACGTAGATGACGTTGGCCAGGAGGGTTTGGAGCTTGCCTATCAGCCTTATTTAGCTGGGCGTCCGGGCCAGCGTCGGGTAATTAAAGACCGCCGGGGGCGGCTGGTGCGTGAGCTTGGGGTGATTCGTGATGCCCAACCAGGTGGTGAGCTAACGCTCGCGATTGATCAGCGCATCCAGTATATGGCGTATCGAGAGCTGCGTGCCGCTGTTGCCGAACATGAGGCGGATGGTGGTGTGCTGGTGATGCTCGATGCCCGCACAGGTGAAGTGTTGGCGATGGCGAATTTGCCTTCTTACAACCCTAATAACCGGGCAGGGCTCGACCCCCGAGGTTTGCGAAATCAGGCGTTAGTGGACGTGTTCGAACCCGGTTCGGTCATGAAGCCGCTAGCGATGGCGGCTATTCTGGAAAGCGGGCTAGTGGACCGAGATGTAGTTGTTGACACCTCGCCGGGTTGGATGCGAATCGACCAGTTTACCATCCGCGATTTTCGTAACTACGGCGACCTGGATCTGGCTGGGATTTTAGAGAAATCGTCCAATATTGGTATGTCTCGTCTGGCGCTTCAGTTGAGCGATACGGCCATTTGGGAAAAGTATAACCAGCTAGGCTTGGGGCAAAGCCCCGGCACTGGCTTTCCAGGCGAGTCGACGGGTAGCTTGCCCGCGCCGGTTCGCTGGTCGCGTAGCGAGCGGGCCGCATTATCCTATGGCTACGGGCTTTCGACATCAGCACTACAGCTAGCCAGCGCCTATACAGCTCTGGCGAATGGTGGAGAGCGTTTACCACCTTCATTGTTAAGGCTGTCAGAGCCTCCCAAAGGAATTCCTGCTATTTCACCTAGTGTGGCGAATGACCTTTTAGACGTTTTAGAGACGTCGGTAGGTGCCTACTCGGGCGGCCGTCGCGCACGAGTTGAAGGATATCGTGTGGGCGGCAAAACTGGCACGGTGCGTAAAACGGGTCAGCAGGGCTATATTGCCGATGCCTATCGCAGTGTTTTTGCAGGCATTGCGCCGATTTCAGACCCGCGTATTGTTACCGTGGTGATGATCGACCACCCCAAGGCAGGTGATTTTTACGGTGGAGCAGTGGCAGCACCGGTATTTTCAAGTGTAACGGGCAATGCGTTGCGGTTACTGGACGTACCGCCTGATCATGAGGTCGAATAGCGTTGAAGGAGATTGCATGACGTTGCACCCAGACAATTTATGGCGGGCATTAAAACAGGTGTGGCCGAGTGCCGTATTGCCTGAGATTGAGGCGCGATTGCCTGAAAAATTTCATTTAATAACGGATTCCCGCCAACTGAAAGTCGGTGATGTGTTTGTGGCAGTGCCGGGAAGCCAGCAGGATGGACGAGCATTTATTGAGCATGCGCTTGAGTCCGGCGCATCGTTAGTATTGGCGCACACCAAGCAGAGCAGCGTCACCTTAGAGGACCGCGTGCTCTACTTGCCGCATCTCTCTTTGCGCCTTGGTGAGTTAGGCAAGGCGCTGTTTGAGGTGCCTAACGATTTACAAGTCATTGCGGTTACTGGCACTAACGGTAAAAGCTCAGTTACCCACTATATTGCGGCCTTGAGCGAATTGTTAAACACGCCCGCAGGGGTTGTCGGCACTTTAGGCGTTGGCCGCCCTGGTCAATTAGTAGAAAGCGGGCTTACGACACCTGGCCCTCTGGCACTTCAGCATATTTTAGGCGATTTAGCGCGGCAAGGGGTAAAGCGCGTTGCGCTTGAAGCTTCCTCCCATGCATTGGATCAATATCGTTTAGAGGCGGTTGATGTTGATGTAGGCGTTTTTACCAATCTAACCCGCGATCACCTGGATTATCACGGCAGTATGGCCGCGTACGCCGCAGCTAAAGCCAAGCTTTTTCGCCGCGCCGAGCTAACGCTTGCCGTGGTAAACGCCGATGATCCTTTAGCACGCCTGATGCTAGCAGGGTGCGAGAGTAACGTGCGTGTACTGGCTGCGGGTCGTGATGAGGCAGTGACGCTACGTGTACTTGATTGGCATCCCCATGAGCAGGGGCAGCAAGCGCTCATTGCTACGCCTGAGGGTGAAAAGGCCCTTGATCTTAGTCTCATGGGTCGCTTTAACTTAGACAACGTGCTGTTGGCAATGGCTGTGCTCTATGGCTTAGGGGAGTCGCTTGATCGCTTGTTTGAAGTGGCGTCAACGCTCGCACCAGTACCAGGGCGAATGGAACTCTATCGAGCAGCTGGCGGGCCAAGTGTCGTGATCGACTATGCCCACACCCCGGATGCCCTGCACAATGCACTGGACGCACTTAAAGCGCACCTAGGCGGAAGCGAAGGCAAGTTGTGGTGTCTTTTTGGTTGCGGTGGTGATCGTGATGCGGGCAAGCGTGCTGAAATGGCTGCGGTTGCCGAGCGCATCGCAGACCATATCGTCATCACCGACGATAATCCCCGCTTTGAGTCTGCCGAGGAAATTCGCCGCCAAATTATTACGGGTCTCTCACCGGATACCCCTTTTACCGAGCAGGGTGATCGCCGCGCAGCTATTGCCCATGTAATTCAGCAGGCAGGTCCGCAGGATGTGGTGCTGTTAGCAGGCAAAGGTCACGAGGCCTATCAGGAGATAGCGGGAGTTCGCCATGCTTATCAAGATGAAGAGCAGGTGCTAAAAGCTTTGGCGTTAAAAGACTTAGCGGCCACAGGTGCTGGGCAGTGAGTTGGACGTTGGGGGATGTTGCGGCGGCACTCAATCTTTTGTCGCCATCGTTGCCCGAGCTACCGTTAACCGCGGTGGTGACGGATACTCGCCAGATTGTGCCGGGCTGCTTGTTTGTCGCACTCAAAGGGCCACGTTTTGACGGCCATGAGTTTCTTGAGCAAGCGTACGCGCAGGGCGCGGCGGCCGCGTTAGTAGAGCAAGAGGCGAGCAGCGCTTTACCGCAATTAGTGTGTGCTGATACCCGCCTGGGGCTAGGTCTGCTGGCGCGGGCATGGCGTCATCGCTATCAGCTGCCTGTCGTCGCAGTGACGGGTAACAGTGGTAAAACGACCGTCAAAGAGATGGCCGCTGCGCTGTTAGCACCTCTGGGCGAAGTGCTAGCAACAGAGGGCAACTTAAATAACGATTTTGGTGTGCCGTTGACGCTACTGCGGCTTACTCCGGCTCACCAGGCGGCAGTTGTGGAGCTTGGGGCGAACCATCTAGGTGAAATTGCCTGGACCAGCCAGCTAACGGCGCCTGATGTTGCCATTATTACGAATGTGACCGGAGCCCATGTAGGCGAATTTGGCGGTATGGGCCAGATTGCCCAGGCGAAAAGTGAAATTTTATCGGGCTTAAGCGCCAACGGCGTGGCAGTGCTCAATAGAGAAGATCGCTATTTCGCTTTTTGGGCAGCTTGCGCTGCCCCGCGTCGCGTTATCAGCTACGGCTGGGACAGTCATGCAGATGTGTACGCCGATGCCCTTTCCTGTGACCCACAGGGGCGGTATGCTTTCACGCTTGTTTATCAAGGGCAGGCGCTTGGTAATGTCTGTTTGCCGCTGATGGGTAAGCACAATGTTAGCAATGCCCTAGCTGCCGCTGCTGCGGCACTTATGGTTGGCGTGGCGCCAGCAAAAGTGGTGTCGGGCCTGTCGCGCTTGCCCTGCCTGCCAGGGCGCTTGAGCAGTGTGCCGGGTTTACGTAATGCCACACTGCTAGATGACACGTACAACGCCAACCCTGGTGCGGTTAAAGCGGCATTAGAGACGCTGGCAAGCTTTCCTGCTCCGCGTTGGTGTGCTCTGGGGGCGATGGGGGAGCTTGGGCAGGCATCTGAAACACTGCATGCTGAGATTGGCCGCTTTGCTGCCTCGCTTGGCATCGAAACGCTGCTGACGTACGGTGATGCCGCGCGTTCAGCCAGTGACGCCTTTGGTCGCGGGCTGCATTTTGACGACCACGAGACGCTTGTGCGTCATATTATTAATACGTTGCCGCCTGACACCACGCTGCTGGTGAAAGGGTCGCGGAGCGCGGGCATGGAAAATGTCATCGCCGCGCTGCGTTCGGATAAATAAGGTAAACGCCGTTCATGTTACTTCACCTGGCGAATTTTTTAGCCCAATATCAAACTGCTTTTCAGGTTTTTAACTACCTTACGTTACGCGTTATTTTGGCCGCACTGACTTCCTTGATGCTTTGCCTATGGCTAGGGCCGTGGGTCATTCGACGATTAGTAGAAGGTCAGATCGGGCAAGCGGTTCGCGATGATGGCCCTCAGTCGCATCTTTCTAAGGCAGGTACGCCCACCATGGGTGGCGCCATGATTTTGCTTGCCATCGCGATCAGCACACTAATGTGGGGAGATTTAACCAACCATTATGTGTGGGTGGTGTTGGCAGTAACCCTGGGCTTCGGTGCGATTGGCTGGGTGGACGACTACCGTAAAGTGGTTGAAAAAAATCCCAGAGGCCTGCCTGCACGGTGGAAATATTTTTGGCAATCGGTCGTCGGTTTGGGCGCTGCTATCGTGCTTTACGTCACGGCGTCAACGCCAGTGGAAACCAGTCTGCTAGTGCCCCTCTTTAAAGATGTTGCCCTCCCTCTGGGTGTGTTCTACATCGTGCTGACCTACTTTGTGATTGTGGGTAGCTCTAATGCCGTTAACCTGACAGACGGCCTAGATGGCCTGGCCATTATGCCAACGGTGCTGGTGGCCATGGGGCTTGCCGTGTTTGCCTATGCCAGTGGTAATGCGGTGTTTGCCAACTATCTCCATATTCCCTTTATTAATGGCACCGGCGAACTGGCAATATTTTGCGCCACTATCGCAGGCGCAGGGTTAGGGTTCTTATGGTTTAACACCTATCCCGCCCAAGTATTTATGGGGGATGTTGGTGCACTAGCCCTTGGTGCAGCGTTGGGTGTGGTGGCGGTAATTGTTCGCCAAGAAATCATCTTGTTCATTATGGGCGGGATTTTTGTACTGGAAACGGTATCGGTCATTCTCCAGGTTGCTTCTTATAAAATGACAGGCAGGCGTATTTTCCGCATGGCGCCGCTGCATCACCACTATGAGCTTAAAGGTTGGCCAGAGCCCCGGGTTATTGTGCGCTTCTGGATTATCACCGTTGTGCTGGTACTGCTCGGTTTAGCCACGCTGAAAGTCCGTTGATGAGTCGAGTAGTAACAGAGTGCTAATGGCGTGTTGTGTAAAGGAGCCAGATCAATGGTGCAAGTAGCACATGGAATGACCGTCGTGGTTGGCCTGGGAATATCAGGGCGGGCTATCTGCCGCCATCTAGCGCGTAACAATACCCCCTTTATGGTGGCTGATACCCGTAAAGCCCCACCGGGGTTGGATGACTTTTATGCTGCTCACCCAGGCATCACAGTGCACTGCGGCCCTCTAACCGCTATCGATTTTACGCATGTCCATGAAGTGGTAATAAGCCCAGGGGTAGACCCCCGCACACCTGGCCTTGAGGGGTTATTGACGCGCCGTAACACAGCTACCGATGAGCCAGTGTTGATAGGTGAGATCGCCCTTTTTACCCGTGCTGTTAACGCCCCAATCGCCGCGATTACTGGCTCCAATGCGAAATCTACGGTAACCACTCTGTTAGGCGAAATGGCCGCCTGCTCGGGTGTATGTGCAGCGGTTGGAGGTAATTTAGGAACGCCTGCTCTGGACTTGTTGACGGAACACCCTGATGCCGATCTCTATATTTTGGAGCTTTCCAGCTTTCAGTTGGAAACCACGCCCTATTTAGGCGCTGCCTCAGCAGCCTTTTTAAATATTTGTGAAGATCATTTGGATCGCCATGGTGATATGGCGGGCTATCAGGCCGCTAAGCAGCGGATCTTCTTAGGTGCGAAGCACGCCATTATCAATGCCGATGACCCTCTTACTTGGCCACAAAATGAAGTCGCAAGCCTGGAAAGCTTCACCTCAGCGCCGCCGAAAGGAGATGAGTGGGGGCTGGTAAATATAGATGGGCACGTCATGCTCGTTCAAGGAAGTGACCCATGGCTCCGCGCCGACGCACTAACCGTTGCAGGTCAGCATAACTATATGAATGCTTTGGCTGCGTTGGCAATGGGCAGAGCACTTGGCTTTAGCAAGCAGTCAATGTGTGAAGCGCTTTGTGCATTTAAAGGGTTAGCCCATCGCAGTGAAACTGTGGCTAACATCAACGGGGTGACGTGGGTAAACGATTCAAAAGGCACCAACGTAGGTGCCACCCTTGCTGCGATCAACGGCATTAGTGCGACGCTGACAGGAAAGCTGATTTTATTGGCCGGTGGTGTTGGCAAAGGCGCAGACTTTACACCACTGGCGGCGCCGCTAGCAGGGTGTGCCAGGGCGGTATTGCTGTTTGGTGAAGATGCGCCACGTTTATCTGCTGCGCTCTCTGCCTCTAATAACGTTCGTCAGGTCAATAATTTGTTCCAGGCTATGGAGGCTGCTTGGCAAATAGCCCAGCCAGGTGATTGCGTGTTGCTTTCCCCCGCCTGTGCAAGCCTTGACCAATTTGCCAACTACCAAGAACGCGGCGATGCATTTCGGGGCTGGTTAGCAGGCAGGCAGGTTGAGGTGAACCCATGAGTCGGCTAGAGCGTCTGCGGGAATCGCTAACCACGCGCCACTACCCCTGCGATATTTGGCTCATCATATCGGTCATTGGGCTGGCGGGGCTGGGGTGGGTCATGGTTAGCTCCGCTTCCATAGGCTTATTGGAAAACAGTTATTACTACTCTCGCCAGCACGGTATTTTCTTAGTGATATCCATACTGGCATGCCTGGTTATGATTAGCGTGCCGCTGGAGGTTTGGCGCCAAAATGCGGCGTTACTACTGCTCGCCAGTATTTTTATGCTTGTTTTAGTGCTTATTATCGGCCAAGAGGTCAATGGCAGTAAGCGCTGGATTTCATTACCTGGGCCGCTGCCAAGCTTACAGGTTTCCGAGTTTGCCAAACTGGGCCTGATTTTTTATATGGCGGCGTTCATGTCGCGCTTTACCTACGAACTTCGTCAGCGCGCTTTTAGTATGTGGCGCCCGTTAGCCGTCTTGGCAATACCAGCGGGGCTGCTTTTTTTGGCGCCTGATTTTGGTGGCATGGTGGTTTACACCGTCTGTGTTATTGGCATGCTAATGATGAGCGGCGCATCGCTGACGCTGTTGTTGGGCAGTGGCGGCGTATTGGCATCAGGCGCTGTCATGATGGTGGTGATGGAGCCTTATCGTTTAGCCCGCTGGACAAGTTTTTTAGACCCCTGGGCTGACCAGTTTGCCACTGGGTATCAGTTAACTCAGGCACTCATTGCGTTTGGTCGAGGGCATGTTACCGGGACGGGGTTAGGTAATAGCGTTCAAAAGCTTCACTATTTGCCAGAAGCGCATACTGACTTTATTTTTGCTGTGGTCGCAGAAGAGCTGGGCATGATTGGTGCCATTATTGTTGTGCTGCTGTTCACGGTCTTTATTACTCGGACGATGTGGATTGCACGCCGAGCAGAGCTGGCAGGCCATATGTTTGGTGCCTACGTTAGCTATGGCATCGGTTTTATTATTGCTGCGCAAGCCTTTATTAACATGGCGGTCAGTGCTGGGTTACTACCCACCAAAGGCTTAACGCTTCCGCTGATTAGCTATGGCGGTTCAAGTTTATTGGTCACCGGCCTGATGGTGGGGTTGCTGCTTAGAGTGGATGCGGAAACACGTCATCGACCGCGCCGTACGCCTACGCCTTACAAGCCTCGTCATGAACCACGGTTATCGTAATTATTTAAGGAGTGGTGTGTGACAACGAATTCACGTCGGCGCATTTTAATTATGGCTGGGGGAACCGGAGGCCATGTTATCCCCGCGCTCTCGTTGGCTCGTGCATTACAAGCCCATGATGTTGACGTTGAGTGGTTAGGTAGCCCTAGAGGCATCGAGAATCGCCTAGTTCCCGAAGCGGGTATTCGGCTGCACACGATTGCGATTAGCGGGTTGCGTGGTAACGGGGCAAGTGGTTGGCTGAAAGCACCGCTTAATCTCTCGCGGGCTGTAATGCAGGCGCGCCGTGTAATAAATACCTTTAAGCCCCATGTGGTTGTTGGGTTGGGCGGTTTTGCTAGCGGGCCAGGCGGGCTTGCTGCATGGTTGTCTCGCGTTCCGTTAGTGATTCATGAGCAAAATGCTGTTGCTGGTTTGACCAATCGGGTTCTTTCCCGCTTGGCAACGCGCACCTATGCGGCTTTCGCTGAGGCGTTTGGGCCCCGTGCTGAGGTGATTGGCAACCCAGTGCGGGAGGATATTGCTGTCATAGGAGAGCAACCCCGCGCTGCTGCCACCATGAGTGCCCGGCCGCTTCGCTTACTGGTAGTCGGTGGGTCGCTGGGTGCCGTGGCGCTAAATGAGCGATTGCCGTCGGCATTAGCTGCGATGGCGCCAGAGTTGCGCCCAAACGTGCGCCATCAAGCGGGTAAGGAGCGTGATGAGCTTACGGCACAAGCATACGCCGAACAGGGCGTCGAAGCAGAAGTAAGTCCGTTTATTGATGATATGGCAGCGGCCTATGAGTGGGCTGATCTTGTGGTTTGTCGAGCAGGTGCGCTCACGGTTGCAGAGCTTGCAGCGTCTGCAAAGCCTGCCCTTTTAGTGCCGTTTCCTTTTGCTGTTGACGATCACCAGCGTGTCAATGCTGAGGTTTTGGTGAAGGCGGGGGCTGCCGTTTGTGTTGTGCAGGCAGACCTCACGCCACAGCGCTTAACTGACTATTTAAATGAATTATTAACCCCAGACAGGTTAGCAGAGATGGCCTCCAAAGCCCGTCAGGCGGCTTATTTGGATGCTACTCGGCGCTTAACAGATGGCTGTCTGTCGTTAGTAAATCAAGGAGAAACTGCGTGACCGATATAGCTAAGAGTACGTCTTTACGAGATGTTCGCCCAAGCGGTCCAGGTATGCGCCGCATTAAGCGGCTGCATTTTGTGGGCATCGGTGGCGCAGGCATGTGTGGTATTGCAGAAGTGTTGGCAAACCAAGGGTATAGCGTCAGCGGCAGTGATGTGAAAGCGTCTACTGTGGTAGAGCGCTTGCGTCAGTGCGGTGTGTGTGTGGCGATTGGGCATGCCGAAGAGAATGTCCAAGGTGCTGACGTTGTTGTAGTGTCTAGCGCAGTTGACGAAACCAATCCCGAAATTCGCTGGGCCCATGAGCACCGTGTGCCCGTGGTTCGTCGTGCAGAGATGCTGGCTGAGCTTATGCGCTTTCGTCATGGCATTGCTGTGGCGGGGACTCATGGAAAAACCACCACCACAAGCCTTACTGCCACGCTGCTGGCGGAAGGTGGCTTAGATCCAACCTTCGTTATCGGCGGAAAGCTCACCAGTGCAGGTGCTAATGCGCGTCTGGGAGAGGGAGATTACCTGGTCGCTGAAGCCGATGAATCAGACGCGTCGTTTTTACACCTGCAGCCGATGGTGTCGATTGTTACCAATATCGATGCTGATCATATGGCTACTTATGGCGGTGACTTTGAGCGGCTGAAAAATACCTTTATCGAGTTTTTGCACAACTTGCCGTTTTATGGGCTAGCTGTGCTCTGTGTAGATGACCCGCATGTGCGCGGCCTGCTTGAAAGGGTGAAGCGACAGTTTGTGACCTACGGGTTTGATAGCGATGCCGATTACCGCATTGTTGATTTTAGCCAGCAGGCCGGAGAAGTGTCATTTACTGCTTTGCGGCCAGGTGGCGCGGCACCGCTAGCTGTTCGGCTGGCCATGCCAGGTCGGCATAACGCATTAAACGCCATGGCGGCCATTGTGGTCGCCACTGATGCGGGTGTTAGCGATGAGGCTATCTTGCGTGGCCTTGCCAGTTTTGCCGGGGTGGGTAGGCGCTTTCAAGTCCATGGTCATTTTCCGACGCCTAAGAGCACCGGCGAAGTCATGCTGGTAGATGACTATGGCCACCATCCCCGTGAAGTGGATATGGTTATTCAGGCTGTTCGCGCTGGCTGGCCGAAGCGCCGCTTGGTCATGCTATACCAGCCACATCGCTATAGCCGTACCCGCGATCTCTATGAAGATTTTGTTAGGGTGCTCTCGCAAGTGGACACACTTATTTTGCTGGACGTGTATAGCGCTGGTGAAGCAGTAATCCCAGGAGCCGAAGGGCGCACGTTAGCCGGCTCTATCCGCCAACGTGGCGATGTTGACCCGCTGTTTGTAGAACACAAGCAAGAGCTTCCTGCGTTGCTGGGCAATGTATTGCGTCCGGACGATATTTTAATTACCCAAGGGGCTGGCGACGTGGGCGGCATATCGCTGCGTTTAGCGCAGGCCAAACTGGTGTTGGACGAGGTTGAGCTATGAGTGCCCAAGTATCCCAGGCAGATCGCTTAGCGCGGGTGGTTGTGGTCTACGGTGGACGATCCGCCGAGCGTGAAGTATCGCTTAAAAGCGGTGCCGCTATTTTGGATGCCTTGAAGCGGCAAGGGATTCAGGCAATCGGCTACGACCTGCGAGAAAATGGCTTAGTTGGCCTTGAACAATTGGCTCCCACGGCTGTATTTGTTGCTCTGCACGGTCGTGGTGGTGAGGATGGTACTTTCCAGGGAGCGCTGGAGCTTTTAAATATTCCCTACACTGGCAGCGGTGTTTTAGCCTCCGCTCTAGGTATGGATAAACAGCGCACAAAGCAGGTTTGGCAAGCGGTGGGCTTGCCAACACCAGAAAGCATTACGTTGAATGCTGAGTCAAATTGGGCGTCGGTGGTCACCCAGTTAGGGCTGCCGATGATGGTAAAGCCCGTCCACGAAGGCTCCACGCTGGGTATTAGTATCGTTAAAAGCCAAGAAGAGTTGGTGTCAGCCTACCATGCTGCAACCAAGTACGATGCCCGTGTCATGGCGGAGCGGTTTATTGTCGGTGAAGAGTACACCGTTGCACTGCTGGGTGATGAAGTACTCCCTGCGATACGCGTCGAGGTGCCGGGAGGTTTTTATGATTACGAGGCTAAATACATTGCCAATACCACCCAGTATCATCTTCCTTGTGGTTTAGAAGCCCAGGATGAACAAGCGCTAGCATCGCTTTGCCAACAAGCATTTGCAGCCATTGGTGGTGAGGGCTGGGGGCGTGTCGATGTTATGAGGGATGCTGATGGCAAATTCTGGCTAATCGAGGTCAATACCGTGCCAGGAATGACCGACCATAGTTTGGTACCTCAGGCGGCTGCGCATGCTGGGATTGGTTTTGATCAGCTGGTAGTGCAGATACTGCAGACTGCTGGCAAACAGAGCTCATCATGAAGATGGCCTTATGAAAAGGCGTAATGCGTGGTTAGGTATCATTCTGCTGGCGCTCTTACTAGGCGCTGGCAGTCGCGCGCTTTGGCTCTGGCTAGACCGCCCTATCGAGCGGGTCTCGATTCGAGGGGAGTGGGACTATGTCAGTGCTGATTACTTACGCACCCAGTTAGCGCCGCTCGTGCAAAACTCCACATGGCTGTCCGCCGATTTGGGCGATCTTCGCAGTCGTGCCCTAGCCATTGGCTGGTTAAACGAAGTGCGTATTTCCCGAGAGTGGCCCAATGCGTTGGTTTTTGAGCTGGTTGAACAAGTGCCGGTGGCTCGCTGGAATGACGATTTTTTGCTTAATCCTCAGGGGGAACCCTTTGCGTTTGCCCCGCTGACAGCTCCTTCAGGGTTGCCCGATCTTGCGGGCCCGGTAGGTAGCAGTGAAGAGGTGCTTACTTTTTATCATCGGCTAACCCCGCATTTTGCGAACTTATCACTATCGCTGGCGCAACTACGTTTAGAGCCACGAGGGGCGTGGCGATTACAGTTAGATAATGGGGCGTGGGTGATGTTGGGCAGGCGTCAGCATGAAGTACGCCTGGCGCGCTTATCTGCCTCCTGGCAGCGGGAGTTATCCCAGCTTAGCGAACATATTCGTTATATCGACCTGCGTTACCCTAATGGCGTCGCTGTAGCTTGGCATGGCGAGAGCGATTTTGAAGATAATGCAGAGTAATAGGCTGTCTACAATGTGTAAAAAGCAGGTAAATGTGACCGGTTACCAACACTGAAACTCACTGATAGGGTTTTAATTGCCCGTTAAGCCCATTATCGTGGGCATGGACTAGTCGTATTGCGACTATTGTTTCTATACTATGTCTCTATCGGTAATTTTGTGGGTTTTATTTATTCCTTTTGGCTTTTTAGCTGCATTTTATCGATCAACATTTAACAATGTTTTGGTTGACGCCCATTGGAATCTTTGCCGAGCTAGCGTCATCCATTAATAAGACAACTTTTCAAATTACGATAAGGAGATTTTCCGACTCATGGCAGGCTCACCCAATGCATCCAATATGGTTGTCGGGCTGGACATTGGAACGTCCAAGGTCGTCGCGATAGTCGGTCAACCCACCGATGATGGCGGGATCGAAATTGCGGGAATCGGTTCTCATCCATCGCGTGGTATGAAACGCGGCGTAGTCATTAATATTGAATCAACGGTCCAGTCTATTCAACGAGCCGTTGAGGAAGCTGAGTTGATGGCTGGCTGCGATATTCATTCTGTCTATGTTGGCGTTGCCGGTAGCCATATTAGTTCGATGAACTCAGATGGCGTGGTAGCCATCAAAGAGCGTGAAGTAACGCCATCGGATATTGAGCGTGTGATTGACTCAGCTCGCGCCAGAGCTGTCTCGGAAGGGCAGCGGGTATTACATGTTCTGCCTCAAGAATTCTCAATCGATGCGCAAGGTGGCATCCGTGAACCGCTGGGTATGTCGGGCGTTCGGTTAGAGGCGCAGGTGCATCTTGTCACTGCTGCATTAAACGCGGTGCAAAACATTGAAAAATGTGTGCGCCGTTGTGGCCTAGATGTTGATGCCATTATTCTTGAGCAGCTTGCTTCCAGTATGGCAGTGCTCACTGAAGATGAGCGCGAACTGGGCGTTTGTATGGTCGATATTGGCGGTGGTACCACTGATATGGCTATATTTACCGAAGGGGCAATTCGCCATACTGCAGTGATACCCATTGCCGGTGATCAAGTCACTAATGACATCGCAATGGCGCTGCGTACGCCTACCCAGCATGCTGAAGAAATTAAAGTAAAATACGCCTGCGCGCTGACTCACCTCGCAGCAAGTGATGAAATGATTAAAGTACCCAGTGTAGGGGATCGTCCATCGCGAGATTTATCACGCCAGGCATTAGCCGAAGTGGTAGAGCCGCGCTACGAAGAACTCTTTACACTGGTAAGAGACGAATTACGCCGTAGTGGTTATGAAGACATGGTAGCCGCTGGGGTTGTGCTTACCGGTGGCACCTCGCGCATGGAAGGCGTTAGCGAACTAGCAGAAGAGATTTTTCATATGCCGGTTCGTATTGCCTGCCCGCAAAATGTGAGGGGGTTGGCGGACGTGGTGCGTAATCCTATTTATGCAACGGGCGTTGGCTTGCTACATTATGCCTTGCAGGAAATGCGACATGGGCAAGGCCTAGAAAGCCATGGGGGAGTCGTTGCCGCGCACAAAGGGCGTAACGAGCTTGCCCGGCGTGATAGCAAGGAAGGCAATCCAGCGCTGGCGAAAATTAAAGGCTGGTTCAAAGGAAATTTCTGACAGGGCCGCAAGCGCGGTTCAGGAGACGGGGCTTATGTTCGAATTGGTAGATAACGCACCCTCGAGCAGTGCGGTCATCAAAGTGGTCGGCGTTGGCGGCGGCGGCGGTAATGCTGTCAACCACATGGTCGAGAGCAACATCGAAGGCGTAGAGTTTATTTGCGCCAATACCGATGCCCAGGCGCTTAAACGCGTATCCGCAAAAACGGTTTTGCAGCTTGGTAGTGAAATAACCAAAGGGTTAGGCGCTGGCGCCAATCCAGAGGTTGGACGCCAAGCTGCCATGGAAGATCGAGACCGAATTGCTGAGCTGTTAAATGGCGCTGATATGGTGTTCATTACCGCTGGCATGGGTGGTGGTACAGGTACTGGCGGGGCACCGGTCGTTGCTCAGGTGGCCAAAGAGCTGGGCATTTTGACGGTGGCTGTGGTGACCCGCCCCTTCCCGTTTGAAGGGCCTAAGCGAATGCGCGCGGCAGAAGAGGGCATGAAAGAGCTCTCCGAGCACGTGGACTCACTAATCACTATTCCTAACGAAAAACTACTTTCAGTGCTCGGTAAAAATGCCACACTGCTCACCGCGTTTAGTGCCGCCAACGATGTATTGCTGGGCGCGGTACAAGGTATTGCCGAACTGATTACCAGCCCGGGTATCATTAACGTCGATTTCGCTGACGTGCGTACTGTTATGTCTGAAATGGGCATGGCGATGATGGGTACCGGCGGTGCTACCGGTGAAAACCGTGCGCGTGAAGCGGCTGAAAAAGCTATCCGTAGCCCGTTGCTGGAAGATATCGATCTGCACGGCGCTCGCGGCATCCTGGTAAATATTACGGCAGGGCCTGACTTATCGATTGGTGAGTTCAACGATGTAGGGGCTACCGTTCAAGAGTTTGCTTCACAGGAAGCCACTATCGTCGTCGGGACCTCCATTGATATGGAAATGTCTGATGAGCTGCGGGTAACGGTTGTTGCAGCTGGCTTGGATGGCAGCAAAGCAAAGGCGGCCACGCGTGAGCCTGCACGTCGCTCAACAGCTGAATCATCTGATTACCGCAAGCTCCAGCAACCAACCGTTATGCGTCAGCAGGCGACGGCTCGCGCCGAAGCACCTGCACCGGCTGCTAAGCCTCGGCCAGAAAAGCGTCGCGCCTCAGAAGCAGACGATTATCTGGACATCCCTGCTTTTTTGCGCCGTCAGGCGGATTAAGCCGCGTTGAATGTATCGCTGCTACAGCAAACGAGAGTTTTATTGGTTAAAGCGCTTGTTTGCTGTTAAAGTGAACACTGTTTGATAACTTTCCTTTTGCGGTATTTGCTGTTTTTTGAGCCGATAACCGCCGACATTAGAGCTCGACCACTGCCCATGATCAGACAACGCACACTACAAAACGTCATCCGCGCCACTGGAGTGGGTCTGCACTCTGGCAAAAAAGTCCACTTGGCTTTGCGTCCGGCGCCGGTAAATACAGGTATTGTGTTCGTCAGAACCGATTTAGATCCCGCGGTGCATGTGCCCGCTCGCGCAGAGTTGGTCGAAGATACAACGCTGTGCACCGCGCTTTCTAACGAAGGTGTAAAAGTGGCAACGGTTGAACATCTAATGTCAGCTTTTGCGGGATTGGGTATCGACAACGCATATGTAGATGTTAGTGCTCCTGAAGTGCCCATTATGGACGGCAGTGCTAGTCCATTTGTTTTTCTGATCCAGTCGGCGGGCATTCTTGAGCAGGATGCGCCTAAGAAGTTTATTCGCATTAAGCGTCGCGTCGCGGTGAGCGATGGCGACAAAGAGGCCGTTTTTCTGCCGCATCAGGGCTTCAAAGTTGCGTTTGCCATCGATTTTGACCACCCCGTATTTGATCAACAAAAGCAAACTGCACTTATTGATTTCTCGACGACGTCGTTTGTTAAAGAAGTCTCCCGCGCGCGAACTTTTGGCTTTATGCGCGATTTAGAGTTTTTGCGCTCTAATAATCTAGCCCTCGGCGGCAGTCTTGATAATGCTATCGTGGTTGACGACTACCGTATCGTTAATGAAGGCGGGCTACGTTATGAAGACGAGTTCGTCAAACATAAGGTGCTTGACGCGATCGGCGACCTTTACCAGCTAGGCTATAGCCTGATTGGTGAGTTCCGTGGCATAAAGTCGGGTCATGCCCTTAATAATCAGCTTTGCCGTGAGCTAATGGCGCAGCCTGATGCCTATGAGATCGTGACGTTCGAAGAAGAGAAAGCCGTTGCGCCTATCTCCTACTCGGCGCCTGCCATGGCATAGTAAATCGTGTGGAACGCATGGCTGGTTGAAAAACCTGATGTGTGCCCCATCTTATAAAGCACCGCTTAGGCGGTGCTTTATGCATTTCGGGTACGCATTTTAGCAAAAATCCGCGTAAACCCTCGCCCGATTGAGGGCGGGGATACAAGCGGGCAGCGCGCTAGCGCTGCAGGAGTTGTAGTTTCGTATTTATCTGGCACTATACATTCATACAGTCAACGAGTTGAAGCCGTTGTGTTAACAGCCACCAAAGTACGCATCTACCCCAGCCCCGAACAGGCTGATTTCTTGAATCAGCAATTCGGGGCGGTGCGGTTTACGTACAACAAGGCACTGCACATTATCAGCTCGCAGTACAAGCGCCATGGCACCAAGCTGCGCGCTAAGAAAGACCTCAAGCCGTTGTTGGCGGTGGCGAAGAAGTCTCGCAACTACCACTGGCTCAAAGCGTTTGATTCTATCGCACTGCAACAGGCGTGCATTAACTTGGATCGCGCCTTCCAGAACTTCTTTAACCCCCAGCTAAAAGCCCGCTATCCGCGCTTTAAACGCAAGCATGGCAAGCAATCGAGCTATCACTGCACCAGCGTTAAGGCGGGTGATGACTGGATCAAAGTCCCCAAGCTTACGCCGATTAAAGCCCGAATCCATCGAGAGATCGCCGGCACGCTGAAAAGCATCACACTGACCCGCACCCCCACGGGCAAGTATTTTGCCTCGCTGCTGGTGGAGGATGGTGTGGAGGCAGCCGCACCGCTGCAAACGGTGGAGACGGTGCTGGGGGTCGATATGGGCTTAACGCATCTGGCCATCGACTCCACTGGCCGCAAGGTCGCCAATCCTCGCTTCTTGAAGCTGGCGTCTGCCAACCTACGCCGCAAGCAGAAAGCGCTTTCACGCTGCCAGAAAGGTAGCAAGCGCCGTGCGAAAGCGCGGCTAATGCTCGCCAAGGCGCACGAGCGGCTGGGGAATGTGCGTGCTGACTTCCAGCACAAACTGTCTCGACAACTCATTGACGACAACCAAGCGGTGGTGGTTGAGACACTGAGCGTGAAAAACATGCTCAAAAACCGCAAGCTGGCCAAGCATATTGCCGATGCCAGTTGGAGCAGGTTGATCGAAAAACTGGCGTATAAGGCGAAGCAGCAAGGCAAGCATCTGGTCAGAATCGACCAATGGTTCGCCAGCTCCAAAACCTGCGCGGGCTGCGGCCACAAAGTCGAACAAATGCCCCTCAGTGTCCGCACCTGGGATTGCCCAAGCTGTGGCACAAAGGCGATTGACCGTGACGTAAACGCCGCGATCACTATTCGCCAGCAAGGCATTTTAAAATTAAAGGCGGAAGGGCTGTCCGTCTCTGCCCATCGAGGCCTGTGTAAGACCGGTCACGCACCGGCTGCGGCCTAAGACGTGGGAAGCCTCACCCGTGGTTGCGTAGCGACGTAGGGTGGGGAGCAGTCACTTTTCAGGTTCAGAGTGGTGTGGGGCGTGGGAGGCTAGGCGCTCTAGTGCTTTCTTGAGCGCCGGGTTGTCGGTATCTTTAGCGCACTCAGCCAAGGTTTTTCCGGCGTTGCTAGAAAGCGATCTAGTATAGCGTTTGGGGCTCTCCACTGGTCGTACAGGGCGCACTTTTAAAGTAAAAGCGCTGACGCTTTCAAACCCAGGTAACTGGTGGAGCAGGGTAAGTAGATGGCGTTGCTCGTAGCGAAGCCACGTTAGCCAGCTGGCTTGGCCGCTAATCAGCGTTAAGCGCCCATCACGAAACCCGCCTACGAAAATATGCTCACGCATTTCTTCGGGTAGGTGAGCGCGTAAGTGCCGCTGTGCTTGGTCAATTAAGCGAGACTGACGCATTAGTTGCCCAACATCGCCTGACTTAGACAGCAGTTGGGTGATGGGCTGTGCGTGAGATCGCTTAACCTTTATACTCATACGCTTAATTCCCGTGATCTCTTAATCTAAACCGTTGGCAGCCCATAGTGGGCGACCATTAATAGTCTACTCGATCGAGCGCCGATCAGAAGAGCCTAACACGCCCAGGAGCTAGCCCACAGCATGTCGTTAACGCCAGATATCTTAACCGCTTCGCCACGGCGGCAGCGCCGACATGGCCTAGCGCGCTGGTGGTTGGCTGGGCTTCTGGTAAGCTGCTTGTTGCCTGCAAGTTTACACTCGGCAGATGCGTTTCGTGGCAGTGAGCGTAGCGTCAGTATCTGCTTTTGGGTGCCAGCTATTTTACGCGCACAGTCTAGGTGGATTGCCAAAAAGCGTCGCGCGCTGCGCTACTGGGCTAGCACCCTTACTCGCCAGTTAACACGACTACCTGCGCGCACTCGTTTATTACCGGTGGTGAAGCGCCGCCTAGTGGCGGCTAAAGATGTGCTTACCCAGCGCGGCCCTCCTTTTTACTCCTTCCTACGTTAGAACTAATTTATTTGCCTTATATAAAAAGGGCGCCTGGGTGTAGGGCGCTCATGATGATTTGGAACTTTCATGATTAATAATTTGTTACGTAAAGTAGTCGGCTCTAAAAACGATCGCGAAGTAAAGCGCATGCAGAAAAATGTGCTTAATGTGAATAAGTTAGAACCGGAGTTGGAAGGATTAAGCGATGCCGATCTGCAAGGTAAAACAGCGCATCTACGCCAACGGCTAAGCGATGGTGAAACGCTCGACAGCCTGTTGCCCGAGGCCTTTGCGGTAGTGCGTGAAGCGAGTAAGCGAGTAATGGGCATGCGTCATTTTGATGTGCAAATGGTCGGTGGTTTGACACTGCACCGCGGGCGCATTGCGGAAATGAAAACTGGCGAGGGTAAAACGCTGGTAGCGACCCTGGCGGTTTATTTAAACGCGCTACCTGAGAAGGGTGTGCACGTTGTTACCGTGAATGATTACCTGGCGCGCCGGGATGCTGAGTGGATGCGTCCGTTGTATGAGTTTTTGGGCCTCTCCATCGGCGTGATTTTTGCTGGTCAAAGTGGTGAAGAGAAGCGTCATGCCTACCAGTGTGACATCACCTACGGCACCAACAACGAGTTTGGTTTTGATTACCTGCGCGACAACATGGCGTTCGCGCTTGAGGATAAAGTGCAGCGCGGCCTGCATTACGCCATTGTCGACGAGGTTGACTCAATCCTCATTGATGAGGCGCGTACACCGCTGATCATTTCTGGCGCGGTCGATGAAAATACCGACCTTTATGGCATCGTAAACCGTCTTGCCCAGCAGTTGGAAAAAGGCGAGGTGTTAGAAGATGAAGAGGCCACTGTAACCGGCGATTTCCTGCTGGATGAGAAGCAAAAACAGGTTGAACTCACCGAACAGGGCCATAACAAAGTAGAAGCCTTGATGCGTGCAGAGGGGCTACTGGGTGAAGAGGACTCACTCTACGCTGCGCAAAATCTTAATCTTTTACAGCACATGCACTCCGCCCTAAGGGCCCGCCACCT
The DNA here is from genome assembly GCA_002966495.1 of Halomonas sp. GFAJ-1. Lineage (NCBI taxonomy): Bacteria > Pseudomonadati > Pseudomonadota > Gammaproteobacteria > Oceanospirillales > Halomonadaceae > Halomonas > Halomonas sp. GFAJ-1. The sequence goes on from CP016490.1 coordinate 2,388,459, forward strand.
TTATCACTCCGACGTTGATTATATTGTCGCTGAAGACCAAGTCGTTATTGTTGATGAGCATACCGGTCGTACTATGCCGGGTCGCCGCTGGTCTGAGGGGCTTCACCAGGCCGTTGAAGCCAAAGAGGGCGTTACCGTTCAGCGCGAAAGCCAAACGCTTGCATCCACTACCTTCCAGAACTATTTCCGCCTTTATGAAAAATTGGCGGGTATGACGGGTACGGCTGATACAGAAGCCTTTGAATTCCGTCAGATCTATGGCCTAGACGTGATAGTGATTCCGACTAATCGTGTGCTAGCTCGGAAAGATCTGAATGATTTGGTCTTCCTTAGTGCGGAAGAGAAGTACGAAGCCATTATTAAGGATGTTAAAGCCGAAACAGAAGCCGGTCGGCCTGTACTGGTAGGTACCGCTTCAATTGAAACCTCTGAGTTTCTTGCCCGCTTAATGCGCGAGGCGGGGCTGAAATTTAATGTCTTGAACGCCAAGCAGCACCAGAGCGAAGCGGAAATTATTGCCCAGGCAGGGCGTCCAGGGGCGATTACCATTGCCACCAACATGGCCGGGCGCGGTACCGATATTATGCTGGGGGGTAACTGGGAAGCAGAGGCGGCGAAGCTGCAAAACCCCACCCAGGAACAAGTTGACGCATTAAAAGCTGAGTGGCAAAAGCGCCATGATGGCGTCTTACAAGCGGGCGGTTTGCACGTAGTAGGTTCCGAGCGTCACGAATCACGCCGCATTGACAATCAGCTGCGTGGCCGCGCCGGTCGTCAGGGTGACCCTGGCTCCACACGTTTCTTCCTCTCCTTGGAAGATAGCCTGATGCGGCTGTTTGGCTCTGATCGCGTTAAGAGGTTGATGCAGGCGCTGGGCTTAGAACGAGGTGAAGCCATTGAGCATAAAATGGTTTCCAACGCCGTTGAGCGCGCTCAGAAAAAGGTGGAAGGGCGTAACTTCGACATTCGTAAGCAGCTGCTTGAATACGATGATGTGGCCAACGACCAGCGTCGTGTCATATATGATCAGCGTAATGAAGTTCTGGCGTCTGATGATATCTCTGATGCAGTGCTGGGTATTCGTGAAGAGGTCATGGAAGAAGCGATCAGCGATTTTGTGCCGCCGCAAAGTTTGGTGGAGCAGTGGGATCTGCCGGGTTTAGAAGCGTACCTGAAGACAGAGTTTAACCTTGACGCACCTGTGGTGCAGTGGTCAGCAGAAGATGAGCGACTCAGCGAAGAGATTCTCCGTGAACGCCTGCAAGCTATGCACCGCGAAGCTTATGAAGCCAAAGTTGAGGCAGCAGGCGCTGCGTTGATTCGTCGCTTTGAGAAGCAGGTGATGCTGCAGGTGCTGGATACTCGCTGGAAAGAGCATCTTCAGTCGATGGATCACTTGCGCCGCGGTATCCACCTGCGCGGCTACGCTCAGAAGAATCCCAAGCAGGAGTACAAACGTGAATCGTTTGAGCTGTTCCAAAACCTGCTAACCAACATAAAAGCAGACGTCACGCGCATTCTAAGCCATGTACAGGTGCGCCAGCCTGAAGAGGTTGATGCCCTAGAACAGAAGCGCCGTGAAGAGTTAGCCCGTGAAAAAGCGACCGCAGATAGCCGACACGACGAACCCGCTGCGCAAAATAGCGAGAGCGCTCAGGAGCTACCTGGTGCTGACGGCCGCCCGCTGCGTCGGGAAGGGCCCAAAGTGGGTCGCAACGACCCATGTAGCTGTGGTTCAGGCAAAAAATATAAGCAGTGCTGCGGTAAGTTAAGCTAATCGCTCAGCGCTCTTGAGCTAATGTGAAGGAGAAAAGTATGGCGGTGGGAAACGTTCCCTTTCCTGAGCTACCCCCTATAAAGGGGGTACGCCTAGGCACTGCAATGGCGGGTATTAAGAAACCTGATCGCCGTGACACGGTGGTAATTGAGCTGCCTGAGTCCGCCACTGTTGCTGGGGTTTTTACTCGAAATGCATTTTGTGCAGCACCTGTATCGGTGGCTAAAGCACATATAGCGCGCTGTTTAAGTGAAGGTATCGCGCCACGTTACTGGCTAATTAATACTGGTAACGCCAATGCTGGAACGGGTGAAACGGGCTTGCAGGATGCCTATGCAAGCTGCGCCGCTTTAGCATCCCAGCTGGGTGTGGCAGAAAGCCAGGTACTGCCTTTCTCAACAGGGGTGATTGGTGAGCCGCTGCCCATGGAGCGTTTGTTGGCAGGTCTGCCAACTGCTGTCAGTTCACTGGCTAACTCCAGCCTCGCATGGCAGCACGCAGGGGAAGGGATACTAACCACGGACACCCGTGCGAAAGGTGCTACGGTAACGGTGGCCATTGGTCAGCAGCAGGTCACGATTAACGGCATTACCAAAGGTTCCGGCATGATTAAGCCCAATATGGCTACCATGCTGGGCTTTGTGGTTACCGATGCCGCTATAGAGCAAACGCTTCTCGAAACACTGCTGCGCGAAACTGTTGATCGTTCGTTTAACTGTATTACCGTTGATAGCGATACGTCGACCAATGATGCCTGCATGCTAGCGGCGACAGGCAGCGGTGCGCGTATCGAAAGCGATGAGCAGATTGCGGTATTTCGTAACGCGCTACAGCGTGTGATGACTGAGCTTGCCCAGGCAATTATTCGTGATGGGGAAGGGGCGACAAAGCTCATCACACTTCAGGTTAACGATGCTGCGACCCGTCAAGAAGCACTGAACGTGGCGTTTACCGTTGCGCACTCACCATTGGTCAAAACCGCGTTGTATGCCTCGGATGCTAACTGGGGGCGTATTTTGGCCGCAGTAGGCCGGGCTCCCATAGACGCGTTTGATGTTAACCGTGTTGTAATTGACCTTGATGATGTGCGGCTTGTTGAGAGCGGCGGTCGTGCGGCCAGCTACACAGAGGCAGCAGGTAGTGCGGTGATGGCGCAGGATGAAATTACTATCCGGATTAACTTAGGGCGGGGAGCAGAGAGTGCCACTGTATGGACCTCGGATCTTTCTCATGAGTATGTGACCATCAACGCAGATTACCGCAGCTAGCCTCAGTAGTAGGGTGCTAATGCAGTGATAAAGCGCCGTCTTTAATGAGGGCGGCGCGTACAAAGTGGATAAGACGTAATGAGTGTAATGGTAAAACGACGAGTTCATGTCGCGGCGGCTGCAATGATTAGCGCCGATCAAAAGCAAGTGTTAATAGCGCGTCGGCCTTCAAACGTCGATCACGGCGGCCTGTGGGAATTTCCCGGCGGCAAGCTGGCGCCCTATGAAACTGGGCTGGAAGGGCTTAAGCGTGAGTTACATGAAGAGCTAGGCGTTGAAATTGTACGCGCTCGGCCGCTGATTCGTATTCACCACGAGTACCCTGATAAGCATATCCTGCTGGATGTTTGGCAAGTTCAGGAGTTTGCCGGCGAACCCTTTGGGCGCGAAGGTCAGGCGGTGCGCTGGGTACCCATGGAGGAGTTGGCAAACTATCCCTTCCCTGCGGCTAATCTGCCGATTTTACGGGCAGTCATGCTGCCCACTGACTATTTAATTACCGGTGAAGAGGCAGATGAAGAGCGCTTTGAGGCCCTTCTAGAGCGGGCACTACGAGAAGATGGCATACGCCTTGTTCAGCTGCGTGCCAAGGAGCTAGATACAGCCGCTTACCTTGCACGGGCAGAACGTGCCTTAGCGCTTTGCCGTCAGCACGATGCTCGTCTTGTGCTTAATGCGGACCCCGCGCTGCTTGATGAGGTGGACGCCGATGGCATTCACTTGACCAGTGAGCGTTTAATGAATATTGATCGTCGACCGATAGCCGAGAGCAAGTGGCTCTCTGCCTCGACCCACGATCAGGCGCAGCTCTCTAAAGCGGCGGTGCTAGGCTGCGACTTCGTAACCCTTTCGCCGCTGCGCACTACGCCTTCGCACCCTGAAGTGGCGCCCCTCGGCTGGCACGATTTCCAGCAGCTCGTTGAGCGCGCGGGCATGCCGGTGTTTGCGCTGGGCGGCATGACGCGCTTTGATGCTAACCACGCCCGCGCTGTAGGTGCCCAAGGGATTGCCTCGATTCGTGATTTTTGGAAATAAGCTGACCTTTCTAATGGGTTAGCTAAACAAAACGCCTGCTCCAGAGATGGAGCAGGCGTTTTTCTTAGCCTAGGAAAACGCTGTGCTAGTCGCGGTAGCGGCGGGTTAAATCCCCGTAAGCGTCGATCCTGCGGTCGCGCAGGTAGGGCCAAATGCGACGGGTATGCTCGCTGCGTGCCATATTAATCTCGACCACGAGCTGTTGGGTGTCTTCGCCCGCGTGGGCCAGTAGCTCCCCTTGGGGGCCGCATACAAAGCTGCCACCCCAAAACGCAATACCGTCACCAACACCCGATTGATCAGCCTCAAAGCCTACTCGGTTAGCGACCAATACCGGCAAGCCGTTAGCGACGCCATGTGCTCGCTGGATAAGGGTCCAAGCGTCTTTTTGGCGGGCTTTTTCTGCATCGTCATCGTTAGGGTCCCAGCCAATAGCCGTGGGATAGAGCAGCAGGTCTGCACCTGCTAGTGCCATTAAACGAGCGGCTTCCGGGTACCATTGGTCCCAGCACACCAGAACGCCCAACCGGCCAACCGAGGTGTCGATAGGGGTGAAACCCTCTCCCCGGACGTCGTCTACATCACCTGGGGTGAAGTAGAATTTTTCATAAAATGCTGGGTCATCGGGTATATGCATCTTGCGATACTGACCAACGCGCCCCTGGGCGCGATCGTAGACCACTGCTGTATTGTGATATAGCCCAGGTGCGCGACGCTCAAACAGCGAACCCACCAGCACAATATCCAGCTCTTTCGCCAGCGCCGCTAAGCGTTGACCCGTCGGCCCATCAAGCGGCTCGGCCAAGTCAAACAGTGCTGGGTCTTCGTATTGGCAAAAATAGTGGGTAGCGTGAAGCTCTTGTAGCAGCACTAACTGGGCACCTTGCGCAACAGCGTCGCGGATACCCGCTTCGCTTGTGGCAAGGCTGCGTGCTTTATCAGGCCACGCGGGCTGTTGGACGACACCCACGATAAGCGTATGCGTCATAATAGCTCCTTACGATTCAAGGGTGACTGGAGTAAGGGTGCCTTTCGGCAGTTGCATGGTTAAGCAGTGCAGGCTGCCATGCTGACGAATCACGCTTGCGCACTCAATGGGTATCAGCGTGTGGTCAGGGAATGCCTGGGTTAGCGCCTGTAGCGCGACCATATCGGCGGGGTCGCCGTAAGTAGGTACCAAAACGGCCTGATTGATGATTAAAAAGTTAGCGTAGGTCGCCGGTAAACGATGGCCATCATCCGGGTCAAAACATGCTTGCGGCCAGGGTAAAGGGATAAGGTTATAAGGCGCGCCGTTGCGTTGACGAAATGCCTTAAGCTCCTGCTCCATCGCCTTAAGAGCGGCATGGTGGGGATCGCTGGGGTCATCGCAGGTCACGTACGCAATGGTTGAAGGGTTGCAAAAGCGCGCCAGGGTATCAATGTGGCTATCGGTGTCGTCGCCTTCTAGGTGCCCATTGGCCAGCCATAGAACGCGGTCAACGCCAAAGTCCTCGGCCAACATTGTTTCTATATCGCTGCGGGAGTGCGTTGGGTTGCGATTGGGGTTAAGCAGGCAGGCCTCGGTGGTTAGTAGAGTGCCTTCGCCGTCCGTTTCAATACCGCCACCTTCAAGAACCAGCTCCCGAGAGGCGACTGGGCAGGCCCACACGCCCGCATCCGCTAGCCACAGGGTCAACTGATTGTCGTGCTCAGCGGGAAATTTTCCGCCCCAGCCGGTAAAGGTGTAGTCCAACAGCAGCGGCTGATTGTCTTCATCTATGACGGTAATCGGCCCGTGGTCTCGCGCCCATGTATCGTCGGTGGGCGCAACCACCAGTAGCAGCTGATGTTTGCTAATACCATAGGCGGCAAACGTCGCGGCTAGACGCGCGCGTGTTGCCTCATCAGGGAGGCTGATCAGCACGCGCTGGTAGCGTGCTGTGGCAATAACAATACGTTCAAGCGTCGCTTCGATACGCGATAATAAAGGCGCCCAATCACCGTCTGAGCGGGGCCAGGTAAGCTGAAGGCCATCTTGGGGGTGCCATTCCGGCAGCAGGCGATGCGTCTTGGTAGCCAACGTCACAGATGCTCTTAATAGAAGTAAAAAGACTTACCCTTGGGGCAAGAGGAACCGGCGCAATGTAGGGGCTTGCCCAGAAACATGCAAGCCTTACCTTGATATAGGGAACGGCTTTGCTCGATACCGCTCTAAGGCTGCGTTTGCACATGCAGCCCTGCTAAAAAAACCGTACCATGGGCGCTTATTATTAAGGAAGACTGCCATGCTTGATCGTTTGCCTTTTCTGGTGGGGCTGCGCTATGTGCGCGCTAAACGCCGGAACCACTTTATTTCGTTTATCTCCTTAACCTCAATGCTGGGCCTTATGCTCGGTGTGGCAGTACTGATTTTAGTGCTGTCGGTAATGAATGGCTTTGATCATGAGCTGCGAACCCGCATTTTGGGTATGGTGCCCCACACCAAAATTGAGGCGCAGGAAGGGTTGGTGGAGTGGGAGGCACTTGCTGAACAGCTAGTTGAGCGTGAGCGGGTAATCGGCGCGGCCCCTTTTATTGAACAGCAGGGTATGTTCTCCGCTGGCGGGCGTAATCAGGGGGCCATGGTGAACGGCATCCACCCTGATTGGGAAGGGCAAGTGTCTATTATTGGCAAACATATGCGCCAGGGCGAGTTAGCCGACTTAGTGCCTGGGGAGTGGAACGTAGTGCTGGGTTCAATGCTGGCGCGTCGTCTAGGCGTTGGCGTGGGCGACCGGGTCACGCTGTTAGTGCCCGAAGCCTCAATTACGCCGGCGGGTGTGTTTCCGCGCTTAAAGCGCTTTACGGTAAGCGGGATTTTTAGCGTGGGTGCCGATTTAGATGCCAACCTGGCCTACGCCAATATTTATGATATGCAAACGCTGGCGCGGTTGGGTGATGCCGTTGGGGGGCTGCGTCTCGAACTTGACGATCTTTTCCTTGCCGGTAGTGAAACCCAAGCGATTGTGAACGAACTAGGATCCGGGTATCGCGGTACTGACTGGACATTTTCCCATGGCAGCCTTTTCCAGGCGATCCAAATGGAGAAGCGCATGATTGCGCTGCTGCTCACCGTTATTATCGCTGTTGCTGCGTTTAACATTGTATCAACACTGGTCATGGTGGTGACCGACAAGCGCGCTGACATTGCCATTTTGCGCACCATCGGGGCGACGCCGCGTTCGATCATGGGTATTTTCATTGTTCAAGGCTTGGCAATTGGTTTGATTGGTATTGCGGTGGGCGTCGGGGTCGGGATTTTATTGGCTCTAACGATCTCTGACTTGATCGGCTGGTTTGAGGGTGTGCTGGGTATTCAATTCCTGGATGCTGGCGTTTACTTTATTAGCGACCTGCCTTCCCGCTTACACTGGGCAGATGTAAGGGATATCGTAGTGGCTGCTTTCGGGCTTACGTTCCTCTCGACGCTGTACCCTGCCTGGCGGGCGGCGCGTGTTCAGCCTGCGGACGTATTGCGCTATGAATAAGGATGATTTAATGACCTCATCGATACCGCAGCCAGGGGCAATTATGTTGCAGTGCCAAGGCTTGACGCGAGTCTACAGTGAAGGCCCACAAGACCTTACCGTGCTTGACCAGCTTGATTTACAGGTGCGCGCTGGCGAGCGCGTTGCCATTGTGGGTAGTTCGGGCTCAGGTAAGACAACGCTGCTCAATTTGCTCGGCGGCCTTGATCGGCCAAGTGGCGGTAGCGTGGTGATTGCCGGGGAGCCGCTATCAGGTCTTAATGAAGCGGCATTGGGCAAGTTCCGTAACCGCTATATTGGCTTCGTTTACCAGTTCCACCACCTGCTAGCTGAGTTTAGCGCGGTGGAGAACGCTGCGTTGCCGCTGATCATTCGCGGTCAGCCCAAGAAGGTGGCGGAGCAGCGGGCCATGCAGTTGCTGGAGCGGGTGGGCATGAAGGCGAGGGCTGATCATAAACCTGGCGAGCTTTCTGGAGGCGAGCGCCAGCGTGTTGCCATTGCTCGGGCCTTGGTAACCGACCCAAGCCTTGTATTAATGGATGAACCCACCGGCAACTTGGATCAAACCACGGCGAGCACGATTTTAGCGCTGATGGATCAACTGGCTAAAGAGAGCGCCTGCGCCTTTGTGATTGTGACCCACGATGTAGCGCTTGCGGCCCATCAAGACCGCGTTTTGAAGCTTGATGGGGGCCAGTTAGTGGAACAAATTGACGTGACTGCGTAGGCCGTCTCAGCGAGTTTTTACGCTACTCGTCAAACTCTGATTCAATTTGTGCTCTACGCTGCCGCCTCTTCAGGCGGCGGCGTTTCCAGTTATGGGACACATGCCAGCGCCATATCAAGCGAATACCAACGTTAGCGACAACCGCTAGTACCACCGCCGTCATCAATGACCCCACCATTAAGGGCGGCATGATGTCGTGCATTTGCTCGGCAATCCAACGGGTTGAAATGCGTGAAGGGGCCTCTCGCACCGGGGCGCCTAATAGAAAGGTGCCCACGCGGTAGTTAAAATAAAATATCAACGGCATGGTAAGTGGATTGGTAATCCATACCAGACCGACAGAAAGCGCTAAGTTGCAACGACTAAGGCGTGCGCCCAACGCAGCTACCACCATCTGAAACGGGATAGGTAGCATGGCGCAAAATAGCCCTACGCTGAAGGCGTTGGCAACGCTTCGTCGAGTTAAAAGCCATAATCCAGGGTCGGCAATGAGCGGCGCCATAAAACGTAACGAACGCTGGCGTCTTAGCGTGTCTGGTTTAGGCATGTAGCGCTGCAGGAAACGCCGCGGCATGTCATATACTCTTGCGATTGATGCGCCCTATTATCCATATAGCGAAGTGCTTCGGCTATGCCATAGGCGTTAATGATCTAACACCAAGGAGAGGTGATGCGTTTAGGCGTTGCGGTACCCGCTGCATTGGCAACCCTAATCGGCGTACTGTTGGCAGGGTGGAGTGGTGCAGAGGGGCACTTTTTGCCCTGGCTCAGCATTATCTTGGTGAGTCTCCTGTGGCTAACGTTAGGGCGCCCTAAGCTATTGATATGGCTTTTAATTGGCGGCTTTGCATTTGTCAGCGTGCAGCAAGAGTGGGGGCGACGTTTGCCGCCAGGTCTAAGTGGTGAAGACGTTACCCTGCAGGCGCGCATACTAAGCGTTCAGCGCGAAGAAGGCTCGTCACGTATGCGGCTAGCGGTCGAGAAGTGTCGGGCACCCGTGAACCTTCCAAACTGTGATTCACTGCGCCGCGTACGCGTCAGTGCTTACGGCGAGCATGCCTATCAAGCGGGTGAGCGTTGGCAAATGACGCTACGACTACGCCCACCTCGCGGTTTTGCCAATCCCGATACGTTTAATTTTGAACGATGGCTATGGCGGGAAGGTATCCATGCCACGGGGTATGTGCGTCAGGACCCCGCTCCACAACGATTAGCTACCGCGGCCCCTGGGCTGCGCCAAAAAGCGCTTGCTATGCTGGCTAGCCAGCCCCTTGAAGCTCGCACCCAGCGCTGGCTAGCCGCGCTTACCCTAGGCGAGAGCGGCCAATTGACCCAAGATGACTGGGCGCTTCTAAACGCCACGGGTACCACGCATCTGGTGGTTATTTCTGGTTTGCATGTGGGTTTAGTCGCGTCGTTTACGCTGCTGTTAGCACGTTGGGCGGCGCGGTTACTGTCACCGACTAACTGGCGGCTGCGTGCCTGGCCATGGTGGCTGGCGGGGGCTGCGGCAGTGGGGTATGCCACGTTAGCTGGGCTGGCACCGCCAGCAACGCGCGCCATGGTGATGACGCTTTTGGGACTGTGGGTACTTAGCGGTCGGCATTCTCCCGGCGCTTGGCAGGCGTGGTGGCTAGCGCTGGCGCTGATTTTGGTGGTGAACCCGCTGTCGTTCTGGCGTCCTGGGCTTTGGCTTTCCTTTATTGCCGTGGGCTGGCTAATCATCATCTGGCAGGGGAGGCAGCGACCCAGCGGGATAAAAGGGTGGTGCTGGGCTTTACTGCGCTCACAATTATTGTTGGCACCGTTAATGGCCGCAGCAGTGTTGCTGGCCTTTGGGCGTGTGGCGCCTGCTGCCCCGCTCATCAACCTGGTTGCCGTGCCTTGGGTGAGTTCCGTTATGGTGCCCAGTGCGCTGTTAGGGTGGCTGCTTGCTCCGTTGCCGGGTGTTGGACAGTTAATGTGGTGGGGGTTTGAGCAAGCGCTCGCCGTGTTTCATCAGCTGTTAGTCATAGCCGTTCGATATGCGCCGCTGTGGGAGCCTGCGCCTGCACTTGTTTATCCGCTTGCGGGGGCGTTGCTGCTGTTCGCCCTATGCTGGGGCTTGCCGGGCATACCGCGCTGGCTACGCTTTAGCGCGACGTTGCTCACTGGCTTACTACCTTGGGCCCCGCTGGAACAAACGCTGCCCTCAGGGGAGCTTCGCGTGACGGTATATGATGTGGGCCAAGGGCAGTTAATTGAATTGCGTAGCGCCACGCATCGCATGCTTTACGACACAGGCCCACGCTTTCGTAGCGGCTTTATGCCGTTGCAAACGCTCTGGCCAGCAGGGCAGCAGTTTAATCAAGTCATGGTCAGTCATGCCGATATGGATCATGCGGGTGGGGTAAAAAGCCTGCTAGACGATCATCAGGTTAACCAGTGGTTGGCGCCCTCGGGGGAATCGCTGCCGGTTGAGGCGACAGCCTGCGAGCGTGGGCAGCAGTGGCAGTACGACGGCATTGAGTATCGCGTGCTTTGGCCCCCGGCGGGTGAAAATACGCTATCGGCGAATGATCGTTCCTGTGTGCTGGAAGTAAGCGTAGGTGAGCAGCGTTTGCTGATCACCGGGGATGTTGGGCGTGATATCGAAAGGCGCTTCGTGGCTGATCTGACGCCGCCCATCAGTGTATTAGTCGCAGGGCACCATGGTAGTCATACAAGCTCAGGCGTGCAGTTTGTGCGCATGAGTCGCCCCCTCAATGTGATTTTTAGTGCTGGGCGAGATAATGCCTTTAATCACCCTGTGGATGACGTGGTACGCCGGTTTCGTGACCAAGAGAGCTGTATGTGGAGTACCGCTCATGATGGAGCGCTTCGCTTTACGCTGCAGGCTAACCAGCCTGTAGAGGTTATTCCTTGGCGAAAGCTGCACGGAGGTCGTAAGCGGTGTTGATGCGCCTCGCCATAAGGTAGAATTCTGCGCACTGCACACTATTGCCGGGAGCGCGTGTGACTGATTCAGGTTGGATTCTCTATAAACGGTTATTAGGCTACGTTAAACCGCATTGGCGTGCATTTGCGCTGGCGATCGTAGGCTTTGTGATTTATGCCGCTTCAAGTACTGCACTAGCAGAGATGATGAAACGGTTAATCGACGGTATTCAGCACCCTGATGCAGCCTTCAGGCTTTTCTTACCGCTGTTTGTCATTCTGATGTTTGCCTCCCGCGGGTTAGGCACTTTTTTAAGCACTTACTTTATGGCGTATGTGGGGCGCTACGTGATTCATACGTTGCGCTGCAACGTGTTTAACCACTTACTGCACTTGCCTGGACGCTTTTTTGATCACCACTCGAGTGGTCATCTGGTCTCTCGTGTTACCTATCATGTAGAGCAAGTGGCGGGTGCTGCCACCAATGCCGTTACGATTATTCTTCGCGAAGGGTTGTTCGTGGTAGGCCTGATTGGCTATTTGTTTTGGACAAACTGGATGCTGACGCTGCTGTTTTTGGCAGTAACCCCCCTTATTGCCGCAGTCGTCAGCTACGTGAGTAAGCGGTTTAGACGCATTTCTAAGCGCATCCAGCACTCCATGGGCGATGTTACCCACGTGGCGTCTGAGGCGCTCTCAGGCTATCGCGTGGTGCGCACTCACGGCGCCGAGCCTTATGAAAAACAGCGTTTTGAAAGGGTGAGTGAAGAGAACCGCCGTCAGAGTATGAAGGAGGCAATGACCCGCGCGGTGAGCTCGCCCGTTATCTTGATGCTGGTGGCTGTTTCCATGGCGCTGCTGGTGTGGATGGCGATGTCCCCAGCCCTGATGGCTGACATGACACCCGGCGAGTTTGTGGCGTTTATTACCGCTGCGGCGCTGATGATCAAGCCGGTGCGTCAGCTCACCGAAGTTAATAGCGAAATCCAAAAAGGCATTGCCGCCGCCTCTGAGCTATTTGGCTTGCTGGATTTATCCACTGAGCAAGATGAGGGCAAGAAGATTCCTCAGCGGTTAAACGGTGAGGTAGTGATTGATAACATCAGCTTTCGCTACGCGGACGACCAGCCCAATGTGCTCCATGGCATTACTCTTAACATAGCCCCCGGTGAGCTGGTGGCGATAGTGGGGCGCTCTGGCAGCGGGAAGTCAACGCTGGTCAGCTTGCTACCGCGGTTTTATCGTCCAAGCGAAGGGCGAATTTTGATCGATGGCATTGATGCCAATGAATATGCTCTTGGGCCGCTAAGACAGCAGATCGGCCTAGTGTCTCAGCAGGTAACCCTGTTTAACGCCACTATTGCCGATAACATTGCTTACGGCGTTACCAACCCAGACCCTGCTGCCGTAGAAGCCGCTGCGCAAGCAGCCTATGCCAGCGAGTTTATTGAGAAGCTGCCCGAGGGGTACGCTACCGTAGTAGGGGAGAACGGCGTCATGCTTTCAGGTGGGCAGCGCCAGCGCTTAGCGATTGCCCGGGCGATTTTTAAAGACGCGCCTATCCTGATTTTGGACGAAGCCACTTCCGCTTTGGATACCGAGTCAGAGCGTTATATTCAGAAAGCTCTTGAGCGAGTATGTGAAGGCCGCACCACGCTGGTCATCGCCCACCGTCTCTCTACTATCGAGCGTGCTGACCGCATTCTGGTAATGGATCAAGGGCGGATTATTGAACAGGGCTCGCATCAGGCGCTTTTGGAAGCCGGTGGTGCATACTCAGCGCTGCATCAGCTGCAGTTTCAGGAGAGTGAATGAGCCTGGAGCAGCGTTGGCTAAAGGCGGCTTATGGGGCTAGCCCATGGCTGACGCCGCTCTATCCGCTGGGCGGTTTATACCGTTACCTTATGGCGCGTCGTGAAGCGAGCTATCGCGACGGAAAGAAGCCGGTTTGGCATGCGCCGGTACCGGTGATTGTGGTGGGCAACATCACCTTAGGTGGTACAGGAAAATCCCCGTTGGTGTCGTGGCTTGCGCGCTGGCTGGTTAACCGGGGCTGGTCACCGGGTATTGTTACCCGGGGGTATGGGGGCAAGGCGGAGGCTTATCCGCTATTCGTAACCCCTGAGACGGCGCCATCCCAAAGTGGCGATGAGCCACTTATGCTTGCTCAGCAAACGGGCTTACCCGTGGTGGCCGACCCTCTGCGCGCTCGGGGTGGCCAAGCGTTAGTGGAGATGGGGTGCGACATTCTGCTCAGTGACGATGGCCTGCAGCATTTGGCGCTAGGCCGAGATATTGAGCTTGTCGTTGTGGATGGCGCTCGGGGTCTTGGGAATGGACGCTGTCTTCCGGCAGGGCCTCTTCGGGAAGCCCCGAGCCGGTTAGCCCATGTAGATGCAGTGATTGTTAATGGCGCGTTAGTTAAACCGCTGCCGATATCCCCAACCCCTATGCAGTTGGCCCCCCAGCGCTGGCGACGCTTGAGTGACGGTCAGCACCGCGAGCTGGCACCGCTCCCTTTTAGCCTGCCAGTGCATGCCGTCGCGGGAATTGGTCATCCAGAACGATTTTTCAATACCCTGCATAGCTTGGGTGTAGAAGGGGAGATGCATCCGTTAGCGGACCATCAGCAATTTAATTCAGAGGCGCTACAGTTTGGTGATCAGCGCCCTGTGGTGATGACCGCTAAAGATGCGGTGAAATGCAAAGATATAGCGCCACCCGATAGCTGGGTGTTAGAGGTGGAAGCGGTACTTCCGCCATCGTTTGAACACTGGCTGGCAGCGAAGCTGTCAGCGCTTATTGAAAGGGGATGCACCAATGGATAAAGAACTACTGGCAATGCTAGTTTGCCCGTTGTGTAACGGCAAGCTTAAGTATGACCGTGAAGCTCAAGAGCTGTGCTGCTATTACGATGGCCTTGCCTATCCCATTAGCGAGGGGATCCCGGTGATGCTGCCCGAGGAGGCACGGGTGATGGATGCCGATGAAAAACTGCATACGTCTCCAGGTCGAACAGGGGAAGCCTAATGTCAGCCGCTGAACCAGGTTTCATTGCTGTTGTGCCCGCCCGATATGGCTCCACTCGCTTGCCTGGTAAGCCGCTACTGGATATCGCCGGTGAACCCATGGTCGCCCATGTTTGGCGACGCGCCTGCCAAAGCCAGGCTAGCCGCGTGGTAGTTGCTACCGATGATGCGCGTATTCGGGATGCCATGCTGCCTTATGGCGCAGAGGTAGTGATGACCCGGGCTGACCACCCGTCAGGCACAGATCGTCTGGCAGAAGTTGCCGAGCAGTTAGCCCTCGGTGAAGAGGAACTGGTGGTGAATGTTCAGGGCGATGAGCCGCTGATTCCTCCTATGCTAATCAACCAAGTGGCGCAACGTTTAGCTGATGACCCTGAAGCAGCCATCGCGACGCTTGCTGAGTCGATTAGCGATGTAGAAACTCTGTTTAACCCCAATGTTGTGAAAGTGGTTCGCTCGCTAGCTGGGCGGGCACTCTATTTTTCCCGCGCTCCTATTCCGTGGGATCGTGAGCACTTTCAAGCGCAGCCTGCGCTGCTTGCCACCGATGCCTGGCTGCGTCATATCGGGATTTATGCTTACCGTGTGGGGTTCTTATCCGCCTACCGTGAACTTTCTCCCTCTGGCTTGGAGCAGCTTGAACAGTTAGAGCAGCTGCGGGCATTGCAGCATGGCTATGCTATCCAAGTAGCGCTAGCCAGCACGGTGAACCCGCCGGGCGTCGACACCGCTGAAGACCTTGATAGGGTGAGAGCAATATTAGCGCAGCCAAGCGAAGGTGAGTTATGAAGCGTGTACTGTTTGTTTGCTTAGGTAATATTTGCCGTTCACCCACGGCCGAAGGTGTGTTTCAGCACGCGGTGGATGAAGCAGGGCTAAGAGGGCAAATCGACGTTGACTCTTGTGGGGTGGGTGATTGGCATGTCGGTAAAGCACCAGACGAGCGGGCCCAGCTGGCGGCAAAGCGTCGTGGTGTGGATATTAGCCATCTGCGTGGGCGTCAGCTAAGTGCCAGCGATTTCCTAGCGTTCGATTATGTGCTGGCGATGGATCATGCCAACTTACAGGCAATGCGAGCGCTTAAGCCTGCGGAGAGTCGTGCGCATGTGGGGCTGTTTTTAGCTTTTGCGGGCACCCCTGATGCGGAAGTGCCAGACCCTTACTATGGGGGGGATGAGGGCTTCGAAAGCGTTCTTAATATGATCGAAACTGCTTCAGCTGGGCTTATTGCCGAGTTAACGGGTAAACGTTAAGGCATGCTAACTATTCAAGCGCATGTTGATTTGACCGCTGCTAATACGCTGCGTCTGCCGTGTTATGCCGAGCGGTTTGCAGCGCCTCATACGCTATGCGCTTTGCAGGCGGTGCTTCGCCAAGCCGCTTTGCAGCAGTGGCCTGTCACCCTACTGGGCGGCGGCAGTAACGTACTGCTGCCGCCTCAATTGAACGGTATTGTGGTTCGCCCCTCGCTTCATCAATGGTGGCTTGAAACCCAGGGTGATGATGAGGTGGTGGCCTATGTGGGTGCAGGCGTCAACTGGCATTCATTGGTGATGGCGTTAGCGGCGCGGGGGTTGTGGGGAACTGAAAACCTTGCGCTTATTCCCGGACGTTGCGGCGCGGCGCCGGTGCAGAACATTGGGGCTTATGGCGTTGAGCTAAAAGATGTGCTGCAGGGTGTGCAAATTGTCGACGTTGCGTCGGGTAATGTGCGCTGGCTGAGTGCTGCCGAGTGCCAGTTTGGCTACCGCGATAGCCTCTTCAAAAATGCGTTGGCGGGCAGCGTTGTGATTACTCAGCTGGCGCTGCGTCTTTCAAGGCAGCCTAACCCGAAACTGCACTACGGAGACTTGGCATCACGTTTGCATTCGCAGCCCACCCCTTTGGCGATTGCCGAAGCAGTGTGTGCCGTGCGTCAAGCAAAGTTACCTGATCCCGAGGTACTGGCTAACGCGGGTAGTTTTTTTAAAAACCCGCTCGTTAGCCTGTCTCATGCTGAGCAGTTACTTCAACAGAACCCTGCTATGCCACATTTTCCCCAACCAGATGGGCAGATTAAACTGGCAGCGGGGTGGTTAATAGATCAGTGCGGCTTAAAGGGGATGTGTGAGGGGAGCTTTGGTGTGCATGCTCACCAGGCCTTGGTGTTGGTACATCTTGGCGGAGGCGACCGCGTTGGCTTATTGCAGTTTGCCGAGCGAATTGTTAATGAGGTAAGCGCACGTTTTGGCGTAGAGCTTGAACCCGAGCCTAGAACTGTATAGCCAAAACGCCAGCCATAAAAAACCCCGCCGAGGCGGGGTTTTTTATGGCGCTAAGGCTTACTCTTGAGCAGCGTTTTGCGCTTGCTGCTTACGTAGCTCACGCGGGTCGTTGTGCGCGCGACTACGGCGCCGACGGCTTGGCTTCGGTGTTTCTTCCTTAGCGGCCGTTGACGCATCCTCAGTTTCTTTCTGCTCTGCCACGGGCGCCTCTTCAGGCTGCGGGGTGTCGCTTTGCGGTGAAGCCACAGGCGCTGATTTTTCTGGCACTGACGCTTCAGCGGCGGCTGCATTTTCTACCGGCGTAGTCGTTGGAGCGCTGGCTTGAGTTGCTGCAACTTTATCAGCATTCGCCTCGTTGGCCTTCGCCTCATCAGCTACCGGCTCGGCGATAGCTGCCGTTTCGGTCGCGCGCTCTTCTGATCCTGTTTCAGAGGCTTTAACATCCTCAGCCGCTGCTTCATTCTGCTGGGTGTCGGTAGGCTCAGGTTCCTGTGCCGCTTCGGCAGGCTTCGGTTCGCTGTCGGCCACTGGCGCTGTTTTAGGCTGCTCAGGTGCCTCGGCTGGCTGAGACTCTTCTGCTTCTTGAGAAGCCGCAGGCTTGGGTGTCTCCTCAAGCTCAGCTTTGGCCGTATCGCTGGCAGATTCATTGGCGATAGGTTGGCTCTCATCACCTGCTGCAGTCTCTTGTGCAGGCTGCTCTGCCTGCGGCTTACGACGCTGATGCGTTGCTTTGCGGGCCTTTTCGGCTGGCTTCGCAGGCTGCTCTGCTGTTGTCTCTTCGCCGTTTTCGACATCAGACGCTTGAGCGGCTTGGCTGCTTGTTGAGTCAACGGGCGCTGCTGGAGACGTCTCTTGTGTTGCAGAGGCCGTTGGCTGGCTCTCCGTGCTTGGCACGGCTTGGGTTGTGCCCTCTACTGTGGCCACTGCTTTAAGTGCGGCCTCAGCCTGGAGCTTTTGCTGCTCGGCTTCAGACTGCGGGTTGATGGCCTGCTTGCGTGAGCGGTTGCGCGGGTTGTTGCGTGTGCGCTTTGGCGTGCCATCATCCTGCGGGGCAGGTGGCTGCTTGCTCTCTTGCTTTTCCTCGCCGTCGGCAGCGTTGCGTGGTTCATCGCTCTTGGCTTTTTCATCACGCGGCTTGCTATCCCGTGGCTTGCTGTCGCGGGATTTTTGCTCTCTTGCTTGGTCGCGCTGAGTGTCACGACGACTCTCAGGCTGAGCGGACGCTGCCTCATGCGGGGCGTCAGTGCTATTGCCTGAAGGCTCTTTTGCGCTTTGGCGACTGCTCTTATTGCTACTGTCTTGAGGCTTGCTGTCTTCGTTCTGCGGATGACGGCGACGATTACGCGTACGGTTAGGGCCGCTACGCTTGTCGTTAGCATCATCGCCAGCAGGGGTGCTACGGGACTGAGTGTTGCTGCGCTGCTCGCTCTTCCCGGCGCTCTCGCTGCTTTCGCGGGTTTGCCTGGGCTTATTATCGGTGCTGCGGGTGCTTTTGGGCGCGCTCCGCTCAGCCGACTTCCGCGGGGCGGGTGCCTCAGCAGCCGGTTGTTGAGTGCTACTGTCTTCACCACCCAACAGCTTGGCGAAACCACGAATGAAACGGCCAATCACGCTGGGCTGCTCATCGGCGGCGGGGGCTGGCGTGGGTGTCGCTGCTGCCGTTACTTTTGCAGGCGCTTCTTCTGTCTGTAGCGAAACAGGTGCAGGGGCGTTATGCGTGACACTCTTTACGGCTGCTTCAGCACGCTGGGTGGGTGGCGTGAAGCTTGGGTCGGGCTCTTTGCCAACGTCAGTGTCGGTGGAAATTTCAAAGCTGGAAAGCGCCTGGCTGTCGTCTTCATCGAGATGGTCATCGCGGAACCGCTGAACATCGTAATGGGGCGTGTCCATGTCAGGATTCGGTAGTAGCACTACGCGCACACCCTGGCGGGACTCGATATCAGCCAGCACGCTGCGTTTTTCGTTGAGCAGGTAGGTGGCCACTGGTACCGGCAAAATGGCGCGGATCTGTGCGCTGCGCTCTTTCATGGCTTCTTCTTCAATCAGGCGCATGATAGAGAGTGACAGAGAGCGAACGTCGCGTATCGTGCCTTGACCGTTACAGCGCGGGCAAACCACGCCGCTGGTTTCGCCTAAGGAGGGGCGCAACCGCTGGCGCGACATTTCCATTAGGCCAAAGCGCGAAATGCGGCCAATCTGCACCCGTGCTCGGTCCAGTTTCAGCGCGTCGCGCATGCGGTTTTCCACTTCCCGCTGGTTGCGCGCAGGGCCCATGTCGATAAAGTCGATAACGACAAGGCCGCCAATATCCCGCAAACGCAGCTGGCGGGCGATCTCGTCAGCGGCTTCGGAGTTGGTTTGTAAGGCGGTTTCTTCGATATCGCTACCGCGGGTGGCGCGAGCGGAGTTGATATCGATGGAGACCAGCGCTTCAGTGTGGTCGATAACGATAGAACCACCAGAGGGCAGTTTAACTTCCCGCTGGTAGGCGGTTTCTATCTGCGACTCAATCTGGAAGCGTGAAAACAGCGGAACTTCATCTACGTATAGTTTGATTTTCTGCTGATAAGAGGGCATTACCTGACGGATAAAGCCCAGGGCTTCCTCGTGAATTTCAGGGCTATCGATGAGTACTTCACCAATATCTTGGCGAAGATAGTCGCGCATGGCGCGAATAATGACATTGGATTCACGGTAAATCAGGAAAGGCGCTGAGCGTTTGCCCGCTTCAGTGGTGATGGACTCCCAAACCTGCACTAGGTAGTCCAGGTCCCACTGCAGCTCTTCTGAGCTGCGGCCAATGCCAGCGGTGCGCACGATCAGACCCATCTTGTCGGGCACAGTGAGCTGGCCCATGGCGTCTTTTAGCTGGCTGCGGTCATCACCCTCAATGCGGCGAGAAATCCCCCCCGCACGTGGGTTATTAGGCATCAGTACTAAAAAACGACCCGCTAAGCTGATGAACGTTGTCAGAGCGGCGCCTTTGTTGCCGCGCTCCTCTTTGTCCACCTGAACGATGACTTCCTGGCCCTCTTTAAGCACTTCTTTAATGCTGGGGCGGCCAGAGACATCTTTAATAAAGTACTCGCGGGAGATCTCTTTTAACGGCAAAAAGCCGTGGCGCTCGGCGCCAAAATCTACAAACGCGGCTTCAAGGGAGGGTTCGACACGGGTGATTTTGCCACGATATATGTTGGCTTTTTTCTGTTCCCGAGCGCCTGATTCGATATCCAGGTCGTAAAGGCGTTGTCCATCTACCAGCGCAACCCGCAGCTCTTCTGGCTGGGTTGCGTTAATCAGCATCCGTTTCATAGTGTCTCGCATAGCGTTGCGTGCCGACGAGCCGTCTAAGCGTGGCGTAGACGAATCGCTGGGTGCTGCGTGCTTGTGCTCGGCGCATTGCTATGCTGACGCATTAAGCCGGGAAGGCATCATTGCCGACCCGGCTGAAAGGGCGTTGAGTACGTGGCGGAGGCAAGACATGTTTCGGTGGCTGTCACGTCCATCCGGCCCTGCTGACACCGCCAACACCTGGCATTCATCGATTCGCCAACGCCGGCCATCAGCACAGCGTTGATCATTGCGCTCCGAGAAGCCCCCTTTTATGACGTGCAGGGAAGCTACTAGGAGCGTGACGTTTTTAAACAAGCCTGCCATTACGGGCGAGGCTTTAGCGTATCTGACGCAGAAATTACGAGCGGCAGAGTGACTGTTTTCTCAATACGTTATTTCAGTACGTGCTTTTAATACGTTGGGGGGTGGGTAATGCGTACACTAACCTATCACCCCATGCTCTGACCTGCGTGTTAGTCGGGCAGGTGCTTGGCTTAACCGTGGAAGCTAACGTGTAATAAAACGGTTATCTACACGTTATCCACGCTAAACCGATGAGCGTTTTGGAATATAACAGTAAAGACAACTACCAGCAATTGACGCAATGCCCATTGGTCTACGTTAGAATGCCGTTTTTAGCCTGACGTTAGAAAATCATACCAGGAGTGCGCGGCAATGGCCGAAGGGCGCGAAGTACAGTGGGTGGATATCGCCCCGGAGCAGGCGGGTCAGCGAATTGATAATTTTTTGATGACCCGGCTAAAAGGAGCGCCACGTGCGTTGATCTATCGCATCGTACGTAAAGGTGAGGTAAGGGTTAATAAAAAACGCGTTAAAGTCGATTACCGGCTGCAGGCAGGAGATTTGGTGCGCGTACCGCCGCTGCGCCTAGCCCCGCGAGAGGCGGTAAAAGAGGTGAGTGATAATTTGCGCGACCTGCTGATTGGTAGCGTGATTATGGAAGGCCCCGATTGGATGGTGCTTAATAAGCCTTCTGGGTTGGCGGTTCACGGTGGCAGCGGCGTAAAAATTGGCTTAATCGAAGCGCTTAGGCAAGTCCGAGACGATCTTACCTTCTTAGAGCTTGTGCACCGATTAGACCGTGATACGTCCGGCTGTCTGCTGCTGGCGAAATCCCGCGATGCGCTGGTAACCCTGAATGAGTCTTTGAAGAAGCATGCAATGGACAAGCGCTACCTGGCGTTGGTCAATGGCCGGTGGCCAGCGCGGAAAACGTATGTAGGCGCTCGATTAGACCGTTTTGATGCCGGAAACGGCGAGCGTCGGGTGCGAGTTGATCCCAACGGCAAAGTGTCGCGCACCCTGTTCTCAGTCGTCGAGACATTCGAGAAAGCCACCCTTGTTGAAGCTGAACCCGTGACGGGGCGTACGCACCAGATTCGCGTGCATGCCGCCCATGCGGGGCATGCGCTGCTGGGCGACGACAAATATTCGACCCGTGAAAGTGTGCATATGACTCAGCAATTGAAAGTGGATCGGCTGTTTTTACACGCACGTGCTTTAACGTTTCCTGAGCCGGGCAATGGTCGGCCTGTGACGGTGAAGGCGCCCCTGCCAGAAGCGTTGGAAGCAGCGCTGCAGCGGGCTCGGCGATAAGGAACCCGTATGCGTTACGAACTGATTATTTTTGACTGGGATGGCACCCTGATGAATTCGGTGCCTAAAATTGTTGCCTGCATGCAGGCGGCAGCTGTGGATGCGGAGTGGGATGCACTGAGCGTTAGCGCTATTGAGGATATTATTGGCCTGGGGCTACCCGAGGCGATCAATAAGCTTTGCCCGGGAATCGGGCCAGTGCAGGCAGAGCTGCTGCGGCAGCGCTATGCCCACCATTTTGTTCACTCCGATACCACCCCAATGCCGTTTTTTGAAGGCGTGGACGCTCAGATAGCGCGTTTGCGGCAGCGCGAGCAGCAGCGGCTAGCGGTGGCGACAGGAAAAAGTCGTCGCGGTCTTGATCGTGTGTTTGCCGAAACGGGCAGTGGTGGATGGTTTGACGCTAGCCGAACGGCAGATGAAACGCGCTCGAAACCTCATCCGCAAATGCTTAGCGAGTTGTTGGAGGAACTCGCTATTCCTGTTGAGCGTGCGGTGATGGTTGGGGACACCGAATACGACATGGAAATGGCCAGAGCCATTGGTATGGACCGCGTAGCGGTGACCTATGGTGTTCATACGCCGTCTCGCTTAGCGCTAAGTCAGCCTCGCTGGGTGGCGCATAATATTAGTGAGCTTTTTGATTGGCTATACGGCTAACCTCACTCCGGCACAGTTAAGGGCAGTTTATGAGCGATGATCAAAAGCGCGGCAGCGATGGTGAGCAGCCGCAGGCGGTAGAAGAGCAGCCTAACGAGGCGGTAGAAGATCGATGGACCCAAGGCCCTGACGTCTCAAGGTCTGCCAAAGGGAAGGCGGCGTTAGCAGGCGATGCCAGTGATGACGCCGAAACCCTGCGCGAGCGCCAGCGGTTGGCGCAGTTGGAAATGATGGATCGGTGGGTTGGTGGCGTTTTAACCGAGCAGCGCCGAACGCGTCGTTGGAAGCTGTTTTTCCGTTTATTGTTTTTGACCATTGTGCTTGTCTCGTTAACGACTACGGTTTATCGCGTGTGGTGGGGGGAACCCACGGCCTCCACGCCAGCGCAGGCTCATCTGGCGCTGGTAGAAGTGCGTGGAGTCATTGCCAGTGATGCGCCAGCTAACGCAGAGCGTATTATTCGTGGGCTAAACCGTGCCTGGTCGGCTGATAATGCCGCAGCGGTAGTGCTGCATATCGATAGCCCAGGCGGCAGTCCTGTCCAGTCTCAGCGTATTTACGCAGAAATAATGCGGCTACGTGAGCAGGGCGATAAGCCCATCTATGCGCTGATTGAAGATGTGGGTGCCAGCGGCGCCTATTACATTGCCTCTGCCGCTAACGACATTATGGCTTCACCCGCAAGTTTGGTGGGCTCCATCGGTGTTATATATGCGGGTTTTGGTTTCCAGGAGGCAATAGATAAGCTGGGCATTGAGCGGCGGGTAGTCACAGCGGGTGACAATAAAGCGTTTTTGGACCCCTTTCAGCCCCTGGGTGAGGACGTAGAAGTGTTCTGGCAGAGTGTGCTTAACCAAACCCATGAGCAGTTTGTTAATGATGTGCGTGCTGGTCGCGGTGAGCGGTTAACAGATAGCCCTGAGGTGTTTTCAGGGCTGGTTTGGAGTGGTGAGCAGGCGCTGGCGCTGGGGTTGGTGGATGAGCTGGCTAGTCTGGAACAGCTGGCGCGTGCCGAAGTGGGTGGGACTCACTGGGAAGACTACACGCCGCGTCTAGATCCCTTTGAGCGGTTGACGCGTCGCTTCACGCAAGCGGCAGCAGAAGTGCTTGGCGTATCATCATCTAGCTCTCCACTGCGCTTTGAGTCGCCCTAGCCTTTAGGTGTAGTAATGCGCTGTTTTGGGTTTCCCCATTAATCGTCGCCAAGCGGGTTCATGCCCGCCTGGCGAAGCATGCTGCATAGTGCAATGAGCGGCAGTCCGATTAGCGCGTTGGGGTCGCGGCCCTCTAGCTTTTCAAAGAGTGCAATGCCCAGCCCCTCCATGCGGAAGCTGCCAGCGCTATCCAGTGGCTGCTCTAGAGAAACGTAGCGCTCAATTTCTTGTTGGCTGAGTGAGCGGAATACAACGTCAAAAGGCTCAATGTGAACTTGATGACGCTGGTGGCGAGTATCCAGCAACGCCAAGCCGGTTAAAAAAGTCACTCGCTGGCCCGAAAAACGCGCCAAATTAGCGCAGGCGCGCTCACTTGTATGCGGTTTGCCAAGGATGTCCCCTTCAAACAGGGCTATTTGGTCAGAGCCAATAATGCAGTGATTAGGGAATCGATCAGCCACAGCGTTGGCTTTGCTTAAGGCAAGGCGGTGCACGAGCGCCTGGGGTGACTCGCCCGGGTAAGGGGTTTCATCAATGTCTGGCGAATAGCACTGGTAGGGCAGTTGTAGCCGATCTAGCAGCGCTTGGCGGAAGCGTGAGCTAGATGCCAGGACCAAAGGGGCGTTATCCATTTGTGGCACTTTAGACTCCTTGTAAGGCAGTGTGTTGGCTTTCCTGCATGGTAGTGTGAGTGTAACGAAACCCAAACAGCATGCCTATTTGGCCTGATTTGGGAGAGAAACTAGTAAGAAATGTCTTGGCGGCTTTGACACCAGCGGGGCGAGTGCCTATCATTGCGCGCCTATGTTGACCTCACAACTCCCCAGTCGGGTTGAGCCTTATAAGCTCGCAGCCCGCCGCGAAAGACTAGAAGGCCTAGTGGCGCTTGATAAGCTGCCACGTCTTGCTGAAGAAGCAGGAGACCAAACCGGCGACTGTCATGTCGTGCTTGAGTTTGGCGTTGATGCCCAAGGTCGTCGTGAAATTCGTGGCCAATTGCAAGCGACGCTGGCACTGCCCTGTCGCCGCTGCCTAGAGCCGCTTAGCCAAGACGTGTCCAGTGACTTCCTGCTTGGAATGATCACTGACGAAGCCTTGGCTGCCGAGCTGCCTGCCAGTCATGAACCTGTACTGGTGGAAAATGAACAGCTGGACTTGCTGACGGTAGTCGAGGATGAGCTTATCCTCAGCCTGCCACAGGTGGTCTATCACGATGAGGCTGAATGCCACGTCTCGGCGGATCAGCTGGTCAGCAAGACCGAAGGCGCAGCGGAGGAATCCGCTTCAGCCAAGAACCCTTTCGCGGTGCTCAACGCTTTGAAAAACAGCGGCGCCTTGAAAGGCAAAAAGTAAGCACTACTTACCCTACATACCTTGGAGTAAACACCCATGGCAGTTCAACAGAACCGTAAAACTCGTTCCAAGCGCGGCATGCGTCGTAGCCACGATGCGCTGAGCGCACCGACCCTGTCCCAGGACAAAGAAACGGGCACAACTCACCTGCGTCACCACGTTTCTCCAGACGGTTTCTACCGTGGTCGTAAGGTCGTTGAGGTTTAAGCCTTAACGCTTTTATGAGCGGCAAAACAGGGTGGGTGCTGCGTGCGCCTAGCGATTGATGTAATGGGGGGTGACCAAGGCCCCCGTGCCATTGTCGAAGGCTCCGCAAGGGCGGTCATTGAGCGCCTTGATCTAGAGCTAACCCTGTTTGGTCCGCATCAGCAGATTGATGCTGAGCTTTCGCGCTTGCCGCAGCCCCTGGCTGCGGCAACGTCACGTTTGGTGGTAGCGGATGCGCCAGATAGTGTCTCCCCGGAGGCTACTGCGTCATGGGCGCTTCGTCGTGGTCATTCCACAAGTATGGCGCGAATGCTGCAGAGCCTTTCGCAAGGCGATGCATTAGCGGGTGTCAGTGCGGGGAATACCGGCGCTTTAGTGGCGCTTGCAAGACGAGAGCTGGGTATGCTTTCCGGTATTTCCAGACCGGCAATTAGTACCGCTATTCCTGCTCGCAGAGGGCGCCGCTGCTATTTGCTGGATTTGGGAGCGAATGTAGACTCGCCCGCCCATAGGCTGTTCGACTTTGCCATGATGGGGGCGGCGATGGCCCACTGTATGGATGGAATTGATCGGCCCAAAGTCGCGCTGCTTAATGTTGGTGCTGAAGCAACCAAAGGTAGTGCTAACGTGCGAGAAGGCGATCGTTTGCTGCGTGAATGCGCAACCGATCTAGCATTTGACTACCACGGGTATGCCGAGGGCGGTGATATATTTCAGGGCGAGCTTGATGTGGTAGTGTGCGACGGTTTCGTAGGTAATGTGGCTCTGAAAGCGAGTGAAGGTTTGACCCGTATGCTGGTAGAGCGTGTGCAAATGGCGTTTGAATCACGCCTAAGTGGGCGTTTGGCAAGCCTACTGGCCAGGCCTGTACTAAAGCGTTTGAAGCAAGAGCTGGACCCTGTGCGTTATAATGGGGCCAGTTTGCTGGGTTTGCAGAGGATTGTGGTTAAAAGCCACGGGAGTGCTGGTGCAGATGGCTTCTACTATGCTATCCAGCGAGCGCTACAAGAAGTCGAGCATGAACTGCCGGCGCGAATCGAGGGGCGCTGGTCGCGTCACTCACCGTCGCAGGCATGAGATAATAAAACGTTGGTAAACTATTTTGCGAGTTATCGGCGGCAGCAGGATATGCCAAAAACCGTTGAAGACGGCGCCCTTAACTACGCCTATCGCTCGAATAATGAGCAAACGCCTACAAGAGCAAAGGTGAACGACATGTCTCAACCCCTTGCCCTCATTTTTCCCGGGCAAGGCTCTCAGCAGCTAGGAATGCTGCGAGAGCTGGCCGAGCGCTATAGTGTGGTGGGAACGACATTTGAGGAAGCGTCAGATGCTCTGGGCTACGATTTATGGAAAGTCGTACAAGAAGGCCCAGAAGAAGCACTTAACGCCACAGCGTGCACCCAGCCTGCGCTGCTTTCGTCAAGCATCGCTATTTGGCGTGTTTGGCAAGAGTTAGAGGGCCCCCGCCCAAGCGTGATGGCAGGTCACAGTCTGGGCGAATACAGCGCTATGGTATGTGCAGGTGTGATGGGCTTTGCAGAAGGTGTGAAGCTGGTGCGCTTACGTGGCGAGGCCATGCAGCAAGCAGTGCCTGCTGGCGAAGGCGGTATGGCGGCAATCCTGGGGCTTGAAGATAGTGCTGTGGAAGCGGCTTGCGCCAGCGCTGCCCAGGGAGAAGTGGTTTCTGCCGTTAATTTTAACTCTCCCGGTCAGGTGGTGATTGCGGGTGGTAAAAGTGCCGTTGAGCGCGCTATTTTAGCCTGCCAGGAGGCGGGCGCTAAGCGTGCTATGGCGCTGCCGGTGTCGGTTCCTTCCCACTGTGCCTTAATGCGCCCTGCAGCGGAGCGTCTTTCTCAAGCGATGCAGGAGATAGAGCTGCGCGCACCTCGCTACAACGTCATCCAAAATGTGGATGCGCAGGCCCACGCTGATATTGAAACTTTGCGTACCCGCCTTATTGAGCAGCTTTATCAACCGGTGCGTTGGTCATCCTGCGTTGAAGCCATGGTAAAGCAAGGTGCTAACGTATTTATTGAGTGTGGCCCTGGTAAAGTGCTCACCGGGCTAAATAAGCGTATTGTGCGGGGAGCGAAAGGTTTGGCCGTCAACGATCCCGATAGCTTGGATGCTGCGCTGGAGCTTGCGCGTGAAGCGTTGGCTGACGACGCGTGAGACGCGGCAATTTTCCGCTATCCTTGCTTTTTTATATGGTTAAAGGCAGAACGTTATGACGCAAGAACGTAGAGTTGCGCTGGTCACTGGCGCCAGTAGAGGCATTGGGCGAGCGATTGCTCATGAGCTTGGGCGTCAAGGCCGCATAGTGGTGGGCACCGCGACCAGTGAGTCAGGTGCTGAGAAAATAGATGCTGACCTTAAAGAGCACGGCATTGATGGCGCTGGCATGTGCTTGAATGTCACCGATCAGGCAAGCATCGACCACGTGTTGAAAGCAATTAACGAGCAATTTGGTGCGCCAACCATCTTGGTTAATAATGCGGGCATTACGCGCGATAACTTGCTCATGCGTATGAAAGAGGACGAGTGGGACTCCGTAATGGATACCAACCTCAAATCTGTTTATCGCGTTACTAAAGCCTGTCTACGTGGTATGACAAAAGCACGCTTTGGGCGTATCGTGTCGATCAGTTCAGTTGTGGCAACGATGGGCAATTTAGGCCAAGCTAACTATGCTGCTGCAAAAGCAGGTATGGAAGGCTTTAGCCGAGCATTGGCCAGAGAGGTGGCTTCACGGGCAATTACTGTTAATGCCGTAGCGCCTGGTTTTATTGCCACCGATATGACAGAAGCACTGCCTGAGGCGCAGCACGAAATGCTGTTGAAGCAGATTCCTCTAGCGCGCCTAGGCGAGCCTAATGAAATTGCCGCTGCCGTTGGTTTTTTGACAAGTGATGCGGCGGGTTATATTACTGGTGAAACGCTGCACGTTAACGGCGGAATGAATATGCGTTGATGGCCTTGGGCTTGGCGGTTGCGTCGGCCCAAGGGCGTCTATAAACTACCCCGCAGCTTTTGGCTTGCGGTTTCCAAATGGCTAGTTATCTATAACGGCTAGTGTGAACGAATGGAGCACGTTGATGAGTACTATTGAAGAGCGCGTGAAGAAAGTTGTGGCAGAGCGCCTAAACGTTAAAGAAGAAGACATCCAGAATAGCTCTTCTTTCACGGAAGACTTAGGTGCCGACTCCCTCGACACCGTTGAGCTGGTGATGGCTTTGGAAGAGGAATTTGATACTGAAATTCCTGACGAAGAAGCTGAAAAAATCACTACGGTTCAAGAAGCTATCGACTACGTAAACGCCCACCAGTAAGGGCTGAGTCGACGCATTGAACCAGGGCGGCGTGCTAACCGCCCGCACCAAAAAAAGCCGTCCTGGCACAGGGCGGCTTTTTTGCTTTACGGTCACAATGAATATAACGTTCAATCTCCGTTATACTAGTCACCAAATTTCAGCAGTAAATGACCCGGATGGGTCGTGTCACCATGGATGCCTGGAGGTAAGCTGATGGCGCGTAGAAGGGTAGTGGTAACTGGGTTAGGCCTGGTGACCCCAGTGGGTAACAACGTAGATGAGTCGTGGGCGAACATTCTCGCGGGCAAAAGTGGCATAGCGCCGATAGAGCATTTTGACACCAGCAGCTTCAATACGCGTTTTGGTGGTTCGGTAAAGAATTTTGATATTAGCCCTTACCTGAACCCCAAAGACGCCCGCAAGATGGACCTGTTTATCCAATACGGCATGGCCGCCGGTGCTCAGGCGATTCAAGACTCAGGGCTTGAGTGCACTGAAGAGAATGCAGAGCGCATTGGCGTGGCGATTGGTTCGGGCATCGGTGGGCTGCCGATGATTGAGCATAATCACAATGCGCTAATCAAAGGGGGCGCCCGTCGTGTATCGCCGTTTTTCGTGCCCGGCTCTATTATTAATATGATCTCTGGCAACATGGCGATTCAGCACGGCTTCAAAGGCCCTAACATCGCTATTACCACCGCTTGTACTTCCGGCACCCACAACATTGGCTACAGTGCACGTACGATTGCCTATGGTGATGCTGACGTGATGATTTGTGGTGGCGCAGAAATGGCGACCACGCCGCTGGGGTTGGGTGGATTTTCGGCCGCGCGGGCGCTTTCAACGCGCAACGATAGCCCAGAAGCGGCCAGCCGCCCTTGGGATGCTGACCGCGATGGGTTTGTGCTATCAGACGGTGCCGGTGTCCTAGTGCTAGAAGAGTACGAGCACGCCAAGGCGCGGGGGGCGACGATTTATGCGGAGCTATCAGGATTTGGCATGAGTGATGATGCCTTCCACATGACGGCACCCCCTGAAGATGGCCGTGGCGCTGCGCTCTCAATGAGCAATGCTATCAAAGATGCCAAAATAGCGCCTTCTGAAGTGCACTACATCAATGCTCACGGCACGTCGACAGCCGCGGGTGATCTAGCAGAAAGCCGTGCGGTTGAGCGCGTGTTGGGCAGCGCAGCCCAGCAGGTGGCGGTCAGCTCTACCAAGTCGATGATTGGTCACCTCTTGGGTGCTGCTGGTGCGGTGGAAGCCATTTTCAGTATTTTGGCGATACGTGACCAGGTAGCTCCGCCCACAATTAACCTGGATAACCCCCAAGAGGGCTGCAATCTCGATTACGTGCCGCATACCGCCCGTGAAATGCGTATTGATGTAGCACTGTCCAATTCGTTTGGCTTTGGTGGCACCAACGGCTCGCTGCTGTTTACAAAGGTGTAATGAGCGGTGTCTATGCCCCAGGTGCCGTTTGATGACCGTGGGCTAGCGTATGGTGACGGGATATTTGAAACAGTCTTAATGCGCGCCGGTAAGCCAGTGCTTTGGCCTTATCATTACGCGCGCTTGGCACTTGGCTGTACGCGCTTAAATATCCCGTTACCGCCGATCGAACAGCTCCACGCGACTTGGCAAGAAGGTTCTGCTGCTGAGCTTGAAGTGCTTAAGCTAATCCTAACCCGGGGAAGTGGTGGGCGCGGTTACGCACTGCCGGATGTGGCGGCGCCACGGCTGCTCAGTCGGCGAACGCCTTTTGTAGTCAATGCTGAACGTTGGCAGAAAGGGGTTAGCGTACGCATCTGCCAACTACGCCTTGGCTTCCAACCGCTGCTGGCGGGTATTAAGCACCTCAACCGTTTAGAAAATGTACTGGCGCGCCAGGAGTGGCGCGACAGTGCGATAGCAGAAGGTCTGCTGGCTGATGCGGACGAAAATGTGGTGGAAGCCACTAGTATGAACGTCTTTTGGCAACAGGCAGGGGCGCTATTTACTCCATCACTTGAGCGCTGTGGTGTAGCAGGTACTCTGCGTGCCGCGCTATTAGATGAGGGGGTAGTGCGTGAGGCGATACTGCCGTTAAATGCCTTACCTACTGTAGAGCGTTTATGGGTGGCCAACTCTGTTCAAGGGGTATGGCCAGTTAGAGTGCTGCTTAATGAATCGGGCAGTGAGCTGCGCTCTTGGCCGCTGGCTGAGCATGACCGATTACAAGCTTTGGGGCATCGTTTACTTGGCTATTTGCCCTTATCCCGTTAGGTAGAATTTTAAAAAAGAGTCGTTGAGGTGTCATGGTGAAACGGTTATTAGCCGCAGTGGGAATCTTGGTAGTGCTTGGCGCAGCCGCGGCAGCAGGTGGTTACGTCTATTGGCAAAGCCGATTAGAGGCGCCATTAACCCTTGATGAACCTACTCTCTACCAAGTGCCAGCAGGCGCCGGTTTTAATCAGGTGGTGGGGGAGCTAGAGGCACAGGGAATTATTAGTGATGCGTGGGCCTTTCAGCTAATGGCACGAATGGAGCCCGAGCGCGTGCCGCGGCTAAGGGTGGGGGAGTACCAGCTTACGCCGGGCATGAGCGGGTTAGAGATGGTCGCGTTATTAGGTAGCAATAACGTTGTGACCTATCCGCTTACCATTCCCGAAGGCTGGACGTTTCGCCAGATGCGTGGTTTGCTCAGCGTGGCACCTAAGCTAGAGCAGCGCACCGCTGAATTAAGCGATGAAGAGGTGATGTCGCTATTAGGTCGTGAAGGTACCTTTCCCGAAGGCTGGTTTTTCCCTGACACCTACCGCTACCACCTGGGGATGAGCGATGTTGATATTTTGCGTCAGGCGCTTACTCGCATGGAACGTATCCTAGAAGAGGTATGGGAGGGTCGTGATGATGACCTTACGATTGATACGCCTTATGAAGCCCTGATTATGGCCTCATTAATTGAGCGTGAGACCGGCGCGCCCGAAGAGCGTCGTGAAATTGCCGGCGTATTTAAGCGGCGAATGGAGCAAGGAATGCGCCTGCAAACCGACCCCACGATTATTTATGGCATGGGGGAGCGTTATGAGGGACGTATTACTCGTGCGGATATACGCGAGGCCACGCCGTATAACACCTACGTGATCGATGGTATGCCACCCACGCCGATCGCAATGCCTGGGCGTGCCGCGCTAGAAGCCGCGGTTAATCCACTGCCTGGCGAGACGCTCTATTTTGTATCGCGAGGCGATGGTACGCACCATTTCTCCCGCACGCTGCGTGAGCACAATAACGCTGTTAATCGCTATATCCGTAACCGATGATTTTTTGAATACGATTTTATAAGCAGACTATTTTATGGTGTATCTGGCTAGTAAGGGGCTGCAATGACCAAGCGCGGACGCTTCATCACGCTAGAGGGTGGAGAGGGGGTAGGCAAATCTACCAATGTGGCGTTTGTGGAGGCTTGGCTAAAGGCGCGTGGCGTGGACGTGGTGCTCACCCGGGAGCCTGGAGGCACGCCGAGGGCCGAGGCGATTCGTGGGCTGCTGCTTGATCCCACGCAAGAAGAGCCACTTAATAGCGACGCTGAGCTACTGTTAATGTTTGCTGCCCGAGCCCAGCACTTGGCCCAAAAAATTGTGCCTGCGCTTGAGCGCGGTGCTTGGGTGGTTTGCGACCGGTTCACCGATGCCACCTTTGCCTATCAAGGCGGCGGCCGTGGCATTGCCCCTTCTCGCATTGCTCAGTTGGAGCAGTTTGTGCAAAAGGGGCTCTCGCCAGACCTGACACTTTTGCTGGATATGTCTCCTGCCGCTGCAAAAACGCGCTTAGAAGGGCGGCTACGTGACCAACACACCCAGCGTGACCGCTTTGAGCAAGAGCAGGAAAGTTTTTTTGAAGCGGTACAGCAGGCCTACCTAAGCCGAGCAGCGGCAGCGCCAGAAAGGTTTGCGATAATCAATGCCGAGCAGGCCCTTGACGACGTGCAGGCAGCGCTGGCAACAGTGCTGGAAGAGCGGTTAGCGCTATGGCGTTAACGGATGTGCTGCCCTGGCACTATGACACCTGGAAGCAGTTCGTTCGCTTAGCGAATGATGATCGTATGCCCCATGCATTGCTTATCAGTGGTGCACATGGCGTCGGGAAACAGCAGCTAGCGGACGCCTTAGTGGCGAAAACACTCTGCGCAAAGCCGACAGAACAAGCCTGCGGCCAGTGCCATAGCTGTGCCATGCTCGCCTCGGGCTATCATCCTGACTTGCTGCGCATCTCTCCTGAAGAGGGTAAGCGGCAGATTCGGATTGATCCGATACGTGATGTTAATCGCTTTGTGTCACAAACCGCACAGCAGGGCGGTTACCGGGTGATTGTCATATCCCCCGCTGAAGCGATGAACACTGCAGCGGCCAACGCCTTACTTAAAAGTTTGGAAGAGCCGGGTGAAAAAACGCTGTTTATTTTGCTCTCGGACGTACCCTCGCGGACGCTGCCTACTATCCGTTCCCGGTGTCAGCAGTGGCCGTTGGCAAGTGTGCCTTTTGAGGCGTGCCAAGGCTGGTTGACCGAGAAGCTGGGAAGCGACGAAGCGCTCTTTTGGTGGCGAGTATCTGGAGGGTTGCCACTGTTGGCTATAGAGTTGGCAATGCCTGATGAAAGGGCATTGCGCCACCAAATTCACGACTGCTTTGAGCAGTTGGTGCGCGGCGCAGAACCCGTTTCCGAGGCAGCAAGGCTCGATCGCCAAGCGATAGATGCCATCCTATGGTACGGTATTGCATGGCTTGAAGATCTCATTCGATTAGGCCTATCAGGCGAAACCACAGCGCTGCATAACCCTGATTTAGAGCCGCTTTATCGCCAAGCGGTTAAAAACGCCCGTGTACAAGACTGGTTTCGGCTATTGGATTATGCCCGCGAGCAGCGCCGCCTGCTGGCTGTGGGCGCCAACCCTAACCCACAGCTCGTCCTTGAAGCATGGCTGGTGCGTTGGTCGGCGCTGTTGCGCTCATAACTCCATTAGCTGCCAAGCGAGGTTATGATGGCTGCTCAAAAAGCTCTCTCTTTGACATTACCCGATGTGCCGACGCTGCTATCCGCTTATATGCCTTTTCTTGATCGGGGAGGCATTTTTGTGCCCACTAAAACGCCTTATGCCCTTGGCCAAGAAGTATTTTTGTTACTGACGCTGCCTGGGGAGAGCGAGCGGCTTTCGGTCACCGGGAAAGTGATTTGGGTCTCCCCGGAAGGGGTGAGCGGTCGCCGCATTCCTGGGATTGGTGTGCACTTCAGCCAGCAGGATTATTCGGTGCGAGATCGCATTGAAACACTCCTGGCAGGCCAGTTAGATAAAGCTCCTCCGTCGTTTACGCTGTGAATTGACGTAAGCGACACTTATTTATTCAAAAGCGAGACCTGTATGTTTGTTGACTCACACTGCCACCTGGACCGCTTATCTGAGCATACCCATGGCGGCGATATTTCGGCTACCCTAGCGGCGGCCCGGTCTGCCAATGTCAGCCAGTTTCTCGCTATTTCGGTGACCTTAGAAGAGCTGCCTGGTTTAGCAGCGATTGCCAGAGAGCACCCGGATGTGGCTATTTCTGCAGGCTTACACCCTCTGCACACCACGCCCAACGAACCGAGCGTTGACGATATTGTTGAGGCCGCTGAACAGTACGGTGCAGTAGCGATAGGTGAAACTGGGCTTGATTATCACTACCAAGACAGCGTCCCTATTGATATCCAACATGAGCGCTTTAAGCGTCATTTGCTGGCGGCGCGAGAACTGGAGTTGCCGGTTATTGTTCATACTCGCGATGCCAAACAAGAAACGCTCTCTCTATTGCGCGAGTATAGTAACCCCAAGGTGGGCGGTGTATTACACTGCTTCACAGAAGATATCGAGATGGCGCGGGAAGCGGTGCGCTTAGGTTTCTATATTTCGTTATCGGGCATTATTACCTTTCGCAATGCCGCCTCGCTTCGCGAACTGGCGCGACAGTTGCCGCTAGATCGCCTATTGATTGAGACTGATAGCCCCTATTTGGCACCTGTGCCTTATCGTGGAAAGCCCAACGAACCCGCTTGGGTGGTTGAAGTTGCTGCGTGTATTGCAGAGGCTCGGGGTATCAGCGTAGATGAGGTGGCTATGCAAACCACGGCTAACTTCTATCACTTGTTCCGCGCTGCTGCTCCAGATGCTCCAGAGAGTGTTAAGCAGGCGTTAGCGCAATCAGGCCTGTTGGTGTAGGTCGTCATTGTCACGAGGTGTGGACGGATGAATATTGATCGACTGCTACAGCATCAGCCAGGTTCGGCATCCATACCACCCGTTGACGAGTGGCAGCCGGCCCTTTCCGGGGATATCGATATTTTAATTAAGGCCGATGGCACTTGGCAGCACGAAGGACAGCCTTTTGCCCGAACGGCCATACCACGGTTACTGGCCAGCCTATTGCGGCACGATAGCGACGGCTACTGCCTGGTGACTCCTGTGGAGCGATGGCGCTTAAAGGTAGAGGATCTGCCGCTGGTCGCGGTAGAAGCGGATTTCCATGATGATGCCTGGTGGTTTACCACGCAGTTTGATGATGTTGTGCGTTTAGATGACCAGCACCCTATGACGCTGAGTACTACGCCTGAAGGCGAGCAGGTGCCTGAAATTGCTGTGCGCTTTGGGCTTGGCGCTCGCCTGCACCGTAATGTTTATTACCGTTTAATCGAGCAGGCTACGCCCTGTGTTGTTGCAAACGGCGGGACTCAACTACGTCTGTACAGCGCTGGCAACCCTTACCTGCTAGGGGAGCTAGCGCAAGAGATCGATGCCGATGATGTACCCAGCGAGGCGCCGTGAAGTTAACAGCTGAACAGCAAGCGGTAGTGACTCACAGCAAAGGGCACGCAAGGGTAGCCGCGGTGGCTGGGGCAGGCAAAACCACCACAATGGCAGCCCGTGTGCTGCATCTCCTGGCTAACGATGTCTCGCCAAAACGCATCCTAGTGCTGATGTTTAACCGCTCTGCCCGGGATGATTTTCAGCGCCGCTTATCTAGTATGGCCCCGAAAGGGCAGCCATTACCCGACGTGCGAACCTTCCATTCATTAGGGCATCGGCTGACACAGAGCCTATGTCGGTGGGGAGCGTTGGCGCCCCGACGTCTGCTCTCTGCCGAGTGGCAGCTGGAAAGGCTGCTTCGTCAGGCAAGCTTGAACGTACTTAGCGATGCGGTAGAGCGGCGTGATGCGGCCCTTGAGGGGGATCGCTTGGAAGCGCTGGCTCACTTTTGTGGCTTGGTAAAAGCGGAAATGCTGCCCGCCAACGCGTTATATGATCGCCTGAGCTATGAGCCGGATACCGACTATTTTCCAGCGGCGTTTGACGAGGCCGAGCGACTACTGCAAGCCGAAGGGGTGATGACATATGCCGACTTGCTCTATCGACCGCTCCAAACGCTCGAAGCGGATGGTGCTTTACGCCGCCGGGTGGAAGGCTTTCTAGATCATGTCATCATTGATGAGTACCAGGATATCAATACCGCCCAGCAGCGGCTGCTGGCGGTGTTGGCCGGACAAAGCGCGGATGTAATGGCCGTTGGCGACGCTAACCAGTGTATATATGAGTGGCGTGGCGCGCGGCCAGACACCATGTTGGAAAACTTTACCGCCACCTTTGGTGCTGCAACCGATTACCCGCTCTCTACCACCTTCCGGCATGGCCATGCACTAGCGCTAGCCGCTAATCACGCCATCATGCCTAATCTACGCCGTCCTGATCAACTCTGTTTGGCGGACGCTAATAACCCAGAAACGCGGATATCGGTTGGCCAAGGCAGTCGGTTGCTGCTGGACGCACTGATGGACTGGCAGGCCCAGGGGCGGGCGTTAAGCGAGGCTAGCCTGCTAGTGCGTAGCTGGGCGCTTTCGGTGCCCTTTCAACTGGCGTTATTGCAGGCTGGCATCCCATTTCGGCTGCTACGGGAAGACCGCTTTGTGTTTCGGCTGCCGCTGGTGCAAGCGTTGGCGGGTTATTTAAAACTGTCCCGCCGCCCGGAATTGCTGCATGACCCAGCACAGTTGCTGCTGCTTCTTTCACAGCCAACGCCGTTTGTCGCTCGTGAGCGGCTGCAACAGTTAGCGAATCAGTTGGCCACCACCCAGCGCTGGCCTGAGCGCCACGAGCCAGTGCTAGCAGCGCTCAAGCCGCTGCAGCGTCGTACCTTAAAAAAGCGCTGGGGGTTGTTATGCGAGCTTCCAAAACTCAGCGCATGGTCGCCCGCAAAGCTACTAAGCCATGTAGTAGAAACTATCGACGCGGAAAAAACCCTTAAGCGTGCTGCTGCAAGGCGAGATAAAGGCGAGGAGGATGTGCGCTTATTGGATGTGCTCATTGAGCAGGCAGAGAGCGTGCAAAACCCTGATGCATTTATTGAGCTGCTAGAACGCCCGGTAGAAAACCAAGCGAATGGAGTACTGATTAGTACGGTACATGGCGCAAAGGGGCTTGAGTGGCCGCTCGTGGCGGTGGCAGCCGTTAATGAGGAGGACTTTCCTCATTACAGCCGCGACAATCCGCTGAACGATGAGCGATTGGAAGAGGAGCGTCGACTTTTTTACGTGGCCATTACTCGCGCTCAGGAGCAGCTGCTGATGCTTCATGATGGTGGCGTCCACCGGCCAAGCCGTTTTATTGCTGAAAGTGCTTGGCAGGACAGTATGCGGGTAGCTGGCTGTTTGGCAACGGCTCGCCCGCCAGAGGCTGCTGTTCAGGTCGCTTCACCTGGTTTGGTTAAGCGTTATCTGGATCGACTGGACAGAGGGGATATCGAACTGGCGCCCCCGCAGGTGCAGGAGGCGAGTGCTGAGTACCGCGTTAATACGCATTTTTATCCAGGCCAGCGCCTGCTGCATGCTGTGTTTGGAGAGGGAGAGGTGGCTGCGGTCGAAGGAAACCCGTCAGACCCGGTTATTGATGTGCGCTTTGCCCAGGCTGGTCGTCGGCGGTTGATTGCTCGCCGTGCACCGATAGAACTATTAGAAGTAGGCTCAGTGCTAGTTAGATAAAAATTAGGTTAATTAGAGGACTGTTTTATTTAACCTACTTTTATCCGGATGTTTTATACCTCATTAATCATTTGACTTAGGGTAGGCCTGACGATTTAATGCTTTATAATTAATAGATATTTAATAAGAAGGTATTGTGCATGGTTAGGCAAGTTGCTCTGTTTTGCGTTGTTCTCCTCATAGCCTATACCAGCTCCGGAGTTGCTGATGACACTCATCCACGAGTAATATTTAATGGTTTTGGTACTTTAGGCGTGGTTCACTCTGACGAGTCCCATGCTGATTATGTGTCTGATATTTTCGCATCAAAAGGTGCCGGATATAGCGATGACTGGAGCGCACAGGTAGACAGCCGATTAGGGCTTCAGGCTACGCTACACGTAACGCCAAAAATTACCTCTATCGTTCAGGTGGCTAGCGAAAAACGCTATGATGGTTCTTACGCACCGGGTATTGAGTGGGCTAACATTCAATATGATTTAACCCCTAATTTTAATTTACGTGTAGGCCGCATGGTGCAAGGTACGTTCATGGCATCCGAGCATCGTAAAATTAACTATGCCACTCCCTGGGTACGACCGCCGCAAGAGGTGTATCGTTTAATTCCTGTCGCATATTTCGATGGTGTGGATATGCGCTATCAATATGCTGCAGGCGAAACTACCAATGAGCTACGTTTGAGCTATGGTGGGGGCAGCGTTGATTACCCAACTGGCAGTATAGATGCCTCCGATTCATGGGGGATCTCACATCGCACGCAATGGGGAGCCACCACGCTCTTTGCTAGCTACGGTGAGCTAAAAGTAAGCGTTGATGAGCTTTCCCAGTTTTTCGACATTTATCGATCATTTGGCCCCCCAGGAGAGTTAATTGCTAATCGGTATGAGGTTGAGGGAAAGCGGTCCAGTGTGATTAGTCTCGGAGTTGGCTATGATCCTGGCCCATGGTTTGTGATGGGAGAGTGGGCACGTTCTACATCGTCATCTGTGTTGGGTGATAATGAGGGCAGCTATCTTACCGC
This sequence comes from Halomonas sp. GFAJ-1, assembly GCA_002966495.1. Lineage (NCBI taxonomy): Bacteria > Pseudomonadati > Pseudomonadota > Gammaproteobacteria > Oceanospirillales > Halomonadaceae > Halomonas > Halomonas sp. GFAJ-1. Next base: position 2,426,688 of record CP016490.1, read on the forward strand.
TGGATACCGTATTGCTAGCTGGACACCCTTTGTAGGTATATCGCGTGCAAGGGTAACTAGTAATACTTCTGAAGAGGGGCTAAATGCAGCGCTTTATCCTTCTCCATTTGCAGAAGGTGCAGTGCTACTCAATGATATTTTGAATGACGTGCTTGCTAGTGGCATGCAGCAACGAGGCGTGACACTGGGAACACGCTGGGACTTACGGCCGGGCATGGCGCTTACTGCTCAATATGACTATATCGATATGCGCTCAGATTCGCCAGGCGGGCTCATTAATCAACAACCGAAGTTTGATCCCGGTGGGCATATTAACCTGTTTAGCCTTGCGCTCGACTTTGTATTTTAAGGAGAGTGGCAATGCTTAAGCGACTTAATATGCTTGGTGCAAGTGTTTTGCTTAGTGTTATTGGGCATGCTGCGACAGCCGATGTTTTACTCGTAACCTCAGTTGAGGCACCTTTTACACGTTTGACCAGTAGTGAATTAACAGATATTTATTTAGGCCGACGCACACAAATCGGTAAAGGATTGGCAGTAATACCCTTGGATCAGTCAGGAAGCTCAATAGAGCGTGAAGTGTTTTACACTCGTTATATTGGGCAAACACCAGCACAGATTAAAGCGCACTGGGCTCGGCTTATTTTTACTGGACGAGGACAGCCTCCTCAAACATTTCGCGATAGCCAAGCAGTTATAGATAGGCTCGTTAGTGATAAAGCTGCGTTGGGTTATATTAATGCTGCTTACTTTGACGACCGGTTAAGAGTGGTACAAGTTGAGTAATCCCTTTTATTCACAAAACCCAAAAGCGGAGAGTGCGGCTCGGGCCCATGCTCATCGTCGGTTGCACCACCTTGCTAGTCCAGTCTGGCTGCTTAGCATGTTGGCATTGTTGCTATTGATCATTATTTGGTCGGGTACCTACTACTTAGTTAAAAAAGAGCAGTCAGCTGTTGAGCGACAAGCAGCGTTATCTGTAGGTGAAATTTTAGATACCTATGAAGCTCGCGTTGTGAGAGCGCTTCGGGAAATTGACACAACACTGAAGCTAGTCCGCTTCACTGCCAATAGTGTTGACAGTGAAGCGGCGCTAGATGTTTTACAGGCTCAAGAGCTTTTACCTCCAGCACTATTATTTACGGTAGGTGTAGTTAATAAGCAGGGGGTTGTTGTTGGAAGCACCAATTCATTATTGATTGAACAGCATTATATGCTGCCAATGCAGTCAGGGCGAGTTGACGACACTTTAGCAGTGGATCGAGTGATAACTGATGATGTGGTGCAGCTGATGTTTACTCGGCCACTAATTTCTGACCATGAAACAGTGTTGGGTTGGATTTTTGTTTCAGTCGAAGCTGACTTTTTTGTTAGTAGCTACGCAACTCGCTCTATGGGGCACCAGGGTATGTTAGCCGTGGTAGGAGAAGACGGCTTAGCACATGTTGCTAGAGCAGGCAGTGAAATTTATTCAGATGACGTTTTAGAGTTAACTCCATGGGTGAAGGGTGAGGGCGATACAGGTCAACCGCTCTTTCTGACAACTTGGAGGGACGAGGAACGCTATACAATGGTAAGAGAACTTTATAGTTTTCCTTTATCTGTCGTTGTCGGCCTTTCTAAAAATGAACAATTGGCGTCTGCACAGGCTATAGCCAAAAAATATTGGCAGCGGGCTAGCTGGGCAAGTGGTTTATTGCTTGCTGTTTTTACATCGCTAGGGCTCTTTAGTTGGAAGCTACAGCGAGAGCGTCAACGTGTAATAGAGGAGCGTATTTTACACGCTGAGCAGGTTGAGCACTTGGCGTTTCATGATGCGTTAACAGAGCTACCTAACCGAGCTTTTTTTAGTTATTTGGTGACACAGGCGGTCAGGCTTGGCGAACGCCATGGGGAGCCTTTTGCGCTGCTCTTTTTGGATCTTGATCGTTTCAAGCTTATCAATGATTCTTTGGGTCATGAGGCGGGTGACCATCTTTTACAGGAAACGGCTAAGCGTCTTACATCAGCGGTTCGTGCCAGTGATGTTGTAGCTCGGTTGGGCGGTGATGAGTTTGTCATTATCATGCATAAGGTTGATAGCCAGGCTTGTGTTAAGCCTGTTGCTGAAAAAATACTCGATTCCATCAGAGAGCCTTTTTCTCTAGCAGGGCACGAGTACCATGTTTCAGTCAGTATTGGAGTATCCTTGTTTCCCGTTGATGGGCTTGATGAGCAAACATTAATAAAAAATGCCGATGTGGCCATGTATAAAGCAAAGCAAGCAGGAAAAAATACCGCCTGCTTTTACACTGAAGAGCTTGGGTTGGAAACAGATGTTCGTTTAATGCTGGAGTCGGGTCTCCAGCGAGCGCTAGACCAAAAAGAACTTAAGTTGATCTATAAGACTAAGCATAACTCAAGTGATGGCGAGGTTATTGGTATTGAAGCGTTGTTGCGCTGGCAACATCCGACACTTGGTTTGCTCGAGCCATCACAATTTATTTCAATGGCTGAAGAGAGTGGTTTGATCGTTTCTATTGGTAGCTGGGCAATAGAACAAGCCTGTAAACAGAGTATGTTATGGCAAGAGCAAGGCGCACCAGCGCTAACAATAGCTGTAGATGTCTATGAACGGCAGTTTTATGATGAGGCTTTTGTGAAGAGCGTGAACGATATTGTAACCACTACGCAAATGATACCGGAATTGCTTGAGCTACAGGTTGCTGAAAGTACAATTTTGAAAGACGTCGAGTACACTGCTAAGGTCTTTGAAGAAATTAAAAAGATAGATGTTAAAATTATTGTAGATGATTTTGGGGTTAAGTATTCAAAGCTATCCAATTTAAAGGTTTTGCCACTTGATGTGTTAAATGTAGATACTGCGTTAGTTGATGGTTTGTCAGGCACTGATAACGATCAGCAGCTATCATTTGCTGTTATCAAGCTTGGTCAGTGCTTAAGTCCAAAAATATTTGCTAAAGAGGTAGGCTTCCAGCGCCAATCGGTGCTTATGCATGATTTGACTGCTCTTCAATTGAATGGTTTTTACAGCAGTGAAGCTTTTGAGAACAGAAAATTTTGAATAGTTCTAAGTGATTCTAAATAGACCGGTGTAAGACTGTATTTAATCAATAGGTGTGCTAAAAATGCCTCCTAGGCATATAATGCACAGGAGGCATAGACGTTGCTTTAAATGTTTCTTTACCTGCTACATATTAGGATAGTTGGGGCCGCCGCCACCTTCGGGTGCCACCCAGGTAATGTTTTGGGCGGGGTCTTTGATGTCGCAGGTTTTACAGTGGACGCAGTTCTGGAAGTTGATCTGGAACTTAGGCGCACCCTGCGCATCCTCAACGACTTCATAAACGCCTGCAGGGCAGTAGCGCTGCGCAGGTTCGGCGTATTCAGGCAAGTTGTCGCGAATGGGCAGCTCGGGGTCTGCTAAGCGCAGATGACAAGGCTGATCCTCTTCGTGATTGGTATTGGATAAAAATACCGAGGTTGGCTTGTCGAAAGAGAGCTTGCCGTCGGGCCTTGGGTAATCGATCTTTTCAAACTTGGCGGCAGGCTTCAGCGCACCGTGGTCGGTGGTGGTGTCATGCACGTTGGGAAGCTTATTGCCCAGCAACTGATTAACAAAGTTGTAGGCGCCGCCTCCAACGGTACCGTATTTATGAATGGCAGGGCCGAAGCTCGCGCTCTCTTTTAGCTCTTCATAGGCCCAGCTGGCTTCCCACTTAGTGGTGAAACTTGTCAGCTCTTGAGCGCCCTCGTCGCCGCCTTTAATAGCTTCAAAAACACTCTCCGCGGCTACCAAGCCCGACTTCATCGCCGTGTGCAGGCCCTTGATCTTGGAGAAGTTGAGCGTGCCTGCATCGCAGCCAATTAGCAGGCCACCTGGAAAAGTCATTTTGGGTAGGCAGTTAAGCCCCCCTTTGGTAATGGCCCGCGCGCCATAAGCTACCCGCTTACCGCCAGACAAGTACTGGCTGATAGTGGGGTGATGTTTTAGACGCTGAAACTCATCAAAGGGAGAGAGCCACGGATTTTGGTAGCTAAGGTCCATAATCAGGCCCACGACGACCTGCTGATTCTCTGCGTGATAGAGGAACCAGCCGCCGTGGGTGTTTTTATCCAGTGGCCAGCCAGACCCGTGTGCCACAAGCCCAGGCTCATGTTGCTCGGCGGGTACATCCCACAGCTCTTTAAGGCCAATACCGTAATGCTGTGGGTCGCGACCAGCATCGAGGGAGTACTCTTGAATTAACCGTTTGCCAAGGTGTCCGCGGGCGCCTTCAGCAAATAGCGTGTATTTTGCGCGCAGCTCCATACCCGGCATATGGCCGTCTTTCGGAGTGCCATCGGCGCTAACGCCCATATCACCTATTAGAATGCCGCGAACAACACCCTCTTCAATAATTACTTCCTGGGCAGCAAAACCAGGGAAAATCTCAACCCCGAGTGCTTCGGCCTGTTCGCCAAGCCAGCGACTCAAGTTCCCCGCGCTAATGACATAACGAGTAAGCTCGCCACCCGTGTTGTGCATGCTTTTTGGCACTAAAGCGTTGGGGATTTTCTGTGCTTTCTCAGCATCTTTAAGCAAGTAAACATCATCCCGGGTGGCGGGGGTGTTTAGCGGTGCACCGCGCTCTTCCCAATCGGGGAACAGCTCAGCTAATGCGCGAGGTTCAAAAACCGCGCCAGATAGAATATGAGCGCCTACTTCTGAGCCTTTCTCCACTACGCAGACCGTAAGCTCTTGCTCAGCCTCGTTAGCCTGTTGCATTAAGCGACATGCGGCAGACAGTCCAGAAGGGCCGGCTCCCACAATCACCACATCAAAGTCCATTACATCGCGTTCAACGTTTTCCACCCGGTTTCTCCTTATTCTCTTAACGGCCAACTTAACGATAAGTTAGCTGTGAGAACTAGCTTATGAAAAGCTGGTCTTAATTTAAAACGGTCGTTTGCTTCTGGTTATGCCCCATGATAGGCATAATACCCCTGTCAGGTCACCCCTACGATGGCAAAAGCAGCATTTCTCGATCGATCCTGGTCAACACCCGGGTTGGCTCATTGCGAATTAAGGTGGATTGATAGCAGCTACGACCAAGGCCGTAGACGATGAGTGTTGTTGCCCATAGGGTGGTTGTGGCAAATTGATGGGGTTTTTCATTTACAGACCTATCAAACGCTTGCATGAATTTTTTAAGCGGTGCTAATCGTCTTGCGCCGCTCCTATTTTTCATCGGTATCTTTTTTCGGTGCCGGGTCAGGTTAACGGCTTCTACGACAAGCCAAGCGAGGAACCTATGAAAGTACTCGTCGCGGTTAAACGCGTCATTGACTATAACGTCAAAATCCGTGTGAAAGCGGACCACTCTGACGTCGATCTTACCAACGTCAAAATGGCCATGAACCCTTTCTGCGAAATTGCTGTAGAAGAAGCGGTGCGCCTGAAAGAGAAGGGTGTTGCTACCGAAGTGGTTGCCGTGACGGTTGGCCCTAAAGCCGCCCAAGAGCAGCTGCGTACCGCGCTAGCGCTGGGCGCAGACCGCGCTATTCATATTGAAACCGACGAGCGGGTAGAGTCACTTGTCGTGGCCAAGCTGCTGGCCAAAGTTGTTGAAGAAGAGCAGCCAGGTTTGGTGGTGCTAGGTAAGCAGGCCATCGATACCGACAATAATCAGACTGGCCAAATGCTTGCTGCATTGACCAATCTGCCCCAAGGCACCTTCGCATCCGACGTCACGGTAGACGGCGACAAAGTTAATGTGACCCGGGAAATCGACGGTGGCCTGCAAACCATCGCGCTAACGCTACCCGCTATCGTCACGACGGACCTGCGCTTGAACGAGCCGCGCTACGCCAAACTGCCAGATATCATGAAGGCTAAGAAAAAGCCGCTGGATGTGAAAACCCCCGCCGATTACGGCGTTGAGGTGGCTTCCAAGGTGTCCCTGGTGAAAGTGGAATCGCCGGCTGAACGTAAAGGCGGTGTCAAAGTTGCCTCGGTAGATGAATTGATCGACAAACTGAAAAACGAAGCCAAAGTGCTTTAATAGGAGCTGATCTCATGAGCATTCTGGTACTTGCCGACCTCCATGAAGGTCAGCTTGCGGGCGCGACAGCCCACGTAGTTGCTGCTGCTAAGGCGATTGGTGGTGACATCGACGTGCTTGTTGCCGGTGAAGGCGTACAAGCCGCTGCTGAAGCGGCCGCGAAGCTTGATGGCGTAAGCAAGGTTCGTCTAGCGGACAACGCGGTATACGCCCATCAGCTTGCCGAACCAATGGGCGCTCTACTGGTTGAGCTGGCAGGCGCTTATACCCACGTGCTGGCTAGCGCCTCTACGACTGGCAAAAACGTACTGCCACGCTTAGCTGCACTAAAAGATGTTAGCCAGCTTTCCGACGTAATTGGTGTTGAGAGCGCTGATACCTTCCTGCGTCCCATTTACGCAGGTAACGCTATCGCCACGGTAAAAAGTGACGACGCGCTCAAGGTAATTACCGTGCGCACTACTGGCTTTGATGCAGTGGGCGCTGGCGGCAGTGCCGCTATCGAGACGGTTGACGTTGTGGTTGAAAACGCTCAGTCCAGCTTCGTAAAAGAAGAGCTGGCGCAGTCTGATCGCCCAGAGCTTGGCGGTGCTAAGGTAGTGGTTTCTGGCGGCCGCGGTATGGGCAACGGCGACAATTTCAAACTGCTCGATGGCATTGCCGACAAGCTGGGGGCTGCCATTGGTGCCTCGCGGGCAGCCGTTGATGCAGGCTTTGTGCCTAACGATATGCAGGTTGGTCAGACCGGCAAAATTGTCGCGCCGGATCTGTATATCGCAGTGGGTATTTCAGGCGCCATTCAACACTTGGCAGGCATGAAAGACTCCAAGGTGATCGTTGCGATCAACAAAGACGAAGAAGCGCCTATTTTCCAGGTTGCGGACTACGGTCTAGTGGGTGATTTGTTTGAGATTCTGCCCGAGCTTGAAA